>NZ_JBVJBP010000012.1:94428-267547 GCF_055589465.1 Streptomyces sp. NPDC041940
GGGTGCGACCTGTCTCAGCAGGGGAGAGTTTTTTTGTTTCGAGCCCACCCCCCCCGGAGACACGAAACGGGTAGAGGGGGCCCCCGGCGTGATGCCGGGCCCCCCTTCTCGTCTCCTAGTCCTCGTCTCCTAGTCCTCGTCGCCCGGCCTGACCGGGTCGAACGGGTCGCCGTCGGTGGGCGGGGGTTCCGTCCCCGGGGTCGTCGGCGGGGTGAAGGTCGGCGGTGACGTCGACGGGTTCGACGGCGGCGGCGAGCTGCTCGGCTCCTCCGTCGTCGGCGGCGGGGACGACGACGGTTCCTCGGTCGTCGGCTCCTGGCTGGGCTCCTCGGTCTCCGACTGCGTGGGCGTCGGCGTCCAGGTCGGCTGGACGGCCGCGCCCTGCTGGGTGTCCAGGTCGAACTTGGCGACCTCGCCCATCGTGCCGAAGGTGTAGGCCGCCCAGATCCGCGCCGGGAAGCCACCGCCGTCGACACGGGGCTTGCCGGCCGCCTTGTACATCGCGACCTGCGCGTGGGTCTTGGCGTCCTCGCCGAACAGGCCCACCGAGGTGACCTGGTTCGGCGTGTAGCCGGTGAACCAGGCCGACTTGTTGTTGTCGGACGTACCGGTCTTGCCCGCGACCTGCTGGCCGTCGCGCTCGGGGTTGTTCCGTACGGAGGCCTGGGCGGTGCCGTCGTCGACCACGCCGGTCAGCACCGAGGTCACCGAGTCGGCGGCCTCCCTGCTGATGACCTGGTCGCCGACCGGGTCGGGCATGGTGACCTTCTGGTTCAGGTGCTCCGCCGACTTCACCAGGGACGGGGTGACCTTCTTGCCGTGGTTGTCGAGGGTCGCGTAGACCCCGGCCATCTGCAGAGGGCTCGCGCCCATGCTGCCGAGGGTCTGGGCGGGCACGGCCTCCATGTTCTCGGTGTCCATGCCGAGCTTGCCGGCGACCTTCACCACCTCGGACATGCCGACGTCGACGCCCATCTGCGCGAAGACGGAGTTGACGGACTTGTTCATCGCCGTCTGGACGCTGATGGGCCCGTAGTTCTGGTCGTCCTCGTTCTCGGGGGCGAAGCCGACCTTGCTGCCGTCCTCCACGACCTGGCGCTTGCTCGTGCCGTCGTAGACCGTGTTCGCGGCGATCGGCTTGCCGTCCTGCGTCTGCGCCTGTTCCTCCAGGGCCGCGGCCAGGATGACCGGCTTGAAGGTGGAGGCCGGCTGGTAGTCGGCGCGGGTGGCGTTGTTCATGTAGTGCTTGAAGTAGTCCGTGCCGCCGTACATCGCGACCACGGCGCCCGTCTTCGGGTTCACGGACGCGGCGCCGGCCTGGACGTCCCCGTCGACCTTGCGCTTGTCGGGGTCGAGCTTGCTGGTCAGCTGCTGCTGGACGGACTTCTCCAGCGCGGCCTGCTTCTTCTTGTCGATGTTGAGCGTGATGGTCCAGCCGCCGGCGTTGACCATCGCCTCGGCTTCCTTGCGGCTGCTCGCGGTGCCGTCGGCGACGAGCTGCTTCTCCAGGGTCGCGTTGGCCGAGTTGACCAGATAGCCCTTCTGGCCCTCCATGCCGGGGGCGGGCTTGGGCTCCTTCGGCACCGGGAACTTCATGCCGTCACGCTCGGACTGGCTCAGCCAGCCCTCCTCGACCATGTTCTTCAGCACGTAGTTCCAGCGCGCCTTGGCCATTTTCTTGCCGCCCTCGGAGGCGACCGCCCAGTCGTACTGGCTCGGTGCCTGGAGGAGCGCGGCGAGGTAGGCGCCCTGCGCGACCGAGAGGTCCTCGGCGTCCTTGCGGTAGTAGGCCTGGGCTGCGGCCTGGATGCCGTAGGCGTTGCGGCCGTAGTAGCTGGTGTTGATGTAGCCGGCGAGGATGTAGTCCTTGGACTTCTCCCGGTCCAGCTTCAGCGAGATGACCAGTTCCTTCAGCTTGCGCGAGACGGTCTGTTCCTGCGTCAGGTAGTAGTTCTTGACGTACTGCTGGGTGATCGTCGAACCGCCCTGGGCGCCACGGCCGGAGAGCGTGTTGACCACGCCGCGGGCCGTGCCCTTGAGGTCGACGCCGGCGTCCTTGTAGAAGGTCTTGTTCTCGGCCGCGACGAAGGTCTGCCGGACTTCCTTGGGGACCCTGGACAGGTCGACGACCTCGCGGTTGACCTTGCCGTCGCGGGCCATGATCGCGCCGTCGCTGTACTTGTAGATGTTGCTCTGCCGCTTGGCGTCGGCGTTCCCCTCGGGGATGTCGATCACCATGTACAGCACGATGAAGGCACCCATGCCGAGCAGGCACAGGCCGAAGAAGGTGCCGAGGAGCTTCTTCCAGGTGAAGAGCCTGCGTATGCCGCTCTTCCCGGCCGGGGCCGACGAACGGTGGCTCTTGGGTGCCGCCCGGCGCCCACCGCGCTGTCGGGCGCGTCTCTCTTCCGCTCGTCCCATGGGTCCGATCCGCTCCGCTTCGTTCATGTGTGCTCACGCGTCACACAGGTTCGCCGCTCAGGTCAGCTCAGAAAGCTAACACCGGGAGATAAGAGATAGGGCTGCCGATCCGGCCCTTTGCGGGCGTGACAATCAGCACCCATCCCAACGGAACCGACGTTCGAGGCACCCGAAGGGTTGCCAAGACCGGGAAAAGTGATATCACTTAGATAGACGGACGCTATGCAGGATGGCTCCGCGCGAAGAACGGGGGATTCACCCATGTCCACACACGACACGCAGGTCACCGCAGACGTGCCCGAGATGCCGGCCCCACGTGTACGGGAGTTCACCGCGCACAGCATCGGCGGCGGGCTCGCCCTGCTCCTCGGTCTGCTCGGACTGCTGGCCGGTGCCGGGCTGATCGCGACCGCCACGGCGGTGGACGGGTCCGGCGCGAAGGCCGGCCTGATCATCGGCGGCATCCTGGTCGCGCTCGCGGCGTTCCTGGCCATGTGCGGGCTGAACATGGTGGCGCCCGGCGAGGCCCGGGTCGTCCAGCTCTTCGGCCGCTACCGGGGGACGATCCGGGAGGACGGCCTGCGCTGGGTGAACCCGCTCACCTCGCGCACGAAGATCTCGACGCGGGTCCGCAACCACGAGACCGCCGTCCTGAAGGTCAACGACGCCTACGGCAACCCGATCGAGCTCGCCGCGGTCGTGGTGTGGCGGGTCGAGGACACCGCCCAGGCCACCTTCGAGGTGGACGACTACATCGAGTTCGTCTCCACCCAGACCGAGGCGGCCGTGCGGCACATCGCCATCGAGTACCCCTACGACGCGCACGAGGAGGACGGCCTCTCGCTGCGCGGCAACGCCGAGGAGATCACCGAGAAGCTCGCCGTCGAACTGCACGCGCGCGTGGAGGCGGCCGGGGTGCAGATCATCGAGTCGCGCTTCACACACCTCGCGTACGCCCCCGAGATCGCCTCGGCGATGCTCCAGCGCCAGCAGGCCGGAGCGGTCGTCGCGGCCCGGCGGCAGATCGTGGACGGAGCGGTCGGCATGGTCGAGGCCGCGATCGCCCGGATCACCGAGCGGGACATCGTGGAGCTGGACTCCGAGCGGAAGGCGGCCATGGTCTCCAACCTCATGGTGGTGCTGTGCGGGGACCGCGCCGCGCAGCCGGTCCTCAACACCGGGTCCCTCTACCAGTGACCGTGCCGCCCGAGGGTCCGGGCCCTCAGCGCCGGCCGCAGCAGCAGCGCAAGCAGGTGCTGCTGCGGCTGGACCCGGCGGTGTACGAGGCGCTGGCGCGCTGGGCCGGGGACGAGCTGCGGTCGGCGAACGCCCAGATCGAGTTCCTGCTGCGGAAGGCGCTGGCCGAGGCGGGTCGCCTGCCGCGGGACACGGGACCACTGCCTCGGCGCGGCCGGCCGCCCGGGCCCTCCGGGGACTCCGCCCCCGGACCCCCGCCGGCCTGAACGGCCCCGCCCTCGAGCGCCGGACGGGCCGGATGTCGCAGAACTGTGACAACCGGCCCCGACCTGCGTTCCAGCACCCCCGGCCATGAGCTGCACACCCGGCGTATACATGCGACGTATACACGGTGTGTAGAGTGCGGGACATGTCCATCGGTCACACTCTCCTGGGGCTCCTTGAGTCCGGCCCGCGCCACGGTTACGACCTGAAGCGGGCCTTCGACGAGAAGTTCGGTCACGACCGGCCGCTGCACTACGGCCAGGTCTACTCGACGATGTCCCGGCTGCTGAAGAACGGGCTCGTCCAGGTCGACGGCATCGAGGCGGGCGACGGGCCCGAGCGCAAGCGGTACGCGATCACCGAGGCCGGCATCACCGACGTCGAGCGCTGGCTCGCCACGCCGGAGAAGCCGGAGCCGTACCTCCAGTCGACCCTCTACACCAAGGTCGTCCTCGCGCTGCTCACCCACCGCGACGCCGCCGACATCCTCGACACCCAGCGCTCCGAGCACCTGCGCAGCATGCGGATCCTCACCGACCGCAAGCGCAAGGGCGACCTGGCCGACCAGCTCATCTGCGACCACGCCCTGTTCCACCTGGAGGCCGACCTGCGCTGGCTGGAACTGACCGCGGCGCGTCTGGACAAGCTCCGTGAGGCGGTGGCCCGATGACCATTCCCGCTGGTTCCCTGCTCACCGCGCAGGACCTGCGCAAGGCGTACGGCCCGACCAGCGCCCTCGACGGCGCCGAGTTCTCCATCCACCCGGGCGAGGTCGTCGCCGTCATGGGCCCGTCCGGCTCGGGCAAGTCGACACTGCTGCACTGCCTCGCCGGAATCGTCATGCCCGACTCGGGCTCGATCACGTACAACGAGCGCGAGGTGACCTCGATGAGCGACGCCGAGCGCAGCGCGCTGCGACGCTCCGAGTTCGGGTTCGTCTTCCAGTTCGGCCAGCTCGTGCCGGAACTCACCTGTGTGGAGAACGTCGCGCTCCCGCTGCGCCTGAACGGGTCGCCCCGCAAGGAGGCCGAGCGGACCGCGCTGGCATGGATGGAGCGTCTCGAGGTCGACGAGCTGCGCAAGAAGCGGCCCGGCGAGGTGTCCGGCGGTCAGGGGCAGCGCGTCGCCGTCGCCCGCTCGCTGGTGACGAACCCGCGGGTGATCTTCGCCGACGAGCCGACCGGAGCACTCGACTCACTCAACGGCGAACGCGTGATGGAACTGCTCACCGAAGCCGCCCGGTCCACCAACGCGGCCGTCGTGCTCGTCACCCACGAGGCCCGGGTCGCCGCCTACTCCGACCGCGAGATCGTCGTACGGGACGGGAAGTCCCGGGACATGGAGCGCGTCGTATGAGCGCACGGCAGTGGAGCCGGGACCTGGCGATGGGCACCCGGTACGCCTTCGCCGGCGGACGCGAGGGATGGACCCGGGCGCTGCTCACGGCCGTCGGCGTCGGGCTCGGCGTGGCGCTGCTGCTGCTCACCACCGCCATCCCGAACGCGCTGGCGGAGCGGGACCGGCGCGAGGAGGCCCGCAGCGACCACACCTACAGCCAGGAGAAGATACCGAAGGCCGACAACTCCCTGGTCGTCCTGGACGCGGACACGACCTTCCGGGACCTGGACGTCCGCGGGCGGCTGCTGGAGCCGGAGGGTCCGAAGGCCCCGCTGCCGCCGGGTGTTGCTGAGTTTCCCGCGGCGGGCGAGATGGTCGTCTCCCCCGCGCTGAAGGAGCTGCTCGCCTCCGGTGAGGGGAAGCTGCTGCGGGACCGGCTGGACTACCGGGTCACGGGCACCATCGGCGAGCAGGGTCTCGTCGGCTCCCAGGAACTCGCCTATTTCGCGGGCGGCAAAGGGCTCGCGGACCGCCTCGACACCGTCTCCGGGGCCCGGATCGACCACTTCGGCAACCCGGACCTGGCGTCGTCCGACCCCTGGGACCCGGTGCTCCTCCTGCTGGTCCTGGTCGTCTTCGTGGTGCTGCTCATGCCGGTCGCCGTCTTCATCGCCGCGGCCGTGCGGTTCGGCGGCGAGCGGCGCGACCGCAGGCTCGCGGCACTGCGGCTGGTCGGCTCCGACAGCCGGATGACACGGCGGATCGCGGCCGGCGAGGCGCTGGCCGGATCCGTGCTGGGACTCGTCCTCGGCACCGGGTTCTTCCTGCTCGGGCGTCAGCTGGCGGCCACCCTGGAGGTGTTCCACGTCAGCGTGTTCCCGAGTTATCTGAACCCCTCTCCCCTGCTGGCCGCGCTGGTCGCGGTGGCGGTGCCGACGGCCGCCGTGCTGGTGACCCTCTTCGCCCTGCGCGGGGTGGTCATCGAGCCGCTGGGCGTGGTGCGCACGGCCAAGCCGGCACGCCGCCGGCTGTGGTGGCGACTGCTGCTGCCCGTGGGCGGGCTCGCGATGCTCCTGCCCATGGTCGGGCAGGGCCGCGACAGCGGCTCCTTCAACGAGTACCTGGTCGTCGGCGGCGTCATCCTGCTGCTCGTCGGCGTCACGGCCCTGCTGCCCTGGATCGTGGAGACGGTCGTCGCCCGGCTCGGCTCCGGCGGGGTCGCCTGGCAACTGGCGGTACGCAGGCTCCAGTTGAGCAGCGGTACGGCGGCCCGCATGGTCAACGGCATCGCGGTGGCGGTCGCCGGGGCGATCGCACTGCAGATGCTGTTCGCCGGAGTGGAGGGCAGCTACACCCAGCAGTCGCGGTACGACGTCTCCCGGGCCCAGATGCAGGTGCAGGCGCCGCTGGATGCCGAGCTCGCCTCGGTGGCCGGCACGTTCCGCGACACCCAGGGGGTACGGAAGGTCACCGCGCTGAACGAGGGCTATCTCGGCGCCGAGCGTGGCGACGACGGGGACTCCTACGTCTCGTTCACCGTCGCCGACTGCGCCTCGCTGCGCGAGGTGGCCACACTGCCGGCCTGCCGCGACGGTGCGGTCTTCGCCCTCAGGGGCGGGGAGTTCGACTCGGACACCGCCCGGCTGGCCGAGCCCGGCAGGACCCTGTGGGCCAACCCCGGGGACACCACCGGGTCCGGCGACCGCTGGACCTCCTGGACCGTGCCGAAGGACATCCGTCAGGCCCAGTCCCGCCAGGACCCCACCGGGTACCGGCGCAGCGGCATCCTCATCACGCCCGGCGCGCTGCCGGAGAGCCTCGAGTCGTTCGCCTCTGGGCAGCTCTACCTGAGTCTCGACCGCTCCGTGCCGGACGCCGAGGAGTACGTGCGCAACACGGCCGCGCGTCTCGACCCGGTCGCCCAGCCCATGACCTGGCAGAGCGTCGAGAGCAACGAGCGCTACGCCACGATCCGCACCGGCCTGTCCGTCGGCGCCGCGTGTGTACTGGCGCTGATCGGGGCGAGCCTGCTGGTCTCGCAGCTGGAGCAGTTGCGCGAACGCCGCAAGCTGCTGTCGTCGCTGGTCGCCGTCGGCACCCGGCGCCGTACGCTCAGCCTGTCGGTGCTGTGGCAGACGGCGATCCCGATCGGTCTCGGCCTGCTGCTCGCCGCGACGGTGGGCATGGCCCTGGGCGCGGTCCTGCTGCGGATGACGGACACCTCCGTCCGCGTGGACTGGCCGAGCGTGCTGTCGATGACCGGCATCGGCGCGGGGGTCGTCCTGGTGGTGACCCTGCTGAGCCTGCCGCCGCTGTGGAAGCTGATGCGTCCGGACGGCCTGCGGACCGAGTAGCCCTCCGCCCGGGCCGCTGCCCGGCGGACCCAACAGGCCCCCTACGGCCCGCTGCCCGGCGGCCGGAGCAGGACTCCGCACAGGCCGCTGCCCGGCGGACCCAACAGGACCCCCTACGGCCCGCTGCCCGGCGGCTGGAGCAGGACCCCTTACGGGCGCTGTCCGTACGGAGCGTCAGGCGTCCTCGCCGACGACCCGTACGGACAGCGGCCGCAGCGCTTGCCGCAGAGCCGCCGCCAGTTCCTCGTACTCGGCGCCGCGGGCCGCCCCCGTCCGCATCGCCAGGGCGATCCGGCGGGTGGGGGCCGGGTCGGCGAAGTAGCCGGTGAGGAGCTGGTCGCTGCGGGAGGTCTCGACCGTGAGGGCCGTGCGCGGCAGCAGCGTGACACCGAGCCCGCCGGCGACGAGCTGCACCAGTGTGGACAGCCCGGCGGCGGTCGTGGTGACCGGCACGTCGTCACGGCCGGCCTCCCGGCAGATGTCGAGGGCCTGGTCGCGCAGGCAGTGCCCCTCGTCCAGCAGCAGCAGGTTCAGCTCGCGCAGCGCCCCGCGCGGAATGCCCTCGCGCCCGCCGAGCCGGTGGCCGAGCGGGGTGACGAGCACGAAGTCCTCGTCGAAGAGCGGCAGTTCGCTCACGCCCGGCACGCCGAGCGGCACCGCGAGCAGCAGCAGGTCGAGCCGCCCGCTGGTGAGACCGTCGAGCAGGCTGGTGGTCTGCTCCTCGTGCACCTGGAGGTCGAGGTGCGGATACCGTTCGTGGACGAGCCTGAGGACCGTGGGCAGCAGATAGGGCGCCACCGTCGGAATCACCCCGAGCCGCAGCACCCCGGTGAACGGGGCCCGCACCGCCTCGGCCTCCTCCATGAGGGCGCCCACCTCGCCCAGCACCGCTTTGGCCCGTACGGCGATCCGCTCGCCCTCGGGTGAGAGCAGCACCTTGCGCGTCGTACGCTCCAGGAGCGTCACTCCGAGTGTCTCCTCCAGCGCCGAGACGGCACCCGAGAGGGCGGGCTGGCTCATGCCGATCGCCCCGGCGGCGTCCCGGAAGTGCAGATGCTCGGCCACGGCCGCGAAGGCACGCAGCTGGGCGAGGCTGGGCTGCCTGCGCTTATTACCCAAAGTCACTAATAACTACCTCCGATCAACCCGACCGAGTGTAGCTATTTCCGTAATCAATCGAGGCTGTGCCAACATCAACACAGTCCAACCCATGGGAAACACCCGCAATCCGGGTGTTTCTTCGCTGCAAGGAGAGTGTGTGCTCACCGTCGGTGACAAGTTCCCCGAGTTCGACCTGACCGCCTGCGTCTCGCTGGAGAAGGGCGCGGAGTTCGAGCAGATCAACCACAAGACCTACGAGGGTCAGTGGAAGGTCATCTTCGCCTGGCCCAAGGACTTCACCTTCGTGTGCCCGACCGAGATCGCCGCCTTCGGCAAGCTGAACGAGGAGTTCGCCGACCGCGACGCGCAGGTCCTCGGCTTCTCCGGTGACTCCGAGTTCGTCCACCACGCCTGGCGCAAGGACCACGACGACCTGCGCGACCTGCCGTTCCCGATGATGGCGGACTCCAAGCACGAGCTCATGCGCGACCTGGGCATCGAGGGCGAGGACGGCTTCGCCAAGCGCGCGGTGTTCATCGTGGACCAGAACAACGAGATCCAGTTCTCGATGGTGACCGCGGGTTCGGTCGGCCGTAACCCGAAGGAGGTCCTGCGGGTCCTCGACGCCCTGCAGACCGACGAGCTGTGCCCCTGCAACTGGAGCAAGGGCGACGAGACGCTCGACCCCGTCGCGCTGCTGTCCGGGGAGTGATCTGAGATGTCCCTCGACAACCTGAAGTCCGCGATACCGGACTACGCCAAGGACCTGAAGCTCAACCTGGGCTCGGTCATCGGCAACTCCGACCTGCCGGCCCAGCAGCTGTGGGGCACGGTGCTGGCCACGGCCATCGCCTCGCGCTCCCCGATCGTGCTGCGCGAGCTGGAGCCGGAGGCGAAGGCGAACCTGTCGCCGGAGGCCTACACGGCGGCGAA
Organism: Streptomyces sp. NPDC041940; assembly: GCF_055589465.1. NCBI lineage: Bacteria > Bacillati > Actinomycetota > Actinomycetes > Kitasatosporales > Streptomycetaceae > Streptomyces > Streptomyces sp. NPDC041940. The sequence continues at coordinate 104,037 of NZ_JBVJBP010000012.1, forward strand.
GGCCGCGGCCGCGGTGATGGCGATGAACAACGTCTTCTACCGCACGCGCCACCTGCTCTCGGACCACGAGTACGGCACCCTGCGCGCGGGCCTGCGGATGAACGTCATCGGCAACCCGGGCGTCGACAAGGTCGACTTCGAGCTCTGGTCCTTCGCGGTCTCCGCCATCAACGGCTGCGGCATGTGCCTCGACTCGCACGAGCAGGTCCTGCGCAAGGCCGGCATCGACCGTGACGTCATCCAGGAGTCCTTCAAGATCGCGTCCGTGATCCAGGCGGTCGGCGTGACGCTGGACGCCGAGGCGGTCCTGGCGGAGTGACGCCCGGCCGCGGGCGATGAACCGCGGGCGATGAACTACAGGGCCCCGTCACCTGGGCATGGTGGACGGGGCCCTGTTTCATGTCCTGGGCGTACTCTCCGGCGGCGGGTCCGGGGCAGGAGGCTCGGCGCTCACCGCCGTGGCGCCCCGCGGCCGTACCGAATGCCGTAGCGCCGACCCCCGTGAATACGACCGCAGATAGCCGGCCACCGTGTTCGTCACCGCGACCAGCGGCACGGCGACCACCGCACCGCCGATCCCGGCCACCATCCCTCCGCACGCGACGGACAGCACCACCGCGAGCGGATGCACCCGCACCGCCCGCCCGAGGATGAACGGCTGCAGGATGTGGCCCTCGATCTGCTGCACCGCGAGCACCACCACCAGCGTCATGACCGCCGTGAACACCCCCTGGGTGACCAGCGCCACCACCACGGCCAGCGCCCCGGACACCACGGCGCCCACCAGCGGGATGAACGCGAACAGGAAGATGAACACCGCCAGCGGCACGGCCATGGGCACATCGAGGAAGTAGATCCCGAGACCGATGAAGATCGCGTCGATCAGCGCGACGATCACCGTGCCCCGCACATACGCCGTCAGCGTCCGCCACGCCGCCGGACCGGCCCCGGCCACTCCCGGCCGCGCCGCCGCCGGAACCAGCTTGAGCGTCCACTCCCAGATCCGCTTGCCGTCGTACAGCAGGAACAGGGTGGAGAAGACCGCCAGCAGGATCCCGGTGAGCGCCTCGACGACGACCGTCACGCCCTCCAGGCCCGCCGAGGTGATCGCGTCGGTGTTCGCGCCGACCGCCTCACGCAGGTTCTTGGCGATCTCGTTGATCTGCTTGTCCGTGACGTGGAAGGGGCTGTTCAGCAGCCAGTTCCGCAACTCGTCGATGCCGTCCTGGATCTGGCCCGAGAGGTCGTCGATGTTCTCCATGACCTGCCAGGTCACGAACCAGCCGATCAGGCCCATGATGACGAAGCCGAGGATCGCGGTCAGCGCGGTGGCCGGCCCGCGCGGCACTCCGAGCCGCCGCAGTCTCCCCACGGTCGGGTGGAGCAGCGCGGTGATCAGCAGCGCGCTCACGAACGCCAGCACCACCAACTGGACGGCGCTGATGATCCGCATCAGCACCCACAGGGTGCCCGCGAGGATGAGCAGCCGCCAGGCGGCCTCGGCCGCGACCCGCACCCCCCACGGCACGGCCAGCGCCGGATCGGGCCGGGCGGGAACGTCGGGCGCGTAGCCCGGGGGCGGCGGCACGTACTCGTCGGCCGGCGTCCGGGACTCGGCTTCGCCGCGCTCCCGTTCGGCCTCGGCGCGGCGCTCGTTCCACTGCTCGCTCATCTCGGTCAGTCCGGCGCCGAGCCGGCCGAGCCACCCAGGCACTCGCGACATGGTCCGACCGTACATGGCGTGAGCCCCACACCGTACGACGGTGTGGGGCTCACGCTGAGGATGGCAGCGGCCCGAAGGCCGGGTGGCTCAGTACCAGTTGTTGGCCTGCCAGAACGACCAGGCGTCACACGGACTGCCGTAGCGGTCGTTCATGTAGCCGAGGCCCCACTTGATCTGGGTGGCCGGGTTGGTCCGCCAGTCGGCACCGGCGGAGGACATCTTGGTGCCGGGCAGCGCCTGGAACATGCCGTAGGCCCCGGAGGAGGGGTTGACGGCCTTGTAGTTCCAGTCGGACTCGTGGTCCACGATGTTGCTGAAGCACTGGAACTGACCGGAGGGCACGATCCCCCGGGCCATCGCCTGGATCTGCGCGATCGAGTAGGAACTCGAGACGGGGATGTCGGAGATGTCCTTGGAACGGCTGGCGGCGGCCTCCTTGGCCTCCGCGCGCTCCTTGGCCTCCTTCGCCGCCTTCTCGGCGGCCGCCTTCTTCGCGATCGCCGTGTCGGCGGCAGCCTTGCGGGCGGCCTCCTCGGCATCCTTCTTCGCGCTCACGTCGGCGGCGATGGCCTGCACGTCGGCCTGCTGCGTCAGCGACGCGGTCTGCACCTGGGCCTGCTGACCCGAGGGGATGTCCGCGAGCAACGTCGTGCCGTTTGCCGTCGCTTCGGCGTCGTTGTTCTGCGCGGTGCTGCCCGAGGCAACGCCGACGACGCTTCCAACAGCGGTGACCGCCGTGGCCGAAGCCACTGCGAATCCCCGGACCGAGATCCGGCTCACACGGTTTCCTTCCAGCATCGCCCGCTTCGGTGACCCTCGCGGACGCAATCGTGCCCTTGACGCTGGCCTCCCCAACTACGGGTCACGGGAGGCACGGGCCCGGTGGGCAACTCCCTCGGAAGGGAGTGCCGCGTGGTGCGCGGGCGGCATACGACATCGCTATGCAGTTGATGCTGTTGCTTTTGTGGTGCCGTACCGCTGGGGGTACAGGTGTGTCGTATGCGGGGCCTGACAGGAGTGAGACTCTGCCGTAACACGACGGGGCAAGGCAATTCTGTGTTGGGTGTGAAAGCTCACATCCCGTTTGACCCAGGAGATTCACGGAAACCGTCACGCGCGAAGGCGCCGCCCGGCTAGGCTCTTCGCCTTTCCGAACGGCGCCAACTACTGCGTAACCACCACCGCTTGGGGCGGGGCGGTCAGATCTGCCCGTCTTCGAGCATTTCGGTCACAAGGGCAGCGATCTGGGACCTCTCGGACCGGTTCAGGGTCACGTGCGCGAAGAGCGGATGCCCCTTCAGCTTCTCGACGACGGCGACGACACCGTCGTACCGGCCGACCCTGAGGTTGTCCCGCTGCGCCACGTCATGGGTGAGAACCACCCGTGAATTGGCCCCGATCCGGGACAGAACGGTCAGAAGCACATTCCTTTCCAGTGACTGTGCCTCGTCCACGATCACGAACGCGTCGTGCAGCGAGCGGCCGCGGATATGGGTGAGCGGCAGGACCTCCAGCATCCCGCGCGCGGTGACCTCCTCGATGACCTCCCGGCTGGTGACCGCCGACAGCGTGTCGAAGACGGCCTGAGCCCAGGGGCTCATCTTCTCCGCCTCGGAGCCGGGCAGATAGCCGAGCTCCTGCCCGCCCACCGCGTACAGCGGACGGAAGACCATCACCTTCTGGTGCTGACGGCGCTCCAGCACCGCCTCCAGGCCCGCGCACAGCGCCAGCGCCGACTTTCCGGTGCCGGCCCGGCCGCCCATGGAGACGATCCCGACGTCCGGATCGAGCAGCAGGTCGAGCGCGATGCGCTGCTCGGCGCTGCGGCCCTTGATGCCGAACGCCTCCCGATCCCCGCGTACGACACGGATGTTGCCCTCGGGCGTGACCCGGCCGAGCGCCTTGCCGCGCTCCGACTGGATGGTCAGGCCCGTGTGCACCGGGAGTTCGGCGGCCTCGGGGACGTAGACGTGTCCCTCCTCGAAGAGGATGTCCACCTGCTCGCCGGGCAGGGTCAGTTCGGACATTCCGGTCCAGCCGGAGGAGTCCGTGATGGCGAGTTCCGCGCGGTACTCCTCGGCGAGGAGACCCACGGACGACGCCTTGATCCTGAGCGGGAGATCCTTGGACACGACGGTGACGTCGAACCCCTCGGCCTGCAGATTGCGGGCGACCGCGAGGATGCGGGAGTCGTTGTCCCCCAGGCGGTAGCCGCTGGGCAGCACGCTGGGGTCCGAGTGGTTGAGCTCGACACGGATGGTCCCGCCGAGATCCCCGGTCGGAATCGGGGAATCCAGACGGCCATGACGAATCCGGTAGTCGTCGAGCAGACGCAGGGCCTGCCGGGCGAAGTAGCCGAGTTCGGGATGGTGCCTCTTGGCCTCCAGTTCCGTCACCACGACGATGGGGAGCACGACCTCGTGCTCGTCGAAGCGGCTCAGGGCGTTGGGGTCGGCCAGCAGAACGCTGGTGTCGAGGACATAGGTGCGCCGGTCTGGCTTGTGGCGCTTTGTGCTGGTCACCACGGAAGGACGTACCCCCTCGGAAGAGGTCGGGGAGCGACGGAGTGGAGCTGGACCGGTCGTCGGCCGCCCTGCGCGGGCCGAGAACCGGCCCTCCGCCTCTTCGTCCGTGCTGTGACCGCACGATCGGGCTGGTGCAAAGGGCCTCCCGGGCGGACGGCCCCGTGCCGTCCGCTGAGATACGACACCCGTGGTTCGGGCGTCGACCTGACTGACTTATGCCCTCGAACGAGCGTCGCCATGCCACGGCATATGACGGCGAGCCGGTGAACTCCGTGTTACGTGCGTCTTCGGAGGGGTACCGGGACGGGTTGCGACGTGCGGTGACCGTGGTGCCCGGGCCTCCGCCGGGCGGCCTACGGCACCTCGGAAATGTTCAGCGTTGTACGGCTCAGCCGCCGAAGCGCCGGTGGCGGGCGGCGTAGTCGCGCATGGCGCGGAGGAAGTCCACCTTGCGGAAGGCCGGCCAGAACACGTCGCAGAAGTAGTACTCGGAGTGCGCGGTCTGCCAGAGCATGAATCCGGACAGCCGCTGCTCGCCGCTGGTGCGGATCACCAGGTCGGGGTCGGGCTGGTCGCTCGTGTAGAGGTGACGCCCGATCATGTCGGTGTCGACGGCCTCGGCGAGCTCCTCCATCGAGGTGCCCTTCTCGTGGGCGTCGAGCAGCATGGAGCGCACGGCGTAGGCGATCTCCTGGCGGCCGCCGTAGCCGATGGCGACGTTGACCAGTATCCCGTCGACCTGCGCGGTGGTCTCCTCGGCTTCCTTCAGGACCGTCTGCATCCCGGAGGGCAGCAGGTCGGGGGTGCCCACGTGGTGCACACGCCAGCGGCCGTCGGCGGCCAGGGTGCGCACGACGTCCTCGATGATGCCGAGCAGCGGACCGAGCTCGTCCTGAGGCCGGTCGAAGTTGTCCGTCGACAGCAACCAGAGGGTCACGACCTCGACGTCGGTCTCACTGCACCAGCCGAGGAACTCCTCGATCTTTCCGGCGCCGGCCCGGTGACCGTCGACCGTGCTGGAACCGGCTGCCTTCGCCCAGCGCCGGTTGCCGTCCATGATGACGCCGATGTGGTTGGGCACCTGAGCGTGGTCCAGGTGACCTTCCACCCGGCGTGCGTACAGCCTGACCAGCAGGCCACGCAGCTTGTCGCGCAGGTTCACGTGATTGTCAGCCCCTCCGTAAGGATCGGACAGGCCGCGATGTGCGGCCGGGTCGTGGCCGCGGGCGGTCCCTGCCCGTGCGGCAGTCCCCGGAGGCGAAGCCTACCCCTGCCGCGTCCGCGAGCCGCCCATGGGTGCGGAACGAAGTATTCCGGCCGGTGTTCCGGCCAGCCCCCGCACAGAAAAAAATCGGGCCGGTCCGTGGGGGGGAGACGGACCGGCCCGAGGGGGGGGGTTCCACCATAACCCTTCGTAAGTGATGCCGCGTGCATCGGCGTGCCACAACTACTCTCCGGAGCCACCCGGCGACGGGGCGGTGCCCGCAGAAGCCCTCGTTCATGGCTTGTTCTCGACTGAAGCACGGCCGATATGCAGCGAAATCGGGCACTCTCAGGTGGGATCCGGGGGATTTGACGCACCTTGGGACCCGATCGGCGACTCGTCCCCGGCGTCCCTCCGACGGGTGACCCGGCTGCGAACACCGGCTTGACCCCGGCGCGACCTCATCACCGGCTCAACAGGGAGGCCCTGGCACCGCGCAGCCCCCTCCACTGCGCGGTACCGCCCGCGCAGCTTTGCTGACGCGAATTACCTTGGTCTGAACTTACGCGAACGGCGGCACCGAAGGCGAGCCGCGAGCGATAACGATGTGAAAAACATCGACGGAAGTTGCGCAAGTGGAGTGAGTGAAAGGAGTGACCCACCGGCGAGGGCCCAAGAGGACAGAATCTGTCCTCGTTCACGCCTAACGTCGCTCCATGACGACGACCGTGAGGATCACATGGGACGCCGCGAGCGCACGGCGGGCGGAGCGGCAGTTCCTGGCCAGGCCGGCCGGGAGCGGCACACCGGTCGCCGAGGTGGTCGGCGCGATGGCGGGCGCGCACGCGCAGGTGCTGTCCGCGGCCGAGGTCTCGGTCGGGGTGCGGACGGCCGGGCTGACGCGGGCGGACGTACGGACGGCACTCTGGGACGACCGGTCCCTGATCAAGACGTACGGCCCGCGCGGCACGGTACATCTGCTCCCGGCGCGTGAACTCCCCCTCTGGTCGGCCGCCCTGACGGCGGTTCCGACCGGGCCGAGCCCGTTCCCGCCCGACGTACGGCTCACCGAGGAGCAGACCGGCCAGGTCGTGACGGCGATCGGCGACGCACTCGAGGGCAGGTGTCTGACCCTCGACGAGCTGACCGAGGAGATCGTCGCCCGTACGGGCCCGTGGGCCGGTGACCGGGTGATGCCGGCGTTCCAGGACCTGTGGCCGCGCTGGCGGCAGGTGATGCACCGGGCGGGCTGGGCGGGCACGCTGTCCTTCGGCCCGAACCGCGGTCGCAAGGCGACGTACACGCGCCCGCCGCGGGCGGAGTCGGTGGGCGGTGCGGAGTCCGTGGGGGGTACCAGGTCCGCGAGGGGTACGGAATCCGTGGCTGATGCTCTGGGCACCTTCGTGCGCCGCTATCTGCACGCCTACGGACCGGCCACTCCGCAGCACTTCGCGAAGTGGCTCGCGGCACCGCCCGGCTGGGCCACGGCCCTGTTCGGCGAGCTGGCCGCCGCGGACCGCATCGAGGAGGTCGACTTCGAGGGGACACCGGCGTGGGTGGCGGCGGGTGACACCGACTTCCCGGACGGGCCCGCACGGGGTGTGCGGCTGCTCCCCTACTTCGACGCGTACGTCATCGCCGGACAGCCCCGCGAGCGGCTGTTCCCCGGGGAGGCGTACCGGCGTGCCCTCGCGGGCGGCCAGGCGGGCAACTATCCGGTGCTGCTCGTCGACGGTGTGGCGGCGGGGGTGTGGCACCAGCGGCGCCGGGGCCGTCGTACGACCGTCACGGTCGAGCCGCTCGGCCGGCTGACGGCACAACAGGAACGGGAACTGGGCGAGCAGGCGGAGCGGGTGGGCGAGGTGCTGGAGGCGACGGCCGAGTTGGTGGTGGGGAAGGTGACGGTGGGTCCGCACGCGTGATCAGGGGTGGCGGGGCGAGGGTGAGTCCGGCTTGCGGGCGTCGAAGAGGTGCCGGGCGCTGTGGGCGACGAAGGGCCCCTCGGCCCGGATCCGCTCGTGCAGCGCGCGGAGCTGCGGCTCGTACGCCTCGACGGTGAAGCCGGGCACCATCCAGACGACCTTGCGCAGGAAGTGCACGACCGCGGCGATGTCGTGGAACTCCATCCGCAGCCGCTCCGCCCGCAGCTCGACGATGTCGAGCCCGGCGGCCTCGGCGTCGGCACGCTCACGGTCGGGGTGGCGCCCGGCCCGCACGTCGTCCGGCTGCGGGCCCAGAAAGAACTCGACGAGTTCGAAGACGCTGGCAGGCCCGACGTGCTGGGCGAAATAGGTCCCGCCGGGCTGGAGGACCCGGGCGATCTCGTCCCAGTGCGGGCGGACGGGATGCCGGCTCACGACCAGGTCGAAGGCGCCGTCGGCGAAGGGCAGCGGGGCGTCCTCGGGGGCGGCGACGACCGCGACTCCGCGTGGCCGGAGCAGGGCGGTCGCTCTGGCGACGTTGGGCGGCCAGCCCTCGGTGGCGACGGCGAGCCGGGGTGGTGCGGGGACCGTACGAGCAAGGGCGAAGTCGAGGACCTCCCCTCCCCCGGTCTGGATGTCGAGCACGGCACTCGCCCGCCCCAGCCGTCCGGCCAACGACGTCGCATAGCCCCAGGACGGCCGCGCCTCGGTGGCCCGCCCCTCGAACCAGGAGAAGTCCCAGCCCTCCGTGGGGACGGAGGCACCTTCGGCGACGAGGTCCTCGAAGGTGCGGTGCGGTCTCACGAGAGGACGAGCACGACATGCTCGTCGTCTCCGTGCCGGACGACGCCGTCACGGCGGAAGCCCTGCTTCTCCAGGAGACGTACGGAGCCGGAGTTCCCGCTGAAGGGGTCGGCGTACAGCGGCCGGTTCTGCTCCCGCTCAAGGAAGAGGGCCAGGGCCCGGCTGCCGATGCCGCGTCCCCAGTACGGGCGTCCGAGCCAGTACCCGAGGAAGCGGCGGTCCCCGTCCCACCAGGCGACGACGCTGCCGGCGACGTCTCCGTCCACGGTCACGGTCCGCACGAAGACGGTGTCGTCCCCGAGGACCTTGGCCTTCCAGTGCCGCAGGAACGCGTCGCGCGGCCGAGGCGTGAACCTCGACCGCCGGACGGCTTCCGGATCATGCTCGTACTCCAGGAAGAACTCCAGATCGTCTTCCACCACAGCCCGCAGCCGCACGTCCACGTCGTCATCCCTCATGTCCGGAGTGTGGCAGCCGCCACTGACAGCCAGGCTTCTCAGGGAACCAACGGGCGCACTTCCTCCGCGACGAACCGCACGAACCCCTCCGGGTCGGGCTCGTCCCCGGTCGGTTGCAGCACCACGGTGTCGGCCCCGGCCTCGGCCAGCCGCTCGACGGCCTTGGCCACGGCACCGGCGTCCCCGGCGACCCCGAGATCCGGAACGGCCTCGAGCCCCTCGTCGGCCAGCTCCGCACGGAGCCGGTCGGCGGCCCCGGCCCCGGTGGCGGTGAGCAGATAGACGACAACGGGGTGCGGCCCGCCCCCGCGCCCGGCTGCCTCCCGCCCCTCGTCGATGAGCTGCCGCGCCTTCCGCACACCCTCGGCGTTGGTGGCGGCGGTGAGGATCGTCCCGTCGGCGGCCTCCCCGGTGAGCCGCAGCGACCGCGGCCCGGTGGCTCCGGCCAGTACGCCGCCTCCCGTGTCTTCCGGCGGCCAGTCGAGGCCGACATCGTCGAGCCGGACGTACCGCCCGTCGGTGCTCACCCGCTCCCCGCCCAGCAACGCCCGAAGGGCGACGAGATGCTCCCGCAACAAGGTCACCGGCGACTCGACCCGCGCCCCCACCTGCCCCATCCAGCTCTGCACCCCATGCCCCACACCGACGATCACCCGCCCCGGGAACATCCGGTGCAGCGAGGCGACCTCCATGGCCGTGATGGCGACGTTCCGCAAGGGCACGGGCAACAGTCCGACGCCGACCCGTACGTTCTCGGTCCATGCGAGGGCCGCGGCGGCGGTGGAGATACCGCCTTCCCGGAAGCAGTCCTCCCAGAGCCAGAGTTGTTCGAGGCCTGTCTCATCGGCAATACGGGCGACGGATCGAAGCCGCTCGGGGGCGAGTTGGGGGCGGAAGACGGCGCCGAGTTCGGTCATGGTGCTCTTCCTACCCGGGCGGTGACGCCCCCAACAAGGCATCCTGCGCCCTGTGCGCCGACGAATGACGACTCGACGCAGGTGGTTCCGCAGATCGTCAGCGGTTGACGGCCTGGATCTCCTGTACGACGACGTCCTGCGTGGCTCCGAACGTGCCGTAGGGGAGGTCGCCGCCTGCGCCGCCGCTGCCGGTCCAGTCGATTTTCCAGGTGACGGTGGCCTGGAGCGGGTATGTGCCATTGCCCGAGGAGCGCAGGTACCTGACTCCGCAGGGTGGGGTCTGGTCGGCCTTGCCCTTGGCGTAGGGCTCGCCGATGCGGCCGTTGTTGATCTCGCAGACGCGGGAGGCCGGGTAGGTCACGGCGTCCTCGGTGCCGGGTTCGATCCTGAGCGACTGCGGTACGGCGGTCGCGGTCGCCGTGATGCCGATGACCGGTACGGACGCGGTGACGGAGACCGGCTTGAAGTCGGCGGCGTCCAGCCAGGACCAGGTCGGCAGGTTGACCTTGGTCGCGGCGGCGGGTGCCAGGGTGACCTTGGTGCCGGGGACGCGGATCTCCGCGTAGGCGAGTTCGGCGAGGATCTCGGGCGTGACGGCGTTCTCGACGTTGGCGGGCGGAGCATCGCCCTGGTCCACCCAGAACGCGGGCTCCTTGCAGGAGTCCCAGCCCGGAGGGAAGTTCTCGTCCACATACGAGTCCCAGAAGTAGCCCTTGCCGGCCTTGTCCTTGTTGAAGTCCTTGTACGGGTGCCCGTTGACATAGCGGTCGCGCTGCTCGGCGTCCCATTCGTACCCCGTCGAACCGGCCTCCCAGACCGGCTCCAGCGTCTTCTGCAGCTGCTCCGGGGTGTACTTGGGGGCGTACCAGCAGGGCGGTGGCGTCCAGGAGGTGGACGACGTCAGGGCGCCGGCGGAGTTGCCGGTGCCGTTCTTGGAGCGGTCGAAGACGACGCCGCCTACGGTTACGGAGACGGTGCCGTCTTTGCCGGCGTTGGCCTCCTGGTTGACACCCTGTGTGTCGCCACCCAGGGTGTCGTCAGCGCGTGCCATGCCGGGAAGTGCGAGGAGAGACCAGCACGTGCTGGCCATGACCACCGTAGACAGTCGCTTCGACGGACGTCTCAAGGCTGGCACTTGGGACTCCCACTCTGCGAAACCATCTTCTGGACCGCCCAGACGCCCTTGTCGTTCTTCTTGAGCGACGTGTGGTAGATGACGTAGCTCTTGGCGGTTACCTCGGTCTTCTTGACCTTGTCTGTCTTGAGGTACTTCACATACGCCGTGCCCTGGTCCTCGCAGTAGCTGAGGGACGCCGTGCCGTCTTTGTCGACTGCCACTTCGGGGGCGTAGAAGCGGTAGACCCCGGTGATGGACGCCTTGTGCTCGACATAGTTCTGGATGAACTTCTGCGTGGAGGCAGCCGCCTCGCCCTCGTAATAGTGGAGGTACGCCTTGTCGAGCGCGTCCTGATTGACGATCGCCAAGTCCACAGCCTTGATGGACTGCTCGCTGTCCGCCAGGACCGCGTCCTTGTCCTTGTCCCCTGTCTTGGGCCAGTCGAAGGTGTAGGACAGGTCGGACGGAAGATCGATCTTCGGTCGTTCAGCGACGGACGCGGCGGAGGCGGTCGGGGAAGCCGACGTTTCGCTTCCCGAGTCGGCTCCCGCGATCTTGTCGTTGTCCTTGCTCTTGGGGCTGTCATCGCTCCCGCACGCGGACAGCGTCAAGGCCGCAGCGGCGGTCAGCGTGAGCGCTGCGAGGAAGGTGGGGCGGCGGTTCACGGTCAGCTCCCGGTAAGAGGCGAGGCTTCTCTTGAGCGAACCAAAGCTATACAGCGGGGTGGGGCCGCACCAGGGTGAAAGTTGTCAACTGGCAGGGTGTACGGGGAGAAAGTGGCGATTCGCCGACCGGTGTGAGCCGTATCGGTTGCATAACGCGGTGATTTGTCGGCCCATTGGGTGTGCCGTGCGGGGCGTTTCAGTCAGGAACCAGCAAAGGGCCCGGCAAAGAGGTTGGGCCCGTGGGCCCATGTGGGCCCACTCCCCTGCGGATACGTTCGGGTTCGGACAGCCGGTGGTAGGCGACAGGTGGCACGGTCGGAGGTGGGCCCGTATGGGGCGGCGCTGGCAGGACGGGTGTGGGGAGTTGGTCGTGCACGGGGGTGGCGGGGGGCCGTCCGTCCGTGTTCCGTTGGAGATCGCCGCCTCGTATCGGGCCCGTACGAAAGGGCTGTTGGGGCGGGATTCGATCGAAGGGGCGATTCTGCTCTCCCCCGCCAACAGCGTGCACACCTTTCGTATGCGCATGCCGATCGATGTCGCCTATCTCGATCGACACCTTCGTGTCATCGCCGTGCGCACGATGCGGCCGGGGCGGCTGGGGATGCCTCGGCTGCGCGCACGGCATGTGGTGGAGGCGGGGGCGGGAGTGATGAGTGGGTGGGGGGTGCGGGAAGGCTCCCGAGTGGAGGTCGTCGTGGGGTGAGGGTTAGTCATCCCGTTCGCCCCTACCGCCTATGCCAGGACCTCGGCGAGCGACGCGGGCGAGACCGGCACGGCTCTTCTCGTTGCGGTCCATGTCCACGATCGCCGGTTCCGAGTCCGGGTGGACGCCGATGCGCAGGCGAACCGCATGCTCGATCTGGTGCTGTCAGGGGCTCGTTTCTTCGCTTCCCAGGGCGAAGAGCACGCTCAGTGCCGCTTCCGCGTTCTCCCAACTCGCCGGGCCATCCGGCTTGACCGACAGCCGCTCCAGTGCCGCCCTGGCCTCCGGGCTGCCCATAGCGCCCAGCAGTTCGAGGGCCGAGTCGGCGCCGATGTCCTCGGTCACGCAACGCTCGGCCAGGTCCACCGCCCAGTCGGTGAAGCGACCCGGGTCGGGGTCGAGAGCCAGCCAGCGGAACACCGAGTCGGTGATGTCGTCCCGCAGTGACGGGATCATGGCCAGCATCGCTGCCTCGACGTACCGCACGACGTGCCGTTGCAGCGGGTACAGCTGCGGTCGATCCCGCCACGCGCGGGCAAGCTCGTCCACCCCGGACCAGGTCACCTGGCTCGTGCGGGGCATGCTCTCCCCAACGGCCTGGTGAAACTCCTCCCACGCGTGCCACAACAGACCGGGCGACGGTGGCTGAGGGACTCGCGGAGCCAGTTTCGGGTCTTCCAGGAGTACGGTCACCACTCGCCGGGCGTCCGCCAGGCGCTTGCCGGTGCGTGGCAGTTCCCTGCTCCGGCTCCGGTCGCACTCGTCCCAGGGCTCTGGCAGGGATCGCAGAGCGTGAGGCAGGACATAGTCGCCCTCCGGAACGTGCCACCGCACGACCTGCGGGTCCCACATCTCCTCGGTATGCGGCTCCATGCAGCACTCACCAAGGCACCTGGTGAGGAACCCGGTTTCGCCACCAGGGGTCCCCCTCTCCGTTGTCCGCTGTGGGCTTGGGATCCGTGTACTCGTTGAATGTCCGATCGAGTTGGGTCACCGCATCCTGTAGGGCGTCCCTGTGCTTCTCGCCCATCTGCGGGATGAGTCGTTCCAGAGCGTCTCTGGCATCCAGGTCGCGGTGGAACAGGTCCGCTCGGTAGCGGCCGGCGGGGGCCCAGTCGGACTGGAGCCGGCGGATCAGTCTTTCCCATACGTGCAGGTGGTGGTGTACGCGGCCTTCGACGCTCGCTGCCGTGCCGGTGGGGAGTGCGGCGAGGACGGCGTCGGAGACAGGGGTGGCGATGGGCTGTCTGTCGATGATCTCCGGGAGGATCTCGACCCTGGCGAGGGGCAGGTCGGGGACTTGCCCCTCCACGGCGTCCACACGGTATGCCGTGTCATCGTCGGTGTCGATCGCCTCCAGACGGCACCTGACGACGCGTCCGTCGGGTACGGCGACCCAGTAGGCGCTCGGCAGGTCGAGTTCCGAGGGGTGGAGGACCGAACTCCTCAGCCTGGCGGCCAGGCCGAGTGCGAGGCGCTCTTCCGTGAGAGGGCCGGCGGTGGCGTCTTCCACGGTGATGTCCAGTTCCAGCGCCAAGTCCCCGGGGGGCAGCCGGCGGTAGGTGCAGAGCACAGGGGCGTCCCAGCGCCGGTTCTCCTGCTCTCCGTCCGCGTCGGCCACGTCGACGGCCTCCTGCGGCACGGCCATCAGGTCCGCCAGGGCTCTTCGCAGGCTCTCCGGGGACGGCTCCGCGACAGTGAAGAGGTTGCCGATCACTCGTACGTTCCGATCACTTGTACGTCCCCTCATAGACGGCCTTGGCCTTCTCGACTTTCTCGGGGTTGTCGACGAACTTCGGGTCCCGCTGGAGTTGCTGCGATTTGCCGGCGTCGCCCTTGTTCCGCGCGATCTCCTTCAACGCCGCGTACTCGATGCGGTCCATCTCGACCAGGCCGGGGCCGGACTTCGGAAAGACCGTTCCGTTGCCCTCCACCTCGTACGCGCGGCCGTTGATCTCATAGGTGTTCCCGTCCGGCGACAGCGTGGCGCGGCCGTTCGCGATGTCCTCGATGTCGGAGCGGACCAGGTCCTCGTTGCCTCTGAGGATCACCGTGTTGCGCTCCTTCACCTGTCCGCTGGACGCCCCGCTGACAGTGTGGCGCTTGTTCGGGAACTTGAGGACCTTGCCGCGCGCCGGCCCGGGGATGTCGTCCCTGGCCTGCCAGTCGTTGGCAGGCCTGTTCCTCTGCTCCGCCCCGTCGGCGGCCTTGTCCGCCTCGTTCGCCTGTTTGCGGGCCTCCTGTGCCTGTTCCTTGGCCTCCTCGTCGCAGCCGTCCTCGGCGAGGATGACGTAGGGGGAATCGGCTCGGGCCGCGGCCAGGAGCGTGGTACCCGTGCCCGGGGCGCCGCCGAACGGGGTTCTGCGGGGTGGGGCGGCAAGGGTGCAGCCGGATTCGCGGGCCTTCTTCTCGGCCTCGTCCGCCGCTTCGTCTGCTTCCTTCGCCGCCTTGCGTGCGGCCGCCGCGTCGCCGGCCTTGGCCGCCTTCCTCGCGTCGTCCGCCGCGTCGACGGCCTTGTCGGTGAGTTTGCCCAGGTCGCCGAGTTTCCCGAGTTTGCCCAGCTTGCCGAGTTTTCCGACGAGCTTGGCCTCGCCGTAGCCGGGGATGAAGAGGGAGCCGACGTTCCATACGACCGTGGTGACGGCTCGGGTCTTGTTGCCGCTGTTCCACTGGTCGCGGACCTCTTCCCCGATGAACGTGTCGTCGAGGATCTTCCCGCCCGAGTTCAGGGTCGCGCCGCCCCAGTCGGTGAGGGCGTCGAAGTAGTCGCCCTTCGCCCATTTGTCACTGGCGCCCTTGGCGTCCTGCGACCACTGGTCGGCGATGACGCCGCCGTAGTCCTTGAGGCCGTCCAGGGTGTCGAGGGGGTTGGTGACGGTGTCCCAGATGCCCTTGAGTTCGCCGCCGATGCCGTCCACGAAGAGGCCTTCGCCGACTTGCTTCAGCTGGTTGCCCGTGCAGCCGAAGAAGGCGCCGAATCCGGAGAAGCATCCGTCGTCGTCCTCGTCGTCCTCGTCGTCCTCGGGCTTGCCTTGCGGGGTGTTCCGGCTTTCGGACTCGGGCTGATCGTCGTCGCCGGCCTCCGGCCTCGTGCCCTCTCCGTTCGGCGTGCCGCGCTCGGCCGTGATGCCGGTGCCGTCGCCGGGCGGCTGTGACGGGCAGGCCGTTCCTGTGATCTTGCAGACCGCCGACTGCAGGCCGCCGTAGATCTGGGTGCCCAGGCCGCTGACGACCAGGGCGGTGATGATCGCGGCGACGACCGCGATGAGACCGGCGTACTCCACCGCCGTCTGGCCCTCGTCGCGGCGCCAGCGGATCATGCGGGGCAGGGAGAACGGGCGGCGTTCGGCACGGTCGTGGGTGGGGAGGCGGTACCAGTCCGCGCTGTCCTTGCGGGTGAGGAAGTAGAGGGTCAGGGAGGGGAGGAAGAGTTGGGTGTAGCCGCGGGGTGAGCCGTCGGTGATGTTCGCTGTAGCGCCGAGGATCAGCCATGCCTGTACGGCGATCAGGGCAGCCCGGGTTCTGGTTCCGCCCTGCCAGGTGCGGCGGGCGAGCCACCAGCCGAGCGTGCCCGGGGCTGCCGCGTAGGCGGTCAGGGCCAGGAGGCCGCCATCGACGGCATCGTACGAGGCCGCGGTGATCAGGACGCCCGAGCCGCCGAGCAGGGTGATCGCGAAGAGGGTGTGGGTGAGGGCCAGGGCCGTCGCGAGCGAGCCGGGCATCGTTTGACGGCTGCCCGGCCCCGACGGCCATCCCGACTCGGGCGCCGGCACTCCCCCGAACAAAGCCATGTCCCCCGCCCCTTCGCTCTACGACACGGCCGAGGGTAGGAAGGGGGCACCGAGGCGGGATGGGTCCCTGGCCCCAAATCGGGGCCCAAAAGCAGCCCTTAGCGCTCCAGTACGCCTGCGCCACACAGGTAGTCGCGGGCGCCCCCGTGTGGCAATACCGCCCACATGCGCGTACCGCCACCGAGTTCACGCGTGTCACCGAAGCCCAAGTCGCCGCCGCACGCCCTGACCACGCAGGCGAATACACGCGGGGCCGCCTCCCTGTAGCGCAGCGATCCGTAGACCCCTGCGGTGGGTGTGAGGCAGGTGCGCCGGGAGGCCCTCCGTGCGCTGATCCTCGAGATCAAGGCAGGGAGGCCGATCACCTGCTCTAGGCCGCGCGGGGGAAGGAGACCTCTACCCGGCGGTTCTTCTTACGGCCCGGTTCCGAGGAGTTGTCCGCGATCGGGTACTGCTCGCCGTAGCCGCGTACCTCGTAGGTGACGTTGGAGTTCGTCAGTTCCTGGTCCAGGACGTTCTGTACAGCGTCGGCGCGCTTCCGGGACAGGACGTCGCCGTGGGCGGAGGAGCCCAGGTTGTCCGTGAAGCCGAAGACGCGGATCTTCGTGGCGTTCTGCGTCTTGATCTCCTCGGCGATCGCGGAGATACGGGACTTCGCCTCCGCGCTGAGCTTCGCGCTGTCCTTGTCGAAGAGGACCTCGGCCTGGAGGGCGAACTTGACGTCGGCGTTGGTGTCCTCACGGCGTTCGTCGCCGCTTTGGTCTTCTACGACCTGTTTGATGTCGAGGACCTTGGCGGAGGCCAGGGTGGCGCCCTCGGGGAGCTTGAGGTCGGGGTCGTTGGGGTCTACCTCGACGGGGGGTGAGGCGGAAGCCTCGGTGCCCGGGGGAACGCTGGGGGTGTCGTCGGCATGGGCCGACACTGCGCCGTAGATGTTCGTGGCGACCATGAAGGTGGCGGCGGTGAGGACCAGAGCGAGGCGTGGGGTAGTCGCCCTAGTGGTGCGCGCGGGGGTCATGGTGGGCCTCACCCGGAGATCTTGATGAGTGCGCTCGAGAACAGCGGCAGTTGGAAGGTGACTTCGGTCGTGCTTGCCGGGGGGGATGGGAACTGCAGGAACACAGCCATCGATTCCCCGGCTTTGAGGGCCGAGAAGCCAGTGGTCGTCAACGGACGCCCGTCCGTGTCGCGCAGCACGTAGTACCGCTTCTTGCCCTTCGAGTCGACGAGCGTGGCGCCACCGAACGACCTGCCCTTGTTGATGATCTCGGTCTCATTACCACTCAGCTCTGCAGGAATGGTGACGATCTCTGAGCCATCGTTCTTCAGGTTGCCGTTCACAGTGACGAACCCACCGGAGTCACGCTCAGCAGAAGTGATCTGGAGAAGCAGGCCGCTCGGCCCCTTCACCTCGGCCAAGGGCTCGCTGTCCTGCCCCTCCTGAGCACTCGGCTTGGATCCACCGTCCTTGGAGGCGGATGCCGACGGCTTCGGCTTCTCGTCGTCGCCACCGCCGCCGCAGCCGGCCACTCCGAGGGCCAATCCGGCCGCAACGGTCAACGCGACCACCCCCCTGTGGGCCTTCGTAGTGAACCGAATGCTCATCGCTGCTGCTTCCTTCAACTCGTCGTTCGCTGTCAGTCGGCCAGATGGACGTCGAAGAGGTCTTCGGGTTTCGGGAGAACCTCGGGAGGATCGTCCGGCTTCAGGTCCCAGTTCCTGCCCTTGCAGGAGAGCCTTGGCAGTGTGCCCTCACCCGCGTCCGCGGGAGGAAGCTTGAACGTACAACGGGGCTCGATCACGGCGGTGGCGGACGCATTCGATTTGTTGTCCGCCGTGCCGGGGACGACCGAGTCACCGACGGGCTTGTTGGTCTCGACCTCGACCGTGAAGCCCAGAAGGCCCTCAGGTTCACAGCCGACCACTCGGGCGTCGTTCGGCGCGGCGAGCTGATGTGCACGCCAGCACGACGGGCCGAGCCCTTCGGCGTTGCCGTTGAGGATGTCATTCCACTTGGTCGGGTCGAGTACGTCGTCCACCCACGCGCCTGCGAGGAGGTCCCGCCTGTCCTGGGCCGCCGCGAGAGCTGCCGCGTCCGCGGCCGTCTGGGCGCCGTTCCGATTCGCCGCGGCCTGGCCGACCGCGAAGTAGGCGAACGCGAGGAAGAGCAGGCCCCCCACCACAGTGATGTAGATGGGGAATGCCTGCCCTGCGTCGCCGTACCTGCGAGGTTGGCTCAAGGAGCGACCTTGTTGATCTGCGTGGTCAGCTTGTTGACGATCGTCTGACCAAGGTTCGTCCCGGCGATCAGAACCACGATTGCGACGACCACCGCGATGATGCCCAGGTACTCGACCGCCGTCTGCCCTTTGTCGCCGGCGCGGCGCTGCATGGCTTCGACCGTGGTGTTCTTCCAGCCGTTCACACGGACCTTGGTCGCAACAGCGGTCTTCAGCATCATGTCGCTCATGGTGTTCCCCTCCGGTTTCGGCTGTGTCGCTTTCGACACGAGGAACGTACGGCGGAACACCCTCTCCGCCAGAGGGCCCCAGGGCCCAATTCCGGGCCCAACCGCACGGGCCCAACCGGGTACTCCTCCCCAAGAAAGTCACCGAAGGTCACCCCAGTCCTCGATGCGAGTCCGGTGCGGTGCCGATCCATTTCGCGGCGGCCTCGGAGCGGCTGGTGCTGTGGAGTTTGGCGAAGATGCGGTTGATGTGGTTCTTGACGGTCTTCTCGCTGATGAAGCACGTGGCGGCGATCTGCTGGTTGTTCATGCCGGATGCGATGAGGTCCATGATCTCCGCCTCCCTCGTGCTCAGTTGGAACCGCGACCTGTCCGGAGCTGCCGGACGGCCACTCGTCGCCCATGCAGACGACGACTGTCCCACATGCGATTGCACTTGCGAAAGGTTTTCTGGAGAAATGGGTGGGGGTGGCATGTGGGGTGGGTGCAAACTTGCTGGTGGAGTGGGTTGTTGAGATTGAGTATGCGGGTTTGCGGAGGGGGAAATTCCGTATGCAGTCGCATTTGATGACTGGCCCAGGTTCTCGGGGAGCGGCGGCGTCGGCGCCTGGTCCTGGCGGAGTTGGGCCAGCAGGGCCCCCGCTGCCGTGGGGGTGAAGTGGGCCCTGCCCTGCTTGATGTCCCGTACGGCATCGACCAGCTGGTCGGCCGTGAACTCGCCGTGGACCAGGTAGCCGCCCGCTCCCCGGCGCAGGGCCTCCTGGACGATCTCCGCCTCCCTGCTGTAGGTCAGCATCACGACCGGGGCGATCTGGACTAGGTACGGGAGTGCCGAGATGCCATCCACGCCGGGCATGCGGACATCGAGGAGGATGACATCCGGGCGGTGCTGGTGGGCTGCCTCGTAGGCCTGGCGGCCGTCTGCCGCCTCCGCCACGACCTCGATGTCCGCGCGCCCGGAGAGCAAGGCGGTGAGGCCGGCGCGGACCACGGGGTTGTCGTCCGCCACGACGATCCGGAGGCGGTGGGTCGGTGGCGCGGCGAACGGGTTCTCCGTGGACGGCGGCTGGGGTGCGCCGGGGTGTGGAGTGGTGTGGTCCGGCATCAGGGTCTCCTCTCGGCTCGTGGGGGGGTCAGGCGGTGGGTGCGGTCAAAGCGGCCAGGGGGAGTTCCAGGCGGACTTCCGTGCCCTTGGGGTGGCCACCGCGGCCTATGCGAATGCGGGCGCCCACCGAGGCCGCCCGTTCGACCATTCCGACCAAACCGAAGTGGCCCGCGCGGCGGAGTTGTTCGAGGGTCGTGCCGGGTGGGAGACCGCGTCCATCGTCGTAGACGCTGATGCGGAGCAGATCGCCGTGGACGCCCGCGCGAACATCGACGCGGGTGGGGTGGGCGTGGCGGTGGGCGTTCTCCATGGCTTCCGAGGCGATGGTGAGGAGTTGGCGGGCCACGGCCGGTGGGACGGGAGGCACCGCGTGGGCGCCGGTGCGGCGGTAGATGGCGGGGAGGCTGGTGCGGGTGCTGAAGTCGCGGGTCCGGGCCGCCAGTTCGACGAGGACGTCGGTGGCTTGGGCGGGGTCTGATTCGCGGCGCAGGTCGGCCAGGAGTTCGCGGGATTCGGCGGCGGCTCGGCGGGCTGAGCGAGCGACCAATGCGGCCTGTTGTCTGATCAGTGCCGAGTCCATACGGTCGGCGCCGGCTGAGTCGGTCAGGCCGTCGGCGGCCAGGGCCACTCCGTGCAGGGTCTTGGCGACCGAGTCGTGCATTTCGCGGGCCAGACGGGCTCGTTCAGCGCTGACCGCTTCTGTTACGGCGAGGCGCGCCTGGACGGTAGTCAGGGCCTGGGTGGCGGCGCCGAAGCGGAGCATGAGGTTGCGCAGGCTGGAGCCGACGGCTCCGGCGATGAGGCAGAGGCCGGGGAGGAGGGACGACTCGGCGATGCCGGCGTGCACGCCCGTCGACGTCGCGTAGATCAGCAAGAGAATCAGTGACTGGAGCGACGCGAAGAAGGCTGCCCCTCGCCAGCCGTAGACAAGGCCGGCCAGCAGGGGCGTGCAGACGCTGACGTAGGCCAGGGTGGTGTCCGGGCCCGCGGAGATCAGCAGCAGGGAGCCGAAGAGGGTGTCCAAGGCCAGGAGGGAGGGATGACACAGAAGCAGAGGCCCGAAGCGCTCCCAGTCCCTGAAGAGGACGTACGAGGCCATGAACGTGACGACCACGGCGCTGCCGACCAAGCGGGTTCCCAGGCCTGGGCTGGCGTTGACGAGCGCCGCGGGGGCGGCCAGGGCGATCATCGCCAGACGGAAGCCGAAGACCTGACGGCACATGGCCTGGAGGGCGTTGATCTGGATGGGAATGGTGGCTTTGCCGGGCGTTGCCGCCAGTGCGGAAGTCCCTTGTGAAGGTTGGGAGCCATGGGCGGCCGACCCGCCCTGTCCATCCTCCCTGACCGGGTCGTTCCCGCGAACGGCCGTCGGTCGCTGTTCAGCCGACGCCGCACCATTGGCCCGTGCGGATGCCGCAACCCGGGTCGGCTGCCCGGCATGAGGATCCACGTTCCGTCGTTGCCCGTTGCCGCGTCGCTCCCCCTTCCTGATCCGCACAGTCCGCTCGTTGCCGACCTCGCCTTTTGCCTCCGGCCCTGCGGCGGCCGGTGCTGCGGACCCGGTCGTCACCGGGGCGTCTGCCCGGACCCAGCCCGGGGGGAGGGCGGGCGTCGCATACGTCACTGGGATGTCCGGCGCACCCGTCCTCACATGGGCCGGGAGGACCGTGCCCGCCGGTGGAGTGGTGATCTCCGGCGGCTTCGAGCGGCGGCGCAGCAGCCTGGTGCGTTCCTTTGTCGTCGACATGCCATCGCCCCCGTTCTACTCGCCCGTGATGGAGCTGAAGTCCGTGCCGGAGCCGAGCAGCATTCCCGCGCCGAGCAGGATCATCGTGGCCGGAACCATGAAGGTCGTGATCATCAAGGTGGCCTTGGGGACCGCACGCGCGGCCTTGCGGCGGGCGTTCTGCGCGTCCGTACGGCGCATGTCCTTGGCCAGCGAGACGAGCGTGTCCACGATCGGCGCGCCCAGTTCCTCGCCCTGTTGCAGCGCCGTCACGAACATCGCCACCTGGTCCGAGTCGTTGCGTCGGCGCAGTTCGTCGAATGCCTGGCGGCGACTCATGCCGAGGTCCATCTGACGCAGGGTGATCCGGAGCTCGTCGGCCCAAGGGCCCTCGTACTTGGACGCCACCCGGTCGAGCGCCTGCCGGAAGCCAAGGCCCGCGCTGACGACGACCGCGAGCACGTCCAGGAAGTCCGGCAGCGTCCGCTCGATCGCGTCCTTGCGGATTCGGATCGCGGACCAGATCCCGACGTCGGCCCAGAAAACCGCGAAGGCGAACATCATGAGTGCGGCGACGACACTGCCCCTGGCCAGCGCGATCATGCCGCCCAGGCCACCGACCGCCCCGTACACCGCGCGCCTGGCCGCGTAGCGGTCGATGGTGAGGCCGCCGGGGTTTCCCGCGAGATCGATCTTGCGGCGGTACTTCGCGACCCGCTTGGGTCCCATCAGCCGCAGTACGGCAGGCGCGTGGCGCATGCCGAGCCGGTCGACCAGCGAGCCTACGGCGCCGGTGCGGGACCCACCGATCTCCAGAGCCACCGCGAGGTCGGCAGGGAGCCTGGCTTCTGCTCGGTACATGCGGATGCCAGCGAAGGCTCCCCACACGCTGAGCCCCATGACGAGTGCCAGCAGAAGTCCCATGGTGCTCTCCTCCTCCTAAGGCTCGGTGGCTCAGACGTCGATGCGGGACATACGGCGGATGAGGAAGAAGCCGATTCCGTAGAGGCTGAAAGCGATGATCACGGAGGCTTGACCGATCGGCGACCCGGTCATGCGATCCAGCGAACCGTCATTGATGGCGTTCAGCATGAACAATGCACCCACGCCCAATACGGGCACCGCATAAGATGTCATGTTCACTTGCGACAATTGCGTCCGTACCTCCCGCCGCGTCTCCTTGCGCTCCTCCAACGTGTCCGTCAGATTCCGCAACGCGCTCACCACCTGCCCGCCCGCCCTGTTCGACAGCACCAGCGTGGTGACCAGGACGACCAGTTCGCGGGACGGGAGGCGGTCTGCCAGTTCCCCCAGTGCGTCGTCCAGGGACGCGCCCACCGCCAACTGGGCGGAGACTTTGGCGAGCTCCTCGCCCGCAGGAGCCTCCAGTTCCTCCGCGGCCATGCCGATCGCCGTGCGCAGGGCGAGTCCTGCCTGCGTGGCGTTGGCCAGAATCCGGGCCAGCTCCGGGAGCTGGTTGATGAACTTCTCGATGCGCTTCTGGCGCTGCCAGTTGAGGAACTGGAATGCCACCCACATGCCGAGCAACCCCGCCAGCGGTCCGAAGAACGGCGCCAGGGCCGCCTGCCCGATCAGCCACAGGCCGGCGACCGTGGCGAGCATGTAGACGAAGAACTCACCCGGGGTGATGTCCAGGCCCGTCGCCGCCAGGCGGAGTTCCAGTTTCCTGCCGAGTTTGGTACGCCGCAGGCGGCGATCCAGGTTCCGGAAGTGGCGGCGACGGCCGCCGGCCGGGATCTGGCCGGTGGCGGACAGGCGGTCGACGAGCGCCTGGCGCTGTGCCTTGCCCGTGGCGTAGGAGTGCAGGCCGACGACCGCGAGGACGCACGTCAGCAGGGTGACGCCCGTGGTGAGCGTGATGAGCGATTGCAGATCCATCGGTCGGTCCTACCTGGCTTCTCGGGTGGCTAGCTGGTCCGCGGACCGGGCGATGCCGAAGGCCTGTGGGAGGGGCTGGCTCGCCATGTACAGGCGGTCGGCGGTGCGGCGCGGGACGGGGAAGTACTCGAAGTTGCCGTGGATACGGCCGTCGGAGCTCATGGGCCGCGCGTTGAAGCGGGCGACCGTGACCAGCCGGTACGGGTCGCTGCCGTGGCTGTCCATCAGGGCGATCTCGGTGATACGGCGGGCGCCGTCCGCGAACCGGGTCAGCTGCACGATGACGTCCACCGCGCTGTTGATCTGGTCGTGCAGTGCCACGAAGGGGATCTCCACGTCCGACATGGAGGCGAGGGTCTGCAGCCGCATCAGCGCGTCCTCGGCGCTGTTGGCGTGGACGGTGGCGAGTGAGCCGTCGTGGCCCGTGGACATGGCTTGCAGCATGTCTAGGGACTCGCCGCCTCGGACCTCACCGACCACGATGCGGTCGGGGCGCATGCGCAGGGAGTTGCGGACCAGGTCGCGGATCGAGATCTGGCCCTTGCCCTCGACGTTCGGCGGGCGCGACTCCAGGCGGATGACGTGGGCCTGCTGGAGCTGGAGTTCGGCCGAGTCCTCGATGGTGATGATGCGCTCGCCCCCGGGGATCAGCCCGGAGAGCGCGTTCAGCAGGGTCGTCTTCCCGGTGCCGGTCGCGCCCGAGACGATGACGTTGAACTTCGCCTGCACCAGGCCCGCCAGCAGGTACAGCATGTGCTCGTCGAGCGAGCCGAGGCCGATCAGCTCCTGGAGTGTGAAGGAGCGCGGGAAGCGGCGGATGGTGAGGGTGGCGCCCGTCAGGGACAGGGGCGGGATGATGACGTTGACGCGCTCGCCGGAGGGGAGGCGGGCGTCGACCATCGGGTTCGACTCGTCGACGCGGCGGTTTACCGTCGAGACGATCCGCTCGATCGTCTGCATGAGCTGCTCGTTCGAGGCGAAGCGCAACGGCAGCTGCTCGACCCGGCCGCCGCGCTCCACGAAGATGGCGTCCGGGCCGTTCACCATGATCTCCGTGATGGAGGCGTCCTCCAGGAGCGGCTCCAGGATGCCCAGGCCCAGCGCCTCGTCGACCACCCTGCGGATCAGCTGCGAGCGTTCCACCGTCGACAGGACCGGGCCCTCGCGGCTGATGATGTGCCCGAGCACCCGCTCCAGCCGCGCCCTGCGCTCGGCGGCGGCCAGCGAACTCATCTCCGCGAGGTCGATCTCCTCCAGGAGCTTGGCCCGGTAGGAGGCGACCATGTGGCCGTCCTCGCCCCGGTTGCCGTTCTCCTCGGGGGTGTTGATGCGTGCTCGCAGGCTCATGAGTGCGGTGCTCCTAGCTCGTCTTTCAGTGGTCGAGCGGCATCGTGGCGCGCTTGCGCGCCGTACCGAAGTTGTCCTTGCCCGGAAAGACCGAGGGGATGGTGATCTCCGCCGTGACCGTGACCTCGTCCGCGCCGTGCGCATCGGTGCAACTGGTCTCGTCGGCCAGCCAGTCGCTCACCGCCGCAAGGCAATCCGCCTGGTAGGGCCCCTCCAGCGACGCGCTGCGCGCCCCGGTCCGGGCCGCCGTGCCGGCCTGCTGGGCCGTGTAGGCGATCAGGCCGAGCTGCACGGCCGCCAGGGCGACGATCAGCAGGATCGGAAGGAAGCCGATGTACTCGATGGCAACCTGGCCGCGGTCGCGGCCCTTGCGGATTCCGGTCATCTCGGTTTCGCCTCCTCGACCGCCCCGGCGTGGCCGTGGACCGTGAACCCGAAGGTCAGCGTGCCGGGGAAGAGGACCGGGACCTGAAGGCGCGCGTCGGCCGTCACGTAGCCGGAGCCCTGGCAGGTCACCTCGGCCCCGGCTCGCCACGCGTCCGACAGATGCTTGAGCCCGGCCGCCTCGCACACGCCCTGCCGCGCCCCCGGTTCGGCCGCCGTCGCCTGTCGTACCGCCTCGTCCGCCGCGTTGCCCGCGAGAATGAACGTGTAACCCACGAGGACGACCTGCCACAGCGCCACCAGCGTCACGATGATCGTCGGTGTCATCCCGAGGAACTCGATGGTGACCTGGCCCCGGTCCCCACTCCTTGACCGCCCTCTCATCCGCCCTCCCTCCTCCGCCGAAAGCTCACCGACCCCCGGCCGGCCTTCTGCGCACCGTCCGGGACCTTGACCAGGCCCAACTCCCCCGCCAGACCCCAAAGGGCCTGTTTCACCGCGCTCTTGTTCTCCAGTTCGTGGATGCGGCCCGCGTCCACGACGCTCTGCAGTTCCTTGAAGTTGGCGGGGACGACGGTGGCGGCGACCGCCGTGCCGGTGATCTTCTGGATCAGGGGCGGCTGGATCTCCGTACCGCGGCTGTGCCGGTTGACGACGACGGTCGTCTCCTCGGCCTTGCGGATCTGCAGCCGGTCCCACATCCGTACCGCCCGCTTGGCGCCCCGCACGGCGACCACGTCCGGCGTGGTGATCAGCAGGGCCCGGTCCGCCATCTCCACGGCCGCCGCGCCCGCGCCGCTCAGCTGGGCGCCGCAGTCGATGACGACGATCTCGTAGCGGGAACGCAGGGCGCTGACGATCTGGCGGGCGGCGCGGTCGGTGACGTCCTCGCCGCGTTCCCCTTCGGCCGGGGCGAGCAGCAGGGCGAGGCCCGTGTCGTGGCGGAAGACGGCGTCGGCCAGGACGCGCGGGGAGATGTCCGTGATGGCGGCCAGGTCGACGACGGAGCGGCGGAACTGGACGTCGAGGTAGGAGGCGATGTCGCCGGTCTGGAGGTCCATGTCGACCAGGGCCGTGCTGCGGCCGGAGGCCTGGGCGGCCAGGGCCAGCTGGATGGCGGTCAGGGTGGCTCCGGTACCGCCCTTGGCGCCGCTGACGGTGACGACGGTGCCTCCGACGCCGGTGAAGACGTCGCCGCCGGCGCCCAGGTGCCGCCGTACGCCGACGGACCACTGGGCGACCGCCTGGACGCGGCTGGCCAGTTCCTCGTAGCTCAGGGGCAGGGCGACGAGGCCGCGGGCGCCGTAGTCCATGGCGGCCTGGAAGAGGCCGGGGCTCGCGTCCGAGGTGACGAGGATGACGCCGACGGCCGGGAAACGCAGGGCCACTTCGCGGATCAGTTCCAGCGCGGGGACCGGGCCGATCCGCTCGTGCACGACCACGACCTCGGGCAGTTCGTCGACGGACTCGGCGGCGAGCCGCGCGAGGGTGTCGATGAGCTGGGTGGAGTCGCCCACCGGGGCCACCGGCTCGGCGTCCGGGAGCTGGCTGAGCAGCGTCGTGATGGACCGGACGGCGTCCGCTTCACCGACTGCCGGGAGGATCCTCGTGGGCATGCGGGCCTCTCACTTGTCCTTCGCGAGTTCGTACGTCCGGTCCTGCTCCGGGACCGTGGTGTCGCTGCCGGGCGCGACGAGGGCGAGCCGGACCCGCTGGGCGAACGACTCGGCGTAGGTGATGCGCTGGGCGTCGAGGGCGGACAGCGCGAAGGTGATCGGGACGGCGTCGGTGGGCTGCTGGGTGCGGTTGTTCTCGTCCGGCTTCAGCGCGGTCAGGTCGCCCACGTCGATGACCTTGGCGTTGGTCACGATGATCTTCGACTGGTCGGGGTCGCCCTCACGCTTGCCCTCGAAGGTGGCGTACACGTTGACCGAGGAGCCGGGCGTGATCTTGCCGGCCACGCCGGTCGCCGCGTCGATCATGATGGCGACCTCCTGCTGGCCCGGCTGAAGTGCGGGCTGGCGGACGATCATGTCGGACTGGAGCAGGGAGCCCGAACGGAGCGTCGTCACGGCGATCTTGCCCTGGATCTCCCGCAGATCGGTGACGGCGTTGTCGGACAGCCACCGTTCGGGCATCTTGATCTTCTCGAACTGGCCCGTGGTGAGCGTGGTGTAGGGCGGCACGTCCGATTTCAGGCGGTAGGCGGTGACCTCGGGGCCGACCTTGGACTTCACGTCGCCTATGACGGAGAGCACGCCGGTGAAGGCGCCCAGGGCACAGACGACCGACAGGAGCAGGAGAAGCACGCCGCGGCGCTGACGGGAATTCATGAACCGTGCAACCTCGTTGGGGATAGCGGTCGGTCGGGATCGGAGCGGTGCCGGCGAGCGGTGTCAGGTGTCACCCCGGACGCCGTCCGCCCGGCGCTCCGGCGGCCGTTCGGCTCTCGAGCTGTTTGGGGGGCGGGCTGTCGTAGACGGGTGGCAGGGCCGAACAGAACACGCAGCGGTCTCCGATGACGTCGATGCCGCACCAGTGGCAGCTGCCGCGCCGTACGGAGGTGACCAGCTGGTAGAGGACCGACAGGTCGGGCAGGAAGCTGCAGAACTCGATGAGCTTGCCGGTGCCCCACCAGCCGGGCGACTCGGCCGGCAGCGGGATCTCGCGCAGGCCCTGCACCTTCCAGGAGGGGGCGAGGGTGGCGGTGACCCAGTCGGACTGGAGCTGCCCCTTGGCGACCAGCATCCAGGTGCCGAACTCGGGGCCCGGGAGGGCGGCTTCGGGGGTGATTCTGACGAGCTGCGGCTCGGGGTGGGCGAGGACGCCGAACTGGCTGCCCGGGACCCAGGACTTGGCGTGCGACTTCAGGCCGACGGGGACGCGGTCGAGCCGGGTGACGGAGTTGAGCAGCGCCCCGGCGTGGATGTAGTGGACGAGCAGCCGGCCTGCCGACGCCAGCACGCCGGGGCTGATGTCGCAGGAGGCCAGCTGTCGTAACTGGCGGGCCAGGACCGCCAGTCCGAGCGGGGGCAGGTCCGGGCGGAAGAGGGCGATGCGGTCGCTCTCCATGAGGGAGCGCAGGGTGTGCAGCCGGCGCTGTACGGCGGTGGGCGCGGCCTGGGAGCAGACCACGATCACGTGTCCGTGGTGCTCGACCAGGGCCTGCATCTCGGCGAGCGTCTGTTCCAGGGGGCGCCGGTCGATGTCCCGCAGCACGACGGCGGGCAGGGTGCGTTCGTCCTGTGGCGGCAGTGCCATGTCGGCACTTGTCACGGCAATGGCAGTTGGCACGCGCAGCTCCCCGTTTCCCCATGCCCGTCGGCGCGCCGGTGTGACTCCGGCCCACTTCGGTGACTTCACTGCGTGACTACCTCAGCACTGTATCCACGGCTCTGTGACCGGAGAACAGCGTTTGTGTAGCTGGGGAGCAACTGTCGTTGCACAAGATGCGCCAAAACGGGGCAGGTTGAGCATCTCGCCGCTCGGCATCGACCCCCCGGGAGGCAGGCCGACCCGTGATTGGTCTGAACCTATTGACACCCCCTCTGGTCTGGACCATTTTCTTGTCATGTTCAGACACAGACGATCCATGCGGCTGTGGTCGGGTGCCGTCACGGCTGCCCTGGCCCTCACTGTCACGACCGTCGGCCAGGCCTCCGCCGCCGACGTCAACAACGCCAGGAACGCCGGCTTCGAGTCGGGCCTGAGCGACTGGACCTGCTCCGCGGGCAGCGGTACGGCCGTCTCCTCACCGGTGCACACCGGCACGGCCGCGCTGAAGGGGACCCCGGCGGGGCAGGACAACGCCCGGTGCGCCCAGACGGTACGGGTGAAGCCCGGCTCGACGTACACCCTGGGCGCCTGGGTCCGGGGCGGCTACGCCTATCTCGGCGTCACGGGCACGGGCACGACCGACGTGTCCACCTGGACGCCGGACTCCTCCTCCTGGAAACAGCTGTCCACGACCTTCAGGACGGGCTCGTCGACGACCTCGGTGACGGTGTACACACACGGCTGGTACGGGCAGACCGCGTACTACGCGGACGACGTGTCGGTGTTCGGGCCCGACGGGGGCGGCGGCACCGACCCCGGTCCCACGGTCCCTGCCACGCCCAGCGGTCTGAACGTCTCCGGGACGTCGTCCTCGTCGGTGTCACTGGCGTGGAACACCGTCTCCGGGGCGACGGGTTACACCGTCTACCGCGACGGGACGAAGGCGACGGCCGTCTCCGGAACCTCGGCGACCGTGACCGGCCTCGCGGCCTCGACGTCGTACTCCTTCCAGGTCGCGGCGACCAACGCGGCGGGCGAGTCCCCGAAGTCGGCGGCGGTGACGGGCCGGACGAACGCGCCGACCGGCCCCGGTCCCGCCCTGCCCAAGCACGCGGTGACCGGCTACTGGCAGAACTTCAACAACGGGGCCACGGTCCAGAAGCTGGCGGACGTCCAGTCGCAGTACGACATCATCGCCGTCGCCTTCGCGGACGCGACCTCGACGCCGGGCGCGGTGACCTTCACCCTGGACTCGGCCGGTCTCGGCGGCTACACCGTCGACCAGTTCAAGGCCGACGTCAGGGCCAAGCAGGCGGCCGGGAAGAAGGTCATCATCTCGGTCGGCGGTGAGCGCGGCACGGTGGCGGTGAACGACGCCGCCTCGGCGGCGAACTTCGCGAACTCGGTGCACTCCCTGATGCAGACGTACGGCTTCGACGGCGTCGACATCGACCTGGAGAACGGCCTCAACGCGACCTATATGACCCAGGCCCTGCGGTCGCTCTCGGCGAAGGCGGGCTCGTCACTGATCATCACGATGGCACCCCAGACCATCGACATGCAGTCGACGTCCAACTCCTACTTCCAGACCGCGCTGAACATCAAGGACATCCTCACGGTCGTCAACATGCAGTACTACAACAGCGGTTCCATGCTGGGCTGCGACGGCAAGGTCTACAGCCAGGGCTCGGTGGACTTCCTGACCGCCCTGGCCTGCATCCAGCTGGAGGGCGGCCTGGCCCCGTCCCAGGTCGGGCTCGGCCTGCCCGCCTCGACCCGGGGCGCCGGGAGCGGCTATGTGTCGCCGTCCGTCGTGAACAACGCCCTGGACTGCCTGGCCAAGGGCACGGGGTGCGGTTCCTTCAAGCCCCCGCGGACGTATCCCGGACTGCGGGGCGCGATGACCTGGTCGACCAACTGGGACGCGACGGCGGGCAACGCGTGGTCCAACGCGGTGGGTCCGCATGTGCACGGGCTGCCGTAGCCGCCGCTAGCCCGCCGGACGGTAGTGGCCAAGGACCCAGGCCAGCTGCGGGAACCACTCCTGAAGCCGTGACCTGGGCTTGGCCTCCACCACGCACTCGTAGAAGCGGCCGTCCATGTGGACCACGGAGACCATCAGGGCCTTGCCGTCGGGGCTCGCCCGGTAGTGGACGCCGCGGATCTCCGGCCAGCGGAACTCGATCGTCCGGCCGGACGACTCGAAGGCGACGCCGGTCGCGTCGACGACGACCGCGCTGCGCTTGTCGACGGCGAGGAAGTCCGGTCCGGCCGGGGCCGGTTGCTGGGGCGGGGTCTGGGCGTACGGGGGTGGTGCGGGCGGGTACGGGGAGGGCGGCGGCGCGTAGGAGGGCTGCGCCGGCGCGTACTGCGGTGGGGGCGGGCCGAACCCGGGGCCGGGCGGTGGAGGTGGCTGCTCGCTCATCCGTCGATTCTCCCTGCCTGCCCCCCCTGCCTAGAAGAACTGCCCCCACGGCTGGTCCCAGATCTGCTTCACGCACAGGACCAGGAACAGCAGGCCCGCGATGGCGAGCATGGCGTTGCTCACCGGCCCGTTGCGCCATTCCCTGGGCGTACGGCTGGAGTTCAGCAGCCAGATCAGGGTCCCGGCGAGGAAGGGCAGGAAGGCCGCGCCGAGGACGCCGTAGATGATGATCAGGCGGAAGGGCTGGCCCTCGAAGAGGAGGATCATCGGCGGGAAGGTCAGCCACAGGAGGTAGGCGCGGAAGGGCCAGGAGCGTTCGCGTCGGCCCGAGGCGACCTCCTCGCCCTTGGCCCGCCCCGTGCCCGACAGCCGGGCCACGAAGTCGGCGAACATCAGGCTCACGCCGTGCCAGACGCCGATCAGCGAGGTGAACGACGTGGCGAAGAAGCCGACCAGGAAGAACTTCGCCGTAGCCGCTCCGTACTCCGCCTCCAGGATGTCGCCGAGCTGGATCAGGCCCTTGTCGCCGCTCGCGATCGCGATGTTCGCCGAGTGGAGCATCTCCGCGCCGACGAAGAGCATGGCGATCACGAAGATGCCGGTCGTGGCGTAGGCGACGCGGTTGTCCAGGCGCATGACCTTCATCCAGCCGGTGTCGGTCCAGCCCTTGGCGTTGACCCAGTAGCCGTACGCCGCGAGCGTGATCGTGCCGCCGACGCCGCCGATCAGGCCCAGGGTGTTGAGGATCGAGTCCTTCTCGTCGGGCAGGACCGGGAGGAGACCGGCGAAGGCGTCGAGGAGGTTCGGGGTGACGCGGACGGCCAGATACACCGTCACCACGAACATGACGCCCACCAGGACCGTCATGACCTTCTCGAACACCGCGTACTTGTTGAACCAGACGAAGACCAGACCGACCAGACCGCAGGCGATGCCCCACCACTTCAGGTCCATCACGTCCGGGAACAGCGCCTGCAGCGGCAGCGCGCTCGACGACATCGCCGCCGCTCCGTAGACGAAGCCCCAGACGACGACGTACACGGCGAAGAACCACGTGGTCCAGCGGCCGAGGCTCGCCCAGCCGTCGAACAGGGTGCGCCCCGTGGACAGATGCCAGCGGCCCGCCGCCTCGGCCAGTGAGATCTTCACCAGACAGCCGATGATCGCGGCCCACAGGAGGGTGTAGCCGAAGTTGCTGCCCGCGATGAGCGTGGCGACCAGGTCACCGGCACCGACACCGGTCGCCGCGACGACGATGCCCGGCCCGATGTACTTCCAGCTCGCCTTACGCGGCTGGGACTGCTGCGTACCCGTGTGATCCGTGGTCTCGGCCATACAGATCAAGAAACCGCAAAGACCCCGGCCCGACAAGAGGGCAGGAGCGCAATCGCCCTCTCAGGGGCGCGGGGAACTGCGCGAACAACCACGACGAACCCGCGGCCCGGGAACAGGCCAAGGCGGCAACAACCAGCCGCCATGGCCCACCCAGCGGAGCGTCACGGCTGTCGCCGACCACAGCCGTCCGCCCCGCACGTACCGAGCTCGAACCACACGGTCTTGCCCGGCCCGTCCCGGTGGCAGCCCCAGCGTTGGGCGAGCGCGTTCACCAGGAACATCCCACGGCCGCTCTCCCCGGTGCCCGCGTCCAGCACCCACGGCACCCGGCGCGCCTCGTCGGCGACCTCGCAGCGCAGGACGCCGTGCGCGGCGAAGAGGGTCAGCCGGAAGCGGCTCCCGGCGTGCACCAGGGCGTTGGTGGCCAGTTCGCCGACGAGCAGTTCGGCCACCTCCGCCACCTCACCGTGCTCCGCGAGCCCCCAGCCTTCCAACTGCCTGCGGACCTCCGCGCGTGCCTCGCGGACGGCGGAGGGCCGGGGCGCGTACTCGACGCTCAGATGGCCCGCTCCCAGGGGTGGCTGGGGGAACGGACCGTACCGTGCCTCGGGGTCCGGGAGGTGGGGCCCGGAGAGTTGCAGCATGGGTCCAGGGTGATCCACGGGGGTGGTCCGGCGCAGGGGGAGGACTACCCGATCCCCTACCTGCTTGTGCAGGTCACGCGTACGTGAGCCGGACCGTGGCTCCCTCGGTGTCGTCGCGGATGTCGACGTACGCGCACACCTGGCGCGCGTACCACAGGCCCGGTCCGGGTTCCGGGCCGGTGGCGGGTGGCGGGACGAAGCCGGCGAGCGGGTCGTCGATACGGCGGGCCGAGCGGAGTTCGCAGACGCAGGCGGGTGCCTCGCCCCACAGCAGGGCGGTGCCGTCGAGGGGGGCCAGGGCCGCAGCCGTCTCCGCGACGGCCGTGGCGAACAGCTCGGCGTCCGCGGCGGGCAGTCCGCGGTCCTGCGCCCAGGACTGGACGGCCCCGGCGTGCGGCTGCGCGAGGTGCCGCGCGCCGACCGGGGGCAGCGGCAGCGGTACGGCGTCGAGTTCGGCCGTGAGCCGTACCGGGTCCTCGTAGACCTCCGTGTCGGGGTGGGTGCGGCGGGCCGCGGCGACGACGGCGGGCCCGGCGGTGCGGGTGTCGTACGCGCACAGGGCGGTGGTGGCCATGGGGGCGAAGAGGGGGTTGGCGAGGGCCTCGTAGCGGATCCACTCGGTGGTCTCGCGGGCCGAACGGCCGGCGCGGCCGCTCCACACGGGCTCCATGAGGAGGTGGATCCCGCCGCCCGGGCCCGCGTGGGCGGCGAGGTAGGCGGCGGCGCGGGCGACGGCGTTGGCGGCGGAGCCGGTGTACCAGTCGGTGTGCGGGATGCAGGTGACGTCCTTGGCGTCGCCGCCGAGGGCGTCCCGGAGGAGGTCCAGGTTGCGGGGGTCGGCGATGGCCACGGGCGGTGGTTCGCCGGGGGCGGCGAGGCCTTCGCCGAGGAAGGGCAGGGCGGCGGCCACGAAGTCCTCGTCGGAGTCGAAGACGGCCATGCGGTGGTCGAACGGGGCCGGTGTGGAGGGCTGTAGGACGGTCATGTGTTCCCCTCGGGAGACGGGTGGGTGTTCCGGTGCGGGAGGGTCAGCGCCGCGCCGTCACCCAGGCGGCGATCTGGCTGCGGTTGCTGAAGCCGAGCTTGCTGAGGATGCGTTCCACATGGCCTTCGGCGGTGCGGCGGGCGATCACCAGGCGGTCGGCGATCTGCTGGTTGGCGAGGCCCTCGGCGACCAGCCGGGCGACCTCCGACTCGCGGCGGGTCAGGCGGACCGCGGTGTCCTCGTGCGGGGCCGGGGTGTCTCCGGGGCGCGGGCGGGCCGGCTCCTGGAGGGCCTGGCCGACGAGTTCCGCGAGGCCGAGGCCGCCGCCGCGCCGGTGGGCCCGGTCGAACGCGTCCCGTCCCAGGGCCCGGCAGGCCCGCTCCTCGCTGTCCCGGCGTACGGAGTTGAGGGTGTGCGCGCCCCAACGGCCGGTGTCGATGTCGGCCCAGACGCGGTCGGCGCCGCCCATCAGCAGGGCCGCGTGCCGGTGGGCGCCGCGTTCGGCGGCGATCGACGCGAGCAGGTCGAGGGTCAGGGCCATGCCGATGATGTCGTGGACGGCGTGTTTGAGCCGCAGGGCCTCGCGGGCGTGCCGCTCGGCCCGGGGCCAGTCGCGGCGCACGGTGTGCGCGAGGGCGAGGATGCGCAGCACGTACGACCGCACCCACTGCTCGCCGTGCCGCTCGCACAGCCGCAGGGCCCGCTCGCAGACCTCGACGGCCCGGTCGGCCTCGCCGAGGAAGCCCAGCGCGCAGGCGAGTTCGACCTGGTCGAGGCCTACGAGGCTCAGGTGCTGGCCGGGTACGGGGCCGCGGGCGACGGTGGCTTCGAAGTGCGTCAGCGCGCCGGGCAGGTCGTCGCCGAACAGCCGGATGACGCCGATGACGTACTCGGCGTGGGCGGCCTCGGCGGTGTCGCCCAGGGCACGGGCGAGAGCGAGGGCGTCGCGGGCCTGGCGGCGGCCCCGGGGGAAGTCCTGGGTGGTGGCGGCCAGCAGCCCGGCGACCCAGAGGCCGCGGGCCCGTTCCCGGGTCGGTTCGGGGCTCGCGGCGAGGGCCCGTTCGAGCCAGTACAGGCCCTCGCGGGGGGCGCCGCAGGCGTGCCAGTAGAACCAGAGGGTGCCGGCGAGCCTCAGTCCGGCGCGTTCCTCGCCCGGGGTGGACAGGCTGAAGTCGAGGGCGGCGCGCAGGTTGTCCCGGTCGGCGCGCAGCCGTGCGACGGTCTCCGGCTGCCCCGGCCCGAACCAGCCCCGCTCGCACTCCTCGGCCTGCCACAGCATCCGGTCCCGCTGCCGCCGCCGCGCGGCCCCCTCCTCCCCCACCGTCCGCCGCAACCGCTCCAGCCCGTACTGCCGCAGCGTGTCGAGCATCGTGTACCGCACCCCACCGGGCCCCGGCTCCCGACCCAACACGGACTTGTCCACGAGCCCGGCTACGGCGTCCAGAACTTCATCGGCCCGGACCACGACGGGTCCGGCCCCGTCATGCCAGTCACCTACGGCGTCCACGGCTTCCCTGGCAGGGTGCCCGGCGACCCCGCCGGGGCCGGGCACGGCCGGGGACGGCGTCACATCACCGGAGTCGGGCACGCCCCGAGACAGCGGCACACCAACGGGGCCCGGCACGCCGAGGGGCAAAGGCACACAACCGGGGCCGGGCACGGCCGGGGACTGTGACACACCGCCTGCGCCGGACGCGGTCAGGGACGGCGGCGCACCGCCCGGGCACGGCACGGGCGAGGGCAGCGTCGCACCGCTGGGGCCGGGCACGGCCAGGGACGGTGACACACCGCCGGAGTCGGGCACGGTCGGGGACAGCGGCACACCGCCCGAACACGGCACGGGCGAGGGCAACACCGCACCGCCGGGCCCGGACACGCCCAGAGACGGCGGCACACCACCGGGGCCCGGACCGCCGAGAGACAGCGGCACACCAACCGGGCCCGGCACGCCCAGGAACAGCGTCACACCACCCGGACACGACACCGGCGAGGACAACGTCGCACCGCCGAGACCGGGCACCGCCGAGGACGGCTTCACACCGCCAGAGCCGGACGCGGTCAGGGACAGCGACACACCGCCCGGACACGACACCGGCGAGGGCAACACCGCACCGCCAGGCCCGGGCACACCCCGAGACAGCGGCACACCAACGGGGCCGGGCGCGGCCGGGCGCGGCGTCCCGCCGCCAGGGCCGTCACCGGCGCGGGGAGCGGCCAGGCAGCGTTGTACGGGGCGTGGCGCGATGCCGTCGGCGGGGTCGGGGTCGAGCGGGGGCAAAGTCGTGCGCCTCGTGAGCGCCTGCGTCGGGGGAGGGCGCTCTCCGGACTCCAGTCCCCGCGCGGCCGCGTCGGCGAAGGCTGTCGCGTCCTCCGGCAGGAGAACCCCGGCCGGTGCCGGAGCCGTTCCCCACCCGGCGTCTTCCTCCCCGGGGTCCGGGTCCGCGCACACCGTCTCCGCCGTCTCCAGGTCGAAGCTGCCCGGCAGGACCGACAGTCGGGCCCAGACCACCTGCTCGGGGCCGGTGCACAGGTCGTGGGACCAGGCGACCGCCGCCCGCAGGGTCTGGTGGCGGGGCAGGGCCGCGGGGCTGCCGGTGGTGAGGAAGCGGTAGCGGTCGTCGAGGCGGTCCAGGAGCTGGTCGACGTCGAGGACGCGCATCCGGACGGCGGCGAGTTCGATGGCCAGGGGCAGGCCGTCCAGGCGGCGGCAGAGGCGGGCCACGGACGCGAGGTTGCCGGGGGTGAGGCGGAAGCCGGGGACGACGGCGGCGGCCCGGTCGGCGAAGAGGGTGAGGGCCGGATACCCCTCGGCGGCGGACAGGTCGCCGTCCGGGTCGGGCACCTGCAGCGGCCGTACCTCCAGCAGATGCTCCTCGGTGAGGCCGAGCCGGTGCCGGCTGGTGGCGAGGATCCGGACACCCGCGGTGCCGTGCAGCAGGGCCGCGGCCAGCCGGGCGCACGCGTCCGCCAGATGCTCGCAGTTGTCGACGACGAGGAGCAGCCGCCGGTCCCGTACCTGCTCGACGAGGGCGTCCAGCGGCGGCTGGGCGGAGTGGTCGTGCAGCCCCAGCGCGTCGGCGGCGGCGAGCGGGACGAGCGCCGGGTCGTGCACCCCGGAGAGGTGCACGAAGCGCACGCCGTCCGGGAAGGCGCGCCGCACACGGGCCGCGATGCGCGCGGCGAGCCGGGTCTTGCCGACGCCGCCCGGTCCGGTCAGCGTCACCAGCCGTGCGCGGGCCAGCAGTTCGCGGCCTTCGGTCAGTTCGCCACGCCGGTCGACGAAGCTGGTCGTCTCGGCCGGTAGCTGGTTGTCCCGTCGTGGCGCTGATCCGCCCATGATCAGCCAGTCCTCTGGGGGGTATGGTCCGAGGATCCGGGCAGTCCGGCTCCTCTTGCGCGGATCCTCACTCTCCCCCGCCGCATACATATATGCACGCGCGAGTCACACCCGTGGGTGTACTTCGCCGGTGACACCTCGACGGCCCCGCCGCACGCGTACACTGCGCGACCGCTTTCAGTCTTGACCTGCTCATGCCATTGGCAGAACGATGTGCGCCACCCGCACTACGTACGTCGCACGAACAACCCCACCTCCCACAAGGAGATTTCATGCGACTTCGCATACGAGGCTCCGGGCCCGGCACCGGCAGACGCACCGCCGCCCTCGCCGCCCTTCTCGCACTCGCCCTCGCGGCACCCCTGTCCGCGACGGCTCCGGACGCCACCGCCGACAGCGCCCCCAAGGCGGCCCCCTCGGCCGACGACGTCAGGCAGTACGAGGTCCATCTGCACGCGACGGCCAAGGACCGCACGGCACTTCAGCGCACGGGCGTGACCGTGGACGAGTCCCACGGCCACGGTGTCGTCGTCTCAGGGCGCGCGGACCAGATCAGGAAGCTGCGCGCGCTGGGCTACGAGGTCACCGCGCTCGGCGCGGTGCCCGACCGGTCCGGGGGCGAGGGCGACGTCCGGATCCTCGACTTCCCGTCCGCCGACTCGAAGTATCACAACTACGCGGAGATGACGGCCGAGATCAACTCGATCGTCTCGGCCAACCCGTCGATCGCGAGCCGGCGCGTGATCGGCAAGTCGTACCAGGGCCGGGACATCGTCGCCCTCAAGATCAGCGACAACGTCGCCTCCGACGAGGCCGAGCCGGAGGTGCTGTTCACGCACCACCAGCACGCCCGCGAGCACCTGACCGTCGAGATGGCGCTCTACCTGCTGCGCGAGCTGACCTCCGACTACGGTTCCGACTCACGCGTCACCAGCATGGTGAACAACCGCGAGATCTGGATCGTCCCGGACCTCAACCCGGACGGCGGCGAGTACGACATCGCCACCGGGTCGTACCGCTCGTGGCGCAAGAACCGCCAGCCCAACTCGGGTTCGTCGTACGTCGGCACGGACCTGAACCGCAACTGGAACTACCGCTGGGGCTGCTGCGGCGGCTCCTCCGGCTCGGCGTCCTCCGACACCTACCGGGGCACGGCGGCGGAGTCCGCGCCCGAGGTGAAGGTCGTCGCCGACTTCGTGCGCAGCCGGATCGTCGGCGGCAAGCAGCAGATCAGGGCCGGTGTCGACTTCCACACGTACAGCGAGCTGGTGCTGTGGCCGTTCGGCTACACGTACTCGGACACGACGACCGGGATGACCGCGGACGACCACGCGGCCTTCAAGACGGTCGGTCAGAAGATGGCCGCGAGCAACGGCTACACGGCGGAGCAGTCGAGCGATCTGTACATCACGGACGGGTCGATCGACGACTACCTCTGGGGCACGCACAAGATCTTCGGGTACACGTTCGAGATGTATCCGAGGTCCGGTGGAGGTGGGTTCTACCCGCCCGACGAGGTGATCGAGCGGGAGACCTCCCGTAACCGCGACGCTGTGCTGCAACTGCTGGAGAACGCGGACTGCATGTACCGGTCGATCGGCAAGGAAAGCCAGTACTGCGCCTAGTCGGCGCCTTCCTCGAAGTAGGCGTCCAGTACCGCGTCCAACTGGGCGTCCCACTCCGTGAAACGGCTCCTGGCCGGTGCCTCGATCTCGATCGGGTACCAGCGCCGGTCAGGGGTGTGGACGGTGACGGTGTAGCGCTTGCCGAAGCGGGCGGTCTCCGTCTCGACCGCGCCGATCTCGTCCCAGCGGAACTCGCACTCCTGGTCGTCCAGAAAGAGGCGTACGCCTCTGTGGTCGGCGACCAGTTTCGCGCGGCGGTCGGACGCCTCGAAGACGGGACCGCCTTCCGGTGCGGCGTCCTCCACCGGCTCGGGGGCGGCCTCTTCGGCCCCCTCGGCTTCCTCGGTCTCCTCCGTGTCGTCGGCGGCTTCGGTGTCTTCGGCGTCTTCGGCTTCCGCGACCTCGGGCTCCTTCTCCGGCTCCTCGTCCTTCGTCCGTCCGGACGCGGGTGACGTGAGCCCGGGGATGAAGGCCGGGTCGAATCCGGCGCCTTCCAGGGGCTGGCTGCTCGAACCTATGCGCTGCTCCACAGCGGAGCAGTATGGTCGACAAACCTGTGCCGCACACAACCAGCCCCGGCATCGTTATGAGACGCCTACACGAACAGGCTCAAAACCGCCGCCACCACGAACCCGGCGACCGACAGCACACTCTCCAGCACGGTCCAGGTCTTGAGCGTGTCCCGCTCGCTGATGCCGAAGTACTTCGCCACCATCCAGAAGCCGCCGTCGTTGACGTGCGAGGCGAAGATGGAGCCGGCCGAGATGGACATGATGACCAGGGCGACGAAGGCCTGGGAGTGGTGGCCCTCGGAGAGCAGCGGGGCGACGATGCCGGCCGTCGTGACGATGGCGACCGTCGCCGAGCCCTGGGCGACGCGCAGGACCACGGAGATCAGGTAGGAGAGGACGAGCACCGGCAGGCCCACGTCGTTGAACGTGTCGGAGAGGGCCTGGGCGACGCCGCTGGCCTTGAGGACGGCGCCGAAGACGCCGCCCGCGCCGACGACCAGCAGGATGTTGCCGACCGGCTTGAGGGACGCCGTGGACACCGTCTCCAGGGACTTGCGGGACCAGCCGCGCCGGATGCCGAGCAGGTAGTACGCGAGGAACAGGGCGAGCGTGAGCGCCACGAAGGGGTTGCCGAAGAACTCGATCACCGAGCGGAGCGTGGAGGGGTCGAGGGCGATCGAGGAGAAGGTCGCGGCCAGGATCAGGACCAGCGGCGTGCCGATGATGCCGAGGACCGTGCCGAGGGAGACCGGCTGCTCGCGCGGCTCGGTGCCGGTCGCCCGCTGCTCGTCGAGGACGGCCTGCTTGGCTTCCTCCGACGCCTCGACCATGTCCTGCGGCACGGCGACGAAGATGCGGCGGCCGATCCACGCCGAGTACGCCCACGCGGCCAGCACGGCGGGGAGTCCGCAGACGACGCCCATGAGGATGACCCAGCCGAGGTCGACGTGGAGGAGACCGGCCGCGGCCACCGGGCCGGGGTGCGGCGGCAGGAAGGCGTGGGTGACGGAGAGGCCCGCGAGCAGGGGCAGGCAGTAGAGCAGGATCGACTTGCCCGAGCGCTTGGCGGCGGCGTAGACGATCGGTGCCAGGACGAAGATGCCGACGTCGAAGAAGACCGGGATACCGAAGATCAGGCCCGTGAGGCCCATGGCGAGCGGGGCACGCTTCTCGCCGAACAGGCCGAGGAGGCGACTCGCCAGTACCTCGGCGCCGCCGCTGACTTCGAGGATCGCGCCGAGCATGGTGCCCAGGCCGATGATGATCGCGACATGGCCGAGGATGCCTCCCATGCCGGACTCGATCGTGGAGACGGCGTCCGACTTCTGGACCGTGCCGAAGAGTTCGGTGACCGAGAGACCGGCCGCGAGGCCGACGGCTATGGAGACCGCGAGCAGCGCGACGAACGGCTGGAGTCTCATCTTGATGATGAGGAACAGCAGGAGCCCGATGCCGAGGGCGGCGGTGAGCAGCAGTCCGGCCGTGCCGTCCACGAGGAGGAGCAGGCCTCCGGTGTGGGGTGGGGTCTCGGCAGGGGCGGACGCGGCGAGCGGAAGGGACATTCGGGGGTCCTCTACGTAAATGCATGCGGCTTCTGGGTAGGGGGGAGCGCGGCGCGGCGCACCGAAGGCGCCGCGCCTAGACAAACAAGGGGGGTGGGTCAGCCGAGGACGGCCAGCGCGTCGATCTCGATGAGGAGACCCGCGGGCAGGCCGACGTAGACCGTGGTGCGCGCGGCGGGCGGCTGGGTCAGGCCCTGCTCCTCGAAGTACGCGTTGTAGATCGCGTTCATCTCGGCGAAGTGGTCGACGTCGGTGAGGTAGACGCGGATCATCATCACGTCGTCCCAGCCGGAGCCGCCCTCTTCGAGGATCGCCTTGACGTTGGCGAGGGTCTGGAGGGTCTGCTCGCGCAGGGTCGGCCCGGCGGGCGTGGGCGCCTTGCCCTCCTCGGCGGGCAGGAAGCCGACCTGGCCGGCGACCTGGAGGATGTTGCCCTTCTTCACACCGTGCGAGAACTTCGCCGGCGGCGTGGTGTGGGTCTTGGGGGTGAGTGCGATCTTGTCCGTCATGCGGTGCCCTTCACTGGTGTTCTGCCGGAGTACTCCCCGCTGATGGCGTCCGCCGTACGGCGCACCAGCGGCAGGAGGGTGAGGAGTTCGTCGGCGGTGACGACGACGTTCGGCGCGGAGACCGACATCGCGGCGACGACCCGGCCGTCGGCGCCGCGGATGGGCGCCGCGACGCAGTTGATGGACTCCTCGTGGCCGCCGAGGTCGGTGGCCCAGCCCTGTTCGCGCACCTTGTCCAGCTCGCGCAGGAACGCGCCGGCGTTGGGTGTCGAACGGGCCGTGTACGTGGGGTAGTCGAGCTTCTCGGCCACGGCCCGCCGCTCGTGCTCGGGCAGGTCGGCGAGCAGCAGCTTCGCGACCGCGGCGACGGTGATGGCGACGGGCTTGCCGATCCGGGAGTACATCCGCACGGGGTAGCGGCTCTCGACCTTGTCGATGTAGAGGACCTCGTTCTCCTCGTACACCGCGAGGTGCACGGTGTGGCCGCAGCTCTCGTTGAGGCGGACCAGGTGGGGATGGGCGATCTCGCGGACGTCGAGGTTCTCCATCGCCTCCTGGGCGAGCGCGAAGAGGCGGGCGCCGAGGCGGTAGCGCTGGTCGGACTGGCGGTAGACGAGGCCGTGCTCGTGGAGGGTGCGCAGCAGGCGCAGGGCCGTGGACTTGTGCACGCCGAGGCGGTCGGCGACCTGCCCCAGGTCGGCGGGGCCCTCGGCGAGCAGCGGCAGGATGCTCAGCGCGCGGTCGACGGTCTGGCTCATGGCGTACGTACCTCCTCGTCGGCCCGCTGTGCCTGAGCGGTCCAGCCCGGGCCGAGTCGCAGTCT
The DNA here is from genome assembly GCF_055589465.1 of Streptomyces sp. NPDC041940. Taxonomy (NCBI): domain Bacteria; kingdom Bacillati; phylum Actinomycetota; class Actinomycetes; order Kitasatosporales; family Streptomycetaceae; genus Streptomyces; species Streptomyces sp. NPDC041940. Next base: position 145,827 of record NZ_JBVJBP010000012.1, read on the forward strand.
CCCCCATGCCGCGTCGTCCAGGGCGGCGAGCCGGTCGGCGTGCTCCCGGGAAGGTGGTGTGGCGTGGTCGCCGGGGACGGTGAGCGCGGCGGCGGCCATCAGATGCCCGTGCCGCAGGCGGTCCCGGACGGGCAGGGCACGCAGGGTGGCGGAGAGGAACCCGGCGGCGAAGGCGTCGCCGGCGCCGACCTCGGCGACGACGTCGACCCGGGGGGCGGAGACGAAGGTGACGTCCCGCTTCTCGAAGACGGTGGCTCCCGCGGCGCCCTGCTTGACGACCAGCACGTCGGGTTCGGGGAGGGCGGCACGGACGGCCTCGGGGCTGTGCAGCCCCCAGGCCTCGTCCTGTCCCACGAAGACGAGGTCGGCGCCGCGTGCGAGGTCCCGCAGTACCTTGGGAGCGTCGGTGTCGCCCCACAGTCCGGGCCGGTGGTTGACGTCGAAGGAGACCAGGGGGCGGCCGGGCCGGCGGGCGGTCAGCTCGCGCATCAGCTCCAGGCAGCTCGCGGACAGCGCGGGCGTGATCCCGGAGAGGTGCAGCACACGCCCGGCGCGCACCGCCGCCGGATCGGGGTCCGTCACGCTCATCGCGGACGCGGCGGAACCGGCCCGGTAGTACGCCACCTCGTGCGCGTCGGTGGCCCGGTCCCCGGCGGTGCGGAAGTAGATGCCGGTGGGCCGGCCGGGATCGCGCCGGACGTGTGCCACGTCGACCCCGTGCCCGCCGATCGCCTCGACCAGGTGATCACCGAACGGGTCGTCGCCCACCCGGCTCACCCACCGCACGGAATGCCCGGCGGCGGCCAGCACGCACGCCACGTTGGACTCCGCCCCGCCGATGCCCCGCTCGAAGGAGGGCACGTCGGCGAGCCGCCCCGGCCGGGAGGGCAGGAACGTGACCATGGACTCGCCGAGCGCGACGACGTCCACGACGTCGGGGGCGTTGCAGGGTCCGGTGGGGGTCACGATGCTCGTAGCTCCTGGTCGGTTCAGTGGATGGCCGTTTCATTGACCGCGGGTGGCCGAGATGTTAGACAGCGTTCAGCGACATACGCAATGCAGATTGCAGAGAATGCAACACAGCTGATCAGGAGGCTCCATGCCAGCCGACACCGCCGCCGAGTCCCTCGCCCGGCTCGCCGCCGAGCGCGTCGACCACCGCTTCAAGGGCCTCCCGCCGGACGCCGACGGACTGACGGTGCGCGAGCTGGCGGACCAGCGCCGCAACCTCTTCACCGGCGGCTTCGCCACGCCCGTGCTCGCGCTGTCCGCCGAGCGGCTGGAGCACAACCTGAGGCTCATGGAGACGTACGCGGCCCGGCACGGCCTGGCCTTCGCGCCGCACGGCAAGACCTCCATGGCGCCGCAGCTCTTCCAGCGGCAGGTCGAGCACGGGGCGTGGGGCATCACCCTGGCGGTCCCCCACCAGGCGCGGGTGGCGCGCGCGTTCGGGACCCGGCGGATCTTCCTCGCCAACGAGCTGGTCGACGCGGCGGCCCTGCGCTGGGTCTCCGCCGAGCTGGACGCCGACCCGGAGTTCCGCTTCGTCTGCTACGTCGACTCCGTGCGCGGGGTCGAGCTGATGGACGCGGCCCTCGGCGGTTCCGTGCGGCCGGTGGACGTCGTCGTCGAACTCGCCGCCGGGGAGGGCGCCCGGACCGGGGTCCGTACGGAGGCGGAGTGCGCGGCGGTCGCGGACGCGGTGGCGCGCACGCGGACCCTGCGGCTCGTCGGTGTCGCGGGCTACGAGGGCGAGGTGCCGAAGGCCGACCAGGAGCGGGTGACGGCGTGGCTGCGGCGGCTGGTCGCGCTGGCCGCCGGCTTCGACGAGGCGGGGCGCTTCGAGGGCCTGGACGAGATCGTCGTCAGCGCGGGCGGCAGCGCCTGGTTCGACGCGGTCGCCGAGGTCTTCGCGGAGATCCCCGGACTCTCGCGTCCCGTGCTGAAGTTGCTGCGCTCGGGCGCCTACGTCTCCCACGACGACGGCCACTACCGCAAGCTGACCCCCTTCAACCGGGTCCCCGAGGAGGGCGCCCTGGAGCCGGCGTTCCGCCTGTGGACGCAGGTGGTGTCGCGGCCCTCCGCCGAGCAGGCCTTCGTCAACGCGGGCAAGCGGGACGCGGCCTACGACCTCGATCTGCCCTTCGCCCAGGTGGTCCGACGGGACGGCGCCGAGCGCCCGGCCACCGGGGTGTCGGTGACCGGCCTGTCCGACCAGCATGCCTGGCTGAGCACCACGCCGGAGGCGGATCTGGAGGTCGGGGACTGGGTCGGTCTCGGGCTGTCCCATCCGTGCACGTCGTTCGACAAGTGGCAGCTGATCCCGGTCGTGGCGGCGGACGGCACGGTCGTCGACTACGTCCGTACGTTCTTCTAGGAGGCCCGCGCGATGGAAGAGCTCGTCATCCGGGACGCGGAGGTCGTGGACGGCTCCGGCGGACCCTCGTACCGGGCCGATGTCGTGGTCGACGGCGGCCGGATCGTGTCGATCGTCAAGGAGGCCGCGGCGGCCGGCTGCCAGCGGCCTCGGGCGCGCCGGGAGCTGGACGCGGAGGGTCTCGTCCTCTCCCCCGGCTTCGTCGACATGCACGCCCACAGCGACCTGGCCCTGCTGCGCGACCCCGACCACAGCGCCAAGGCCGCGCAGGGCGTCACCCTGGAGGTCATCGGCCAGGACGGACTGTCGTACGCGCCGGTCGACGACCGTACGCTCGGCGAGGTGCGCCGGGCGATCGCCGGGTGGAACGGCTCCGGTGACGACATCGACTTCGACTGGCGCTCTGTGGGCGAGTATCTGGACCGGCTGGACCGGGGGATCGCGGTCAACGCGGCCTATCTGATCCCCCAGGGCACGGTGCGCGCGCTCGCCGTCGGCTGGGAGGACCGCGAGGCGACCCCCGAAGAGCTGGACCGGATGCGGCGGCTGGTCGCCGAGGGCATGGAGCAGGGCGCGGTCGGCATGTCGTCCGGGCTGACGTACACGCCCGGCATGTACGCCAAGGACGCCGAACTGACCGAGCTGTGCCGGGTGGTGGCGTCGTACGGCGGCTACTACTGCCCGCACCACCGCTCCTACGGCGCGGGCGCCCTGGAGGCGTACCGGGAGATGGTCGCCCTGACACGGGAGGCGGGCTGCTCGCTGCATCTCGCCCACGCCACCATGAACTTCGGCGTGAACAAGGGCCGGGCACCGGAGCTGCTGTCCCTCCTGGACGAGGCGCTGGCGGCCGGGGCCGACATCAGCCTCGACACCTACCCCTACACGCCGGGCTGCACGACGCTGGCGGCCATGCTGCCGAGCTGGGCGAACGAGGGCGGCCCCGAGCAGGCCCTGAAGCGGCTGGCGGACGAGGAGACGGCCGAGCGGATCCGCCACGACCTGGAGGTCACGGGCTCGGACGGCTGTCACGGCGTGCCCATCGAGTGGGACACCATCGAGATCTCGGGCGTGGGCGATCCGGCCCTGGCGGAGTTCGTCGGCCGGACGGTCCGGGAGTCGGCGGACGTGCGGGGCGAGGCCCCCTGGGCGACCGCGCGCGGGCTGCTGCTGGCGGACCGGCTGGCCCCGACGATCCTCCAGCACGTCGGCCACGAGGAGAACGTCCGGGCGATCATGCGCCACCGGGTGCACACCGGCGGCTCGGACGGCATCCTCCAGGGCGCGAAGCCGCACCCGCGCGCCTACGGCACGTTCCCGCACTACCTGGGGCACTACGTGCGGGAGTTGGGGGTGCTGTCGCTGGAGGAGTGCGTCGCGCACCTCACCGCACGCCCGGCGGCCCGGCTGCGACTGCCGGACCGGGGCCTGGTACGCGAGGGGTATGTCGCGGACCTGGTCCTCTTCGATCCGGCGACGGTGGCGGCGGGGTCCACCTTCTCTGAACCCCGCACGCTCCCGACGGGCATCCCGTACGTCCTGGTCGACGGCCGCTTCGTGATCGAGGACGGCCGGCGCACGGACGTCCTGGCGGGCCGGGCGATCCGTGGAACCGCTCTCGCGTGATCACCCGGCCCGGCACCCTGCCTTACGGCTTGGGCAGGGTGCAGCCGCTCGCGCTCAGGTCGAGCTTGCTGTCGACGCCGAAGCAGGCCGGGACCTGGTAGGTCTGCTGGCCGTAGTTGATGCCCTTGCGGACGGTCACGTTGCCGTTCGCGTCGACCTCACAGGGGTTGTTCACCGTGCAGCGCTCGCCGTCCTCGTTGCCGGTGTTGTTGATGGCGACGACCTTGCCGGTGGCCTGGTCGACGATGGGCGAGCCGGACGTGCCGCCGATGGTGTTGCAGGAGGAGGTGTAGCGGACCGAGTCCTTGAAGGTCCAGTCCCCCTCCTTCAAGGTGTGCGCGAACCCGTCGATGTTGCAGCTGTAGATCCGCTTCCAGTAGCCCGAGACGACACTGATGGCGGTGCCGGCGGCCGGGTGGGAGTCGTTCAGGGTCAGCGCGTTGATGCCGTACGAGCTCTTGATCTGCCCGTACGTGGTGGTGAGCTGGTAGAACGCGGCGTCCGTGTCGGTCATGGTGCCGTACGCGAGCTTGGCGGCGCGCAGGGTGGCCACGCGCGAGCCGGACGCGTTGAGCAGGCCGAAGGTACGGCTGGAGGCCTGGTTCACGCGGACCTCGCCGGGCTCCGGCATGCCGCCGTCCAGACAGTGGCCGTTGGTCATGACCAGCGCCGGGTCGTTGTCCTCGGAGTCCGGCATGCGGACGACGGAGCCGGAGCAGTTGCTGAGCGCGACGGTGCCGGCGAAGTTCACCGCCTTGGCGGACGGGCTCCTGAGCCCGGACAGGGTCTCCGTGGCGGACGTGACCACGCCCGAGACGGCGGACGTGACCTTGCCCGTGTCCGCGGCCTTGCCGAGGCCCTGGGGGCCTGCCTCGGCAGCGGTCGCGGGAGCCGCGCCGGCCCCGGCTATCGCCAGGGCGAAGAACGCGGCGGCGAGAGGTTTTCTCATGGGGGGTCCCCTCTTGCGACGGAGGCGGCCGGAATTCCTCCGGCCGCCCGCACTGTTGTCATGCACATTGTGATCGTCGCAAGGCGGGCGGCACAAGAACCTGTTTCACAACGGGCCCTTCGGCGTCCGGGCCGACCCTACGCAACCGCCCTGGCCCGCCGGGAACTTGGGGGGCACGGTTGGGGGACTTGATGGCCGCTTCCGAGCTTCGTCGGGCTTTGCCCGGGTACCGGCGCCCTCCCCCCGGGGTGCGGTGAACCGCGCACCCGTCGCCCCTTTGGCCTACTCCACCCCACCGCGCACTGCCGGTACCCCGGAGGCCAATGAGGCTGCGTAGGGCGTTTTCATGCGAAACCGGCGCGTCTCGCGTGGCGGAAAACACGAGCCACGGGGCATTACCGGGCCGTAAGCTCCCTGTCATGCAGGTGATCCAGTCGACCAAGCTCGCCAACGTCTGTTACGAGATCCGGGGCCCGGTGCTCGAGGAGGCGATGCGCCTGGAAGCAGCAGGTCACCGCATCCTCAAGCTCAACACCGGCAACCCGGCGGCGTTCGGCTTCGAGTGTCCGCCCGAGATCCTTGAGGACGTCCTCCGGAACGTGTCCTCGGCCCACGGATACGGAGACGCCAAGGGACTGCTGGCCGCGCGCCGTGCGGTCGTCATGCACAACCAGACCCTCGGCATCGAGACCGACGTCGAGCACGTCTTCATCGGCAACGGCGTCTCCGAGCTCATCGTGATGGCGATGCAGGGGCTGCTCGACGACGGCGACGAGGTGCTCGTCCCGGCGCCCGACTACCCGCTGTGGACCGCCGCCGTCTCCCTGTCCGGCGGCACCGCCGTGCACTACCGGTGCGACGAGCAGGCCGACTGGATGCCGGACCTGGCCGACATCGAGCGCAAGGTCACCGACCGCACCAAGGCGATCGTGATCATCAACCCGAACAACCCGACCGGGGCCGTCTACGACGAGGCGATGATCAAGGGGCTCACCGACATCGCCCGCCGCCACAACCTGCTGGTCTGCTCGGACGAGATCTACGACAAGATCCTCTACGACGAGGCCACGCACACCCCGACCGCCTCCGTCGCCCCCGACCTGCTCACCCTCACCTTCAACGGCATGTCGAAGGCGTACCGGGTCGCCGGCTACCGGGTCGGCTGGATGTCGATCTCCGGGCCGCGCGCGCACGCCGACTCCTACATCGAGGGCCTGACGATCCTCGCGAACATGCGGCTGTGCGCGAACATGCCGGGACAGCACGGCGTGGTCGCGGCGCTCAGCGGCCGCCAGACGATCAACGACCTGGTGCTGCCGGGCGGCCGGCTGCGCGAGCAGCGGGACGTGGCGTACGAACTGCTGACCCAGATCCCGGGCGTGAGCTGCGTGAAGCCGAAGGGCGCGCTGTACCTCTTCCCGCGTCTCGACCCCAAGGTCTTCAAGATCAAGGACGACCGGCGCATGGTCCTGGACCTGCTCCGGCGCGAGAAGATCATGGTCGTCCAGGGCACCGGCTTCAACTGGCCGGAGCCGGACCACTTCCGTGTGGTGACCCTGCCGTCGGTCGGTGACCTGCGGGACGCGATGGGCCGGATCGGGCACTTCCTGGACGGTTACAGCCAACCCTGACCGGAGACCGGCCCCCGCCGGGGACCCCGCTCACCCTGCGTGTGCAGGTGGTCCGGTTTTGTGAACAACTCAACTTTAGACGAAATCTAAGCTAGGATGGCTTCCTGAAGCACTCAGGAGGCCGTCCCATGTACGAACCGATCCGCACCAAGTCGGTCCACAGCACGATGGCCGGCACCACCGCCGACTTCCCCCACCGATCGCGTGAGGAGGAGCTGGACATCCAGCTCGCGGGCCATCTCGCCGCGCTGCTCGCCGTCACGGACGAACTCCGTGCCGCAGCACCGTCGGCCGACCTGGACACCTCGGCGGAACGGCTCACGGAGCAGGTGGCCCGGCTTAGGGGTGGGCGTACGCCGACCCGCGCGTCCAGGGGGCGGCGCGAGCGGAGTGCGGTGGCGCTCCATCGGCGGGCGCATGCCCTGGCGGGGCGGGCGCTGGTCGTGGCCGCGTCCCGGGCCGATACGGCTGCGGCCATTCTTGCCGCCGAGTGCATGGACGCCCATACGGCGGCCCTGGGGCCGCGCGCACTCGCGTCCCACTGAGCCTGTCTCGGGCTCCCTTGTACGGCCCCGGTCCGCGCGCACCCGCAGCGACGCGCGGGCCGGGAGCCACAGTTTGTGGGTGGGTGCGGGTTGAGTGTGGCTTGTCGCGCCCACGCGGCGGAGCCGCACATCGATACAGCCCCGCGCCCCTTCAGGGCATGCCCCTCAGGGGCGCTTCAAGGGCTCAGCGTCTGACGTAGATCTCCGCTGACGCCGTCGATCCCTCGTGCAGGGCGTCGCCCGGCCACGTCACCGTGTAGGTGACGTCGCCGTAGGTGCGGGGGATGTCGTTGAGGGTGAAGGTGCCGTCGGCGGCGGCGGTCACCGAGGAGAGTGTGCCCCTGCCGAGGCGGTCCTCGCGTACGACCTTGAGCACGGCTCGCTCCGCGAGAGTCTTGCCCCGGGCGTCGAATCGGCCGGTGATCTCGATGCCGTCGGAGAGGTTCGCCTCTTCGGGGGCGGTGAGGGCGATCGTGGTGGGGGCCTTGGCGACCGTCACCGTGTGGGTGATGTCCGTGGCCGGACGGTGGGTCAGGTCGCCGAGGTAGGACACGGTGTACGTGGCCTCGCCGAGGCGGTCGGGTTCGTCGAGGACCGTGAAGGTGCCGTCCGCCTTGACGGTGACGGTGCCCAGGTCGTGGGTGCCGCTCGCGTCGGTGCGGGTCGCCTTGACCTTCAGCGGCTCGGCGGGCGCCGGCCCGTCGTGCTCCAGCTTGCCGCGCACGGCCAGCGGCTCGCCCGCCACGGCCTGGCCGGGGCTGTGGGCGAGGCCTCCGGTGAAGCGGGCGTCGTACTGGACGGCCGGCGGCTTGATGATGTGCAGCCAGTACTGGCCGCCGGCCGCGTTGGTGGTGACCGCGAACAGCCGGGAGCCGTCCGCCGACCACTTCATGCCGCGCGGCACGACCCGGTCGCCGTCGAGGCTGCCCTCGAAGACGAACTCCAGCGGGGTGGTGGAGTCGCCCGGGTCGGCGGGCTGCACCAGCAGGTCGGGGACTGCGCCGGTGGCGGAGGCTCCGCGCGCGATGTACTTGCCGTCGCCGCTGAAGGCGACCGCGCCGGCGGTGGCCCCCTCGGGCAGGGCCCGGTAGCCGGTCGCCGCGTCCGACAGGTCCCCGGTGTTCAGCAGCCGGGTGCCCGCCGTGGCGTCGGCCAGGGCGACCTTGCCGCCGTCGGCGGAGAACGCCAGGTCCTTGAGGTTCAGGGCGCCGTTGCCCTGGCCGTCGGCGAAGCGCCGTGCGGCCTTGCGGACGAGGGCACCGTCGCTGGTGTCGTACACGGTGAGGAAGGGATCGGCCGCCTTCGCATTGAGCGGCTGGCCCATGAGCATGCGGTCCCCGGCGCCGGCCTCCAGCAGCAGATCGCCGCTGTCGTTCCAGCCGGTGCGGGTGTGCGTGCCGTTCACGATCCCGTCGAGGTGGGTCTCGGCGGTGGCGCACTGGGAGGTCGAGGACGCGTAGGGCGTCGTGAAGTAGAGCTGGCCGCCGGACTGGGCGACCTCCCGGCCGCAGGTGTCGGTGCTGACGGAGGCGACGGTGGTGCGCTGGTAGGTGGTGGTGTCGAAGGCCTCGATGCGGTCGCGCAGACCCGCGTACAGCGTGTTGCCGTCGGCGCTGACCGCGAGGCCGGAGACATGGGCCTGGTTGGTGGTGAGCGTCGTGAGGCGCTCGCCCTCGAAGGAGTAGACGGCGATGGTGCCGGAGTTGAGGTGGTAGCCGACGTTGCTGTCGGCCACGAAGACGCGCTGGTGGACGTTGTCGACGGCCAGCGCCGAGTACGACGAGATCGGCAGCTTGGCCACGGCGTCGGAGGCCGCCGCGTGCGCCGCGGGTGCGGCGGCGACGGTCAGGCCGGTCCCCGCGAGTAACGCGGCGGACAGCGTGGCGGCGAGCCGTCTGGAACGGTGTGCGGTATTCAACTGTGCCCCCCACAGGCTGTTTTGAGAGCCCCACCGGGACCGGTGAGGCGCCTGCAGAGCATGAAACAGGTGTGAAGATTCGGTGAGCAAGGGGGCGCGACGGGAACGACGAAGGCAGGGGCTCGCACGCCGTTGTGCGAACCCCTGCCTCCGGTGCTGCTGTCACCGCGGCCGGCCGTGACGATGTTGCTGGTCAGGGCACTGTCGGTTCGGGCCGACCGCGGAGTCTCGGGTGCGGGTCTCAGCCCAGGCGCTTCACCAGCGCGCGGTACTCGTCCCACAGTTCCTTCGGCGTGTGGTCGCCGAAGGTGTTGAGGTGCTCGGGGACCAGGGCGGCCTCCTCGCGCCAGACCTCCTTGTCGACCGTGAGCAGGAAGTCCAGGTCGGCCTCGGACAGTTCGAGGCCGTCCGTGTCGAGGGCGCCCTTCGCGGGCAGGACGCCGATCGGCGACTCGACGCCCTCGGCCGTGCCGTCCAGGCGGCCCACGATCCACTTCAGGACCCGGGCGTTCTCACCGAAGCCGGGCCAGACGAACTTGCCCTGGTCGTCCTTGCGGAACCAGTTGACGTAGTAGATCTTCGGCAGCTTGGACTGGTCCTTGCCCTTGGCCACGTCGATCCAGTGGCCCATGTAGTCGCCCATGTTGTAGCCGCAGAACGGCAGCATCGCGAAGGGGTCGCGGCGCAGCTCGCCGACCTTGCCCTCGGCGGCGGCGGTCTTCTCGGAGGCCACGTTGGCGCCGAGGAAGACGCCGTGGTTCCAGTCGAAGGACTCCGTCACCAGCGGTACGGCGGTGGCGCGGCGGCCGCCGAAGAGGATCGCCGAGATCGGCACGCCCTTGGGGTCCTCCCACTCGGGCGCGATGATCGGGCACTGCGAGGCCGGGACGGTGAAGCGGGCGTTGGGGTGGGCGGCCGGGACGCCGGACTCCGGGGTCCAGTCGTTGCCCTTCCAGTCCGTCAGGTGGGCCGGAGTCTCCTCCGTCATGCCCTCCCACCAGATGTCGCCGTCGTCGGTGAGGGCGACGTTGGTGAAGACGGAGTTGCCCCACAGCGTCTTCATCGCGTTGGCGTTGGTGTGCTCGCCGGTGCCGGGGGCGACACCGAAGAAGCCGGCCTCGGGGTTGATGGCGTAGAGCCGGCCGTCCTCGCCGAAGCGCATCCAGGCGATGTCGTCGCCGATGGTCTCGACCGTCCAGCCGGGGACGGTCGGCTCCAGCATGGCGAGGTTGGTCTTGCCGCAGGCGCTCGGGAAGGCCGCGGCGACGTACTTGGCCTCGCCGCGCGGCGGGGTGAGCTTGAGGACCAGCATGTGCTCGGCCAGCCAGCCCTCGTCACGCGCCATCACGGAGGCGATGCGCAGGGCGTAGCACTTCTTGCCGAGCAGGGCGTTGCCGCCGTAGCCGGAGCCGTAGGACCAGATCTCGCGGTCCTCGGGGAAGTGCGAGATGTACTTGGTCTGGTTGCAGGGCCAGGGGACGTCCTCCTGGCCGGGCTCCAGCGGGGCGCCCAGGGTGTGCACGGCCTTGACGAAGAAGCCGTCGGAGCCGAGCTCGTCCAGGACCGCCTGGCCCATGCGCGTCATCGTGCGCATGGCCACGGCGACGTACGCGGAGTCGGTGATCTCGACGCCGAGCGCGGACAGCGGCGAGCCCAGCGGACCCATGCAGAAGGGCACGACGTACAGGGTGCGGCCGCGCATCGAGCCGCGGAACAGGCCGCCCTGGCCCCCGGCGCCCTGGAAGATCTCCCGCATCTCGGCGGGGGCCTTCCAGTGGTTGGTCGGGCCCGCGTCCTCCTCCTTCTCGGAGCAGATGAACGTCCGGTCCTCCACGCGGGCGACGTCGGTGGGGTCGGAGGCCGCGTAGTAGGAGTGGGGGCGCTTGATCGGGTCGAGTTTCTTGAAGGTGCCCTTCTCGACGAGCTCCCCGCACAGGCGCTCGTACTCGGCCTCGGATCCGTCACACCAGACCACGTTGTCCGGCTGGGTCAGCTCGGCGATCTCGTTCACCCACGAGATCAGCCCCTGGTGAGTGGTGGGGACGGTGGGAGCCGCGATGTCGCGCGCCACGATTGCTCCTAAATGAGGGTTTTTTGTCGATGTGGAGGCCCCGTGGGGGCTGCGACCCGGATGCTTCACGGTGAAACCTGGCGCTCATCCGGTGCCGACCGCACTCATTTGATCATCCGACGTCCGCGCCCATCTGTCCAGAGGAGCGCACAGGTGAGCAACGTGAGGATCGCCACGGTTTCTCGCGACGCTTTGCGTGCACGTTGGGTTCATATGACCGTCCGTTTGCGTAACCATGATTCGGTGACGATGAGAGGATGGCCACTCTTCATCGGCCAATCGACCGCACTGATGGGTCACTTACGGTTCCGTAGCTACCATTCGGCCATGACTGCGTTCGTCCCCGACGCGCCCACGGATCCGCCGGCCGACGGCCGTGGCCCGGTGGCGCTCTCCTTGCCGCACCCGGTGAAGCCCAAGCTGCGAGGCTGGCTGCACCTCGGCATGTTTCCGGCCGTTCTCGTCGCGGGCCTGGTGCTGACCGCCCTCGCCGACTCGTCCAGAGGGCGCGTCGCCTGCGGCATCTACGTGCTGACGGCCTGCCTGCTGTTCGGCGTGAGCGCGCTGTACCACCGGGGCAACTGGAGCCCGCGCATGGACGGCGTTCTGCGCCGTCTGGATCACGCCAACATCTTCCTGATCATCGCGGGCACGTACACGCCGCTGACCATGCTGCTCCTGCCGGGCGCGAAGGGGCAGTGGCTGCTGTGGGGCGTCTGGGCCGCGGCGGCGGCCGGGATCATCTTCCGGGTCTTCTGGGTCGGCGCCCCGCGCTGGCTCTACACGCCGTGCTACATCGCGATGGGCTGGGCGGCCGTCTTCTATCTGCCGGACTTCATGCGGGCCGGCGGCATCGCCGTCCTCGTCCTGGTCATCGTCGGCGGCCTGCTCTACAGCGCGGGCGGCGTGGTCTACGGCATCAAGAAGCCCAACCCGTCACCGCGCTGGTTCGGCTTCCACGAGGTGTTCCACTCCTTCACCCTGGCGGCCTTCATCACGCACTATGTGGGGATCTCGCTGGTGGCGTACCAGCACGCGTGATTCCCCCACCCGACCTGCACGGCCACGGCTCTCCAGCCGTGGCCGTCTTCGTTGCGCCCGGGGCGGGCGGGTGGCAGATTGACAGTAACTACCTTTTGATAGTTACTGTCATGTCATGACGGCCCCACGCAGCACCCCCGCCGACCGGCCCCCGCTGGGACTCCGGGAGCGGAAGAAGATCAAGACCCGCCAGGCGATCCGCACCGCGACCTACGCGCTGATCGAGGAGCAGGGCTACGACGCCACGACGATCGAGCAGATCGCCGACCGCGCCGAGGTGTCGCCGTCGACCGTCTTCCGGTACTTCCCGACCAAGGAGGACATCGTCGTCACCGACGAGTGGGAGCCGGTGACGACGGCGGAGCTGCGGGCCCGGCCAAAGGACGAGTCGTGGGCCGACACCCTGCGGCACGTGATGCGCGAGGCACTCGACCTGAGCCTTGCCGAGGAACCCGAGGTGACCCGGCTGCGGGCACGGCTCGGGGTCGAGGTTCCGGCGGTCCGGGCCCGCATGCTCGAGAGCACCGCGGCCACCTGCGAACTGCTCCGCACCGCCCTCGCGGAGCGCTCCGGCCTCGATCCCGACGGCCTGGAGCTCCGCGTGTTCGCCAGGTCCGTGATGGGCGGGCTGCTGGAGGTCTCCCACTACTGGGCCGAGACCGGCCACCGCGACGACATCCGGGACCTCGTCGACCGTGCCCTGGACGTCCTGGAACACGGCCTGCCGACCGGAAAACCCTGAGGCGGCGGCCCGTCGCCGTGTCATCCTGACCGGGTGAACGGTCCCGAGATCCACGTCGAGTTCGCCCCCGAGCTGCATGTGTTCGTCCCCCGGGCCCGGAGTGCGGGCACCGTACGGGCCGCCACCGACGGCGTCGCCGGCCTCGGCCATGTCGTCGAGTCGCTGGGCGTGCCGCTGACCGAGGTGGGCGCGCTGGTCGTGGACGGCCGTGAGGTGCCCTTCTCGCACGTCCCGGTCGCCGGCGAGTCCGTGGTCGTACGGGCCGTCGCGCGCCCCCAGAAGGTCCCGGGCGCTCCCCTGCGCTTCCTCCTCGACGTGCACCTCGGCACGCTGGCGCGGCGGCTGCGGCTGCTCGGCGTGGACACGGCCTATGAGTCGACCGACATCGGCGACCCGGCGCTGGCCGCGCTGTCGGCCGCCGAGCAGCGGGTGATGCTGAGCCGCGACCGGGGGCTGCTGCGGCGGCGGGAGCTGTGGGCCGGGGCGTTCGTGTACAGCACCCGGCCCGAGGAGCAGCTCCGGGACGTCCTGGACCGGTTCCGTCCGGAGCTGCTCCCCTGGACGCGGTGCACTGCCTGTAACGGGGTGCTGCGTGAGGCGACCAAGGATGAGGTCGCCGACCAGCTGAAGCACGGGACGCATGCGACGTATGACGTGTTCGCGCAGTGCACGGCGTGCGGGCGGGCGTATTGGCGGGGTGCGCATCACGACCGGTTGGAGGCGATCGTGGAGCGGGCCCTGGCGGAGTCACACGGTCAAAGCTGACGCTTCAGCCACTCAGCACCGCACGCAACCGTTCGGCTTCGGTCGTCGGGGCGTCACAGGTGAAGTTGCGGCAGACGTACGCGGCCGGTTCACCGCCGACCAGCGGACGGTCCGCGAGCAGCGGGAACTCGTCGCTCTCCGGGGCGCCGACGGCGACGACCGCACCCGGCGCGGTGCCCAGAAGTGCCGTGCGGTGCAGGGTCCTCGTGCCCTCGTGATCGAGCGACGGTCCCACGATCGCGACCTCGCGGGGCCCGTCCAGCACGGCCTCCGCCGCGGCGAGCCCCCAGCCGATGAAGCGGGGCACGCGCGGCCCGAGCGCCTTGACGACACCCAGCGCCCGCTCGGCGGCGGTGCGATGGGGCTCGGAGCCGGTGTGCGCGGCATAGCCGAGCAGGGCGTTCGCCGCCGCGCTCCAGCCGGACGGGGCGGCGTTGTCGGTCGGGTCCTGCGGGCGGCGGATGAGCTGCTCGGCGTCGGCGGCGGTGTCGTACAGGGAGCCCGACTCCGGGTCGGTGAAGCGGACCAGGACGTGGTCGACGAGGAAGCCGGCGAACTCCAGCCAGACCCCCTCACCGGTGACGGACGCGAGCGCGAGGAAGCCCTCCGCCACGTCGGCGTAGTCCTCCAGTACGCCCGCGTTGGCGCCGGCGTGGCCGTCCTTGCTGGTGCGGGTGAGCCGGGCCTGCTCGTCGAGGTGCAGCCGGACGAGGAGGTCGGCGGCGGCGACGGCGGCCTCGACGAGGTCGGGCCGGTCGAAGTAGGCGCCGGTCTCGGCGAGCGCGGCGATCGCCAGCCCGTTCCACGCGGCCACGACCTTGTCGTCCCGGCCGGGCGCGGAGCGCTCGGCCCGAGCCGCGAGCAGCCGCTCCCGCACCGAGGCGATCTTCCCGGCGTCGACCAGCCCTTCCTGCTGCTGAGGCAGCTGGAGGACGGAGGCGCCCTCTTCGAAGGTGCCCTCCTCGGTCACGCCGAAGTACTGCGCGGCGAGCTCGGCGTCCTGCTCCCCCAGCACCTCACGCAGCTGCTCGGGCGTCCACACGTAGTAGGCGCCCTCGACGTGCTTGCCGGTCCCGTCGTCGCTGTCGGCATCGAGCGCGGAGGCGAAGCCGCCCTCGTTCGTCCGCAGTTCGCGCACCATGAAGTCGGCGGTCTCCAGAGCGACCCGGCGGGCCAGCTCGGAGCCGGTGGCACGCCAGAGGTGGGCGTACACGCGGCACAGCAGGGCGTTGTCGTACAGCATCTTCTCGAAGTGCGGCACGACCCAGTCGCGGTCGACGGAGTAGCGGGCGAAGCCGCCGCCGAGCTGGTCGTAGATGCCGCCCCGGGCCATGCGCTCGCAGGTGTCGGACGCCATCTGCAGGGCACCTTCGGCGCCGGTCCGCGCGTGGTGCCGCAGCAGGAACTCCAGCACCATGGACGGCGGGAACTTCGGCGCCCCGCCGAATCCGCCGCGCTGCGGGTCGTACTCCCGGGTGAGCCCGAGCAGCGCCTGCGCGAGCTCCTCCTCACCGGGGGTCCGGTCATCCCCGTAGGAGATCTCCCGTCCCGCCAGATCCCGGACGATCTTCCCGGCGACCTCGGTCACCTCGTCCCGCCGCTCGTCCCACGCCTGGTGCACGCCCTGGAGCACCTGCCGGAAGGAGGGCATGCCCTGGCGGGGTGCGGGCGGGAAGTACGTGCCGAAGTAGAACGGCTCGGCGTCCGGCGTCAGAAACACGGTCATGGGCCAGCCGCCCTGCCCGGTCGCCGCCTGCACGGCCTCCATGTAGACGGCGTCCACGTCGGGGCGCTCTTCGCGGTCGACCTTGATGCTCACGTAGTGGGCGTTGAGGTCCTCGGCGGTCTGCTGGTCCTCGAAGGACTCGTGGGCCATGACGTGGCACCAGTGACACGCGGAGTATCCGACCGACAGCAGAACGGGCACATCCCGCCGCCGTGCTTCCTCGAACGCCTCGGGTCCCCACGGCCACCAGTCGACCGGATTGTCAGCGTGCTGGAGCAGATAAGGCGAGGTCATGCCAGCCAACCGGTTCATGCGACCCAGCCTCTCACAACGCCTGGCACGACCGGCGAAACCCTCACGGACCCTCCTCGCTTGGCCAATCTGCACTTGTGAGCCAGCACGTGGTGGGCGGCTCCGTGCCCTCAGAGCCGGGGCCGAACTTCTCCCGGCGTCCCTCCGAGTCGGGCAGCCCGACACCTCGGAACAGTAGGCTGGGCGCAGCAGTGCCGGACCTGCCAAGGCTCCTCGAAGGAGGAACACCATGACCGCCGAGATGGTGGCGCCCGCGTGGATGCATACGCAGATCAGCGCGGAACAGTACGACTCCTGGTCCGAGGAGCAGTGCGCCGGCATCGAGGTCGTGGACGGGATGGTCGTCGTGAGCCCGAGCGCCTCGAAGCGGCACAACCGGCTGGCCCGCATCCTGGCCAATGCCCTGGACGCCGCCGCAGGCCCGGACTGGAACGCCGACACCGACTTCGACGTCCGCCTGCAGGACGTTCCGCTCACCAACCGCCGTCCGGACGTCATCGTCTACCGGGCGGAGACGATCGACCTCACGCCCACCCGCCCCGAGCACGTGCTCCTGGTCGTCGAGGTCGTGTCGCCCGGTTCGGAGACCACGGACCGGATCGTGAAGGTGGACCAGTACGCCAAGGCCGGCATCCCCTTCTACTGGCGGGTCGAGCAGGCCGCCACCGGGGTCCCGATCATCTACACCTATGTTCTTGATCCCGCCACTAAGGCGTACAGGGACGGCGAAATGTTCACCGGCGCGATCAAGACTGCTGCACCCTTCTCCGTCACTGTCGACCTGGGAGTCGTCTGACAGAGCTGGAAGATCATTTCCTCATGGTTGAGCACAAGGGAAAGCGAAAATTCCGGGAGCACCTGGAGGCTCTTTTCGCTGCGGCTGGCTCCCCTAAGCCAGCCGCCATCTGCTCAGCGAGCAGGGACCGCCTTGGGCGAAGTTCCCTGTCCGTTCAGCGCATCAGCGATTGGCGAAGCGGAAAGCACACACCGACAAGTAAGCTCTTCCGAGAGTTTCTCCGGGCGGTCGACATCTTGGCTCGGCAGCGAAACATCGCCCTCTCTCCCGCACTCGCCGACCCGGCAGTTTGGGATCGCCTACTGCGCGCGGCACGAGCAAAGACTCCCGCTCCGGCACAGGAAGCATCGCACCAAATCGCGGTAGGCACAGTCCGGATCCCGATCCGCCCGGTGGCTAAGTCCGATCCTCTGGAACTGGGCGTACACCGAACGAGTCGCCTTGAGGGCGCTCCTCCACTACCGACCTATGTACCACGGGACGCGGACAGCACAGTCTCGGCTCAGCTGGTAGAAGCCAGGGAGACCGGAGGCCTCGTCTTGTTGGTCGGCGAGTCCACAGCCGGAAAGTCTCGGTGCGCTTTCGAGGCTGTACGACGCGAACTGTCCGATCACTGGATCGTTGCCCCGCCTGCAGCCAGCGACCTGAGCCCCGTGCTAGCGCATATATCCCTGCCTAGGCCTGGCCGCCGAAAATGGGTGCTCTGGCTGGACGACCTCGACCGCTTCCTCCTCCCCGGCGGCCTCGATCAAGGCATGTTGTCCGCGCTTCTAGAGCAACGGGTTGTGGTCATGGCCACCATGCGTTCTGAGGTGTACGGCAATTACAGTGAGCGCGCGTTGCGAGGCATGGACGCTGACGTGGCATCCGTGCGCCGCCTTGGATCCCGGGTCCTGAACCTCATCGAGCCCCTCGTGCTGGACCGGCAGTGGTCCGAGACGGAAATGGGTAGGCTCCGCGCACACCTGGCAAACCCCAACTCCGACAGCCGTCTGGCTGACGCAGCCCACCACCACGGCGTTCACGGCATCGCGGAATACCTCGCAGCCGGACCGAAGCTGCTCGAGGAATTCCTGACGACTCGACGCCAGCCGAAAGGCCATCCCCGTGGCGCTGCCTTGGTTCAGGCAGCGATTGATCTTGCGCGGGCAGGCATCTCCACCCCTCTGCCCGCCGAGACCCTGCTGGAATTGTCCACGTGCTATCTCAGTGCCGGGGATGCCTCACGCCTCCAAGCCGAGAGCCCCGAGCAGGCTCTAGTGTGGGCAACCGAGATCCAGTTCGGTGTGGCAGGAATGCTGGTTGCCACGGATACCACCGAGGCTTGGCGGCCATTCGACTACCTCGTGGACGCCGTTGCCAGTGCCGTCGAAGCGACGGCCATCCCCGACGAGGTTTGGGAAGCTGCGGTCACACACGCGAATGGCGGTAGCGAGCTGCTACCTGTCGGACGGTCTGCCTTCCGCTTCGGTCGTCTGGTGCTCGCCGAGCGCTGCTTCTCTCCGCTGGCGGCCCGAGGTAATCACGTCGCAATGCACGACCTTGGGTTCGTACAGCGCGAAAGACGGCCGGAACACGCCTGGTCCTCGTGGTACCGGACCGTATCTGAGACAGGAACTCCGTTGCAGGCCCGCAGCCTTGGCGCCCTCCACGAAATTGAAGGGCGATGGGACGAAGCAGCGGCCTGCTACGAGAGGGCCGCCGGTCAGGGAGATGCTCTTGCCATGCGACTCCGGGGTGTGATCGCCCAGCGGCACAGGCAAGACGACAAAGCTCATGAGTGGTACGTCCGGGCTGCAGAAGGCGGAGATGCGGTTGCAACCGCATTCTTCAATGAACCAGGAATCTACCGGCCCGAAATGGGACACGAGCTGGGTTCGGAAACCTGGGACCCGAACGTCGAATGGGATGAGGAGGACGAAGAGCCGTGGCAGATGACGGCCCGCACATCGCGCATCCTCAGCTGCAACCTGGAGATCCTCGCCGATATGGCTCACGACGAGTTGAACGAACTGGGTGACGAGCCGATCTCTCCGAACAGCTTCGGGATCTTCTTTGCACTCTTGCCGGCCTCCACATGGAACCAGCCACGACATTGGCGGCGCAGGGTGCTAAGAGCCCTGGATGATCTCAACGAGGACATCACTCTCGGCCGCTCTCCCCAACCACGCTGCGCGGCGGAGGAACTGGCGCTCCACTTTGCTCTACAGAGCGCTTCGGCGATGACATGCGATGAACCGGATCTGGTGGCTGAGTTCACACAAGGGCTCCCCGAACAGCAGGGCGACTACGACTGGGATGTTTGTTCGGACCTGCTCTTCCAGGACCACGATGTGCTTTTCCTCTACAACCCGATGATGCAAGGACTGGAGCACCCCGACAACCCGCTCAACCGACGTATGGGCATTGGAGACCTGCGGCCAGAAGGATGGTTCGAGGAGTTCGGGAACGTGTCACCTCGCGATCCATCCCGAGGATTCACACATTGACGTGATCCCGTCAAATCGCGTCACCACGTGCTGATCTTTATTAATGGATCACGATCGGGCATTAAGTCATCATGAGCTACGTGAATCGTTCGATACCAAGTGGGCGCTCGCCCAGCAGCAGCTTCCCGGGACCTACGGCGTCGGCAACGGTTTGACGAGCGGAACGCGCCGAATGGAATCGCCTGAAAGTTCCCACCAGTACGGCTTAGCAGGACGGGCCCGGGCGGTCTGCGCACCCGTTTCCGCCAGAAGGCCAAGGACTGCACTTCCGAGCATCTGCTTCAGGGAAAACCCGATCGGCTGCATCGTCTGACTAGTGTCCGGTGAACTCCACCATCCTAGATGCTCACCAGCATACCTCCGGGAATCGAAAGAGGATCTCTACGGCCTGGCGCTCGGCCGCTTTTGGGAGGACCGACCGCCAGAATGCACCTGGCTTGCGGTGGGCTGGGCCGTTGGCTTCCTCGGCGTCGCGGGCCGGAACACCAACGACTGCATGCGGTTCACCGCGGCGATGGAGGCGAGGGGGCCTTGGACGCGGCTGGAGCGCCAAGGGCTGCACCCTCCGGGAGCCATCCGAACCTGGCTGCGACACCGAGGCATCCCGCGCACGTTCCCGAGCGGGCTGACCAGATCCGCACCCGGCTCCGGCGCGGCGGCAAAGGCGGCCGTCCGCCTCGCTTCGACAAGGGAGCCGATTCCTACGAGCAGCCGCCACTCTCCCTTCGACCCAGATGTGGACGCGAGGCGTGACGGCAACTCCTGGTAGACGATCCGGACCGGAAGTCCGGACACTATCGGCCCGACCAGGGGCTTCGAGCGCCTTGGCACGCTAGGTGCCTCGGAGTTCAGCTACCGCGCAGCCTTGTATGAGGTCAGCGCACCGGGCGGTGCGCCGTCACTCCGAAAGGGTTCTCATCGTGACCGTGACACTGCTGTCCACCGTGATCTGCGCTGGTGCACTCACCCTCCAGCGCGCCATCTACCCCCTGACCCTTCTGGTCGGATTCTTGTGCGCGCTGCGCGGCCTCGGCGCCCCCGAGCGGGTCTTGACCTTCCGTGCCTTTGCCCGAGCAGTTGCCGACGTGGGCAGCCACCCCACGCGCAGTTCGACGCGATCGCCCCTGCGCTCCCCTTCCGCTCACCTACGTTGATGAGACATTGAAGTGACAGACGCGACGTCAGATGTAGCAGCGCCAAGGAACCTCAGCGTCAGGAAAGATCGGTCTGCTCGACCGGTCGGCGCCACCACTCTGTGGATTTGAAGCACCCCATGAGCCAGTGCGCTTCCGCGCTGTTGAGAATGACAGTGCCGATCATCGGGATAGGATCAAATCGGAGCATTTTATCCTGAACGCGTACAGGTTCCCAGCCGAGATCATGATGCAGCAGGACTGCGAGTGGCTCCCCAGGCTGCTGCCAGAAGATCATGGGTTCGCCGTACTCGTTCTCGAAGGGCTTGACGATGTCGTCCGGAGCGAACATGACGTCCGCCATGTCAGCCCATCGGCCGACCCCTTGACGTTCCCAAACCAGCGAATTCCGCATGGTCTGCACGAAAGCCTCAATGGTGTCGTCGTCCAGCACGGACTGCCGTGAGACAGCAACAGATTTCAGCGTTTTGCGCAGCGCGTCGGCTCGGCGGAGCTGACGGGTCGCATTGGCCCAGAAGAGGCCTCCCCGCTCAGGGTCATGTACTACGCAGAGCACCGGTGGACTGCCGTCGCGCCAGTTACCCCCGTGATCCCCGACTCGGACGCGATGACCCTTTCTGGTACGCGTCGAGACTCCACCTTTAACCTGCACGGATATGGAGTCTGCTGTTCGCTCGCCGTTCTGCACGAAGGTGACGTACAAGTCCTCACCATGGTCGTTACCGCCATCGACCTCCTGCACGATGTGCCCGTGGCGCTCCAACAGCGCACGCACCTCATTCACGGCCATGCGCCCAACGCGTCGGCTCTCAGGCACCTTTGGCATCCTGTCCCCACCCCATTGCTCTACGGGGACCAGGCTAGAACAGGCAACAAGACACCAACGACCCATAAGTAAAGGACAGCACGTCCGGGCGAGGCCACCACGGCACGAAGAGGCTTGTGCGGCTGATCTCGGCGAACCTGCGATCACCGTTCTATGCCCACGGCTCTGCGCTCAGAAAGAGACCGGGTTGACGGGCGGGTAGGTCAGATCATGCTCGCCTGTTACGAGGGCAGGTCCCCTCGGTCACCCGGCTCTAGGATGAGGCGGCTAACTGCTGCTGCGTCCAGGCGTCGATCTGGGCGTCAAGGTCATCACCGTCGGTACTCATGGCACCATTTTATGGCGTCACGCCTGGTCGGGTCTTGTGGGTCTAACGAGTGCACTGGCACCAGTGACACGAGCTGTACCCCACGCTCAGCATCACCGGCACGTCCCGCCGCAGTGCCTCCTCGAAGGCTTCCGGCGACCACGGCCACCAGTCGACGGGGTTGTCCGCGTGCTGGAGCAGGTAGGTCGGGGTGGTGATCACGGTGGGTTTGCTCTTCGCTACCGGGGCGCCGTAGCTTGCCTGAGGTCTGCCGTCCGGATCGGGTCGCAGGGGATCGGCGGCATCTGGTCGGCGCCGGTGAACGGGGTCCGGTGTGTGCGGCCGCGAGGCGGGGCGGCAGCAAGGGGGGCGTGTGTTCGGCCGAAGGACGGGGCGTGCGGGGACCTCGTGCGTCCGGTGTCGCCGGAGGCGGGAATGCGGCGGCGGTGCTCCGGTGGGCGGGCCGCTGTGAAGGACTTCGTGAGTCTGCTGGCCATCGTGACGCTGCTCGGCGGGACGGCGTGGACGCTTCCGCTGCTGATCCGGCAACGCTTCCGGGCGCCCGTGCGGCTGCAGCTGTGCCTGTCGCTCTTCCTGCTGGGGGCGGGGAACGTGCCGGCCCAGCTGTCCGATCCGGCGGCGCTGGACGGCCTTGCCTTCACCGGCTTCACGAAGCTCGCGTACAACGTGGCGATCCTGACCGGACTGTGCCTCATGGTCAGCTTCCTGTTCGAGCGGCGCCGGGCGCTGTGGCGCAGGTGGGAGGTGGTGTTCTGCCTCTTCTGTCTGACCGCGATGACCGGCGTGACCGCGCTGATGCCGCCGGGCCTGCGCGACCACACCTTCGCGCTGCCCTACCTGGACCACTGGCAGGTGCGCGCCTTCTACGACATCGGCGGCGCCTATCTGGTCTTCGGCTACACCACGTGCGCCGTGCTCGCCGCGCGGCACGCCCGGAGCAGTCGCCGGCCGCTGCTCCGGGCGGCCCTGGGCACCGTCTCCGCAGGTCTTCTCGGGCTCTCCCTCAGCTGCGTACTGAGGATCCTGTGGGTCAACTGCCCTGCCTGCCGTGGCTTCGGGCATCACCTGACCTACCCCAACATCTTCCTGTTCGGCCAGGTGGCCACGATCGCGGTGTGCGCCGGGCTGAGTCTGCCGTGCTTCGCGAGCGCCGCTCAGTTCCTGCGGGAGCGCTCGGTCCAGCGGGCCCGGTTCCGTGAGCTGGAAGAGCTGTGGCAGCGGCTCGTGGACTTCTATCCGGAGCTGGTCCTGGAGCAGCGCCGGGGCCGTCGGTGGCTGCCGCTCCTGGACTACACCTCGGCCGTGTACCGCAGGTACGTGGAGTGCCGGGACGGGCTCACCCGGCTCAGCCCCTATCTGCACCTCGCCTCGCGGGAGACGGCCGGGCAGACCGCTGGGCAGGCGGCCGGGGCGGACCTGGTGCGCCTGGTCGACCGGTCCTTGCGGCTGCGCGGTGAGGCGGACCTCGCCGCTGACGCTGCCCCGGAATCCGCGGTCTTCGTGGCCCCGGGGGACGGTCACCACGCCGACTACGAGAGCGACCTGGCCGGCCTGATCGCGCTCTCCCGGGGGCTGCGGGAACTGCGTACCGCCCCGGCGCAGAACGCCTCCCGCGGCGCAGTCGGCGTCTGACACACCGCCGGGACCGGGTTGAGCCTCAGGCCACGGGCACCGGCTCCGCTTCACTGTCCCCGGCGCTGTCACGCGCCGCCCCGGTGCGGGTCGCCGCGGGCGACACGAGGACCGGTTCGGACGGGGTCCGGGGCGTGCGCCCTCGGGGCCGGGCCCACCGGCGCATGACGGGGCGTTCGACGCAGACCATCAGCAGCCAGCCCAGGGCGAGTGTGACCAGCAGGAGGACGAGCAGTTCGAGCACGCCGCCGGCCAGGCCGTAGGTCGCGTTGTGCAGTACGTGGGTCCGGCCGTAGTAGAGCACCACGTACTGCGCGAGGTAGAAGCCGAAGGACACCTCCCCCAGCCACCGCATCGCGCGGCCGCTCAGCAGCGTGCGCTCGCCGCGCAGGTCGGCCAGGGCCACCGCGCACACCAGCACACCGACCGGGACGACGGTGGCCACGGTGAACCCGTACAGGAACGGCACGTTCAGCGCGAGCGCGTAGCCGGCCACGGCCAGGGCGAGCGCGCCGGCGAGGGGCACGCGCGGGAAGCGGCCCGCGAGGACCAGCCGGGCCAGCAGCATGCCGAGGACGAACTCGAACAGGCGGCCAGGGGGGAAGTTGTAGCCGAGCCAGAACTGGAGGGAGGAGACGGGGAATCCCTCGGGGGTGCGCGGCTGCGCCGGGACCAGCAGGTCGACGGCGGCTTCGAGGGCCACCATGCCCGCCACCATGGCACCGGACCAGGCCCACAGCCGCTCCGTCCGGATGCGCCGCACCGGCCGGATGAGGAAGGGGAAGAGCAGGTAGAACAGCAGCTCACTGCAGAGCGACCAGCTCGGTGCGTTGACGCTGATGTAGATGCCGTGCTGCGGGAACCAGGAGTGGATCAGGAAGAGGTTCGGCAGCCATGCGGTGAGCGGGGTCGCCGCCCCGGCGAAGAGCACCATCGCCAGGGCCCACATGGCGACATGGTTGGGAAAGATCTTGAGCAGCCGGCGGCGCCAGAACGCCACGACCGTGTCGTCCCGCCTGCTCGACCAGGTCAGGACGAAGCCGCTCAGAACGAAGAAGAAGGACACCCCCATCCAGCCCGCCTTGCTGAACAGCCACTGGAATCCCTCGGCCTGGCCGCGGTCCGCGAAGGGGTTCGTCAGGGGCTCGAAGAAGGAGGAGTGGAAGAAGAAGACCAGGACCGCCGCGATGAACCGCAGGCCGGTCAGCGAGGGCAGGGGTGCCGGGCGTCCGGAGGGTCTGGAGGGTCTGGAGGGGGTGTCGTGCGGTGGGGTCACCACGGGTCACCTCTTGGGGGTAGGGACGGCGAGAGGGAGGGGGTCCGGCGTGCGGTCGGCCGGGGCGCTTCGGGCCGCACGGGCCAGGCCGAGCACGAGCAGCGCGCCCGCGGCGGTGAGCGCGGCGGCGCCGAGGGGCACGGCACGGGTGCCGAGGCCGGAGTCGATGAGGAGACCGCCGATCCACGAGCCGAGCGCGGCGCCGAGCCCGAAGGCGGACATGTTGGCGGTCAGGGACAGCGTGGGCGCGTCGGCCGCCTCGGCCAGCACCTTGGCCTGGAGGCCGGGGATCAGGGCGAAGGTGGCGAGCGAGAACAGCACGAGGGCGAGGGCGCCGCCGGCCGGGTGCGGGGCGAGGAGCCAGGCGAGCAGGCAGACGGCCACCAGCGCGCAGGACAGCTGTCCCACGGCCCGGTCGACACCGCGGTCCGCGTACCGCCCGCCGAGCAGATTGCCCACGATGGAGCCCACTCCGTAGGCGAGGAGCACGGCGGGCACCCACCGCCGGGAGAGATGGCCCACGCCGGTCAGCAGCGGCACCATGTAGGTGATCAGGGTGAACATGCCGCCGGAGCACAGCACGGTGGCGCCCACCGTGCCCCAGACGGCCGGACGGCGGAACACCCGCGCCTCATGAGCCGCCGACACGGTCGGGCGGGGGGTGTCGGGCACCCGGAGGAGGACGAGGACGATGGCCACCGAGGCCAGCGCCGCGACGATGCCGAACGGGGCCCGCCAGTCGTAGTGCTGGGCGAGGAAGGAGCCCATGGGGACGCCGAGGACGGTGGCGAGGTTGATCCCGAGCTGGGTGGCGGCGACGGCGGCGCCGCCCTTGCCCTCCCCCACCATGGCGCCCGCGGTGACGACGCACACCGCCATGAAGGTGCCGTGCACGACCGCGGTCAGTACCCGGCCGGCCATCAGCACGCCGAAGCCCGGCGCCAGGGCGCAGACGACGTTGCCCAGGACGAAGACGGCCAGCAGGCCCACCAGCAGCGTCTTGCGGCGTACGCGTGTGGTGAGCGCGGTGACCAGCGGGCCGCCGACCACCATCGTCAGCGCGTAGGCGGTCACCAGCAGGCCGGCCATGGCCAGGCTCACGGTGAGGTCGGCGGAGAGATCGTCCAGCATGCCGCTGGGTGACAGCTCCGCGGTGCCGACACAGAAGATCGCGAGGATCAGGGCGGCGAGTCGGAACGGCATGAAAGTGCACCTTCGAGTCGTGCGGGAGGGCCGGCGGGCGGCCGCCGGGCCCGGGGTGTCGACCGGTCAGGCGACCGTGGCGGCGGGGACCTTGGCCCGTGGGCGGGCCCAGCGGCGTACCAGCGGCTTCTCCACCCAGGCGTACATCGCCCAGGAGAGCAGGACCGACACGGCGCACTCGGCGACGACGAAGGCGGTCACGGCCCAGCCGGACTCCAGGCGGGCGCCGAGGAGTTCGCGCGCCTCGGAGAGCACGACGAAGTGGAGCAGGTAGAAGGCGAAGGAGACCTCGCCGAGCCAGACCATCGCGCGATGCCGGAAGGGGGTGGGCCGGCCCGCCGCGTCCGCCAGCGCTCCGGCAGCGATCAGCAGGGCGCACGGTACGAGGCACACCGCGCGCTGGGCGAACAGGTACGGCATGCCGGGGAGTTCGGCGATCACGTAGCTCGCCGCCAGCAGCAGGCCGGAGGGGACGAGGCCGATGTCGCGCCAGCGGCCCAGCATGACGGCGCGGGCGACCAGGATGCCGAGCAGGAAGTCGAGCAGCCGGGCGGGCGGGAAGACGTAGGCGAACCAGAGATGGAGGCCGGAGACGCCGGGCTCGTTCGACATGTAGACGTCGCCGGGCGGAATGAGGGTGGTGGCCAGCCAGGGCGTGGCGCACACGGCGGCGATGACACCCGCGATCCAGAACTTCAGCCGCCGCGGGGCGATCCGCCGGACCCCGGCGAACAGGGGCGGGAAGCAGAGATAGAAGAAGACCTCGGTGGACAGCGACCAGCCCGGGGAGTTCACGGCGAAGTTGGTGGCGTAGTCCGGTACCCAGGACTGGAGCATGAAGAAGGTGGCCACCGACTGCCACGGGGCGGTACCGGCCGCTATCAGCAGCATCGCGAGCGCCCAGGCGACGACGTAGTTGGGCACGATCTTGACGTACCGCCGGCGCCAGAACGAGGTCCGCGGGTCCCCGTCGCGGGCGGACCAGGCGAGGACGAAGCCGCTGAGGAGGAAGAAGAACGTGACGCCCAGGCCGCCGGCCTGTTCGACCAGGCGGGCGAAGAGGGTGTCGTTCGCGTCGCCGGCCATGAGCCAGTGGGCGGGCAGGGAGAGGTGGAACAGGAAGACGAGCAGCGCCGCCGGGAACCGCATGCCCGTCAGGGAGGGCAGCCGGACGGCCGGACCGCCGATCCGTGGTGCGTCGGCGCTTACGTCGATGGGTTCTACGTCGGTGGGTTCTACGTCGGTGGGTTCTACGTCGGTGGGTTCCTCGCGTCTGAGTTCCGCGGGCGACGGCGGTATGAGCTCGGTCGGGGCGGTCTGGGGTGTGGCCATGGGCGGGCTTTCTTTGACTGGAGGGGCTCGACGGGCAGGGCTTCGGGCTGCGGCGGGGGCCGCAGCTGGAGCGGTGACGGTGACAGTGGCCTGGGGCGGCCCGAGCGGCTGAGGGCGGGTCAGGGCGCGCCGGGGCCACGGCCCGAGGGGGCGGGGGCGCGAGGAGGCCTGCCGTCGTCGAGACCGGGTGGGCGGGGCGAGCCGGGGCGGTTCAGCCGGGAGGGGCAGGCGGAGGGTGTTCGGCCAGGAGGGCAGGCGAGGGTGGGACGGGCAGGCAAGAGTGGGAGGTCGCCGGTCGGGCTGGAGCAGGGCGAGGGGGGTCCGACCGAGTGGGGCGGCCGTGGGGGCGGAGGGCGTCGGCCGGCCGCCCCGGGGGGTCCGTGGCGTCCGGGTCAGTCCAGGAACTTGCGGATGGCGTTCACCAGTTCTTCCGGCGCCTCGGCCGGCACCAGGTGGCCGCTCTCGATCTCCAGGTAGTCACTGCCCGGGATCGACTCGTGCAGCTCGCGGGAGTGGTCGACGGGCACGAGCTGGTCGTGACGGCAGCCGACCACCAGCGTGGGGACGCCGATCTTCGGCAGCAGTTCCCGGATGTCGGCGTCCAGGCCTAGCTCGATCTGCCGCAGCGTGCCCTCGTTGACCTCGGCGCCGCCCACGGCCGCGTCGAACCCCTCCTCGTCCAGGTTCGCCAGGAAGCCCGGGGTGAAGAGCAGCAGGCTGATGTAGTGCGAGTACAGCTCCGGGCTGAGGTCGGCCAGCCGGCGCCAGACGGTGAAGCCCAGGCGCTTGCGCAGGTCGTCGTTGCGCGCCCAGCCGGCCACCAGCACCAGCCGGCGGACCCGCTCGGGGCGGCGGGCCGCGGCCATCACGGCGATGAGCGCGCCGAGCGAGAAGCCCACGACGTCGACGGGCTCGTCGGTCGCCTCGTCGGCGGCGCCGAGCACCTGGTCGGCGAGGCGCTCCAGCGACAGCGGGCCGCCGTCGTCGACGGTCCCGCCGCTGCCGGCGTAGTCGGGGAGGATCACGGTGCGCCGGTCGGTGAATTCCTCCACCAGGTGACCGTAGTTGGTCTCACCGGTGGCGCCGGTGCCGTGCACCAGGAGCAGACCGGGGCCCTGGCCCTCGGTGCGGTAGTGCACGGTCGCGCTGTCGACGGACGTCTGGGGCATCTCATTGCCTTCCTGGGTGGGGGGGGAGAGGGATCGGGACTGGAAGCGACTCTATAGAAGCTTAGCTGCCACTATATAAGCAAGTTGATTTTCAGGAGTGCGTCGATGCTTCGGCCGCGGGCACCGGGCGCAGCACCAGGACCGCCGGCAGCACCGCCGCCACGAGCGCCGTCGAGGTGACGGGCAGCCAGAGCGAGGAGTGGCCGAGCAGCGCGGCGCCCAGTGCCGAGCCGCCCGCGATCCCGATCTGGAAGCCGGTGACGTAGACCGAGGAAGCCCGGTCGGCGTGCCTGCCCGCCAGGCGCATCACGCCTGTCTGGAAGACGGGTCCGGCCGCGGCGAACGCGCCGCCCCACAGGGCGACGGCGGCAGCGGCCGCCGCGCCGCGCACGGCGGCGGAGCCCAGGGCCGGTGACAGCGCCAGCAGGGCGACGCCCGCGGCGAACACCCCGATGGTCACGACCGCCGTCCGCTGCGGAGCGGTGTCGTTGTTCCGGCCCGCCAGATACGTGCCCACGGCCCCGGCGAGCCCGAAGACCGCGAGCAGCACGACCACGGCGGTGGAGGCGCCGGTGATGTCGGCGACGAGGACGGCGAAGTAGGTGTAGCTCAGGAAGTGCGCGGTGATGAGCACCACCGCCACGGCGCACAGGGTCAGTACGCGCGGCCAGTGCACGGCCGGCAGCACCGCCTCCGGGGCGGCCGGCCCGCGCGGTTCCCCGGTCTCCGGCCGCGACGCGTCGCCGCGCGGCCTGAGGGCCCACACCAGTCCGGCGGTCACGGCCACGGTCGCCGCCGCGAGGACCAGGGCCGTGGCGCGCCAGCCGATCAGCTCGCCGACGAGCGTGGTCCCCGGGCTGCCGGCGATCGCGGCGAGCGTGGACCCGCCGAACACCGCCGCGGTGGCGGTGCCCACCCGCGACCTCGGCACCAGCGTGGCCGCTGCCGGGGCGATGAGCGACCACAGCACCCCGTGCGTCAGGGCGGCGGCGACCCGGCTGACCACCATCGTCGAGAAGCTGGTCGCGGCAGCCGCGAGCAGCTCGGCGGCTACGAGGACGAGCAGCGAGACGACCAGGGCGGTGCCCCGGGAGACGCGGGAGGCCAGCGCGACCGTCGGCACGGTGACGATCGCGGCGACCACGGCGTACCCGCTGATCAGCAGCCCCACCCGGCCGGCCGAGACGTCCAGGCTGCGGGCGATGTCCGCGATGAGCCCGACCGGGAAGACCTCGAAGGTGACGTAGACGAAGGTGGCGCTCGCCAGGACGGCCAGCCGCGCGGCGGTCGGCGCGTCGATCCGTTCCCGTTCCCGTTCCCGTTCCCGGGCCACTGCCGTGCCGCTCATACGGCGGACGCCGGGGCGTCGGATGCGCCGAGCGTCGGGCCGAGCCGGACGAGGACCTTGGGGCGGCTCCGGTTCCCGTCGGTGAGGCGGGCGAAGGCGGCGTCCAGTTCGTCCAGCGGGAAGACCCGGTCGACGAGGGCGTCCAGGTTCACCGCGCCCGACTCGACGAGGCCGACGAGCCGGTCCCAGTAGCCGATGCCGGACAGTACGCCGTGCAGCGTCACGTCCCGGATCACCAGGCCCGCCGCGTCGAATCCGTCCACGGCGTGGTGGGGGGTGCCCAACTGGGCGATGCGTCCGCCCGCCGCGACCAGGCGGACGGCGGAGCGGACCGCCGCCTCGTTGCCCGACGCCTCGATCACGGCGTCGTAGGCCTCCTCGTCCGCCGCGCCCGGGCCGGCCTGGGCGCGCAGGCCCAGCTCGGCGGCCAGCTCCCGGGCGGCGGGCTGCGGGTCGAGGACGACGGTGTCCGCGCCGATCGCGCGGGCCGTCTGCGCCGCGGCGAGCCCGAGCGTGCCCGCGCCCAGCACCGCGACGCGGTCGGAGGCGGTCACGGCGAGCCGGTCCACGGCGTGCAGCGCGGCGGCGGTCGGCTCCAGCAGGGCACCCGCCGCGTCGGACAGGGCGTCCGGAATCCGGGTGAGGGTGTCCACCGGCACGGTGATCAGCTGCGCGCCGGCGCCCGGGCGGGGGCCGAGCACACCGATCTCGCTGCGGTCCGGGCAGGAGCGGACGCGCCCGGCGCGGCAGTGCGCGCACGTGCCGCAGCCGCGGAAGTTGTGGCCCGACACGCGTCGGCCGAGCAGTTCCGGGTCGGTCTCGGGGCCGGTCTCTACGACGGTGCCGATCCACTCGTGGCCGAGGACGAAGGGGTAGCTCTTCAGCCCGTCCCGCAGGTAGTTGCTGCTGCCGTCGAAGAAGCCGAGGTCGGTGCCGCACAGCCCGAGCAGGCCCACCCGGACGAGGACTTCGCCGGGGCCGGGTTCGGGCGGTGCGGTGTCGGTGACCGACAGGGTGCGGGGGGCGATGAGCTGGATGGCTTTCATGGTGCGTCCTTCGGGTGACGGGTTTCGGCCGCGCGGCGGCACCGTGCGATGTCCTCGCGCAGACGGTCCGGGGCGTCCCGGTAGTCGTTCTCCACCAGCACCGAGCGAGCGCCGGAGCCGCGCAGCAGGGCCGGGAGGCCGGCGGTGGGGAAGGCCGTACGGGAGCCGTCCTTGATGTGCAGGTCCGGCAGCAGCAGCCCGGCTCCTCCGACCAGTTCGGCGAAGGCGAGCGGCCGGTGCCCCGCGTCGAGCAGGTTGCCGGTGTCCAGGACCAGGCGCAGGGCCGGATGGTCCACCGCCCGGGCGAGCTCCAGGGAGTCGTGCGGGCCGAGCGGTGACTCGTAGGCGACCAGCGTCTCGGCCCCGGCGAGCCGCTCGCACAGGCCGCGCAGCGCCTCGGCCGTCCCGGCGCGCAGGGAGGCGGTGACCGGCAGGCTCCGCCGGAACCCGGGCACGTGCAGTACGGCGACGCCGAGCCGCCGGGCGCAGTCCAGGGCCCGCAGCAGGAGGTCGACGGCCGCCGGTTCGGGGGTGCCGTCCTGCCGCGCCAGGCCGATGTCGTTGAGGTGGTTGACGGCGAGCACGGGCACCGGGATCTCCCCGGCGGTCGCCTCGGCCGCCCGCAGCGCGACGGGGTCACTCAGCGGCGGCCCGCGGTGGGCGCCGCCGTAGTCCAGGTGCAGTTGGTCGGCCCCCGCCGCGACAGCGGCCCGGGCCGCCGCCCGGCGGTCGGTGCCGATCCGCCACTGCGGCGCGGCGACGGCGGTCGGCGGGGTCATGGCCGACGCGGTCATGGCCTGCTCCCGATACGTACGGCGGTCTTGAGCACCCGGCGCCCGCCGGCCCTGCGCGTGGACGAGGTCAGCACGGTGTTGACGAGGTCGGCGGCCTCCTCCAGGCCGACCTGGTGGGTGAGCACCTCCTCGCCGAGGGCCGGGGTGGTGCGCAGCAGGTCGACCGCCTGCCGCAGATGGTCGCCGGAGACACCCCGGTGGCCGCAGAGCAGGAGCCTGCCGTGCGGGCGGGTGAACTCCTCGACCTTGGGAGGCCAGGGCGCGCCGCCGCAGTTGGCCGCGCGGATCGTGGCGGCGTCGATGTCGCCTGCGGTCAGCGGGACCGGCCCCGAGGGCACCCCGGCGTGCAGGTCGACCAGGAGTGTGCCCGGCACGTACCGGTCCAGGGTGGTCAGCGCCTCGCGCGTGCCGGTGCGCGGTGTGGCGATCACGGCGACGACCGGCGAGGGCAGGCCGGCGAGCAGCCCGGGAAGACCGGCGGCGTGCGGGTCGGTGGCGTCGTCGCCGTGCCCCACGACCAGGGTGTGCAGTCCGGGCCGCTCCGTCAGCCACAGGTCGCGTGCGAGGCGCCCCACGATGCCGTCTCCCCAGACGACCAGGGCCGCCGGGGTCAGGGTGTGGCGTGCGATCCGGGCGCCGTACAGAGCGGAGGCGAGCGGTTCCGCGAGCGCGGCCACGCGCGGCTGCGCGGCGTCTGCGGGCACCGGGACGACCAGTCCGGCGCGTACGGCCGTGGCGGGGATCCGGGTGCGCTCCGCCCACAGGCCGGGGAGATTGTGGCCGAGCAGGAAGGACGCGTCGTGCGGATGCGTGGGGTTCACGGTGACCGGCGTGCCGGCCGGCAGTCCGGACGCCCCGGGCTCGACCACGTACGCGACGCCCTCGTGTCCGAGGACGGGGCTGGGGTCGTCACGCAGGCCGCGCAGGATCTGCCAGTCGGTGCCGCAGATGCCGGCGGTCGTCGGCGCCAGCAGCATGTCGCCCGGGTCGAGCCGCGGCGTGCGCACCTCGGCCACGTCGACCAGGGTGCGGCCCGAACGGTCTGCCGTCCGGCGGACCAGGGCGCGGTGGGTCGCGCCGGTCACCGGCCGGCCTCCGGGCAGTTGGCCCCCCGCGCTCATCGGCTGACCCCCGGAATCCAGTCGCCGACGCGTCGTACTCCGCGCAGCGCGTCCACCTGCCCTGGTTCGCAGAACACGAGCCGGTCGTCGAGCCAGGTGTCGTCGCGCCCCCGGTCGGCGTAGGAGGTGGCGGTGGTGAGCCGACGGCGGATCTCGGCCGCGTAGGGTGCGCCGAGGCCCTCGGCCACTCCCCCGCCGATCCCGATCAGGTCGAGGTGCGGGTCGAGGCACCACAGGGTGCGCAGCAGCTGGGCGACCGGGGCGGCGCACAGTTCCAGCAGCCGGCGTGCGCCGGGGTCGTCCGCGGCGAGGGCGCCGGGGAGCCAGTCGGCGACCTGCGGGGCCTCGGGGAGTCCGAGCCGCCGGGCCGCGCGGACGAGGCCCGGCCCGGAGGCGACCGAGGCGAGATGGTCCGTCGCGCCGCACTCGCAGGGCAGCCCGGCGAGGACGTCCGCGCCGGGGTCGGTGAGCGGGACCGGCAGGTGGCCGACCTCTCCCTGCAGTCCCCAGGTGTCGACCGGGATCCTGGTCCGCTCCAGGTCCGCGATGCGCAGCGCGATGCCGCTGCTGACGGTCAGATAGGCGACCCGGCGGGTACCGGGCCGGGCGTGCACGGCGGCGAAGTCCAGCAGCGCGGCGGTGACGTCGTTGACGAGGTGCCAGGTGACGTCGGGCCGGCGCCTTCGCAGGTCGGCGGCGAGGTCGTACGGGGCGGCCTCGTCCCCCCACAGCGGGGCCGATCCGTAGACGGTGCCGGTCAGATGGTCGATGGCCGCGCCGAAGGAGAGGGCGGCGCGGGCACCGGCCGGGACCCGGTCGCCGAGCAGCTCGACCATGTCCGCCCGCAGCCGGGCGGTGGAGCGGTCCGGGTGGCGCAGACGGCTGGGCGAGGGCACTCGTTCCACGGGCGCGTCAGGCCCGCCGACGCGCATCCGCACCCAGGTGCCGCCGATGTCGGCCGCGAAAGCGGCGGCCGATGCCGTGGGGCTCCGCCGGCCTTGGGGGACATGCCGGCCCTTGGGTACGTCCCGGCCTACGGGGATGGCACGGTCTTCGGGGGTATCACGGCCTACGGGGGCGTCACGGCCTTCAGGGGTGTCACGGCCCTCGGGGGCGTCCCGGCTCTCGAAGGCATCCTGGTCCTCGGAGGCCTGCCGACCCTCAGAGGCGTCCTGCCCCTCGGGGGCCTGCCGACCCTCGAAGGCGTCCCGACACCCAGAGGTGTCTCGACCCTCGAAGGCATCCCACCCCTCGGACACATCCCGCCCCTCGAAGGCATGGCGACCCTCGAAGGCGTCCTGCCCCTCGAAGACATCCCGGCCCTCAGAGGCATGCCGACCCTCAGAGGCATCCTGACCCTCGAAGACACGCCGCCCCTCGGACACATCCCGACCCTCAGAGGCATCCTGACCCCCGAAGACACGCCGCCTCTCAAAGGCGCCCCGACTCCCAGAGGCGTCCCGGCCCTCCAAGGCATCCCGCCCCTCGGACGCGTCCCGACCCTCAGGGACCTCCGGCCCCTCGAGGACATCCCGGAGCGGCGTGGCGGCCCGAGCCCGGGTCACAGCCTCACCACCGCCCCCGCGGCGACCGGCTCGGGCACGGCCAGGGTCACGCCGGCCCGCCCCTGCTCCCGCGCGACGACCCGGAATCCGCGGAAGTCGGCCCAGCGTGGGGCCACGTCGTCGTACGTGTCGAGTCCGCCGATGACCACCGTGTGCCCGCAGCCGGCGAGTCCGGCCCGCACTCCGGCGCCGGAGTCCTCGACGACGACGGCGTCCTCCGGCGGGCAGCCGAGCGCGGCGGCGGCCCGCAGATAGCCCTCGGGGTCCGGCTTGCCGTGCGTCACGTCGTCGGCGCTCACCAGGAGCCGGGGCAGCGGAAGCCCCGCCGCCGCCATCCGCACCTCCGCGAGGCGGCGGCCGGCGGACGTGACCACGGCCCAGGCGTGTGGCGGCAGCGCGGTGAGCAGCGCCCGGGCGCCGGGGACCTCCGTGATGCCGGTGGTCTCCGACTCCTCGTGCGCGACGAGGCGCCGGGTCTCCTCGGCCGCCAGGGCGGGGTCGGGGAGGAAGTGGCGCACGGTCTCCCGGGTGGGGCGCCCGTGGGCGAAGGCCAGTACCTCCGTGAGATCGAGCCGGTGCCGTTCGCAGAAGCCGGCCCAGGTGGCCTCGACCAGTGCGGTCGAGTCCACGAGGGTGCCGTCCATGTCGAACAGCAGTGCTGCCGCGTGCAGTTGAGGCAAGAGTTGCTCCTGGGAAAGGTCAGCGGGCGAGCGGGTGACGCGGGAGAGCCGGCTGGACGGCGGCGATCGGACGCGACTGGGACACCGGAAGGTCCTTCGCGACGGACGACCAGGTGGTGTCCTGGTGCACGACGAGTGCGTCACCGGCGTACGGCACGCCCCGGGTGCGGGCGAGCTCCGCGGCCAGCGGCGCGAAGGTGGCCGGGGACATGTAGCCGCTGTAGTCGAAGTCCGCGGACCGGCGGGCCCTGATGCCGGGGCTGTCCACCATCCCGGCGGGCAGCGCCTGCACGAACGTCGTCTCGGCGGGGTCGATCTCCTGCGCGACCGACCGGATCAGCGAGTCGGCGGCGGCCTTGGTGGCGGCGTAGCCCGAGCGGTTCGGGCCGGCGTTGTAGACGACCTCGGACGAGATGTGCAGGAACAGACCGGGGCCGGCCGCACGCAACGCCGGGAGCGCAGCGCGCAGCGCCCAGGACAGGCCGTGCACGTTGACCGCGAACTGGTCCAGCCAGTCGGCCTCGCTCACCCGCGTGAACGGCTCGCGCCGGGCGGTGAAGTAGACGGCGGAGTAGCAGGCCAGGTCCACCCGCTCCGGGATCCCCGTACGCAGCGCCTCCTTGGCCTGCTCCGGGTCGCGGAAGTCGAGCCGGTGCCAGACCAGCCGGTCGCCGCCCTCACCGGCGGGCCGGCTGCGGCTGAAGACATGGGTCTCGATACCGGACGCGGCCCAGGCGTCGGCGACGCCCCGCCCGATCCCGGTCGATCCGCCGATCACCACGGCCCGCTCGGGCGGCCTGCGCACAGGGGTGTGCTCGGGGATGTGCTCAGGGGTGCGCGCGGGGATGCGCTCGGGGACGCGCGCAGAGGAGTTCACGCGCCCACCAGTGCCTCGACCGAAGCGCCCTGTTCCGCGTCCCGGGCCCGGCGGCGCAACAGCTCCGTCGCCGCGCGCAGTTCGGCGGGCTCGACGTCGTTGACGAAGCGGTGGCGCCCGATGCCGACCGGCAGCGGCAGCCGCTGGTGGCCGTCGCGGTGGCGCACCGTGTCGCGCAGCGCCTCCTCCAGCAGGCTCGGGTCGTCCAGCACGTCGTTCCACAGCGGCAGCCCGAGTGCCTGGATGACGGAGAAGATCCGGTCGGCCTGCGCCCGGCTGACGTCACCGCGCAGGGTGCTCAGCGCGGTGGTCAGCGCCATGTCGATCACGACGGCCTCGCCGTGCAGCAGTTCGGGGAGGGCGTGCATCTCGATGGTCGGGCTGAAGGTGTGGCCGTAGTCCACGCAGCGCTCCAGCGCGGACTCCCACAGGTTGGGCTGCAGTTCCTCGAGCATGAGGTGGATGGACTCGGCGACGATGGCGTCGGCGGCCTGGGCGAGGTCGCCGGTGGAGCCCTGGAAGCGGTCCGCCCGCACCTCGGGACCGCGCGTCTCCAGCAGCTCGAACAGCTCCTCGGAACGGATCAGCGCCATCTTCAGTATCTCGGCCAGGCCGTTGCTGATGTGCCGCAGGTCCAGGCTGCTCAGGAACGAGCGGTCGAGGAAGGTGGCCGTGGCCGCCGCGTAGGTGCCCAGCCGGTTCTTGCCGGTGTCGTAGTTGACCCCGGTCTTGACGCCGACTCCCGCGTCGACGAGGCCGATCAGCGTCGTGGGGATGCGGATGTACGGGGTGCCCCGCCGGTAGAGGCTCGCCGCGAATCCGACGATGTCGGTGAGCACTCCGCCGCCGATGGCGATGACGGGCTCGCGGCGGCGGTCGATGCCGAAGTCGTTCATCGCGTCGACGACCCGGGAGACGGCGTCCCACTGCTTGACGGTCTCGTCGGCACGCAGGACGAGCACCGTGGTCTCGATGGCGTGGAAGGCGAAGAACTCGCGGATCCGCGCGCCGTGCAGCGCGTCCACGTTCGCGTCGATGACGACGAGCCGTCGCTCACCGGCGCGCAGCGGGGTGTCCGGGCAGCCGGTCAGCAGCGTGGTGTTGTCCGGCGAGAAGAGGTGCTCGGAGCTGACGACGTGGTACCGCACCTGGCGTACGGCCTCGACCGTCCAGGCCGGACCGTCGTCCATGGCCAGGCGGAGCCCCTGGGTGAACTGAGTACCGCTATGCATGTGTCCCCTCCGAAGATCTGGTGCCACATCACTGAACAACAAGCAGGTTTATCGGCACTGCGTCCAATATAGTAGCAGCATGACCCGCTGGGTGCCGCAGTGCTACGCTCGTGATCAAGGAGACGAGGTTGTCGGCGCACGGGGGAGCACGCTGCGCGCACCCGTCGGACAGAGCCGCCCGACGCATTGCCTCCGCCCCCTGAGTCGCCGGAGCCTTAGGAAGGTCGCCCCCCATGGCCACGCTGGCAGAACGCCTGAATGCCTGGTTCGCGGATGCCGCCACGGCCAATGCCGTGGGCCGCCTGCGTGAACCGACAACCTCCGAGGTCGCCCAGGCGATCTCGCAGGACCCGAGCCACGACGTCACCATCTCCCGGAGCTATCTGACGGCGTTGCGCAACGGCTCGCAGACCAACCCGACGGTGAGTGTGCTCTCGGCGATCGTGCGCTACTTCCAGTCCCGGGAGATGACGCTGCCGGTGTCGGTGAGCGCCCTCATCTCCGAGGCCGCGCCGCCCGCCGCCGTCCAGGAGGAGAAGGACGAGTGGGCCGAGGCGCTCTCCGACCGGCAGGTGCGCTCGATCGCGATGCGCGCCGGCCGGCTCACGCCGGAGATGCGTGAACAGCTTTTGTCGATCATGGACGTCCTGGACGACCCGAAGTCCGCGAGGTCCGGCAGCGAGGAGGATGACGTATGAGGGCCGTCTGCATGTCACGCACCGGCGGACCGGAGGTGCTGGAGGTCCGGGACGTGCCGGAGCCCGAGGCCGCGGAGAGGCTGGTCGTGATCAGGACGGCCGCCACCGCCGTCAACCCCGTGGATCTGGCGACTCGTTCGGGCCAGATACCCACCTCCCTGCCCGCCGTCCTCGGCTGGGACCTGGCGGGCACCGTCGAGCACGCCCCCGAGGGCTCCGGCTTCCGCCCCGGCGACCGTGTCCTGGCGATGACCGCCCAGCTGGGCACGGGCGTGGGCAGCATGGCCGAGTACGTCGCCTTCGATCCGCGCTGGGTCGCACACGTCCCGGACGGAATGACGCTCACGGACGCCGCCGCGCTGCCCCTGGCGGGTGTGACCGCCGTGCAGTTGCTGCGCCGGACCCCGGAGCGCCACGGCAAGCGGATCCTGCTGATCGGCGCCCAGGGCGGAGTCGGCGGTCACATCGCGGCCCGACTGCTCGACGAGGCGTCGGCCCGCACCGACCTGCTCGTCCGGCCCGCCGACCGGGCCGCCTGGCAGGAGCGGCGGGCCGGACGCCCCGCCGAGGGCGCGGTGCTCACCGACCCCTCGCAGGTCGAGGCCGCGGCCTACGACATCGTGATCGACGCCGGCGGCGCACCGGGCCTGATCGAGGCCGTGCGCCCCGGGGGTGCCTTCCTCACCATCACCCCGTTCAGCGCCCCGGACCCGGACAGCCGTCCTGACGTGGCGTACACCCTGATCGGCGTGGAGCTGGACCGGGACGACCTGGTGAGCGTGGCCGAGGCCGCGGCCCGGGGAACCGTCCCGGACCACGGGATCACCGTGCTCCCCTTCGAGGAAGCGGCCGAGGCCCACCGCCGCCTGGAACGCGGCGGCTTCCGCGGCAAGCTGGTGCTGGTCCCTTAGGGACCTTCAGGGCCCCTCGAAGCCGCAGGGGCCTTCACGTCAGCCCGTTCTCGAAGACGAGGCTGCCGTGGACGGAGGGCCGCCACGGCTCGTCCAGACCGTAGCGCTGTGCCTGCCGCTGCATCGACATCGCCTGGTGCATGAGCGTGGACGCGACGATCTCGGCGTCCCGCTCGTCCCGGTCGGAGTAGCAGGTGCGCCACTGCGGCTGCTCGGGCCGTTCACCGGCGAGGTCGTAGGCGACGATGTGGCCGACCTCGTGCAGGATGATGTGCTGCTGGTGCGCCCTGGTCGTCTTCGCCTGGTAGACGATGACGTCCTCGTCCTGACGGGAGAGCAGGATCCCGAACGGGCCGTCGGCGGGCAGATCCCACTTCAGAAGCCTGATCGGGGTGCCACGCTGCTCGGCCAGTAAGGCGCACAGCGTGGTCACGCCGAGCGGCAGCGGCGGCGCGAGCTCTCGCATCAGCCGACGGCTGTGCGCTCTCAACTCGGCGTCTCTGCGCCGGTCCTCGACAGCCGCCGGGAAACGCCCCGCCCCACGCCGGAACAGCCTGCTGAACACCTGACCCCCTGTGTCTGACGACATCGACTCACGGACCGCACACGACGCACCGTTGAGCCAGAGCAGGCCGGTACCCAATCTACGCCCCCGTGCCCCGACCCGTCCGCCGGGCCCACGCACCCCCACGGGCCCGGCTTTTCACACCATCGGGCCACGCACGCCCTCTCGCCCCGATGCGCCGTCCACCGCACACTTGACCAAGAAACGACCGTGGGCATGAGCAGGGGCACACCGGTGCCGCCGAAGGGGGACGTGACATGCGGAACAGTCATCGGGCGGAGGCCGAGGGGCTGTTGGCGCGGGCCGTGGAGGAGGAGGTGCGGCGGACCGGCGGGCGCAGCGACGGGAAGGCACTGCTCGCGCGGGCGCGCGGAGGGCTCGACGGGATGGCGCGGAGCGCGGCCGAGGAGTACGAGGCCTACACGCGCGCCCTGGACGAGGCGGCGGCCGGACAGCTCACCTTCGGGCAGCGGTACGCCCGTGACGGCGCCGGGACTCCGCTGCTGGTGGCCGGGGTCGCGGCGGTCGCGGCCGTCGTCGCCGACATGTCCCTCGGCACCAGCACCGGGACGGCGCTGGGCGCGGGCGTGGCCGTCGGGGTCGTGGGCGCCGCTGCGACGGTCGTCAAGGTCGTCGGCTCCCATCTGCCGGCCGCGAGCCGCCGCGCCGGGGCCGTGAGCCAGCCGGGCGGTCCTGAACAGCTGCGGCTGCAGTGGCTGACGGCACTGGAAGTGCGGGGCATCCGGCCGTTCCTGGACCAGCAGCGGGTGCTCGCCGCCTCCACCGGGCCGAAGAAGACCGGGCCGCGGCTGCGGGGCGCCGACAAGAGCGCGGCGGCGCGCGGGCGCAATGTGCTGGAGCAGTCCTTCGCCCAACTCCCGGATCCGGCGGAGCCGTTCGCGGGGCGGCGGCCGGAGCTGGCACAGATCCGGCAGTGGGTGCAGGCGGCCCGCGCGAGCACCGAGACGCAGCCGACGGTGGTCGTCCTGCACGGCACGCCCGGCAGCGGCCGTACGACGCTCGCGGTGCAGGCCACGCACGAGTTGCGGGACTACTTCCGCGGCGCCTGCGTCGTCGATCTGCGCTCCGAGGGCCCGGGCGGGTCCCCGCTGTCCGTCCGCGACGCCCTGCTGCATCTGCTCAACCGGCTCGGGGCGCCCCGTGAGCAACTGCTGTTCCGTGAGCGCTCCTCCCCCGACCAGCAGGTCAAGCGGCTGAGCGAGCTGTACCACCAGCATCTGACGGGCCTGCCGGTCACCATCGTCCTGGACGACGCCTCGGACGCCGAGCAGATCCGCGCCCTGGTCCCGGAGCGGTCCGACAGCCTGGTGCTGGTGACCGCGCGGGGCCCGCTGGAACCGGCCGAACTGCCCGCGCGGGTGCATCAGCTGGCGGTGGAGCCGCTCGACGCGGCCGGGGCGGAGGAACTGCTGGGCGCGGCGGCACAGGACCGTTCCGGGCCGTACGACGCCGAGTCCGCCGACCGGGTCCGGGAGCTGTGCGGTGGGCTGCCGCTGGCGCTGCGCATCGTGGGGTCGTGCCTCGGCCCGCGCTCCCCGCGCGCGCTGGCCACCGACCTCGGCGCGTACGGCCCGGTCGAGCCGGTGGAGCGCGCCCTGTGGCTGCGCTACACCGACCAGTCCGACACCGTACGGCGGCTGCTGCGCCGGCTGGCCCTGGCCGGCCGGGCCTCGCTCGGCGCCGCCGCGGCCGCCGCGCTGCTGGCCACCGACGAGGCGGAGGCCAAGCGCCATCTGCAGGCCCTGACCCGCGCGGGCCTGATCGACCACGTCCGGGGCGACCGCTACCGGCTGCACGACCTGGTCCGCGCCTTCGCCCAGGCCCGCCTCCTCGACGAGGAGGAACCCGCCGAGCGCACGGCGGCGCAGGAGCGGCTGATCGTGAACTACGCCGAGCTGGCCGACTCGGTGCTGCGCATGGTCGACGGCAACATGTCGACCCGCACCAACCGCTTCAGCCCGTACGGCTTCACCTCCCTCGACGAGGCGCTGCGCTGGCTGGACGACGAGTCGAGCTTCATCACGGCGGCGCTGCGGCACGCCGAGGGCGTGAACCAGGCGGCGGTGCTGAACCTCCTGGGCGCCCTGTGCGACTACTGCCTGCTGCGCGGCGACCTCTACCGCCTGGGCGAGATCAGCGAACTGGCGCAGGCGGTGGACGAGGGACTGCTGGTCCGCTCGGTGCAGTGGCGC
Source organism: Streptomyces sp. NPDC041940 (assembly GCF_055589465.1). NCBI lineage: Bacteria > Bacillati > Actinomycetota > Actinomycetes > Kitasatosporales > Streptomycetaceae > Streptomyces > Streptomyces sp. NPDC041940. The sequence goes on from NZ_JBVJBP010000012.1 coordinate 186,785, forward strand.
ACCGGCATCGCGGCACGGCAGCTCGGCGAACTCGACAAGGCCCGCACCACCCTCGCCTCGGTCGTCGACCTCTACCGGGAGGCGCACCACGACGCGGGTGCCGCCCGGGCCCTGTGCTCCCTCGGCATCACCCTGCACCACCAGGGCAATCTGACGGAGGCGTCGGCGAAGCTCCGCGAGGCCCTGGCCCTGCAGTCCTCCACCGAGCTGGCGACGGACCGGGCGTGGACGATGCACGCCCTGGCGGCGGTGGAGCGGGACCGGGCCCGGGTCGCGGAGGCCCTGGAGCTGCTGACCGAGTCCCTGGTGCTGCACCGCGCCGGCGAGTCCGTGCACGGCCAGGCATGGGCCCACTTCCAGCTCGGCCAACTGGGCCTGCGCATGGGCGACGTCCCGCGCGCCGAGTCCGAACTGCGCGCGGCCCTCGACCTCTACGGCCGTACCCGCGACGCCCGCGGCGAGGCCTGGGCCCTCACCCAGCTGGCCCGGGCCCTGCTGGTCGCCGGCGACGCGTCCCCGGCCGTGGAGGAACTGCGCGGCGCGGCGGCCCGGCACCGCGACAACGAGGACGCGCGGGGCGAGGCCTGGACCCTCTACTACCTGGGCCAGGCCCTGGAGGAGACGGGCAACCTCGACCAGGCGGTCCGCGAACTCGAACGCTCCCGCACGATGTTCTCCCGGATGCGCGACGTGTACGGCCTGGCCTGCGCCCGCCACCACTCGGCCCGCGTCACCCGCGACCAGCGCGCCGCCCAGACGGGCTCCCTGCGCAACTCCGGCTTCGCCCGCCAGCTCCTCGTCGACGCCCGCGCCGACTTCCAGCGCATCGGCGTCGCCCACGGCGAGGCGTGGACCTGCCTGGAACTGGCCGTCGTGGACGCGGGCAACGCCCGCACCCAGCAGGCACTCGCCCTGTGCGAGGAAGCGAAGGACCTCTTCACGTCGTACGACGACCGCCGGGGCGAGGACTGGGCCCGCTTCCTGCGCTGCACCCTGCTGCCGTACGCGGCCCCGGGCGGCGCGGAGGTAGGCACGGCCGTCGCCCAGGAGGAGCTGGCCCAGCTGTCCCGCGCGGGCCATCCCCTGCGGGACGAGAAGCTCGACGAGTACATCGACGCCTGGGGGCTGTTGCTGGAGCGGGGTGTGAGCCTGGAGGCGGGGTGGCAGGCGTGGGGGCTGGGGATGACGCCGAGCCGGCATGCGCGGGAGGTCATGGGGGTGGCGGTCCCGGCGGCAGGGAAGTAAGGGAGTGAGGCCCCCGCACGGGTCGTTGTCGGACGATTCGCTGGCGCGGCGGCCTCGGGGCTGCAACGGTTGAGGGACAGTGCCGATGGGGGCGGGCCGACGGGGGGAAGCCATTGGGACAGGACCCTCGCGATCCGACACCGCCTCCGACGTTCGGGGAGTTCTTCGGGCGGGCGGACGAACTCCGCCGCATCGGGACGTGGCTGGAGCTGCGCACAGCCCCGCCACCGCCGTCCGGCCGCAGCCTCCCCACCCTGATGGTGCTGCACGGACCGGCAGGCGTCGGCAAGTCCGCCCTGGCCGCCCAGGCCGTCCACGGGCTCGCCGTGCGCACGCACTGGATCTCCCTCTACGACGCCACTCCCGCGGACGTGGAACCCACGCTGTTACGGCTGCTCGGCGAGAGCGGCGGGTCACGCGCCGCCATCGTGGAGGCGGCCCTGGGCGACGACCGCGCCTTCCGGCGCGCCCTGCGCGGCGAACTCACCCGGCAGCTTCGCGACCGCCTCGTCGTCCTGGACGGAGCCACGCCCCCGATGGTGCGGGCACTGCTGCCCTTCCTGCGTGACTGCCGCGGCCTGGCGCTGCTCGTCACCTCGCGGAAGGCGGCCGGCTGGCGGCGCATCGGGGCCCGGCCGCTCGCCGTCGATCCCCTGGGCCTCAAGGAGAGCAGGGATCTCGTCGTCCTGACGGCGGCCGGAGCGCCCTGGGGAGACCTCGACACCTGGTACGCACTCGCGTCCGGGCCGGGCTCGCTGGTCAGCGCGGCGCGAGGGCTGCCCGCGCTCGCCCGGATCGCGAGCTTCCTCATCGCTCGCGGGACGGCGCCGCGGCCGGGCGAATCAGGGCCCGGCCTGCTCGTGCGACTGGCCCTGGAGGACTGTACGACCGACCAGCGGGCGCTGCTGAGACGTCTGGCAGCGCGGAGCTCCGGGGCACCGTTCACCCAGCGCACGGCGGAGTTGCTCTGCTCGCTGGACGGCGGCCCGGGCGACGTGCGCTCCGTGCTGGGCGGCCTGCACGCCAAAGGGCTGGTGCAGCGGTGGAGCGACGGCGGGACCTTCTGCCTTCCCCAGCCGGTGGCGGACGTCGTACGGGCGGCGGAGCCGGTGTCCTCGGCAGAGGGGGAGACGGTCACGGCCCGGTGGGCGGAGAGCGCCCTGCAGGCCGCCGCCGCCGCACTGGACGGCCGGGCCCTGCCCGAGCACCACGTCGGCCCTTCACCCGAAGGACTCGACGCTCGGGAACTCCTCCCCCACCTCGACGAGTTCCTGTCCCTGCTCACCAACTGCGCGCACCGGGGGCGACGGGAGGACGCGATCGCGGACGGCCTGGCCCCGCTGCTGGCCGTCCTCGGCGACGCGCACCGGCTCGTGGCGCTGCACCGGCTGTGGCCCCTCCTCTCCGTACGCCGGGCGCTCAGCTCGCTCGCCGCCGATCTGGGCCTGCCGGCGCAGGCCAGAGCGCTGTACGACACCGACAAGTGGAGCAACCCGGACGCCATCCATCACGCCGCCGCCCTGTGCCACCGGTCGGGGCAGCTGTCCGGCGCGCTGCGCGTGCTGGACGGGCTGCTCGGCGACGAAGCCCGCCCCGACGACCGGCACACGGCCTGGGCACTATTGGTCCTCGGGGCCGTCCGGTGCGACCGGGGCGAGGTCACGGAGGCCGAGCGGGCGCTCCTGCGGGCGGCCGCCCTGCACCGGGCCACGGGGTGCCGGCGCGGGCTCGGCTGGACGCTGCTGCACAGTGCCCGGGTGTGCCTGCTGAGCGGCCGGGACACCGAAGCCGGCCGCCTGCTCGACGAGGCCGACGAGCTGCTGCAGTCCGTAGCGGACACCCGCGGCGGGAACTGGGTCATCACGCAGCGGCTGCGGCTCGCGCTGCGGTACGGGGAGCCGGAGATCGCCGATGAGCTGGGCCGGGAGGCACATGCGCTGCACCGGCGCGCCGAGGACGTCCGCGGGGTGGCCTGGACGACTCTGTACCGGGCCCTCCCGAGTCTGGAGCAGGGCGACCTCTCCCATGCCCGTGGGGCGCTGGCGAGAGCCGCGCGGCTCTTCCGGGAGTGCGGAGACGACCTCGGCAGCGCCTGGACGGAGCACCGGTCCGTCCTTCTGCCCTCCGCCGGCGACGGCGCTCACTCGGCACCCGTGCTGGTGTCGCTGGGGCCCGTCTGGGCGCGGTTCGGGGAGATCGGATGCCCGCTCGGGAGGGCGTGGACCGCGCTGGAGATGGTGGCCCGCCGCAGGCCCGGCGACCTCAACCTGTCTCTTCTGAACTCGGCGGAGGCACGCTTCCGGGCCCTGGGAGACGCGTACGGCCTGGCGTGGACGGCCACCGTCAGGGTCGTACACCGGAACCACGTGCAAGGGGACGGTCCGCGCACGATCGAGGCCCTCGTCGCCTCCCTCCCGCGCGACATCCCGATCCCGGACCCGGAGCGACTGGTGCGGGACATCACGCGGTTCTGGGTGGCCGGGGGCGTGCTGGGAGGCGGGACCATCCCCTCCCACGCCCGTGACACCGTCGCCGTCCGCCACACCGGCCCCTGGTTCCTGGACGTGCCCGGCCGGACCGGCCCCCACTGCCGCGTCCGCGTCACCCTGCTCGACGACACCCCCGCCGAGGACACCACCGCCCGTCTCCTGCTTCGGATCTCCCCCGAGGACGGTCACCCCTGGGGAGCTCCGGGGGCGGACCGGCCCTGGCTGATGGTGACGGCCATGCCCCTCACCCCCGCGTCCGTCGACCCCGCCAGCGGCCTGCTGCAGCCCTCAGAACAGGCCACACAGGGCGTCGAGTTCACCTTCACCGCGCACCGCACCGGCACCCACCGCATCCGCTTCACCATCGCCCTCGAACGCACCGGGACGGTCCTGCAGCAAGTGGAAACAGAACTCGACATCCTGGATCACGACGAGCACGGCGGGCTGTCCTCGCCCGAAGCCGTCACGCACCGAGGCCGCTAGGAACGCCCCGCGCATGCCAAGAGAGCTTCACGTACGCATCATCCAGGACCCCAGCCGCGGCTTCACCGCCCTGCCCGACGCGCTGGCCGAGGGGCCGGACATCACCGTGTCCCTGGACGTCCTGGGCGAGGACCGTCTCAGGGCGCGGCTGTACGGCCCGGCCGTGCCGTCGCTCTACGGCACGGAGCACCGGGTGGATCTGGCGGTGCATCCGGCCGAGGTGCGGTCCGCCGCGGCGCGGCTGTGCCGGATGTGGAAGGAGGTCCTGGTCGACCACCGTCCCCTGACGGCCGACGGCCGCCCCGCCGCGGGCGAGCCGGAGACCCCGTACGCCTCCCTGGTGGACCTGCGCTCCCGCCCCCTGGACGAACTGACCGCCCTCCTGGAGGAACTCGCCCTGGTCGGCTCGGAGTTGCTGTACGGCACCCTGCTGGGCGGCACCGACCCGCGGATCGCCCGGTTCCGCGGCTATCTGACGGAGGCACTGGCCCGGGGCGAGGGCCTGCGGGTCCGCTTCGACTCGGACCTGCATCTGCCCTGGCCGATGGTGTGCCTGGCGGCGGAGGACCTGCCGCCCGCCCCCGAGCCAGCCGCTGAGGCACTCCCGGCGCTCTTCCGCCGTTTCCTCGGCCACCGCCATCAGATCGAGCAGACCGGCGGTGCCTATCCCTGGCTCGCCGGCCTCCGTGACGCCCCCGAGGTGCCGGCCGTGAGCCTGAACCACGACACCCGCGTCGACCGGGCGGGCCGCACCCGGGCCGCCGACGTGGCGGCCCTCCTCGCCAAGGGCACCCGGTTCGTCGAGCGGTCCACCTGGCAGGAACTGGTGAGCGCGCTGGCCCGGTCCGATCTGTGCGAGCAGTTGATGTACTTCTGGTGCCACGGCCGCTTCACCGCCGACGGGGCACAGCCGTCCTCGCTGGTGCTCAGCCTGACCGACCACAAGAGCATCGACGCGCACACGATCCGCGAACGCCGGCGCCGCTTCGGCGTCGACCACCCGTTCCAGCCGTTCGTCGTCCTCAACGCCTGCTACGCGGGGCTGCCCGAGGGAAGCACGGACGCCAAGTTCCTGAGCCGGGCGTTCGTCGACGCGGGGGCGCGGGGTGTGCTGGGCCCGCAGATAGAGATACCCCAGGTCTTCGCGGCCGAGTACGCGCTGGAGTTCCTGACCCGCTATCTGGACGGGACACAGACCGCGGGCAGCATCGCCCTCGCGGTGACCCGGCACTTCGCCGACGAACTGCGCAATCCCCTGGGCCTGGCCTACGCCCTCCACCACGGCATGGACACCCGCCTGGAACGGGCCGCGGCGCCCGACGCGGACGCCGGACGGGAGGTGCCCGTATGAGCTCTCCGGACCTGCCGGTGCGCACCGTCGACCTGGGGCCGGACGGCTGGCTGCTGGAGGAGACACGGCGCGGTCCGCGCCCGGTCCCCGCCGACCGGCTGGCCGACCACTTCCACGAGGAGCTGTGCCCGCCCGCCTGGGCGACGGACCTCCTCGTCTACGTCCACGGCTGGCGGACCGACCCCGACTCGGCCCTGGTGGCGGTCCGCCGCCTGCTGGCCCTCACCTCGGCCCACTACGAGCGCCGCCAGGCCCTGTACCGGGGGCTGCGGCCGTGGCAGCCGTGGACGGTCCTGGTCCGCTGGCCCTCCGGCTCGCGGCCCTCGCTCGGGGGCTACCGGCGTATCCGGGACCGGGCGCACGCCATGAGCACCCAGGGTCATGCGGCCCATGTCATCGGCCGGCTGCTCGGCTATCTGGACGGCCTGCGCGGGGACCCGACGGCCCCGCCGGTCCTCGCCAACCGCGAGGGCCAGTATCTGCACCTGATCGGCCACTCCTTCGGCTCCCGCTTCCTGTGCGAGGCCGTGCAGTGGGCCGCCGACGAGCCGCTCACCCTGGGCTGGAGCACACCGGAGCCGCCCGGCCGGCCCTTCACCGTGGACTCGATGCTGCTGTTGCAGATGGCGGCTCCGCGCGACGTGTTCGCGACCGGATTCCCGGCCCTCTCCGAGGCGCCGCTGCGCGGCCCGGTGGTCGCGACGTACTCCCGGCACGACCGTGCCACCGGCTTCTGGCATCTGCGGGCCGAGAAGCGGGTGGGGGTCGGCCACGCGGGCATCGGGACCGCGCCCGTCCCCGTCTCGGCGATCCGGATGCTGCCGCCCGCCGAGCCCTATCCGCTCAGCGCGCTCGACCACCGCTTCGTGAGCGTGGACGCGAGCGACGTCTTCGTCCGGGGGCGCGGCCCGGCGGGCGCCCACTCCGACCATCTGCGGCCGGAGACGGCGCACCTGTTGCTGTCACTGGCCGCCCACAGCCGGTGACAGCGCGCTGCCGACGGGTGGCAGCCGGGAGGTCAGCCGTCCGCGGACGGCTTCTTGGCGGACCCGGCGGCGCTCTCGGCGGACTCCTTCGACTCGGACTCCGAGTCCGGCCCCGCAGCCGCCTCGGACTGCGCGGCCTGCTCGGCCTGCTCGACCTCGGGGTCCGGGACCTGGGTGAAGTCGACCCGGTTCATGTGCCGGCTCATGGACTTCATCAGGGCCCACACCGCCAGGGCCATCGCCGCGAAGACGATGAAGCCGAGGACGCCGGGGGTGACCTTGTCCTCGTCGACCTCCTTGGCGAAGGAGACGAGGTGCGTCATTGCCAGGCTTGCGCTTGCGCTCATGTCAGGCATTGTCGCGGACGCCCGCGAAGAGGTCGTCCTCGGGGAGGGAGGTATCGGCGAGAGACTTCGCCAACTCGTACTCCTCCGTCGGCCAGACCTCCTTCTGGATGTCCATCGGCACCCGGAACCAGCCCCCGTCCGGATCGATCTGCGTGGCGTGCGCGATCAGCGCCTTGTCGCGGATCTCGTAGAAGTCGGCGCACGGGACATGCGTGGTGAGTGTGCGCTGCTTCATACCGAACTCGTCCCAGCGCTTGAGCCAGTCCCCGTACGGCGACTCCAGGCCCCGGTCCAGCATCGCCTGGTGCAGCGCCTCGGTGCGGGGACGGTTGAAGCCCTGGTTGTAGTACATCTTCAGCGGCTGGTACGCCGGGCCGTACTCGCCCTCCGGGTACTTCTCGGTGTCCGCCGCCCCCTCGAACGCGACCATCGAGATCTTGTGGGTCATGATGTGGTCGGGGTGCGGATAGCCGCCGTTCTCGTCGTAGGTGGTGATCACCTGGGGGCGGAAGGCGCGGATCTTCCGCACCAGCTCCCCGGCCGCCACATCCACGTCCTCCAGGGCGAAGCAGCCCTCCGGCAGCGGCGGCAGCGGGTCGCCCTCGGGCAGCCCCGAGTCGACGAAGCCGAGCCACTCCTGCTTGACCCCGAGGATCTCCCGGGCCTCGTCCATCTCCTTCTTGCGTACCTCGTGGATGTGCTCCTCGATGTACGCGTCCCCCTGGAGCTTCGGATTGAGGATGGAGCCGCGCTCCCCGCCCGTGCAGGTCACGACCAGCACGTCCACCCCCTCGGACACGTACTTCGCCATGGTCGCCGCGCCCTTGCTCGACTCGTCGTCGGGGTGGGCGTGCACGGCCATCAGTCGCAACTGGTCAGTCAAGACTCAATCCTCAGTAAGTCGGCGCCCTCGGTGCGTCGGCGCAATCAGCGGCTTCTATAGTGACCGAACCGGGGGGCGAATAATTCCGGGGCCGGGCCACAGGGCCTCTTCCGGGACCTTCGCCCCGGCCCTGCCTGGAGGACGATCATGAGTACGGCGAGCACGCGACTGCCCGAGGGCCGTTACGGCCGTACCTCGGACGAGCGCGCCGACCGCAAGCTCAAGATCATCGGCAGTGTCCTCGCGGTGGCCCTGCTGGGCCTGGTCGGCTGGTTCGGCTACCACTACGTCGTCAAGAACGAGATCAGCGCCGAAGTGATCAGCTTCGAGGCCGGCAAGGAATCCGTGAAGGTGCATCTGGAGGTCCGCAAGGACGCCGGTGCCTCCGGCTACTGCACCGTGCGCTCACAGGCCGAGGACGGCTCCGTGGTGGGCCGGGCCGAATTGCGCTTCACCGGGGACGACACCGTCATCGACAAGGTCTTCACGCTGCGCACGACGGCGCCCGGGACGACGGCCGAGCTCCAGGGCTGCCAGGCCGACTGAGGCCCCACGGACGTCACCTGCAATACGTAGCGCCTGACCTGCGTTGACGTGATTCTGATGGCTTATGTCCTCCCCCTTCTGTCCCTGAATTGTTAGGCTCGTGGTTTCGCCCATCCGTGAAGGAACATTCTTCTGGGTAGGGCGATGCTTTGTATTCCCAGTACCTACGAGGAGCACCTGTGACCCAGACCAGCGAGAACGTCACCTGGCTGACCCAGGAGGCGTACAACAAGCTCAAGGCTGAGCTTGCGCACCTTACTGGTCCCGCGCGGGCGGAGATCTCCGCGAAGATCGCCGCCGCGCGCGAGGAGGGCGACCTGCGTGAGAACGGCGGGTACCACGCGGCCAAGGAGGAACAGGGCAAGCAGGAACTCCGTGTGCGCCAGCTCACCCAGCTCCTCGAGAGCGCGAAGGTCGGCGAGGCGCCCGCAGCGGACGGTGCGGTGGCGCCGGGCATGGTGGTCACGATCGCGTTCGACGGCGACGAGGACGACACGCTGACGTTCCTGCTCGCCTCACGCGAATACGCGAGCTCCGACATCGAGACGTACTCGCCGCAGTCCCCGCTGGGCTCCGGCGTGATCGGCCACAAGGTCGGCGAGGACGCCGAGTACGAGCTGCCGAACGGCAAGAAGGCCTCGGTGAAGATCATCAAGGCCGATCCGTACGACGGCTGAACCAAACGAGCCTTGACCTGCCCCCGGCGTCGCTGCGGCGCCGGGGGCATTTGTCATGCCGTCGCGGAGCGGTACTTGCGCACCGCCAGCGTCCGGAAGACGACCAGGATGAGGACCGAGTAGATCAGCGAGGCCCAGACGGGGTACTGCATGGGCCAGGCGTCCGACGGCGACTGGCCCGGGTTGGCGAACAGCACGCGGCAGGCCTGGACCGTGGCGCTGAAGGGGTTCCACTCGGCGATGTGGCGCAGCCATGGGGTCATGTGGCTGGTGTCCACGAACGCGTTCGAGATGAACGTGACCGGGAAGAGCCAGATGAGCCCGCTGGACGTGGCCGCCTCGGGGGTCTTGACGGACATGCCGATCAGGGCGCCGATCCAGGTGAACGCGTACCCCAGCAGGAGCAGCAGGCCGAAGGCCCCGAGCACCTTGCCCGCGTTCGTGCTGCCGTCCGACCCGACGCGCCAGCCCACCACGAGGGCGACCACCGCGAGCACCACCAGGGTCAGGGCCGTCTGCACCGAGTCGGCGAGGGTGCGTCCGGTGAGCACCGCGCCGCGTGCCATGGGCAGGGAGCGGAAGCGGTCGATGAGGCCCTTGTGCATGTCGTCGGCGATGCCCGCGCCGGAGCTGGCCGTGGCGAACGTGACGGTCTGCGCGAAGATGCCGGCCATCAGGAAGTTCGTGTAGTCGACGGCGCTGGTGCTGCTGCCGATCTGCATGGAACCGCCGAAGACATAGGTGAACAGCACCACGAACATGATGGGCTGGATCAGCCCATAGATGATCATCTCGGGAATGCGGGACATTCTGATCAGATTGCGTTTCGCAACGACCATCGAGTCCCGGATCGACTGGCCGATCGGGTTCGCGGCCGGTGCGACCCGCACGGTGTCGGTGACGGCGCTCACTTGGCGGCCTCCTTGTCGATCCGCTTGTCGATCCCCTTGTCGATCGCCTTGTCCATCTCTTCGTCGAGCTCCTCGTCCTTGGCCTCGGCCACATGTCCCGTCAGAGAGAGGAAGACGTCGTCGAGGGTCGGCCGGCGCAGGCCGATGTCGTCGATCTCGATGCCGCGGGTGTCCAGTTCGCGGATGACCTCGGCGAGGAGCTTGGCGCCGCCGGTGACGGGTGCGGTCAGCTTGCGCATGTGCTCCTCGACCGTGGTCTCGCCCTTGCCGAAGCCGGCGAGGACCTCGGCGGCGGCCTGGATGTGCTCGCGCTCGTGCACCACGACCTCGACGCGCTCACCGCCGGTGCGGGCCTTGAGCTGGTCGGAGGTCCCCTGGGCAATGACCCGGCCCTGGTCGACCACCGCGATGTCGTGCGCCAGGTGGTCGGCCTCTTCCAGGTACTGGGTGGTCAGCAGCAGCGTCGTACCGCCGGAGACCAGTTGCTTGATGACCTCCCACAGCTGCTGGCGGTTGCGGGGGTCGAGGCCGGTCGTCGGCTCGTCCATGAACATCACGGGCGGCGAGACGACCAGGGCCGCCGCGAGGTCGAGCCGGCGGCGCATGCCTCCGGAGTAGGTCTTGGTGGGCCGGTCGGCGGCGTCCGTGAGGTGGAACTGCTCCAGCAGCTCGACCGCGCGCTCCTTCGCCGCCTTCGTCCTCATCTGGTAGAGCTGGCCGACCATCTGGAGGTTCTCGCGGCCGGTCAGGTATTCGTCGACGGCCGCGAACTGGCCGGACAGGCCGATCGAGCGGCGGACGGCGTCGGGCTGCCTGAGCACGTCGATGCCCGCGACGACCGCCCGTCCGCTGTCGGGTCGCAGCAGGGTGGTCAGGCAGCGGACGGTGGTCGTCTTGCCCGCGCCGTTCGGCCCGAGCAGGCCGAGGACCGTGCCCTCGGGTACATCGAGGTCGACGCCGTCCAGGGCTTTGACGTCACCGAAGGTCTTGACCAGACCTTCGGCATAGATGGCGCCTGGCATATGAGTCTCCACGTCTTCGGGGATCACCGGACAGATATCTGATGCTTCGCACGAACACACCATAACGCGATGTATCGCGTCTCACAATAGGTTTGATCGGTGTCGCGTTCCGTGAGAAGAAGGGATCTTGACCGGCCCCCGGGGACGGGCTCAGCTCATGACCGTGTAGCCCGCCTCGCGGAGCGCCTGGCCGACCTCGGCGCAGTGCGCCGGGCCCTTCGTCTCCAGGTGCAGCTCGACCTCCGCCTCCGTGAGCCCGAGCCGAGGGTCGGTCCGTACATGACTCACATCGAGGACGTTAGCGTCCACCACTGACAACACGCCCAGAAGTGTGGCGAGAGCGCCGGGACGGTCCGTCAGCCGCAGCCGTACGGCCAGGTAGCGGCCCTGCGCGGCCATGCCGTGCCGCAGCACCCGCTCCATCAGCACCGGGTCGACGTTGCCGCCCGACAGCACCGCGACGACCGGCCCCTCGAAGGAGCCGGGCTCGCTCAGCAGCGCCGCGACCGGGCTCGCCCCGGCCGGCTCCACGACCAGCTTGGCCCGCTCCAGGCACAGCAGCAGCGCGGCGGACAGCTCGTCCTCGCTGACCGTGCGCACCTCGTCGACCAGCTCGCCGACCAGTCCGAACGGCACGTCGCCGGGCCGCCCGACCTTGATGCCGTCGGCCATCGTCGCCGGGTTCTCGACGGTCACGGGCCGTCCGGCCGCCAGTGAGGGCGGGTAGGCCGCGGCGCCCTCCGCCTGGACGCCCACGATCCTGAGGTCGGGCCGCAGGGCCTTCACCGCCACCGCGATCCCGGCGGCGAGACCGCCCCCGCCGATGCCGACGACGATCGTGCGCGCTTCGGGGCACTGCTCGAGGATCTCCAGGCCCACCGTGCCCTGGCCCGCGATGATGTCGGGGTGGTCGAAGGGGTGGATGAACACCGCGCCCGTCTCGGCCGCGTACTCCTGCGCGGCGGCCAGCGTCTCGTCGACCACCTGGCCGTGCAGCCGCACCTCGGCCCCGTAGTCCCGGGTGGCGCTGACCTTGGGCAGCGGGGCGCCGTTCGGCATGAACACCGTGGAGCGCACACCGAGCAGCGATGACGCCAGGGCGACACCCTGCGCGTGGTTTCCGGCGCTCGCGGCGACGACACCGGCGGCGCGCTCCTCGGGCAGCAGACCGGCGATCCGGACGTACGCGCCGCGCAGCTTGAACGAACCGGTCCGCTGGAGGTTCTCGCACTTGAGGTGCACCGGCGCGCCGACCATCTGGGAGAGGTGCCTGCTGCCTTCCATCGCGGTCACCCGCGCCACACCCGAGAGCATCTTCTGGGCGCCGCGCACATCGTCGAGGGTGACGGGTCGCAAGGAGTCAGCCGTGCTGTAGCTCATGACACCAGCATCGCAGTTCACAGGCGGGAACGACGGTTGTGACCAACCTCCGAGACCCGCTTTGTGAAGCGCCGGTACGACCCGCCCCCCGGCCGCGTACCCTGTCCCCCAATCAGCCAGCCCTCCACGAAGTGAGCCCCCGGCGATGCCCACAACACCTGAAATGTCGATGGACATGACGACCGTCGGTGACACCGGTCTTCTCGACACGCTGCAGCACGAGGTCGCGCTGTTCGCCCGCCGTGCCGAACAGACCCGTCTCGGCGGAGTCGGACAGGTGCGCAACTCCATGGACCGCGCCGCGTACCTGCTGCTCAACCGTCTCGACAAGGAAGGCCCGATGGGCGTCAAGGCGCTCGCCGCGAGCATGGGGATCGACTCGTCGACCGTCACCCGGCAGGTGGCTCCGCTGGTCGACACCGGCCTGGTCAAGCGCACCTCGCACCCCGAGGACGGACGCGCGGTGGTGCTCCAGCTGTCCCCGCGCGGGCAGGCCCGGCTGGAGGAAGTGCGCTCGTCGCGGCGGCAGTTGATGGCCGAGCTGACCGAGGAGTGGGATCCGGAGGAGCGCGAGGCGTTCTGCACGCTCCTCACGCGCTTCAACAGCGCGCTGTCCGCCCGGATGGCGGTGCCGGGGGTGCCGGGGCCGGAGACGCAGTCGCCGTCCTGAGCGCCGACCGTGCGCGGCTCTTGACCTCGGGGCCGACCCTGGCCTGATATGAGACCGGGTCCTGTCGTACGCGGCCGTCGCGTCCGTACGCGGCCGGGCCCGCATCCTCGGGGTCGCCGGCGGGCGGGAGGCGCGATGCGACAACGGCATGCGTCCCAGGCGACCCTTCGGGCCCGGGAGTTCGAGGCGTTCGTCGCGGGCGCGGCCGGGCGGCTGCTGCATGCCGCCACCCTGCTCACCGCCGAGGCCCCGGACGACAATCCCCGCGCGCGGCGCCTGCTGACCCTGTCCCTGGCACACACGTACGCGTGCTGGGACCGGCTGCGCGGCGAGGATCCCTACGACCGCACCCGGCAGTACCTCGCCACCCGCTTCGCGCGCGGCACCTGGCATCAGTACGGCGGCCTCGGCCGCGCCCGCCCGCACCCCGACAGCCCCCTTGCGCCGCTCACCCCGCAGGAACGGCTGATCCTGGTCCTCAGGCTCTACGAGGGCGTCGCCGAGGAGCAGACGGCGGCCCTGCTCGGCCTGTCCGCGGAGCGCGTACGGGCCATCTGCCACCGGGCGACGTCGACCCTGCTGCACCGACCGCGCGGACCGGCACCGGCGGTGACGGCCGCGAAGGCGGTGCCGTCATGAGCCTTCCGGCGCCCGGGGGCCGCCATGAGCGGCAACGACGGGGAGGCTGCTGTACGGCAGCCGAAGGCGGTGCCGGCGTGAGCCCCTCCGCCGACCGAGGCCGACAACAACGGCAACAACGGCAACAACGGCAACAACCGGGAGGCGACCCGGCGGCACCCAAGGACGGTACCGGCATGAGCCCCTCCGCCGACCGAGGCCGACAACAACGGCAACGACGCGGAGGCTGCCGTACGGCAGCCGAGGACGGTACCGGCATGAGCCCTTTCGGCGACCGGAGACCGTCATGAGAGGGAACGACCGGGAGGCGACCGTGCGGCGGCTGATGGAGCGGGCGCCGCGGCCCGTGCCGCCCGAGATCCACACGGAGGCGGTGCGCCGGGGCGCCCGCATGCTGCGGCGCAGGACGCTGGCCCGCCGGCTGCTGTGGCTGCTGCTGCTCGCGACGGCCGTGGCGTTCACGGTGTGGGCGCTGACGGCGCGCCCGTGGGTGGAGCCGCCGTCGGACACGACTCCACCCCTCACCGGCTGGTGACCCCAGGAGGGCCGGGGCTTTCCTAGCCGAGCGCCTGCTGAAGGTCCTCCACCAGGTCGTCGGCGTTCTCGATGCCGACGGACAGACGCACCAGGTCGGCCGGAACCTCGAGGGCCGAACCGGCGACGGACGCGTGCGTCATGCGGCCGGGGTGCTCGATGAGCGACTCGACGCCGCCCAGGGACTCGCCCAGCGTGAACACCTTGGCGCGGTTGCAGACCTCGACGGCCGCCTCCTCGCCGCCCTCGACACGGAACGAGACCATGCCGCCGAACGACTTCATCTGCTTGGCTGCGACCTCGTGGCCGGGGTGCTCCGGCAGGCCCGGGTACAGCACGCTCGTCACGCGCGCGTGCCGGGTGAGCATGTCGGTGACCTTGACGGCGTTCTCGCTGTGCCGGTCCATACGGACCGAGAGCGTCTTGGTGCCGCGCAGCACCAGCCAGGAGTCGAAGGGCCCGGCGACGGCGCCCATCGCGTTCTGGTGGAAGGCCAGTTCCTCGCCCAGGTCGGCGTCGCTGGTGATCAGCGCGCCGCCGACGACGTCCGAGTGGCCGCCCATGTACTTGGTCAGCGAGTGCACGACGACGTCCGCGCCCAGCGCCAGCGGCTGCTGGAGGTAGGGCGTGGCGAAGGTGTTGTCGACGACGAGGCGGGCGCCCGCCTCCCGGGCGATCTGAGCGACGGCGGCGATGTCGGTGATGCCGAGCAGCGGGTTGGAGGGGGTCTCCACCCACACCACCTTGGTCTTCGGGGTGAGGGCGGCCCGTACGGCCGCCGGGTCGCTCGTGTCGGCGACCGACCACTCCACGCCCCAGCGGGCGACGACCTTGGCGAACAGCCGGAACGTGCCGCCGTAGGCGTCGTTGGGGATGACCACGTGGTCGCCGGGGCTGAGCAGCGTACGCAGCAGGCAGTCCTCGGCCGCCAGCCCGGACGCGAACGCGAGGCCGCGGCGGCCGCCCTCCAGGGCGGCGAGGTTCTCCTCCAGCGCGGTCCTGGTGGGATTGGCGCTGCGGCTGTACTCGTAGCCGCCGCGCAGACCGCCGACGCCGTCCTGCTTGTAGGTCGAGACCTGGTAGATCGGCGGGACGACCGCGCCCGTCAGGGGGTCGGCGGTGTTGCCCGCGTGGATCGCGAGCGTCTCGAAGTGCTGACTGATGTGCCTGTCGCTCATGAGAACCGAGGGTAGTGCGCCGACGCGCGGAGTGCCGGGGTACGAGGCGAAGCGGGCCCGGCGCGGGGTTTTCCACAGGGCCACGGGGGCTGCTCGGCCGCGTTTTCCACAGGTTCACGGAGCAGGTTGGCCAATTGTCGGCGCGGTCTGGTTCGCTTGTCGCATGGAGATTCTCTGGGTCCTGATCGCACTGGTCATGCTGGGCTTCGTGCTGCTCCCCTTCCTGCGGCGCAGGAAGGGTGCGATCGGACTGGTCTCGCCCGACCACCCGGACGCCGCGGACCCGGCGAACTACGGCTTCGTCCGCGAGGAGGAGCTCGACATCCGCATGCCCGGCCCCGACCAGGATCTGCTGGACGTCCTGGACGTGGTGCAGCGCTCGCAGGACTACCACGCGGCGCAGCAGCTCCTCGCGGGCACCGAGACGGAGGGCGAGCGGCGCTGGCAGCGGGTGCAGGCCTTCGCGGGTGCCGCCTCGCTGGAGCTCGCGCGGCGGCCCGGCGGGGTCGGCGAGGCACCGGGCGGGCAGTGGCTGCGGGTGTGGCGGACGGAAGCGCCCAAGGACGCGGGCGGCGCGGCGGTGCAGGCCGAGTTCCTGGTGCAGCAGGCGTGGCGGACGGCGACGCCGGGGACGGACGAGTTCCGGATCATCATGGAGGAGGCCAGGTCGGCGTGCGCCGACGCGGCGCTGCTGTCCCCCGGCGATCCGGTCCCGTACATCGTCGAGCTGTCGGTGGCCCGCGGGCTCGGCTACGAGCGGAAGGACTTCGAGCAGCTCTGGCTGAAGATCCTGGACCGCGACCCGGCGCACATGGGAGCGCATCTGGCCGCGCTGCACTACTGGTGCGAGAAGTGGCACGGCTCGCGTGAGCTGGCGTACTCGTTCGCCGAGGCCGCGGCGGCCCGCGCGCCCCAGGGCTCCCTGCTGGCGGCGATGCCCCTCTTCGCGGTGTTCGAGCACCTCCCCGAGGTGACCCTGGTCAGCAGCTTCTGGCAGTCCGAGGTCGTCACGAAGGCGATGCACGGCGCGCTGCACGCGGTGCACTCGGCGCGCCCCGACGACCCGATGCTGGCGCACGCGCGGCACCTGCTGGTCTTCTTCCTGGTCCGCAGCGAGCGCTGGGCGGAGGCCATGGGCCAGCTGATACACATCGACGGCCATGTCGGCGCCCTGCCGTGGACGCTGTCTCAGGACCCGGCGGCGGAGTTCGCGGTGTACCGGGCGCTGGCGGTGGCGGGCTACGAGGCGAACGGCGGCAGCCCGGCGAGCCTGCCGCACTGAGGCACGGGCTCCGGCCGGAATTCCCCCCGGCCGCCGCACGTTGTAAGGAGCGTCGCCCGGCGCGGCGTCGCCCCGATTGGAGACCGCATGTTCCTGCACAGCCGCAAGCCCCAGCTGCCGTCCCCCGAGCAGGCGCTGCCCGGCCGCCCGGTCCCGGCCTTCACGGTCCCCGACCGCCACACCGTCCTCGGCAACCCGCTGCTCGGCCCCTACCCGGAGGGCCTCGAGGTCGCCGACTTCGGCCTGGGCTGCTTCTGGGGCGCCGAGCGCAAGTTCTGGCAGCTCCCGGCGGGGGTGTGGACGACCCTGGCCGGCTACCAGGGCGGCCAGACCGAGAACCCCACGTACGAGGAGGTCTGCTCGGGCCTGACCGGCCACACGGAGGTCGTGCGCGTGGTCTTCGACCCGACGCTGATCTCGTACGAGCGCCTGCTCAAGACGTTCTGGGAGTCCCACGACCCCACGCAGGGCTTCCGCCAGGGCAACGACGTGGGCACGCAGTACCGCTCGGCGGTCTACACCCACACCCCCGGGCAGGCGGCCACCGCCCAGTCCTCCCGCGACTCGTACCAGAAGGTTCTGGCCTCCTCCGGGTTCGGCGAGATCACCACGGAGATCGCCCCGGCGCAGGGGCGCCCCTTCTATCCGGCCGAGGGCTACCACCAGCAGTACCTGGACAAGAACCCGGCGGGATACTGCGGCATCGGCGGCACGGGCCTGTCCTGCCCGATCGGTGTGGCCAAGGCCGAGGGCTGAACCCCGGCCGCACGGAGCGAGCGAGGAACGGGACCGCTGAATACGCGGGGGCTCCCTGGCAATAGGGTGCCCCCGTGACTGCCCCCTTGAGTTCGACCATGAGTGCGGCGAAAGCCCGTGACGCGCTGCGTCTGTCCGCGCGGGTGTCCGCGGAGCTGCTGCTGGTCTTCGTGATGCTGGCCGTTTCTCTGTGGCTGCTGGGCCGGATGTGGTCGGTGGTGTGGCCGCTCGTCGTCGGGCTGCTGCTGACCACGCTGACCTGGCCCGCTGCCCGCTTCCTGCGTTGTCGCGGGTGGCCGCCCGCGCTCGCCGCCTCGCTCGTGACCGTGCTGTTCCTGCTGGTCGCCGCGGGCGTCGTGGCGCTGATCGCGGTGCCGGTGGCGTCGCAGTCCGGTGAGCTGACCGACGGCGTGGTCGAGGGCATCCAGCGGCTGCGCGAGTGGGCCGCGGGGCCGCCGTTGAACATCGGTGACGCCCAGATCAACAAGGCGTTCGACACGGCGGTCGCCCGCGCCCAGGAGGGCGTCGGCAGCATGGTCGGCACGGTCGTCACCGGCGTCAGCACCGTGGTGAGCGGAGTGGTCACCGCCGTCCTCGCGCTGTTCCTGATGTTCTTCTTCCTCAAGGACGGGCCGAAGTTCCTCCCGTGGCTGTCCCGGCAGCTCCCGGGCCGGTTCGCCGACGACGTCCCGATCGTGTTCGCGCGCGGCTGGGCCACCCTGGGGTCCTTCGTACGGTCCCAGGCGGCCGTCGGGCTGCTCGACGCGGTCCTGATCGGCCTGGGCCTGTGGATCCTGGGCGTGCCGCTGGTGCTCCCGCTGGCGGTGCTGACCTTCGTCTCCGCGTTCGTGCCGATCATCGGCGCCCTGTTCGCCGGTTTCGTCGCGGTCCTGATCGCGCTGGTCTCCAACGGTGTGACGGACGCGCTGATGGTGCTGGCCATCATCGTGGTGGTGCAGCAGCTCGAGGGGAACGTCTTCCAGCCCATGATCCAGAGTCGTGGGCTCGGCCTCCACGCGGCCGTGGTGCTGCTGGCGGTGACGCTGGGCGGCAGTCTGGCCGGCATCGTGGGCAGTCTGCTCGCCGTCCCGATCGCCGCGCTGATCGCGGTGGTGTGGAACTACGTGCGCGAGCAGCTCAGCGACCCTCCGCGGGAACCGGACGGCAGCGACGAGCCGGACACCGCCGCCCCCGTGCCGTCGTAACGGCCCACGGCCCGCTCCCCCCGGTTCCGGACGCGCGAACGGCCCTTCCCAGGTCGCGGGACTCCTCCTCGCTTGCGAATCTGCAGGCGAAAGGAGTCGCGCCACATGCTTCCTGTCACCGCGTCGCCCGTGCGTATCGAGGCGTCTGTCGACGTCCGGCTGTCCCGATGGCTGTGGCTGGTGAAGTGGCTGCTCGCCATCCCGCACTACATCGTGCTGTTCTTCCTGTGGATCGCGTTCGTGGTCGTGACGGTCATCGCGTTCTTCGCCATCCTGTTCACCGCCCGCTATCCCCGGTCCCTCTTCGACTTCAACGTCGGCGTGCTGCGCTGGAACTGGCGGGTCGGTTACTACGCCCACACCGCCCTCGGCACCGACCGGTACCCGCCGTTCACCCTCGCCGACGTGCCCGGCTATCCGGCGCACTTCGACGTCGTCTACCCCGAGCGGCTGTCGCGCGGACTGGTCCTGGTGAAGTGGTGGCTGCTGGCGATCCCGCAGTACATCGTGGTCGCGATGTTCGTCGGGGGCGGCTGGGGCGAGGACAGTTGGCTGGGCGGCGGGCTGATGCCCTGGCTCTCCCTGGTCGCGGTGGTCATCCTCCTGTTCACCGCCCGCTACCCACGGCACCTCTTCGACTTCCTGCTGGGCCTCGCCCGCTGGTGCGCGCGGGTGACCGCCTACGCCGCCCTGATGACCGACCAGTACCCGCCGTTCCGGCTCGACTTGGGCGGCCAGGAATCCCCGTCAAAGAGCCCCTGACCACTCCCCGCAGTTGCTGTTCTACAACCACGCCTACGGCGTCCTGGACCGGGAGACCGCCGACGCCATCGAGCACTCCGCCTATCTGCGCGACTTCGCCCACTTCCAGGTCCTACCTGGAGCTGGGCCGGGAGCGCTAGCTGTCCGACGCCTACCGCGACCACCTGATGCGGGACGTGACCGGCATCCGGCTCGCGGTGACCGCGCGCGACCTCGCCTTCGGCGACCAGGACCGGCCGGCTTCCCGGTAGGGACGGCCCCCGGAAGCCCGCTAGGACACGGCCTGGCCCAGCCGCTCCGCCAGGAACTCCTCCCAGGTCCGCTTCCCCTTCTCCGCGCCCCGCAAGGTGAGGTTCGCCCCGGCCCGGTACGCCCGCCCCGCCTTGCCGGGGATGCGCACCGGCAGCATCGGGCGGCGCCGTCCCCGGAGGCGGAGGTAGGGGCGGGCGAGGTCGGCGAGGCCGTGGACGTGCGGGCCGGTCAGGTCCGGGACGAGGCCGGACGGGGCGCCGAGGGTCAGTTCCACCAGGCGGGCGGCGACTTCGCGGGAGTCGACCGGCTGGAGCCGCAGGCCGCCGGGGACCGGGAACACCGGCAGCTTCGCCATCTTCTCGACCATGGTCAGCGCGAGGTCGTGGAACTGGGCCGCGCGCAGGGTCGTCCACGGGATGCCCGAGTCGGCGACGGCCCGCTCCGACTCCAGCTTCGTCCGCATCCAGGCCAGCGGCACCCGGTCCGCACCGATGACCGAGATGTAGACCAGGTGCCGTACACCGGCCCGGGACGCGGCGCGCACCAGATTGCGGGTCGCCTCGTCGTCGCCCTTGGGGCCGCCCGCCAGGTGCAGCACGGTCCCCGCGCCGTCGAGGGCGGCCTCGACGCCCTCGCCCTTGAGCAGATCGCCGGTGACGTACTCGATGCCGTCCGCGGCGGGGCGGGCGTTCCTGCTGAGGATCCGCACGTCGTGTCCGGCCTCTCGCAGCAGCGGGACGACATGGCCGCCCAGGGTGCCCGTACCGCCGGTGACCAGGATGGATGACGTCATGACCACTCCCCGATGTCGACTTCCGCTTCGCCTTCGCCGGTATGACGGAGGGCGCCGGGGAGATGTGACAGACGCGGGGCGAAGAAAGGAAGATCAGCCGCCGCTGCCGTACGGCCTCGTGATGATCTCCAGCCGGTGGCCGTCGGGGTCGTCGAAGTACGTGCCGCGACCGCCGTCGTTGTGGTTGATCTCGCCGGGACGGCTGTGGAACGGGTCCGCCCAGTACGTCAGGCCGGCCGCCTGGATCCGGCCGAAGATCACATCGAACTCGTCCTCCGAGACGAGGAAGGCGTAGTGCTGCGGCGTGATGGCGCCGGGGCTGTCCATGTAGTCGAGCGTCACGCCGTTGGGGATCTCGACCGGGAGGAACGGGCCGTAGGGCGGGCTCACTTCGAGTCCCAGGAGGTCGGCGAGGAACCGGGCCGAGGCGCGCTTGTCGTGCGCGACGACGATGGTGTGGTTCAGCTGCACGGTCATGGTGGGCCTCCCCTCCCGACCCACCATACTCCGGCACATATTAAGGTAAGCCTCACCTTATTTCATTGATCGGAGTACGTGGTGCGCGCAGTGGGACTGAGGGCCGCCCTGGCCCTGGCCGTCGCCGGAGGGCTGCTGGCCGGTTGCTCGTCGCCGGGCGGCGGCAGCGGGGACGGCAAGCGGGGGGACGACTCGCGCAGCCAGGTCATCGGCGCCGCCGAGGGCTCCGCGGGCCCCTCCGCCGCGCCGAGCGCCCTCGCGAAGGGCATGGGCGCCGACACCGACGAGGACGGGGTCTTCCCGCGCACCGTCAAGCACTTCGAGGGCAGTACGGCGATCAAGGCCCGGCCGCGGAAGATCGCCGTCCTCAGCACCGGGCAGCTCGACGACCTGCTGTCGCTGGGGATCGTCCCGACGGCGACCACCCGCGCCGACAACGCCGGCCTCGTGCCCGGCTACCTGGCCGACGCCTTCCCGCGTCACAAGGAACGGCTGGCCGGCATGACCGACGCGGGCACCCGCTCCGCCCCCAACCTGGAGACCCTGGCCGCCGCCGAGCCGGACCTGATCCTGGCCAACGACTCGCTCGGCGAGCTCTACCCCAAGCTGTCGAAGATCGCGCCGACCGTGATCACCGCCGGCAACGGCATCAACTGGAAGCGCGACCTGCTGCTCGTCGGCGAGGCGGTCGGCAAGGGCCAGGGGGCACAGCGACTGCTCGACGGCATCGCCGCGGACGCCCGTGAGCGGGGGCAGGGCGTGCAGGGCGACCCGGCCGTCTCCATGGTGCGGTTCACGCCCGACCGGACGCGCATGTTCGGCGTCTCCTCCTTCACCGGGTCCCTCGCCGTGGACATGGGGCTGAAGCGGCCGGAGTCCCAGCGGTTCACGGCGATCTCCGAGGACGTCGGGCCGGAGAGCATCGATGCCGCCGACGGTGACTGGATCTTCTACTCGGTGCAGGGCGACCCGGAGAAGACGGAGGCCGGGAGCGTGCTGGCCGGGCCGCTGTGGAAGTCGATGAAGGCCGTCGACGCCGGGCACGCCGTGCAGGTCGACGACGACCCCTGGTACCTCAACGCCGGTCCCACCGCCGCCCGCCTCGTCGTACGGCAGCTCGCCGAGCACCTCGGCAGGTGAGCCGGGGCATCACCCGGCCGACGGTGGCGGTGGCGCTCGCGCTGCTCGTGGTGGCCGTCGCCGGTCTCCTCTCGCTCGCCGTCGGCACCCGGCCGGTGGCGCCGGACCACGTGCTCGACGCGCTGCTGCACGGCGGCGGCTCCCCGGACGCGCTCGTCGTACGGTCCCTGCGGGTGCCGCGGACCGCGGTGGGACTGGCCGCGGGGGCGGCGCTCGGCATCGCGGGTGCCGCGTTGCAGGCGGTCACCCGCAATCCGCTCGCCGACCCGGGGATCCTCGGGCTGAGCCAGGGCGCCGCGGCCGGGGTCGTCGTGGCCATCGCGTCCGGGCTCGCCGCCGGCTTCGGCGGATACGTCTGGTACGCCTTCACCGGCGCGGTCGTGGCCGCGTGCCTGGTGTACGGCATCGCCGCGCGCGGCCGGGGCGGAGCCTCGCCGGTGAAGCTGGCGCTGGCCGGAACGGCCCTGTCGGCGATGACGGCGGGTGCCATGACGGTCGTACTCACGGCCAACTCGGCGACGCTGGACCAGTTCCGGTTCTGGCAGGTCGGGGCGCTCAGCGGCCGGGACGCGGACACGGTCGGCGCGATGCTGCCCTTCCTCGGCGTGGGGCTGCTGGCGGTGCTGGCGTGCGCCCGGGGGCTGGACGCGCTGGCGCTCGGTGACGACGCGGCACGGGCCCTGGGGCATCGGGTCGGGCTGGTGCGGGGTGCGGCGGCCGCGGGGGCGACGCTGCTGACCGCCGCCGCGGTGGCCGCGGCCGGGCCGATCGCGTTCGTGGGTCTGGCCGTGCCGCACCTTGCGCGGCGGCTGGTGTCCGGGGGACATCGGGTCGTGCTGCCGTTGTCCGGACTGCTCGGGGCGGGCTTGCTGGTGGGGGCCGATGTGGCGGGGCGGGTGGTGCGGGCTCCCGCGGAGGTGCCGGCGGGGGTCATGACGGCGGTGGTGGGAGTGCCGGTGCTGGTGGTGCTGGTACGGCGCAGGGGGGCTGTGGCGTGACCGGTACCGTACGACCGCCCGCGGCCGGGCCTGCGCACCCGCGGGTCTCCGTCCTACGGCCGCACCCTCGCGTCTCCCTCCTCCTCCACCGCCGTTCCGCCGCCGTCGCCCTGGGGCTCGTCCTGCTGCTCGGCGTCGTCATGCTCGTCTCCGCCTGTGCCGGGCAGGCGTACGTACCGCCCGGCGAGGTGTGGCACACCCTGCGTACCGGGAGCGGGCCCCACGAGCTCGTCGTGGGCGAGTTGCGGGTGCCCCGGATCGTGCTGGGGGCGCTGGTCGGCGGGGCGCTGGGCGTGGCGGGGGCCCTGGTGCAGGCCGTGACGCGCAATCCGCTGGCCAGTCCGGATGTGATCGGGGTCGGGCACGGGGCCGCCGCGGCGACCGTGTTCGCGCTGGCGACGGGGGCGGTGAGCTCCCCGGGCGCGCTGCCCGCGGTGTCGGTCGCGGGCGGGCTGGCCGCCGCCGCGCTGGTCTATGTGCTGGCCTGGCGGCACGGCATGCAGCCGAGCCGGTTCGTGCTCACCGGCGTCGGGATCGGCGTCGCCTTGGGCGCCGTGGTGCAGCTGTATCTGGCGGACAGCGAGCTGGAGGCCGCCGAGCAGGTCAAGCTGTGGCTGACCGGGAGTCTGAACGGGCGGGGCTGGGAGCAGGCCGGGCCGCTGGCCGTGGTGTGCCTGCTGTGTCTGCCGGGGCTGGTGTGGGCGAGCCGGGCGGTGCGCCCGCTGGGGCTCGGGCCCGAGACCGCGGCCTCGCTCGGCGTACGGGTGGGCCGGGCCCGGCTGGGACTGACGGTGCTGGGTGTGGTGCTCGCGGCGACGGCGACCGGCGCGGCGGGCCCGATCGGCTTTGTCGCGCTGACCGCTCCGCAGCTGGCGAGGCGCCTGACGCGCACGCCTCAGCTGCCGCTGCTCTCCTCGGCTCTGACGGGTGCCGTGATCCTGGTCGGCGCCGATCTGGCGGCCCGTACGCTGCTGCCGCCGCTGGAGATCCCGGTGGGCGCGCTCACCTCGCTGGTGGGCGGGCCGTACCTGCTGTGGCTCCTCGGACGACGCTGAGGGCCCCGGCACACAGCCGGGGCCCTCATGCTCAGACCGTCCGGTCTCAGATCGTCGCCGTGTCGATCACGAACCGGTACCGCACATCGCTGCTCTGCACCCGCTCGTACGCCTCGTTGATCTGGTCACCGCTGATCAGCTCGATCTCGGCACCGAGGCCGTGCTCGGCGCAGAAGTCCAGCATCTCCTGGGTCTCCGGGAGGCCGCCGATCATCGAACCGGCGAGCGACTTGCCGCCGGCGATCACCGAGAAGAGGCTGAGGGAGATCGGCTCCTCGGGGGCGCCGACGTTGGCCAGCGTGCCCTCGGGCTTCAGCAGCCCCAGGTAGGTGTTGAAGTCCAGCGGGGCCGACACCGTGGACACGATCAGGTCGAAGGTGCCGTTCAGCTCCTCGAAGGTCTTCGGGTCGCTGGTGGCGTAGTAGTGGTCCGCGCCGAACCGCAGGCCGTCCTCCTGCTTGCGCAGGGACTGCGACAGCACGGTGACCTCGGCGCCGAGGGCGTGCGCGATCTTCACGCCCATGTGGCCGAGGCCGCCCAGACCGAGGATCGCGACCTTCTTGCCCGGGCCGGCGCCGAAGCGCTTGAGCGGGGAGTAGAGGGTGATGCCGGCGCACAGCAGCGGCGCGGCGACGTCGAGGGAGAGGCCGTCGGGGATGCGGACGACGAAGTTCTCGTCGACGACGACCTTCTGCGAGTAGCCGCCGTAGGTGGGCTCGCCGTCCCTGCCGACGGCGTTGTACGTCTGGATGTTGCCCTCGACGCAGTACTGCTCGCGCCCGGCCTTGCAGTTCTCGCACTCGCGGCAGGAGTCGACCATGCAGCCGACGCCCACGCGGTCGCCGACGGCGAACTTCGTCACGCCCGGGCCGACCTCGGTGACGACACCGGCGATCTCGTGGCCGGGGACCATCGGGAAGATGGCCTCGCCCCAGCCCTCACGGGCCTGGTGGATGTCGGAGTGGCAGATGCCGGCGAACTTGATGTCGATCAGGACATCGAACTCGCGGACCTCACGGCGCTCGATGGTGGTGCGCTCCAGCGGAGCCTTGGGGGCGGGTGCGGCGTACGCGGCGACAGTGGTCATGCCGGGGATCTCCTAGCGGGGGTCGTGTGCCCGGCTGCCTTCTGGATCTTCTGACCGGGCACGCATACCAGCGTGCCGAAAACGCGGGCGTCTACCCAGACCACGGTTTTGCGTACGCACACGGTGCGTACCACTGGCGGGGTCAGGCTCGTGTGCGTACGACCATGAATACTGGACGGCATGGACGAACAGCCCGAACCCGTACAGGAGCCCGCAGTGCAGCCCGGCGGGGGCCTGGACCGGCGTGCCGAGCTCAGTGAGTTCCTGCGCACCCGGCGTGCCCGGCTGAAGCCGGAGGACGTGGGGCTGCCCGACTTCGGGCGGCGGCGCGTGCCCGGGCTGCGCCGCGAGGAGCTGGCGCAGCTGGCCGGGGTCTCCGTGGCCTACTACACACGGCTGGAGCAGGGCAACGGGCGCAACGTCTCGGCGGAGGTGCTGGACGCGATCGCGCGCGCCCTGCGGCTGAGCGACGCCGAGCACGCCCACCTGACGCACCTGGCGAAGCCGAAGCAGCACAAGAAGAAGCCGGTGGCGCGCACCCAGCAGGTGCGGCCGACACTGCGGCATCTGCTGGACTCGATCGACACCGTCCCGGCGTACATCGTGGGGCGGCGCTCGGACGTCCTGGCCTGGAACCGGATGGCCGCGGCCCTCTTCGGCGACTGGGCGGAGCTGCCGGCGCCGGAGCGGAACTGGGCGCGGCTGGTGTTCCTGCGGCCCGAGTACCGCGACCTGTTCGTCGAGTGGGACCAGAAGGCGCAGGACATGGTCGGCTATCTGCGCATGGACGCGGGCTGCCACCCGGACGACCCGCGGCTGTCCGCCCTGGTGGGCGAGCTCTCCGTGAAGAGCGAGGAGTTCCGCCGGCTGTGGGCCGCGCACGACGTCAAGGAGAAGAGCTTCGGCGTCAAGCGGCTGCGGCACCCCCTGGTCGGCGACCTCACCCTGTCCTTCGAGACGTTCCGCCTGGTCGACGACGCCGAGCAGTCCCTGATCACGTACCACGCGGAACCGGACACCTCGTCGGCGCAGGCCCTGCGCCTGCTGGCGAGCTGGGGCGCGGACGCGACGCGGGCGGGGGCCGGGAGCACGGCCCCACCGGCCTGAAGAACACTCGCCGGCACACGAACGGCCCGCCGGAAACCGAGGCTTCCGACGGGCCGTTCGCTAACGGGTACTCACTTGCCGTAGTACGCGTTGTAGATCGAGACCGTCGACTTGTTGCCCTTCTTGTCGGCGATCTTGGCGTGGAAGGAGATGGCCTTCCCCTTCTCCGGGTTCTTGACGCTGACCTTGCCGTCCTTGACCGTGAGCTTCTTCCAGGTCTTGCCGTAGTCGTACGACACGTACACCGACAGCGACTTCAGGTTGCTGCCCTTGGCCGCGCCCTCGACGGTGACCGGGATCTTGACGGTCGTGCCGGCCGGGACCTTGCTGTCCAGGCCCGTGACCGCGTTGAAGCGGGCGGTGGAGGCGGGCAGCTGCTTGAGGTCGGTGGTCTTCTTCGAGCGGAACGTCCAGCTGGCGTCGATGCGGGTGGAGGCCGCCGCGACCTTGACGCTGCGCTTGACCGACGTCGTCAGCTTGTACTCGGCGTCACCGGCCGGGACCTTGAACGCCTCACCGCCGAACAGCGGGTCGTCGTTGCTGCCGACCTTGGTGCCGTTGCGGTACAGGGTCGTGTTCACCGAGGTGAACAGCGAGGAGCCCGGGTTGCCCTGGCTGTCGGCGAACAGCGGCAGCGAGCCGCGGATCTGGTCGCCCTCACGGAACAGGCCGAAGTCGGCGTTGACACGCGGCCCGAAGACGGCGGTGTTGAACGTCTTCGAGTAGCTCTTGCCGCCGGTGAACTTCTGGCCGCCCAGCGAGTAGCCGGCCTCGTGGATCGGGAAGCCGTCGGCGTCGACACCGCCGCTCTGGGCGAAGTCGAGGTCCCACTTCACGCCGCCCAGGGTGGACAGGTGCAGCGTCCGCGTGCCCGGCAGGGCCTGCTCGAAGCCGACCGAGGAGGCGCCGCTGCTCCACGGCAGCCAGCCCACGGCGTTGATCGAGCCCTTCTTGCCGCTCGCTGCGGCACCGAGGCCCGCCTTCACGGTGGCGAGCTCACTCGCCTTGTAGTGCTTGGTGTAGCCGGTGGCGAGCTGCTTGACCGGGCCACCCCCCGTAACGCTGTACTGCTCCTTGCCGCCCTTGCTCCAGTGACCGTCCCACTGCTGGGTCACCGAACCGTCGGTGATCTGCGGGCCGACGTGGGCGCTGCGGAAGCCGTCGTAGGAGTCCAGCCACCAGCCGAAGCCGTAGCTGGAGTCCCCCGCCTCCACCGTGTAGTCGGCCGAGGCGAACTCCGACTTGGCGGCGGCGTCCGGCACGGTGATGTCCACCGGCTTCGCCTTGCGGGCGTCCAGCGTGATCGTCGTGTTCTTGGCGAGGTTCAGCTTGGGCTGGGCCAGCCAGTCGGCGCCCTCGAACTTCTCCGGGTCGTCGCCCGCGTAGAGGTTCGCGTTGAGGACGTAGGTGCCCTTGGGGACACGGGAGGTGACGGTGCCGTCCTCGTCGTACGGCGCGGCCCCCTTGCCCTTGCCCAGGCCGGCTATGCCGGTCAGGTCGGCGTTGTAGTTCTTCGCCGCCTTGCCGTCACGGTCGAGGAACTTCAGCGTGACGTCGTACGACTCGACCTCGCGCTGCACCGCCGCCGCCGTGCGGACGGTCTGGCCGCCGCCGGTCGCCGTCACGTACGAGGAGTACGCGCCGTCGACCGTGCCGCCCAGCTTGGTGTTGACGGTGAACGGGACGGAGGCCTTGCCGCCGGCCGGGACGGTCACCGAGGTCGCGCCGAGCTTGAAGAAGCCGGCCGGGGCGGCCTGGCCCTTGGGGTTGGTGGCGGTCGACGTCAGCTTCAGCGTGACGTC
The DNA here is from genome assembly GCF_055589465.1 of Streptomyces sp. NPDC041940. Taxonomy (NCBI): domain Bacteria; kingdom Bacillati; phylum Actinomycetota; class Actinomycetes; order Kitasatosporales; family Streptomycetaceae; genus Streptomyces; species Streptomyces sp. NPDC041940. The sequence continues at coordinate 214,842 of NZ_JBVJBP010000012.1, forward strand.
CTTCGTACCGAGGTTGCGGTACGTCAGCTCCTTGGTGACCGGCTTGTCGTCGGTGTGCGGCCACTGCTGGACGCCGAAGCTCACCGAGCCCGGCTCGCCCATCACGGACTGCTTGATGGCCTGGTCGACCTGGATGCGGCCCGAACCCTGCTCGAACGGGGTGTACTTGCCGCCCTTGGTGGAGCCGGTGAGGGCGCCCTTCAGCTCGGCGTGCTTCCACGTCGGGTGCTGCTGCTTGAGGATCGCCGCCGCGCCCGCGACATGCGGGGTCGCCATCGACGTACCGGAGATCGACATGTAGCCGGCCGGGTTCTCGCCGACCTCCTGGGCTATCTGGTTGCCCGGGGCGGAGGCCGCGGTGATGTCCACGCCGGGCGCGGTCACGTCGGGCTTGAGGGCGCCGTCCATGCCGGGGCCGCGGCTGGAGAAGTCGGCCAGCACGTCCTTGTCGTCGACCGCGCCGACGGTCAGGGCCGCGGCGGCGCTGCCCGGGGAGCCGATGGTCTGCTCGCCGAACTCGCCCTCGTTGCCGGCGGCTATGGCGAACAGGATGCCCTTCTCCTCGGACAGCTTGTTCACCGCCGCTTCCAGCGGGTCGATCGCGGGCGTGTCGCCACCGCCCAGGCTCATGTTGACGACGTCGGCGCCCTCGGCGGCGGCCCACTCGATGCCCGCGAGGACCTCGGAGTCGCTGCCGAATCCGCCGTCGTCGAGCACCTTGCCGTTGAGGATCTTCGCGCCGGGCGCGACGCCCTTGTACTTGCCGCCGGACTTCGCGCCGGTGCCCGCCGCGATCGAGGCGACGTGCGTGCCGTGGCCGACCTTGTCGGTCGTGTCGGGCGAGGTGGTGAAGTTCTTGGCGCCGATCACCTGGCCCTTGAGATCGGCGTGGGTGGCGTCGACACCGGTGTCCAGGACGGCGATCTTCACGCCCTTGCCGTCGTAGCCGGCCGACCACGCCTTGGGGGCGCCGATCTGCGCGACGGACTTGTCGAGGCTGGCCTTGCGGACGCCGTCGAGCCAGACGTGCGCGATGCCGGAGGCCGCCTTGTCGCCGTTGGTGACCGCGTCCCACAGGTCGGGCGTGTCCTGCTTGGGCGTCTGCACCGCGTCCGCGTTCACGGACTTCAGCGCGTGGCTCAGCGTGCCCGCGTCGCGGACGTCGGCCTTGGCCGCCGCGGCGCTGCCCTGGTAGCCGACGATGACCTTCAGGCCCTTCTTCTGGGCCTTGCGGGTCGCGGACTTGTTGAGCTCGGTGACGTCGAAGAGGCGCTGGTCGAGCTTGCCGGTGGCGACCAGGCGGGCCGCGTCGGCGGGGATCACGAGGGTGTGGCCGTCGAGCTTGCGGACCTGGACGGGAATGCCCTCGCGTCCCTTGGCCCGCTCCAGACCGACAACGCGCCCCTTGGCGTCCAGGACGACCCGGTCGCCGGTGATCAGCGTGACGCGGTGCTTGGCGGTGAGCGAGGTGGGCTTGGAGGCTGCGGCCGCCTGCTCGCCGTTCGCCGACGCCGGGCTGGTCATACCCGCCGCCAGGGCCACGGCCGCCGCTGTGGCGACCGTGGCCGCGCACGCCTTTTTCACTTGTCTGCGCAAGATTCCCCCTTGCAGAAGAACCAGGTGAATTCCCCGTTCACCCGGCCGGGGGTGGTCTCGTACGCATGGACGTACACCCCCCGGAATACGCAGTATGCCGAGGGGTGATCAGGTGCTCAATAGATGAGAAGCAGGTAAGAGATCCGTCGGCCGACTGTTACACGGCCGCCGGAACTCCGTTACAGGGCCGCATGGTTACGCCTCCGTGGCGCGAATGCCTCAGACAGTACGGAAGCCGCCGCCCACCCCTTTTCGCGGGGTGGGCGGCGGCTTGGGTCCGTCCGTGCGGCTACCGCACCGTCAGGCCGCCGAACCGGCCTTCCAGTCGGCCCAGCTCATGTTCCAGCCGTTGAGGCCGTTGTCCGGCGCGACCGTCTTGTCGCCGGTGTTCTGGACGACGACCACGTCACCGAGGATCGAGTTGTTGTAGAACCACGCGCCCGGCGTCTTCGGGTCGTCGGCGCCCTTCACGTCCTGGAGGCCGACGCAGCCGTGGCTGGTGTTCGCGCTACCGAAGATGGACTTCGCGCCCCAGTAGTTGCCGTGGAGGAAGGTGCCGCTGGCGGAGAGGCGAATGGCGTGCGGCACGTCCTTGATGTCGTACTCGCCCTTGCCGTCGTCGTCCGTGAAGCCCACGGTCGCGCCGTTCATGCGCGTTTCCTTGAACTTCTCGGACATCACCATGATGCCCTCGTAGGTCTTGTTCTCGGGCGAGCCGGCGGAGATCGGAATGGTCCGCACGGTCTTGCCGTCCTGCGTGATCTTCATCTGCTTGGTCTTCGCGTCGACGTACGAGACCTGGTTACGGCCAATCTTGAAGGTGACCGTCTTCTGCTGGACCCCGTAGACACCCTCGGCGCCCTCGACACCGTCGAGCGCGAGCTTCAGCGTGACGGTGGAGCCTTCCTTCCAGTACTCGTCCGGGCGGCAGTCCATGCGGTTGGCGCTGAACCAGTGGCAGGCGACCTCCTGGCCGCCGGTCGTGCTGACCTTGATGCCCTTCTGGACGGCGGCCTTGTTGGTGATCGCCTTGTCGAAGTTGATCGAGACCGGCATGCCGACGCCCACGGTGGAGCCGTCGTCCGGCGTGAAGTTGCCGATGAAGCTGTTGGCCGGGGAGACCGTGGTGAACGAGGCGTTCTCGTGGGCGACCCGGCCGTCGGAGTCCTTGGCCTCGGCGGCGAGCTTGTAGTTCGTGGAACGCTCGAGCTGGGTGCTGGGCTTCCAGCTCTTCTTGTCGGCGGATATCTCGCCGCTGACCTCCGTGCCGTCGGACGTCGTCATCGAGACGTCCGTGAGCGTGCCCTTGCTCACGGTGACGGCGGCGGAGTTGTTGATGGAGGCGTTGTCGGAGCCGTCCTCGGGTGTGATCTTGATCTGGGCCGCGGAGGTCTTCTCGGCCGCGGCCTCGTCGACCTTCGACTGGGAGCTGTCACCGCCGTCGCTTCCGGAGGCGTTGTCATCGCCGCCGGTACAGGCCGAGAGCGCCAGCACTCCACCGAGCAGTGCGGACGCGACCGCCAGGCCCTTGCGCCGCTTACTGACCGTTATCACACGCTTCTCCATCGTTGCCGATTTCCCCAAGATCCCGAGTGTCCCCGTCCAAGACCAAGTGCCCCCGTCAGGACTCGTGAGTCCTCGTCGAGACCTTCAACGCTACGACCGGTCCGTCAGGTTCCCCATGTGACACGGGTGTGGGGATCACCACGTCCGCGCGGGGCGGATGGTGCTGGTGCGGTCGGTGCGTCACTTGAGACGAAGAAACCCCGGGCGGCGGTTGCCACCCGGGGTCATGTTTTCCCCGAGCCGCCTCAGCCGGCCGCGCGCGCCCGGCTTCCGCCGTCTCCGTTGTCACTGTCGTTCAGGTCGTACTCGCCCTCATCATCATCCTCGTCGTAGTCCCACTCCGGCGAATCGGGGTCGTACTCGATCCGCTCGCTGCTCCAGGAGGCCTGCTGGAGTTCGACCCCCGGGACCTGGCTGACCAGGTCGAACGGGTCCACCAGGTACGCGAGGGCCTCCGCGGTGTCTTCCGTCACAGCGCCCTCGGCGTGTACCCGCTCCGACGCCGGCAACTCGGCGTCGTCGGCGATCCGGCGCAGCGCGGTCTTCGTGACCGCGTCCGCGTCGTCGACCTCCAGAACGAGTTCCACCCGAACCCGTACAAAACGTGATGTCTCAGGAGTGCTCATGGCGCGAGCGTACGTCCAGGACCTCCCGTGACTTTCCCGTGACCCGCGCCTTTTACTAACATCACCCCACACGGCCAATTCGCCAGTGCCACAAGGGGATCGATATTCCGTGTCATCCGCTCGCCGCCCGTTGCTGACCACCACCGCCGCAGCGACCCTGCTGGGCGCCCTGTGGTTCGTCCCGTCCGCCAACGCGACGTCGGACTCCCCGGTCAGAGACGCGGTCTCGGTAAGCCCGTCGCCGCAGGTCACAGAGCAGGCGCGGATCGCGGCCACGACCGCGGGCGACTCCGTCACCGACACCCGGCTCGCCGACACCGGCAGCTTCGACAGCACGCCCTACGTGGCCGGCGGCACGATGTTCCTCATGCTGGGCGCGGGCTTCGTCGCCTACTCGGTCCGCCGGGAACGACTCGGCTTCTGAGCGCACTTGGCGCGGGGCCCCGCCGGACGGCAGGACCCCGGCCGCGTTCGTCGTCCTACCGGAGCGGCCCGGTGACCGTCTCCACCGCGGCGAGCAGCCGCCCGTCGCGCACGAAGGCGTCCGCCGCGGCCAGGTCGGGCGCCAGGAACCGGTCGGGTCCGGGGCCCTGAACTCCCGCTTCCCGTACGGCGTCGATGACCGCCCGTGTCGCGGGTGCCGGCGTCAGGCCCTCGCGCAGTTCGACGGCGCGGGTGGCGGCGTACAGCTCGACGGCCAGGACGCGGGTGAGGTTGTCGACGGCCGTGCGCAGCTTGCGCGCCGCCGACCAGCCCATCGAGACATGGTCCTCCTGCATCGCGGAGGACGGGATCGAGTCGGCGGACGCCGGTACGGCGAGCCGCTTCAGCTCGCTCACGAGCGCGGCCTGCGTGTACTGAGCGATCATCAGGCCCGAGTCCACACCGGCGTCGTCGGCCAGGAACGGCGGCAGGCCGTGGCTGCGGTTCTTGTCGAGCAGCCGGTCGGTGCGCCGCTCGGCGATGGAGCCGAGGTCGGCGGCGGCGATGGCGAGGAAGTCCAGGACGTAGGCGACGGGCGCCCCGTGGAAGTTGCCGTTGGACTCCACCCGGCCGTCGGGCAGCACCACCGGGTTGTCCACCGCCGACGCCAGCTCGCGGTCGGCGACCAGCCGGGCGTGGGCCATGGTGTCCCGCCCGGCCCCGGCGACCTGCGGGGCGCAGCGCACCGAGTAGGCGTCCTGGACGCGCGGGGCGTCGTCCTGGTGATGCCCCGTCAGGCCCGAACCCTTCAGCACGGCCAGCATGTTGGCGGCGCTGGCGGCCTGCCCCGGGTGCGGCCGGATGGCGTGCAGCTCGGGGGCGAGGACCCGGTCGGTGCCGAGCAGGGCCTCCAGCGACAGAGCGGCCGTGATGTCGGCGGACCGGTAGAGCGTGTCCAGGTCGGCCAGGGCCATGACCAGCATGCCGAGCATGCCGTCGGTGCCGTTGAGGAGGGCGAGGCCTTCCTTCTCGCGCAGTTCGACCGGCTGGATGCCGTGCGCGGCGAGGAGTTCGGCGGCCGGGCGTACGACACCGTCGGGGCCCTCGGCGTCGCCCTCCCCCATCAGCGCGAGCGCGCAGTGGGACAGCGGCGCGAGGTCGCCGGAGCAGCCCAGGGAGCCGTACTCGTGCACGACCGGGGTGATACCGGCGTTGAGGAGGTCGGCCATGGTCTGCGCGACCTCGGGCCGCACGCCGGTGCGCCCGGAGCAGACGGTCTTCAGCCGCAGGAACATCAGGGCGCGGACGACCTCCCGCTCCACCCTCGGCCCCATCCCCGCGGCGTGCGAGCGGACGATGTTGCGCTGGAGCTGTGCGCGCAGCTCGGGGCTGATGTGCCGGGTCGCCAGGGCCCCGAAGCCGGTGCTCACGCCGTACACGGGGTCCGGCTTGGCCGCCAGCGCCTCGACGATCTCGCGGGCCGCGGCGAGGGCGGCCACCGCCTCCCCGGAGAGCTCGACGCGGGCACCGGCACGCGCCACGGCGAGCACGTCGGACGCGGTCACGCCGGCCGTCCCCACCACCACAGTGTGCATATCCATATTCAGGAGCGTACGCAGTGAATTCGATGATGTCACCACTGGGGGCGGGGTTCACCCCTTACCGATACGTCACACGGCCACTCCCTAAGGCGCGTGCCGCCCGCGGAACCTCCTGCGCTCCCCGTCGGCCCCCGTGGACGGCTCGTCCGCCAGCCGCATGACGGGATCATCCGGCCCCGCCCGGCCCGCGACCACCGGCCGGGCGGCCCGCTCGGCCTTGGCCCGGTACTGGGCCGCGTCCGCGAGCCGGAACAGCCGCCGCGCGGAGCGTACGGGCCCGATCGGGTCCTCGGTGGAGGCGACCCCGCAGGCCACGCCGTCCCCGAGCTCCAACTCGGACGCCCGGCGGCACAGTTCGCCGGCCGCCTTCACGACCTGGTCGGCGGGCGGCCCGACCGCGAGCAGACAGAACTCGTCCCCGCCGAGCCGTGCCGCGAGCGCCCCCGGCAGCATGGCCCCGCACAGCGACAGCACCGAGCCGAACCGCTCCAGGAGCCGGTCGCCGACGGCGTGCCCATGGGTGTCGTTGACCTGCTTGAGCCCGTTCAGATCGCAGACGACGAGGCTGACGACGGCGCCGTCCCCGCGGTGCCGCTCGATCGCCTGCTCCAGGCGTACGTCCACGGCGCGACGGTTGGCGAGCCCGGTCAGCGCGTCGGTGAACGCGAGGCGCCGGGCCTCCTCCAGCCGCTCGGTCTGGGCGATGCCGGCGGCCACGACGGAGGCCAGGACGGTGGCGAAGTCGGCGTCGGCCCGCTCGAAGACGGCCTCGCCGGCCGGCCGGGCGACGTACAGCTCACCCCAGGCCCGCCCGTGCAGCACGATCGGCGCGATGACGCAGCAGCCCCGGCCCCGGCGGCGCAGGGCGGCGACGCGCTGATGGCAGTACCCGGGGCGCCGCCCGGCGGCGGGCCCCTCGGCGGTTTCCACCCACGCGTCGGGCTCCCCGCCCCCCGCCGCCCACCGCTCGTGCAGGAACTCGGTGATCTCCGCGAACTGGTGCACCGGATAGGCCTCGTCCTCCGGGAACTCCTCTTCGCCGTCGGCCAGCGCACCGACGTTCACGAGGACTTTCAGCCGCCCGAGCTCCCGCTCCCACACCGACAGCGCGGCGAAACTCCCGCCCAGCGCCCGGCATGCCCCGGCAGCCGCCGCACGCCACGCCTCACGCGACCCGTGCGCGGCCGCCATCCCCTGAGCCAACGCGACGACGGCCACCAGCCGTCTGTCCTCACCCATCACTCCAGGCTAGGGACTTTTCAGCCAATCCGTTCAGTTGACGACGCGAACGGGGCGGACTCACCGCGGGGCGCGTCCCCAGCGGCAACACCGAGCACCGGACAAGAAACCCCAGCTCACTCCCCCGGCCACTCCGGCTTCCGCTTCTCATTGAACGCCGCGACCCCTTCCGCCCGGTCCCCGGAAAACGCCACCGCCCTCCACGCCGCGTCCTCCACCTCGAGCCCGGCCCGCAGATCCAGCCCCTGCCCCAACCGCAACGCCCGCTTCGCCGCCCGCAACCCCACCGGCGAGTTCCCCGCGATCCGAGAGGCCAGCTCCAACGCCACCTCCCGGTCCCGCCCCTCCTCCACCACCTGATCGACCAGCCCCAACTCGCCCGCCTCGACGGCCTCCACCCGCCGCGCCGAGAAGATCAGCTCAGCCGCCCGGGCCGCCCCCACCCGACGCGGCAGCAACTGCGTGCCCCCACCCCCGGGAATCACCCCCACCGACACCTCCGGCAGCCCCACCACCGCCGTACGGTCCGCCACGATCACGTCACACGCGAGCGCCAGCTCGAACCCGCCCCCCAGCGCGAACCCGTGCACCGCCGCCACCGTCGGCACCGGCACCTCCAGCACCCCGGTGTAGGCCCCACGCGTCACGGGCCGCTGCCTCACCAGATCCGCGTCGCTGAACGAGTTCCGCTCCTTCAGATCGGCCCCCACGCAGAACGCCCGCTCATGCGTCGAGGTCAGCACGACCACCCGTACGTCCCGGTCCTCCCCCAGCGCCGCACACGCCCCGGCGATGGACCGCGCCATCCCGGTCGACACGGCGTTCATGGCCTTGGGCCGGTCGAGGACGAGCTCCGCGACGCGCCCCTGCTCATGCCGCCGCACCAGCACGAACTCCCCGAACCGTTCCTCGCTCATGACACCCTCCGGTTAACGCGGGTTAACAACACCGCCCCGATCATCGCAGCCGTACCCCCCGCACGAAAGAGCGGACGCGACCGGTTCCCGCGCGATCACCCGCCCACCCGTTCGAGTGACATCACCTCAATTCCGGCCCGACCGCCCAAGGGAGCGCATAGCGTGCGTCCGCCAACGGCGCACAGGGGGCGCGTGCGCATCGGGGAGGAACCGTGATGAGGACCAACACGCCGACGAGGCCACAGCGGGACACCGGGGCGACGGAAACCGGCCTCTTCGCCCCCCGCGTCCGAGGCCGCCACCGCAAGCCCCGCACTCCCAAGGCCCTGCTCGCCGCCGGCGGCCTCGCCCTGGCCGCCGGCGCCCTGAGCCTCGTACGCCTGGCCTCCGGCCCGAGCCCCGACGGCGCTGGCACCGTCGAGGCCGGACCCCGCCCGGACCCGGTCACCACCGGCACGGACCGGGCCACCGACCCCACCCCGACCTTCCCGGCCGCCCCCGGGATCAGCCCCTCGTCACCCACGGTCCTGGGCGGCCTGACCCCGTCCCCGGCCACCAATCCGGTCAGCCCGGGCGCACGCCCGGCCCCGCCCGCCCCGACCGACACCCGGGGCACCACCACGGCCGCCGCTCACCGGCCCACGACCATCCCCGACACGCCGAACACCCCGGCACCGGCCACCCAGGACAACGCCCCACGCCCGACCTCGGCCGCGCCCGCTCCTCCGGGCCGGACCACGCCCGCTCCGGCGCCCGAGCCCGAGCCCGAGCAGCCGAGGAAACCGGACGACCCCGGCCTCTGCGTGCCGGTCGTCGGCGTGTGCGTGGACACGCCGGGCCGCCCCGGTTGACCGCCCCTGTCAGCTCAGCCCGGGTCCCGCCGCGTGAGCAGCCACGGCTCCACGACGCCCAGCCCACGCACGGGCCGCTGCCACATCGGCTGCAACGCGAACCGGTACGCCGGAGGCTCCTCGCCCTCCTTCTCCGCCGCGACGGCCTCCTCGACCGCCTCCGCCTCGGAGGACGGGGCGTCCTGTGTACGGATCAGCTCCTCGGCGAAGGCGGTGTCGACGAGGACGGCGTCCTTCGGAGCTATCGAGGTGAGCCGGGAGGCCAGGTTCACGGTCGTACCGAAGACATCGCCCATTCGGGTGGTCACGGTGCCGAACGCCATGCCGACGCGCAGCTCCGGCATCGTCTCGTCGTGCGCCATGGTCTCGATCAGCCGCAGGGCGATCTCGGCTGCGATGCCGGCGTCGTCGGCGGCGTACAGCACCTCGTCGCCGAGGGTCTTGATCAGCCGTCCGCCGTTCGCCGCCACCAGGTCGGCGGCCGTGGTCTCGAAGGCCTCGACCAGCTCGCCGAGCTCCTCCTCCTCCATGCGGCGGGTGAGCCGGGTGAAGCCGACCAGGTCCGCGAAGCCCACGGCGAGGCGCCGGTCGACCATCTCCTCGTCGTCGGCGGCCTGCACGACCCGTCCGGCCGAGGCGGCGAGCTGACGCCGCCAGACGTAGACGAGGAACTCCTCCAGCTCGGGCAGGAGCAGCTCGACGATCGGGTACGTCACCTCGGTGCGGGTCATGCCCGGCTCGGGCGGCTCGGTCAGCCCCTCCAGGAACGAGTCGATCTGCCACTCGGCGAGCCGTGCGGTGGTCTGCCCGGTGGACCGGGCCACCTGTACGGCCATCGCCTCGCTCAGCAGCCCCGCCTCGACGAGACCGGCGAGGCGCCGCAGGGCGAGTACGTCCGCCTCGGTGAGGGCCTTGGCCTGCCCGATGTCCGCGAAGCCCATCGCCCGCCAGAAACGGGAGGCCAGTTCCATGGAGACACCGGCGCTACGGGCCGCCTGAAACGGGGTGTACCGGCGCTCGGCCCCCAGAATGAGCCCTTCGAGGCGCAGGGCCAGCGGGTCCTCGCCGGGGTCGGCGCCCTGCGCGTCCGTGCCGGAATCCGGGTCTTCGACGGTCACGCGTGCTGCCCTTCCGATCTGTCACGGTCATGTATCGACCGGCCTCAACTCTACGGCAGGTGTGCGCCAGCTCACTCCGTGAGCCTCCGCTGCGGCATGCTTGCCGCCACAGCTGCGGGCATGCGTGCCGCTAGGGGCGGCACGGGTGGGCGCAGCGGCACCTCGTCGCGCCGAGCTGCGCACCCACCCCGCCCCAGCCTCAGGCGGGCCTCAGGTGCACGATGTCCCCCGCCCCCACCGGCTCCTGCACCCCCTCCTCCGTAGCCAGCACCAACCGCCCGTCACCATCCACGGCCACGGCCTCCCCCACAACGCCCCGATCCCCCGGCAACTCGGCCCGCACGGTCCGGCCCAGCGTCGCGCACGACGCCGCGTACGCCTTCTGCAACCCGCTCACCTCCGGGTCACCCCCCGCCGCACGCCACTTCCCGTACCACTCCTCCAGGGAACGCAGCACTCCTCGCAACAGCGGATCCCGATCCGTACTCACCGCCCCGGCCAGCCCCACCGACCCCGCCGTAGGCACCGGCAGCTCGTTCTCCTTCAGCGAGACATTGATGCCGACCCCGATCACGACCCCGTCGTCACCGGCCCGCTCGGCGAGGATCCCCCCGGCCTTGCGTTCCTCGCCCCGCACCGTGACCAGCACGTCGTTCGGCCACTTCAGGGCCGTGTCGACACCCGCGGCCCGCGACAGCCCCGTCGCCACCGCCACGCCCGTGAGCAGCGGCAGCCACCCCCACCGCGCCACCGGCACCTCGCCCGGTGTGAGCAGCACGGAGAAGAACAGGCCCGACCGCGGCGGCGCCGTCCACTGCCGGTCGAGGCGCCCGCGCCCGGCCGTCTGCTCCTCGGCGACGAGCACCGCCCCCTCGGCGGCCTCACCCTTCGCCGCCCGCGCCACGAGGTCGGAGTTGGTGGAGCCGGTGCGCTGCACCACGTCCACCCCGGACCACAGCCCTCCCTCCCGCACCAGCCCCCGGCGCAGGGCGGTGACATTGAGGGGCGGACGGTCCAGATCCGACCAACGGCTGCCGTTCGGCTCTTGCGGCTCTGCTGCATCTCGCGGCGTCATGCAAGCCACCCTAGGTGTGGTAAACGCCGCACTGCCGACCCGAGGGCACCGCACTACTCTACGGATGAGTAACCGTCCCCCCTTTTGAGCAGGCAGGGAGCCGCATCCCGATGTCCGAGCCGGAAGAGCTGCAGCAGCCCGACATCCATACGACCGCGGGCAAGCTCGCGGATCTCCAGCGCCGTATCGAGGAAGCGACGCACGCCGGCTCCGCACGCGCCGTCGAGAAGCAGCACGCCAAGGGCAAGCTGACGGCCCGTGAGCGGATCGAACTCCTCCTGGACGAAGCCTCCTTCGTCGAGCTGGACGAGTTCGCCCGGCACCGGTCCACCAACTTCGGACTGGACCAGAACCGCCCGTACGGCGACGGCGTCGTCACCGGGTACGGCACCGTCGACGGCCGCCCCGTCGCCGTCTTCTCCCAGGACTTCACGGTCTTCGGCGGGGCGCTCGGCGAGGTCTACGGCCAGAAGATCGTCAAGGTCATGGACTTCGCCCTGAAGACCGGCTGCCCGGTCATCGGCATCAACGACTCCGGCGGGGCCAGGATCCAGGAGGGCGTCGCCTCGCTCGGCGCGTACGGCGAGATCTTCCGCCGCAACACCCACGCCTCGGGTGTCATCCCGCAGATCAGCCTCGTCGTGGGCCCCTGCGCCGGCGGTGCCGTGTACTCCCCGGCCATCACCGACTTCACGGTCATGGTCGACCAGACCTCGCACATGTTCATCACCGGGCCCGACGTCATCAAGACGGTCACCGGCGAGGACGTCGGCTTCGAGGAGCTGGGCGGCGCCCGCACCCACAACGCGACCTCGGGCGTGGCCCACCACATGGCCGGGGACGAGAAGGACGCCATCGAGTACGTCAAGCAGCTGCTGTCGTACCTGCCGTCCAACAACCTCTCCGAGCCGCCGGTCTTCGCGGAGGAGGCGGACCTCGAGATCACCGACGAGGACCGCGAGCTGGACGTCATCGTCCCGGACAGCGCGAACCAGCCGTACGACATGCACGCGGTGATCGAGCACATCCTGGACGACGCCGAGTTCTTCGAGACGCAGCCGCTGTACGCGCCGAACATCGTCACCGGCTTCGGCCGGGTCGAGGGCCACCCCGTCGGCATCGTCGCCAACCAGCCGATGCAGTTCGCCGGCTGCCTCGACATCACCGCCTCCGAGAAGGCGGCCCGTTTCGTGCGCACCTGCGACGCCTTCAACGTCCCGGTCATCACCTTCGTCGACGTCCCCGGCTTCCTGCCCGGCGTCGACCAGGAGCACGACGGCATCATCCGCCGCGGCGCCAAGCTGATCTACGCCTACGCCGAGGCCACGGTCCCGCTCATCACGATCATCACGCGCAAGGCCTTCGGCGGCGCCTACGACGTCATGGGCTCCAAGCACCTGGGCGCCGACCTCAACCTCGCCTGGCCCACCGCCCAGATCGCCGTCATGGGCGCCCAGGGCGCGGTCAACATCCTGCACCGCCGCACGATCGCCGAGGCGGAGGCGAACGGCGAGGACCTGGAGATGGTCCGGGCCCGGCTGATCCAGGAGTACGAGGACGCCCTGCTCAACCCCTACGTCGCGGCCGAGCGCGGCTACGTCGACGCGGTGATCATGCCGTCCGACACCCGCTGCCATGTCGTACGGGGTCTGCGTCAACTGCGTACGAAGCGGGAATCCCTGCCTCCGAAGAAGCACGGCAACATCCCCCTCTAGCCCCCAGCGAGCCCAGGAGGCCCACATGACGATCAAGGTCGTACGGGGCAACCCGACCCCGGAGGAGCTGGCCGCCGCACTGGCGGTGGTCAGGGCCCGCGCCGCGGCGGCGGCAGACACCCCGCCCGGCGCACCCGCCCCCCGCGACTCCTGGTCCGACCCGTCCCGCATCGCGGCCCACCGCCTGCCCCAGCCGGGGCCGACGGCCTGGGGCCGCACGTACTGGCCGGGCTAGAGCTCTCGCCCTCAGGGACGCGGGGCGCCGATTTGAGTACCCCTACTCAGGCGCCCCGCTCCGCCGGGTCGCACGCTGGACTCATGCTGTGGTCCGACCCCGAGAACGAACCGCCGAAAGAACTGCGCGACATGCAGGACATGCTTCGGCGGCTGGGCGTTCTCATGGCGTTGGCCATGTTCGTGGCCATGCTCGTGATCGGCGTGCGGTGAGCAGCGTTCAGGTGATCGGGCCTCGCCCGATTGACTAACCTGACCGCATGACCGCTCAGCGCCGCAGGCGACTCGTCCTCGCCTCCCAGTCCCCCGCCCGGCTCGGACTGCTCCGCCAGGCCGGACTCACCCCCGAGGTGATCGTGAGCGGCGTCGACGAGGACGCCGTCACCGCCCCCACCCCCGCCGAGCTGGCGCTCGCGCTCGCCGAGGCGAAGGCCTCCGTCGTGGCGGCCCGGCCGGAGGTCAAGGGCGCGCTGGTGATCGGCTGCGACTCGGTGCTCGACCTGGACGGCCAGGCCCTCGGCAAGCCCGCGGACGCCGAGGAGGCCACGGCCCGCTGGAAGTCGATGCGCGGCCGCGCCGGCACCCTCCAGACCGGCCACTGCGTCTACGACACGCTCACCGGCCGCTATGTCTCCGCCACGGCGTCCACCGTCGTCCACTTCGGCGACCCGACGGACGAGGAGATCGCCTCCTACGTAGCCTCCGGCGAACCCCTCTACGTCGCCGGGGCCTTCACCCTGGACGGCCGCTCGGCCCCGTTCATCAACGGCATCGACGGCGACCACGGCAACGTCATCGGCATCAGCCTGCCCCTGGTCCGGCGGCTCCTCGCCGACCTGGGTGTGGGCATCACGGAGTTGTGGGCGCCGGCGGAGGAATGACCGGCTCGGCCGGGCGGTCGTACGTCATCAGCAGCAGGACGATCAGGCCCAGCCCCAGCATCATGAACAGGAACGCCGGCCAGCCGACGAGCCCCCAGGTGAAGGCGCCCAGCAGCCCGTGCACGACCGCCGCGCTGATCAGCAGCACCCGCCCGAGGCCCGCCGGCGGGCGGTCCCGCAGCGCCACGAGCAGGGCGACCAGGCCGCACAGCGCGAAGTAGAGGCCGAAGGCGATCCCGCCGATCTTCGACGACACCGACATCATGTGCGGATCGAGCCCGGCCAGGGACATGTCCTGCCGGTCGACGACGACCCCGAGGAACCAGTTCAGCGCGGCGATGCCGAACGCCTCGCCGAACAGCACCAACGCCACGACCCACGCGACCGGCCTGCGCACCACCGGGCCCACCTCTTACCGCTAGACCGTTCGAGACATCGTGAACGCTACTGACAGGTAAACCCCGGGACAAGGGTTCTGCGGCGGGCAAAGAATCATTGGGCCATTCGTAGGGACTCCACAAAGAAACAGAGTGGCCCGCAGCACGTGATGACAGAGACCTTGACCACAGGAGGCCGCTAGGGTTTCCCGAAGGAGTGCTGCGTACCGCGGTGCGACAAGGGATTTCGCGGGTCGAGCGAGCCTCGCATCACGCTCCGTGTGGGCAAGCTCACCACTGGGGACGGGTCGAAGTGCCGTGTCGGCAGTCCCTAAACTCGGCTTGTTTCAAGGAGGGAGCCTCATCGTGCGCAAGGTGCTCATCGCCAACCGTGGCGAAATCGCTGTCCGTGTGGCCCGGGCCTGCCGGGATGCCGGCATCGCGAGCGTGGCCGTCTACGCCGACCCGGATCGGGACGCTCTGCATGTCCGCGCCGCGGATGAGGCGTTCGCCCTGGGCGGTGACACCCCGGGCACCAGCTACCTCGACATCGAGAAGGTGCTGAATGCCGCGCGGGAGTCGGGCGCGGACGCCATCCACCCCGGCTACGGCTTTCTCTCCGAGAACGCGGACTTCGCGCAGGCCGTGCTGGACGCGGACCTGATCTGGATCGGCCCGCCCCCGCAGGCGATCCGCGACCTCGGCGACAAGGTCGCAGCCCGGCACATCGCGCAGCGCGCGGGCGCCCCGCTGGTGGCGGGCACGCCCGACCCGGTCTCCGGTTCGGACGAGGTCGTCGCCTTCGCCGAGCAGCACGGTCTGCCGATCGCCATCAAGGCGGCCTTCGGCGGCGGCGGTCGCGGCCTGAAGGTCGCGCGCACGCTCGAAGAGGTGCCCGAGCTGTACGACTCGGCGGTGCGTGAGGCGGTCGCGGCCTTCGGGCGTGGCGAGTGCTTCGTCGAGCGCTACCTGGACAAGCCGCGGCACGTGGAGACCCAGTGCCTGGCCGACCAGCACGGCAACGTCGTCGTGGTCTCCACCCGTGACTGCTCGCTCCAGCGCCGGCACCAGAAGCTGGTGGAGGAGGCCCCCGCCCCCTTCCTGTCCGACGCGCAGGTGGAGGAGCTGTACTCGTCCTCCAAGGCGATCCTGAAGGAGGCCGGCTACGTCGGCGCCGGGACGGTCGAGTTCCTCGTCGGTCTCGACGGCACGATCTCCTTCCTGGAGGTCAACACCCGTCTCCAGGTGGAGCACCCGGTCACCGAGGAGGTCGCCGGCATCGACCTCGTCCGCGAGATGTTCCGCATCGCCGACGGCGAGGTCCTCGGCTACGACGACCCGGCGCTGCGCGGCCACTCCTTCGAGTTCCGCATCAACGGCGAGGACCCGGGCCGCAACTTCCTCCCGGCTCCCGGCACGGTCACGAAGTTCGACCCGCCGGCCGGCCCCGGTATCCGCCTGGACGCGGGCGTGGAGTCCGGCTCGGTCATCGGCCCGGCGTGGGACTCCCTGCTGGCCAAGCTGATCGTCACCGGCCGCACGCGCAAGGAGGCCCTGGAGCGGGCCTCCCGCGCGCTGGAGGAGTTCCAGGTCGAGGGCATGGCCACGGCGATCCCGTTCCACCGCACGGTGGTGAAGGACCCGGCGTTCGCTCCCGAGCTCACCGGCTCGTCCGACCCGTTCACGGTCCACACCCGCTGGATCGAGACGGAGTTCGTCAACGAGATCAAGCCCTTCGCCGCACCGGCCGACGCCGAGGCGGAGGAGGAGCTGGACCGCGAGACGGTCGTCGTCGAGGTAGGCGGCAAGCGCCTGGAGGTCTCCCTCCCGGCCTCGCTGGGCATGTCCCTGGCCCGCACGGGCCTGGCGGCGGGCGCCAAGCCCAAGCGCCGCGCGGCGAAGAAGTCGGGCCCCGTCGCCTCCGGCGACACCCTCGCCTCTCCCATGCAGGGCACCATCGTCAAGGTGGCCGTCGAGGAGGGCCAGGAGGTCAAGGAGGGCGACCTGGTCGTCGTCCTGGAGGCGATGAAGATGGAACAGCCCCTCAACGCCCACCGATCGGGCACGATCAAGGGCCTGAGCGCGGAAATCGGCGCGTCGGTCACATCCGGCGCGGCGATCTGCGAAATCAAGGACTGAGGCGGCTAAGCACCCGCACGCCCACGGCGCGGCCCCGACCCGGGGCCGCGCCGTGGGATGTCCCCTCGCTTGGCTGCCCCCGCTGCGGACATGCGTGCCGCCCAGCTGCGGGCATGCGTGCCGCTAAGGGCGGCACGGGTGGGCGCAGCGGCACCTCGCCGCGCCGAGCTGCGCACCCACCCGCCCCCAGCAGCAACGCCGAGCACCTGGCAGCCACACGCAACGGGACCGACCCACCCGACGACGGCTCCTACCGCCGCCGCAGATCCGCCACCCGAGCCCGCTCCGCCCCCGGCCCCTGCTCCCCCAGGATCGAAGCGGAGCGCAACTGCCCCCCGGCCCCCGGCACCTGACGCCGAGGCCCAGGCAACGGCACATCCCGCCGCTGCTGACGCGCCGGAACGGAATCACCCCCCGGTCCACCCGCGCCCGCCCCCGCGGAACCCCCTTGCCCCCCGGCGACAGCGATCTGCACGCCCTGGTCGGCAAGCGCCTGAAGCTCGGTGCCCGCACGATCGTCATGCGCGGGCGGCTCATCGGTCACAAGGCGCGTGATGAGATCCGTGGGCACGGTCTGGAACATCGTGTCCGTCCCGAGCTTCGTATGGTCGGCGAGCACCACCACCTCCGCGGCCGCCTGCACCAACGCCCGATCGACGGACGCCGACAGCATGTTGGACGTGGACAGCCCACGCTCGGCGGTCAGACCGCTCCCGGACAGAAAGGCCCGAGACACCCGCAGCCCGTGCAGGGACTGCTCGGCACCACTGCCGACCAGGGCGTAGTTCGAACCGCGGAGCGTACCGCCGGTCATCACGACCTCGACCCGGTTGGCGTGGGCCAATGCCTGCGCCACCAGCAGCGAGTTGGTGACGACGGTCAGTCCGGGCACCCGGGCGAGCCGGCGCGCCAGCTCCTGGGTCGTCGTACCCGCCCCGACCACGATCGCCTCGCCCTCTTCCACGAGGTTCGCGGCGAGGTCGGCGATGGCGGTCTTCTCGGCGGTCGCGAGATGGGATTTCTGCGGAAAGCCGGACTCCCGCGTGAAACCGCCCGGCAGTACCGCACCGCCGTGCCGGCGGTCGAGGAGTCCTTCTGCCTCCAGCGCGCGCACGTCCCGCCGTACGGTCACTTCGGAGGTCTGGACGACGCGGGCGAGCTCACGGAGCGACACGGCCCCGTTCGCTCGCACCATTTCGAGGATCAATTGGCGACGTTCTGCAGCGAACACGAAACTGACAGTAACGCCAGCGACCGTCTGCTTTCAGCAGTTTGCGCTGAATAGCAGAAGATGTTCGCACGGACCAGCGGGAAGTGGTATAGAGCCTAGTCGC
The DNA here is from genome assembly GCF_055589465.1 of Streptomyces sp. NPDC041940. Classification (NCBI taxonomy): domain Bacteria; kingdom Bacillati; phylum Actinomycetota; class Actinomycetes; order Kitasatosporales; family Streptomycetaceae; genus Streptomyces; species Streptomyces sp. NPDC041940. The sequence goes on from NZ_JBVJBP010000012.1 coordinate 232,534, forward strand.
GCCGCCTATGCCACACACATGGTCGAATACTCCCCGTGACCAGGGAGGAGCCGGTTTCGGCCTCAGCCCTCGCCGGTCTCCTTGCGCGTGTGCAACTGCCGTGCCACCTCGGCGATCGAGCCCGACAGCGAGGGGTAGACAGTGAAGGCGTTCGCGATCTGCTCGACGGTCAGATTGTTGTCGACCGCGATCGAGATCGGGTGGATCAGCTCCGAGGCCCGCGGCGCCACGACGACACCACCGACGACGATCCCGGTACCCGGACGGCAGAAGATCTTGACGAAACCGTCGCGGATGCCCTGCATCTTGGCGCGCGGGTTGCGCAGCAGCGGCAGCTTCACGACCCGGGCGTCGATCTTCCCGCCGTCGACGTCGGCCTGGGTGTAGCCGACGGTGGCGATCTCCGGGTCGGTGAAGACGTTCGACGAGACGGTCTTCAGGTTCAGCGGGGCCACGGCGTCACCGAGGAAGTGGTACATCGCGATCCGCCCCTGCATGGCGGCCACGGACGCGAGGGCGAACACCCCGGTCACGTCACCGGCGGCATACACACCCGGAGCGGTCGTACGCGACACCTTGTCGGTCCAGATGTGACCGGACTCGCGCAGCCTGACCCCGGCTTCCTCCAGCCCCATGCCCGCGCTGTTGGGCACGGCGCCGACGGCCATCAGACAGTGCGACCCGGTGATGACACGCCCGTCGCTGAGGGTCACCTCGACCCGGTCCCCGACCCGCTTGGCGGACTGGGCCCGGGTACGCCCCATGACGTTCATGCCGCGCCGCCGGAAGACGTCCTCCAGCACGGCGGCCGCGTCCGGGTCCTCGCCCGGCAGCACACGGTCCCGCGACGACACGAGCGTCACCCTCGAACCCAGCGCCTGGTAGGCACCCGCGAACTCGGCACCGGTCACACCCGACCCGACCACGATCAGCTCCTCGGGGAGCTCGTTCAGGTCGTACACCTGGGTCCAGTTCAGGATCCGCTCACCATCGGGCAGGGCATCGGGCAGCTCACGCGGATGCCCACCGGTGGCGATGAGCACGGCATCCGCCGTAAGGGTCTCTTCACTCCCGTCAGCGGCGCGCACCACGACCTTCCGCGACCCGTCGAGCGCCTGCATGCCCTCCAGCCGCCCGCGCCCGCGCATGACACGCGCCCCGGCACGTGTCACGGAGGCGGCGATGTCGTGCGACTGGGCGAGCGCGAGCCGCTTCACACGCCGGTTGACCTTCCCCAGGTCCACACCCACCACCCGGGCAGCCTGCTCCACATGCGGGGTGTCGTCGGCGACGATGATCCCCAGCTCCTCGTACGACGAGTCGAAGGTGGTCATCACCTCGGCCGTCGCGATCAGAGTCTTCGACGGTACGCAGTCGGTGAGCACCGACGCCCCGCCCAGACCGTCGCAATCGACGACGGTCACCTCCGCGCCGAGTTGAGCGGCCACCAGCGCCGCTTCGTATCCGCCGGGTCCGCCACCGATGATCACGATCCGAGTCACGTACTCCATTGTCCCGCACCCCTCAACACGACACCGCCCGGGGGCCCGCCGCGATGCGGCTCCGTTACGCGAGTGACGCGAGTCCGCCTGCCGTACCCTTCCCCCATGTCGCTCTACGCCGCGTACGCCGGCAACCTCGACGCGCGGCTGATGTCCCGCCGCGCCCCGCACTCGCCGCTGCGCGCCACCGGCTGGCTGAACGGGTGGCGGCTGACCTTCGGCGGCGAGCACATGGGCTGGGAGGGCGCCCTGCCGACGATCGTCGAGGACCCCACCTCCCAGGTCTTCGTCTCCCTGTACGACATCGCCCCCATGGACGAGGACTCGATGGACCGCTGGGAGGGCGTGGGCCTGGAGATCTACCGGCGCACACGCGTACGGGTGCACACCCTGGAGGGCGACGAGCCGGCCTGGTCCTACGCCCTCGACGCCTACGAGGGCGGCCTGCCCTCCGCCCGCTACCTGGGCGAGATCGCCGACGCGGCCGAATCTGCGGGCGCCCCGCACGACTACGTGATGGAACTCCGCAAGCGCCCCTGCTGAGCCACCTCGTCGGAAACGACAAGACAACGATCGCCACCCCGTCGGCTCCACCATCTACGCGCGTAGGCATTCACCGGCTACCCTCGTCGGCGTGAACGCATCTCTTCTTCCGGACGACATCCAGGGCGCCGCCCCGATCGACCCCAGGGCCTCCGCCGACGCCGCCGCCGCCCGCCTGCGCGAACTCACGGGCGCCGAGACCCACGACGTCGCCCTCGTGATGGGCTCCGGCTGGGCCCCGGCCGTGGACGCCCTGGGCGTCCCCGACGCCGAGTTCCAGGTCACCGAGCTGCCCGGCTTCCCGCCCCCGGCGGTCGAGGGCCACGGAGGCAAGATCCGCTCGTACAAGATCGGCGACAAGCGCGCCCTGGTCTTCCTCGGCCGCACGCACTACTACGAGGGCCGCGGCGTGGCCGCCGTCTCCCACGGTGTCCGCACCGCCGTGGCGGCCGGCTGCAAGACGATCGTCCTCACCAACGGCTGCGGCGGCCTGCGCGAGGGCATGCGCCCCGGCCAGCCGGTCCTGATCAGCGACCACATCAACCTCACGGCCACCTCCCCCATCATCGGCGCCAACTTCGTCGACCTCACCGACCTCTACTCCCCGCGCCTGCGCGCCCTGTGCAAGGAGATCGACCCCACCCTGGAGGAGGGCGTCTACGCCCAGTTCCCCGGCCCGCACTACGAGACTCCGGCCGAGATCCGCATGGCCCGCGTCATCGGCGCGGACCTGGTGGGCATGTCGACGGTCCTCGAGGCGATCGCCGCGCGGGAGGCGGGTGCGGAGATTCTCGGCATCTCCCTCGTGACGAACCTGGCGGCCGGCATGACCGGAGAACCGCTGAACCACGAAGAGGTACTGCAGGCGGGCCGCGACTCGGCGACGAGGATGGGCTCCCTGCTGGCACAGGTTCTGGGACGCCTCTAGGACACCCGGCGTCGGTACCAGAGCCGACCGGGACCGCAACCCGGCGGAACGGGGCACGTCCCAGGCCCATAAGGCACCGGGGAGGCACGCATGCCCGCAGCCGGGGCGGCCGGCGGAAGCCCGCAGCCAAGCGGGGTCCTGCACCGCCCGGCGCCCGGCGGCAGGCCGCAGCCAAGCCGAGCGCGACTCGCAGCCCGCAGCCCGCAGCCCGCGAGCCACGGCAACACAGCCCGCGGCCAAGCGGCAGGCCGGAGGCTGTGGGCCACGCCGCGCCCGCACCCGCGCACGGCGAGAAGGGGACGTGTCGGGGGGTGTCCGCCCGCAGCGGTTGTCGCGTCAACGAACAGTCAGTCGGCGCCCGACCCCATCGCGACGTTCCGAGGACGGACACCCCCCGACGCGGCCCCGACCCACGACGAAGCCCCAGGCGCGACGCGCACCCCCACCAAAGCCCCACAGGCCGCCCACCGACAACCGAGAGGCTGAGACCCGACCGTGCACGACGAACTCATCGCACAGGCCCAGGCGTGGCTCACCGAGGACCCCGACCCGGACACCCGCACCGAGCTCGCCCGCCTCATCGACGCCCAGGACCACACCGAACTCGCCGCCCGCTTCTCCGGCACCCTCCAGTTCGGCACCGCCGGCCTCCGAGGCGAACTCGGCGCCGGCGCCATGCGCATGAACCGCTCGGTCGTCATCCGCGCCGCCGCGGGCCTCGCCGCGTACCTCAAGAAGCAGGGCCACGACAACGGCCTGGTCGTCATCGGCTACGACGCCCGCCACAAGTCGTACGACTTCGCCCAGGACACCGCCGCCGTCATGACCGGCGCCGGCCTCCGCGCCGCCGTCCTCCCCCGCCCCCTCCCCACCCCCGTCCTCGCCTTCGCCATACGGCACCTCGGCGCGGTCGCCGGAGTGGAGGTCACCGCCAGCCACAACCCACCCCGCGACAACGGCTACAAGGTCTACCTGGGCGACGGCTCCCAGATCGTCCCCCCGGCCGACATCGACATCGCGGCAGAGATCGCCGCCATCCAGTCCCTCACCACCGTCCCCCGCCCCACCCACGGCTGGGACACCCTCGACGACAGCGTCCTCGACGCCTACCTCACCCGCACCGACGCCGTCCTGGCCAAGGGTTCCCCCCGCACGGCCCGCACGGTGTACACGGCGATGCACGGCGTAGGCAAGGACGTCCTCCTCGCGGCCTTCGCCCGCGCAGGCTTCCCGCCCCCGGCCCTCGTCACGGAACAGGCCGACCCCGACCCGGACTTCCCGACCGTCGCGTTCCCCAACCCGGAGGAACCCGGCGCGATGGACCTGGCGTTCGCCAAGGCCCGCGAAACCACCCCCGACCTGATCATCGCCAACGACCCGGACGCGGACCGCTGCGCCGTCGCAGTACGAGACGGCAACGGAAACGACACCGCCCACACCGGCGCCGACACCGACTGGCGCATGCTCCGCGGCGACGAGGTAGGCGCCCTCCTGGCCGCCCACCTGGTCCACCGCGGAGCAACCGGCACCTTCGCGGAGTCGATCGTCTCGTCCTCCCTCCTGGGCCGTATCGCCGAGAAGGCGGGCCTCCCCCACGTCGAGACCCTCACCGGCTTCAAGTGGATCGCCCGCGCCGAGGGCCTGCGCTACGGCTACGAGGAGGCCCTCGGCTACTGCGTGGACCCCGACGGCGTACGCGACAAGGACGGCATCACGGCCGCGCTCCTGATCACGGAACTGGCCTCGCGGCTCAAGTCGGAAGGCCGCACCCTCCTCGACCTCCTCGACGACCTGGCCGTGGAACACGGCCTGCACGCCACGGACCAGTTGTCGGTCCGCGTAGAGGACCTCTCCCTCATCGCCGCCGCGATGACCCGCCTGCGCGAACAGCCCCCGACGGAACTCGCCGGCCTCCCCATCACCCGCACCGACGATCTCACCCAGGGCACGGAAACCCTCCCGCCCACCGACGGCCTGCGCTACACGCTGGACGGCGCCCGGGTCATCGTCCGCCCGAGCGGCACGGAACCGAAGCTGAAGTGCTACCTGGAGGTCGTGATCCCGGTCGCGTCACACGCCGACCTCCCCACGGCCCGCGCGAAGGCGACGACACTCCTGGAGTCGATCAAACGCGACCTGTCGAAATCAGCAGGCATCTGAACCAGCAGGCATCCGACCACACGAAAAAGGGGTGCCCCCAGGGGCACCCCGGCACAGACCCGGCACAGACCCGGCACAAACCCCTGGCCCGCTACCCCACAGCCAGCAGAATCGCGACAAGCACCGCCCCGGCAACCGCCGGCCCCACCACCTCATAGGCCCACCGCACGGTCACCTCACCCTGCGCCGTCTGCGCCCCGTGCCGCGCCTCGTGCAACCCCCGCAGCTCATCCATGATCCGGTCGGTCTCCGCACGCGCGGGCCCCTCGGACTCCGGACCACCGCCACCACCGAGGCGCTGTCCCGCACGCATCCCGAGAGCACTGCCACGCCCCTCGTCCCGCCCCATGGCCCGCCGCGCCTGCGCGGTCGCCCGCATCTCATGCCGTGCCGCCTTCTTGCGGGCGCGCAGCGACACGGGGACGGCCCACAGCTGGTACTTGGCGCCGGACTCGGTGAGGACCTCGTTCGAATAGGCAGACTTCAGTGCGGCCACCCGCCCCCAGGGCAGCACGATGACGCGGAAGGGGTTGCGGATCCGCAGCCGGTCGTCGCCCACGTACACGGCGGGCCGCAGGGTGAAGGCGACGACGAGCGGCACGCCGAACAGCAGCAGCGCGAGCGCCAGCCACTGCGTGCGCCCCTCCCCCGACACGAGCGCGTCGATGCCGAGCCACCCGGCGATGGCGAGCAGCAGCACACCACCGGCGATGCCCGGGACCGACCGGTAGACCCGGTCCTTGAACTCGGGCTCCGGCTGCGGCGCGGGCGACTGGGACTCGTTCGTCATGTCTCGATTCTGCCGGACGCCCACACCCCCACCCCCGGCAACCCCGGCTCAAGCCTCGGCCCCCGCCCAAACCCTCCACCCAAGAGAACCCCGGGGCTGTACAGCCGCTACGCGCGTAGATATGCTCGTCTGGTGACCATGCCCAGTTCTGCACTCACCGCAGCTCACCCCCTCAAGGACGTCGCCGCGTCCGACAGCGCGCTGCGCCGCTTCCTCCACGGGCTCCCCGGCGTCGACGCGGTCGGACTCGAGGGACGTGCGGCCTCCCTCGGTACGCGCTCGATCAAGACGACCGCGAAGGCGTACGCCATCGACCTCGCCATCTCGATGGTCGACCTGACGACGCTGGAAGGCGCGGACACCCCGGGCAAGGTCCGGGCGCTCGGCGCCAAGGCGGTCAAGCCCGACCCGACCGACCGTACGACGCCCGCCACAGCCGCGGTCTGCGTCTACCCCGACATGGTGGCCGTGGCCAAGGAGGCCGTCGCCGGCTCCGACGTGAAGGTCGCCTCCGTCGCCACGTCGTTCCCGGCCGGCCGCGCCCCGCTCACCATCAAGCTGGCCGACGTCCGCGAGGCCGTCGCCGCGGGTGCCGACGAGATCGACATGGTCATCGACCGCGGCGCGTTCCTCGCGGGCCGGTATCTGAAGGTGTACGACGAGATCACCGCCGTCCGCGAGGCCTGCGGCACGTCAGTACGCCTGAAGGTCATCTTCGAGACGGGCGAGCTGTCCACGTACGACAACATCCGCCGCGCGAGCTGGCTCGGGATGCTGGCGGGCGCGGACTTCATCAAGACCTCCACCGGCAAGGTCGCGGTGAACGCCACCCCGGCGAACACCCTCCTCATGCTGGAGGCCGTCCGCGACTTCCGCGCCCAGACCGGCATCCAGGTCGGCGTGAAGCCGGCCGGCGGCATCCGCACCACCAAGGACGCCATCAAGTTCCTCGTCCTGGTCAACGAGACCGCGGGCGACGACTGGCTGGACAACCACTGGTTCCGCTTCGGCGCCTCCTCGCTGCTGAACGACCTCCTGATGCAGCGCCAGAAGCTGGCCACCGGCCGCTACTCCGGCCCCGACTACGTGACGGTGGACTGAGACCTCATGACCATGGAAAACGTGCCACGCGCATTCGACTACGCCCCGGCCCCCGAGTCCCGCGCGGTCGTCGACATCGCACCCTCTTACGGCCTGTTCATCGACGGTGAGTTCACCGAGGCGGCCGACGGCAAGGTCTTCAAGACGGTCAGCCCCTCCTCCGAAGAGGTCCTCTCCGAGATCGCCCAGGCGGGCGAGGCGGACGTGAACCGCGCGGTCCAGGCCGCCCGCAAGGCCTTCGAGAAGTGGTCGGCGCTCCCTGGCGCGGAGCGCGCGAAGTACCTCTTCCGCATCGCCCGCATCATCCAGGAGCGCTCCCGCGAGCTGGCCGTCCTCGAGACCCTCGACAACGGCAAGCCGATCAAGGAGACGCGCGACGCCGACCTGCCCCTGGTCGCCGCGCACTTCTTCTACTACGCGGGCTGGGCCGACAAGCTCGACCACGCGGGCTTCGGCACTTCACCGAAGCCCCTGGGCGTGGCAGGCCAGGTCATCCCCTGGAACTTCCCGCTCCTGATGCTGGCGTGGAAGATCGCCCCGGCCCTCGCGACCGGCAACACGGTCGTCCTCAAGCCCGCCGAGACGACCCCCCTCTCGGCGCTCTTCTTCGCGGACATCTGCCGCCAGGCGGGCCTGCCCAAGGGCGTCGTCAACATCCTCCCCGGCTACGGCGACACGGGCGCCGCGCTGGTGGCCCACCCGGACGTGAACAAGGTCGCCTTCACCGGCTCCACGGCCGTCGGCAAGGAGATCGCGCGCACGGTCGCCGGCACCCGCAAGAAGCTCACGCTGGAACTGGGCGGCAAGGGCGCCAACATCGTCTTCGACGACGCCCCGATCGACCAGGCCGTCGAGGGCATCGTGACCGGCATCTTCTTCAACCAGGGCCAGGTCTGCTGCGCCGGCAGCCGTCTCCTGGTCCAGGAGTCGATCCAGGACGAGCTGCTCGACTCCCTCAAGCGCCGCCTGTCGACGCTCCGCCTCGGCGACCCGCTCGACAAGAACACCGACATCGGAGCGATCAACTCCGAGGAGCAGCTGACGCGCATCACCTCCCTCGTCGAGCAGGGCGAGGCGGAGGGCGCCGAGCGCTGGTCGCCGGCCTGCGAACTTCCGGAGAGCGGCTACTGGTTCGCCCCGACGCTCTTCACGAACGTCACCCAGGCGCACCGGATCGCCCGCGACGAGATCTTCGGCCCGGTGCTGTCGGTCCTGACCTTCCGCACGCCGGACGAGGCGGTCGCCAAGGCCAACAACACGCAGTACGGCCTCTCCGCCGGCATCTGGACGGAGAAGGGCTCGCGCATCCTGGCGGTCGCGAACAAGCTCCGTGCGGGTGTCGTCTGGTCCAACACGTTCAACAAGTTCGACCCCACCTCGCCCTTCGGCGGCTACAAGGAGTCGGGCTTCGGCCGCGAGGGCGGCCGCCACGGCCTGGAGGCGTACCTCGATGTCTGACCGACTCAGTGTCCTCAAGACCTACAAGCTGTACGTGGGCGGAAAGTTCCCGCGTTCCGAGAGCGGCCGGGTGTACGAGGTGACGGACTCAAAGGGCAAGTGGCTGGCCAACGCCCCCCTCTCCTCCCGCAAGGACGCCCGTGACGCGGTCGTCGCGGCCCGCAAGGCGTTCGGCGCCTGGTCCGGCGCGACGGCGTACAACCGCGGCCAGGTCCTCTACCGCGTCGCCGAGATGCTGGAAGGCCGCCGCGACCAGTTCACGCGTGAGGTGGCCGACGCGGAGGGCCTGTCGAAGTCCAAGGCGGCGGCGGTCGTGGACGCGACGATCGACCGCTGGGTCTGGTACGCGGGCTGGACCGACAAGATCGCCCAGGTGATCGGCGGCGGCAACCCGGTGGCGGGCCCGTTCTTCAACCTGTCCTCCCCCGAACCGACGGGCGTCGTCGCGGTCCTGGCACCCCAGGAGTCGTCCTTCCTGGGCCTGGTCTCGGTGGTGGCCCCGGTCATCGCCACCGGCAACACGGCGGTCGTGGTGGCCAGCGAGAAGTCCCCTCTCCCCGCCCTGTCCCTGGCCGAGGTGCTGGCCACCTCGGACGTCCCGGGCGGCGTGGTCAACGTCCTCTCGGGCCGCACGGCGGAGATCGCGACCCCGCTCGCCTCCCACCAGGACGTCAACGCGATCGACCTCGCGGGCGCCGACGAGGCCCTCGCGAAGGAACTGGAGATCGCGGCGGCCGACAACCTCAAGCGCGTCCTCCGTCCACAGCCTGTGGATTACACGGAGACCCCGGGAACCGACCGCATGACGGCGTTCCTGGAGACCAAAACGGTCTGGCACCCCACGGGGTCACTGGGCGCGTCGGGTTCCTCCTACTAGACGCACCCTTCCGGTACGGAAGCCCCGGCCCTCCTCCGTCCAGGAGGCCCGGGGCTTCTCCGTGCGCGGGCCGGATCAGCTCCGCTGCTCAATGCCGTCGGGGTGTCCCGCTGCACGGCCGGTGAACTACCCCGAGACCAGCCTGGTGACCTGGCCCAGCACCAGGGCGTCCCCGACCGAAGGCGCCTGGGCCACCGGGCCCGTCACCTCCTGGGAATCCACCGGCTTGAAGTCGGCGACCTCGGTGCCGACGCCGTTGTCGAGCGGGTCGACTCCCGTACCGGCGAGGGGGTTGGGCTTGAGGCCCGTGACCGTGCCGGTGGTGTAGGCGAGGGTGTCACCGGCGGCCTGGAGGCCGGACCGGAGGTCGGTCTTCCCCAGGGAGGTGCGGGCCGCGTCCAGGACCGAGCCGGCGCCCGCCGCGGCCGACGCCGTCGCCGCACCCGCCCCCAGTGCCACTCCCGCGGTCGCGAGGACGGCCAGGGCACGCTGGACGGTCGGCTTCTTGGGTGAGACGTGTCGGGCCATCACTGCCACCTTTTGACGCTCTGGGTAATCGGAACGACACGAAGGGTAGTTGAGATGTGATGCGCGCATCAAAGGCGACCCGCGGGGTCGTACGGCCCCCGATGGATGCCTCACACTGGTGTCCCGTGAGTTCCCCTCTGCCCATACCGACGCGAGTCGTGCTGCTCTGCGGCCCTTCCGGCTCCGGCAAGTCCCTCCTCGCGGCCCGCTCCGGCCTTCCGGTGCTGCGGCTCGACGACTTCTACAAGGAGGGCGACGACCCGACCCTGCCCTCGGTGGAGGGGAGTTCGGACATCGACTGGGACCATCCGGACTCCTGGGACGCCGACACGGCCGTCACCGCGATCACCCAGCTGTGCCGCACGGGCCGTACGGCCGTCCCCGTCTACGACCTCTCGCTCAGCGCCCGCACCGGCGAGGAGACGGTCGAGATCGGACGGACCCCGCTGTTCCTCGCGGAGGGCATCTTCGCCGCGGAGATCGTCACGCGCTGCCGGGAACTCGGCGTCCTGGCCGACGCGCTGTGCCTGAGCCGCGGCCCGGTGAAGACGTTCCGCCGCCGCTTCCTGCGGGATCTGAGGGAGGGCCGCAAGTCGGTGCCGTTCCTGCTGCGCCGCGGCTGGCGCCTGATGCGGCAGGAGCGCTCGATCGTGAACCGCCAGACCGCGCTGGGCGCGTACGCCTGTGACCGCGACGAGGCGATGGGCCGGCTGGCGGCCGCCGCGGCGGGCCGGTGCGCCGGTCTCCGTACGGCGGCCTGAGCGGCGACGACGTCAGACGGACGACACGGGACGCGAGAACGGAAAAGCGGGACTGGACGGACCCCCCGGCCCTCCAGTCCCGCTCTTGTGTTCCCCCGTGGTGCTCCCCCGTTCCCTCCCCCTTGTTTCCCCCGTGTCCCCCCGTGTCCCCACTCTCCTGAGGAGACGCCCCCCAGCGCCTCCGCAGTCCCCCGTGGGACCCCCTTGTGGTGCTCCCCCCCCGAACCTTCAGGCCACGAGCTCGCCGAAGGCGTCTTCCTCGTCACGGCCGAAGCTGAGGACCTCGTCCTCGCGCAGCCGGCGGAGCGACCGCCAGATGCTGGACTTCACCGTGCCGACACTGATGTCGAGGATCTCCGCGATCTCCGGGTCCGTGCGGCCCTCGTAGTAACGAAGGACCAGCATGGTGCGCTGGAGTTCGGGCAGCCGGGCCAGCGCCTGCCACAGGACGGCGCGCAGCTCGGTGCCGCGCATCGCGTCCGTGTCACCGGCGGTCTCCGGCAGCTCCTCGGTCGGGTACTCGTTCAGCTTGCGGCGGCGCCACGCGCTGATGTGCAGGTTGGTCATGGTGCGGCGGAGGTATCCGCCGACCGCCGCCTTGTCACTGATCCGCTCCCACGCCCGGTAGGTCGAGAACAGCGCGCTCTGCAGCAGGTCCTCGGCCTCGAAGCGGTCGCCGGTGAGGTGGTAGGCGGTGGCGTACAGGGAGGCGCGGCGCTCCTGGACGTAGGCGGTGAACTCCGCTTCCGACAGCGAACGGCGCTCCCCCGAGTCCTCCCTGTACGCGGCTCCCCCGTGAGCCCCCTTGTTGATCTCCCCCGTGGGTGTGTCAACCACCGTCATGAACCCGGTGTGCTGACGCCCGGTGCCGCGAGCGCACCCCCGCCCGCTCACGGCACCGGACTTCTCGGAACCCCGGTGCACGTCGTGCAGACGCGTGATCACTGCGCTGGTGCTGATGCCGTGCAGCGTGTTCATCTCGCGCCCCCCGTCGTGGACTTCCGGTGTGCGGCCCGCCGGTCCGGCGGGCTTTCTTGCCTGTGCCGAGAAGCTTGCCGCGGCACTTTCATCGCCGTGTCCGCCGACTGTCACAGGCCTGTCACAGGGGTCGGCCACAGGACGGCCACGGCTCGTACACAGGTGTCGGCGGTAGGCGCGGCGCCGATCTCGGCCCACAGGTCGAACCACGCCCCCCTCATGGGCCAGAATGAGCCCGTGCCTTCCCTGTTGCTGATCGAGGACGACGACGCCATCCGGACGGCCCTGGAGCTCTCACTGACGCGCCAGGGTCACCGCGTGGCGACCGCTGCCAGTGGTGAGGACGGTCTGAAGCTGCTGCGCGAGCAGCGGCCGGATCTGATCGTGCTGGATGTGATGCTGCCCGGCATCGACGGGTTCGAGGTGTGCCGGCGCATCCGGCGCACGGACCAGTTGCCGATCATCCTGCTGACCGCGCGCAATGACGACATCGACGTGGTCGTCGGGCTGGAGTCCGGCGCCGACGACTATGTCGTCAAACCGGTGCAGGGGCGGGTGCTCGACGCCCGGATCCGGGCCGTGCTGCGGCGTGGCGAGCGGGAGTCCAACGACGCGGCGTCGTTCGGCAGCCTCGTCATCGACCGCTCGGCGATGACCGTGACCAAGAACGGCGAGGACCTCCAGCTCACGCCGACCGAGCTGCGCCTGCTGCTGGAGCTGAGCCGGCGGCCGGGTCAGGCGCTGTCCCGGCAGCAGCTGCTGCGGCTGGTGTGGGAGCACGACTACCTGGGTGACTCGCGGCTCGTGGACGCCTGTGTCCAGCGGCTGCGCGCCAAGGTCGAGGACGTGCCCTCGTCCCCGACGCTGATCCGTACCGTGCGGGGTGTCGGCTACCGGCTGGACACGCCTCAGTGACACAGGCGCGCCAAGGGGGGAACCGCGGCTGGACCGCGGAACGCAAGGGAGTTCTGTCGCGGCTGCGCTTCACCAGCCTGCGCCTCAGGCTGGTCGTCGTCTTCGGCCTGGTGGCCCTGACGGCCGCGGTGTCCGCGTCCGCCATCGCGTACTGGCTCAACCGCGAGGCGGTCCTCACCCGTGCGCAGGACGCCGTGCTGCGCGACTTCGAGCAGGAGATGCAGAACCGGGCGGGCGCGCTGCCCGAGCGGCCGACGCAGGACGAGTTGCAGCACACCGCGGGCCAGATGGCGGGCAGCGACCAGCGCTTCAGCGTGCTGCTGGTCGCCGGCGACGCCGACGGCAGGACCGTCTACGGCAGCTCCGGCGGACTGAGCGGCTTCTCGCTGCGGGACGTGCCGGCCTCGCTGCGCACGGCGGTGAACAAGACGCAGAAGGTCGACGGGGCCAACAAGCACCCGTACCACCTGTACTGGCAGCGGGTCATAGACCACGACACGCCGTATCTCGTGGCCGGGACGCGGGTGATCGGCGGCGGTCCGACCGGCTACATGCTCAAGTCGCTGGAACCGGAGGCGAAGGATCTGAACTCGCTCGCCTGGTCGCTGGGAATCGCCACGGGGCTCGCGCTGATCGGCTCGGCGCTGCTCGCGCAGGCCGCCGCGACGACGGTGCTGAAGCCCGTGCAGCGGCTCGGGACGGCCGCGCGGCGGCTCGGTGAGGGCAAGCTGGACACCCGGCTCAGGGTGTCGGGCACCGACGAACTCGCCGATCTGTCCCGGACGTTCAACCACGCGGCCGAGGCGCTGGAGAAACGGGTCGCCGACATGGCCGCGCGGGACGAGGCGTCCCGGCGGTTCGTCGCGGACATGAGCCATGAGCTGCGTACTCCCCTCACCGCGATCACCGCCGTGACGGAGATCCTGGAGGAGGAGCTGGAGGCGGAGACCGGGAGCATGGACCCGATGATCGAGCCCGCCGTCCGGCTGGTGGTCAGCGAGACGCGGCGGCTGAACGACCTGGTCGAGAACCTGATGGAGGTCACCCGCTTCGACGCGGGCACCGCCCGGCTCGTCCTGGACGACGTCGACATCGCCGACCAGATCACGGCGTGCATCGACGCCCGGGCCTGGCTGGACGCGGTCGAGCTGGACGCCGAGCGCGGCATCCACGCCCGCCTGGATCCGCGCCGCCTCGACGTCATCCTGGCCAACCTCATCGGCAACGCCCTCAAGCACGGTGGCTCCCCGGTGCGGGTCGTCGTCCGGGCGGACGACGACTCGCTCGTCATCGAGGTGCGGGACCACGGGCCCGGGATCCCCGAGGACGTGCTGCCGCATGTCTTCGACCGGTTCTACAAGGCCAGCGCCTCCCGGCCGCGCTCCGAGGGCAGCGGCCTGGGCCTGTCCATCGCCCTGGAGAACGCCCACATCCACGGTGGCGAGATCACCGCGGCCAACTCGGCCGACTCGGGCGCGGTGTTCACCCTGCGGCTCCCGCGCGGCACCTCCGCCTCTGCGGACCAGCCCGCCGGGGACGAGGAGGAGCCCAGGCCGGACGCCGGCCGGAGCCAAGCCGAGGACTCGAAGGGGGATGCCTGATGACCACCCGACGTCCACGCGCCCTGGCCCGGCTGGCCGGCCTGCCCGTGCTCGCCGTCCTGCTGGCGGGCTGCGGGATCCGGGCCACGGAGGTGCCGACGAACTTCGGGCCCGCGCCCTCGCGGGTGCAGTGTTCGCTGGCTGAGCCGGATGTGTCGACGCAGGCCGCGCGGGGGCTGCCGGTGCAGGTGTTCCTGCTGTGCGGGTCCTCGCTGGTTACCGTCGACCGGACCGTACGGGTCCCGGACGGCGCGGCCGACTCCGAGCGGCGCATGCTGGTGGCGCAGGGCCTGCTGGACCAGCTGGCCGAGACCCCGTCGCCCGCCGAGAAGGAGGCCGGGTACAGCACGGACGTACGCGGTGGCATCACCGTGGGCGGGCCCCTGAAGGGCGACCCGGAGGACGCGCTGCGGCTGAGCACGGCACCGGACAGCCTCACCTCGTACGCCCTGGCCCAGATCGTCTGCACCTTCTCCGACTCCGCCGCCGCCGAGGGCGACGGCTCCGTGGTCCTCGGCGGTCCCGGCCCCGAGTCCCCGCGCCGCTACGAGTGCACCGACGAGGTGCGGGCCCGCCCGGGCAGCACGGAACCGCCGTCCAAGGACGTGGCCGGCGAGTGAGGCCGCGGGCGGTCTCCGCCCGGCTGTGGCGCACGCCTCACACGCCTCCCGGGGGGCATCCCGGAACCGATCCTGCCGGAGGCCGCGTCTAGGGGGACGTGCAGCGTCAAGGCCCCATCGGCGGCAGCGCCGAGTTCCGCATCCGTGTGACAGGAGGTGTCCTCCTCGTCGCACACCTCGCGTTCGTCGCCTGGTTCACACTGCGGCCCCTGGAGGTGCCCTGGGTGATGCCCGCCAATCTGCGGCCGTTCGCCGGGATCCGGGCCGATCTCGCCCTGGGCTGGCCCGAGGCCGCCCGGCACATCGGCGAGAAGCTGGCCCTGCTCGCCCCGCTGGGCGTGCTGCTGCCGATGGTGAGCGGCAGGCTGGTCGTCTCGCCGCTGGCGTCCCTGCTGCGCGCCGTCGCGGCCGGTGCGCTGCTGTCGATGGGCATCGAGCTGTTGCAGACCGGTGTGCCCGGTCAGGTCGTGGATGTCGACTCGCTGTTCCTGAACACCGCGGGCGTGGGCCTCGCGCACCTCGCGCTCGTCCCCGCGGCCCGCTCCTGGCTGCGCCGTCGCTCCACCGCGCCCCTGGGCGGGGCGCCCCTCCTCCCGGAGGAGCAGGCTCAGGGTCGGACCCCGACGATTCCCAGGGTCGGGATCGCACCGTGGAGCGACGCTTTGCCCCCCTCGTCTCCGTAGCGTGGAGTGCAGATGGGGTACTCGGACGAGAGACCTCGCACACCGACGCTGAAGGAGCCGCACATGTCCCGCCTCGCCCGCCCCACCCACGGCCGCATGATCGGCGGAGTGTGCGCCGCGCTGGCCCGGCGCTTCGGCACCTCCACGACGACGATGCGGGTGATCTTCCTGGTCTCGTGTCTGCTGCCCGGCCCGCAGTTCCTGCTGTACATCGCGCTGTGGATCGTGCTGCCCTCGGAGGACAAGGTGCGGAACAAGGCCCAGACGGCCTGGTGACCGCCCGCCGCGGAAACGCCGATGGGGCGCACCCTGTATCCAGGGGTGCGCCCCATCGGCGTGTGGGTCCGCACGGGCGGGAGGGTCAGGCGAGCGGAATGCCGTTCACCGGGAGCCCGCCGATCAGCTTGGGGGCCGGGCCGTTCGGGCCCTGGGCGAGCAACTGCCCGGCGACCGGCTGGGCGGCGGCGAGACCGGTACCGGCCAGGCTCTGCCCCTGACCCACCGCCTCGCCCGAGCCCGCCGGCAGCGTCTGGGTGAGCTGCTCCGCCGGGAGCGCCTGGGTGACGCCCCCCAGCGCCTGGGTGGCGTCCGGAACGGCCGGGGCGGCGCCCGCGGCACCCGCACCGGTGGCGGCGAAGGCGGCACCGAGAGCGGCGACACCGAGGGACTTGGCAGCAGACTGCTTCATGAAAACGCGTCCTCGCAATGGGATGACGGGGTGTGTGAGCGGTGCGGCGACCGTAATCACGCGGCACCACTCGCCGCAAACATCGAAATGCGGACGGCTTGTGAACACCGCCCGCATTCCCTGTGCGCCATTTCCCGCCGGATCAGCCCTCCGAATCCACAGAGCCGCTGGTGGAGGCGGTCTGCCGGAACAGCCATTCGGATTTCAGCTCGGCATATCCCGGCTTGATCACGTCATTGATCATGGCCAGTCGTTCATCGAAAGGAATGAACGCTGATTTCATCGCATTGACTGAGAACCACTGCATGTCGTCGAGCGTGTAACCGAACGCCTCGACAAGGTGCTCGAATTCCCGGCTCATGCTGGTGTAGGACATGAGGCGATTGTCCGTATTTACGGTGGCGCGGAAATGCAGCCGGCGCAGCAGCCCGATGGGGTGTTCGGCGTACGAGGACGCCGCCCCGGTCTGGAGGTTGGAGCTGGGGCACAGCTCCAGCGGGATGCGCTTGTCCCGGACGTACGAGGCGAGCCGCCCGAGTTCGACCCGGCCGTCCTCGTGGACCTGGATGTCGTCGATGATCCGCACACCGTGCCCGAGCCGGTCGGCGCCGCACCACTGGAGGGCCTGCCAGATGGACGGGAGCCCGAAGGCCTCGCCGGCGTGGATGGTGAAGTGGTTGTTCTCGCGCTTCAGGTACTCGAAGGCGTCCAGGTGCCGGGTG
Organism: Streptomyces sp. NPDC041940; assembly: GCF_055589465.1. Lineage (NCBI taxonomy): Bacteria > Bacillati > Actinomycetota > Actinomycetes > Kitasatosporales > Streptomycetaceae > Streptomyces > Streptomyces sp. NPDC041940. The sequence continues at coordinate 249,389 of NZ_JBVJBP010000012.1, forward strand.
GGCGGGTAGCCGGCTTCGGCACCCGCGATGTCGAACCCGGCGACGCCCAGATCCCGGTAGCGGTTGGCGAGTTCGGCGATCTCCAGGGCGCGGGCCGCGTGCCGCATGGCGGTGAGCAGGGCGCCGACGCGGATGCGGTGGCCGTTCTCCCTGGCGCGCCGCTCCCCTTCCCGGAAGCCCTCGTTGACGGCCTCGACCACCTCTTCGAGGCTCAGCCCGCCCTCCAGGTGCTGCTCGGGGGCGTAGCGCACCTCGGCGTAGACGACGCCGTCCTCGGCGAGGTCCTCGGCGCACTCGGCGGCGACCCGGACCAGGGCCTCGCGGGTCTGCATGACGCCGACGGTGTGGGAGAAGGTCTCCAGGTACCGCTCCAGGGAACCGGAGTCGGCGGCCTCGCGGAACCAGATGCCGAGCTTCTCCGGGTCGGTCTCGGGGAGCTGGGTGTAGGCGGTTTCGCGGGCGAGTTCGACGATCGTGGCGGGGCGCAGGCCGCCGTCGAGGTGGTCGTGCAGCAGAACCTTGGGCGCCCGGCGGATCTGGTCCGGTGTCGGGGTGTTCGCGATGGTCTGGCTCGTCATTTCCGCACTGTAACTCCTACGCGCGTAGATGGCGCCTCTTCGGCCCCTTTACGTTTTCGTCGATACGTAACGGTGACCCCGGGGACGGGTTGAATACACCCTCGCTTCTGACACTGTTCTGTCATGGCACACCAAGCGACGCCGGTTCGCAGGGCCCGGCTGGGCAGGACACTCGGTCCGGAGCCGACGGCGGTGAGCGGCGTGGTGCTGCTGCTGCCCAACGGGGACGAGAACTCCGGCCGCAGACCGTCGCCCATGCTGGCGACCGCCTCCGTACGCGCCCTGGGGCGCCGGCTGGCCCGGGCGGGCCGGGACGAGGGTCTGGCCGCGCACGTGGTGCACTACCGCTGCCGCGGCTGGAACGGCGGCGAGGCCAATCTCGCGGCCGATGCCGCCTGGGCGGCGGACGAGGTCGTACGGCGTTACGGGGACGTTCCCGTCTGCCTCGCGGGAACCGGCATGGGCGGCCGGGCCGGGCTGCGGTCGGGTGGGCACGAGGCCGTCAACTCCGTGCTGGCGCTGGCCCCCTGGCTGCCGGAGGATGATGTGGCGGCGCCACCCGAACCGGTGAAGCAGCTGGTGGGGCGGCAGGTGCTGATCGTGCACGGCACGAACGACGAGCGGACGGATCCCGAGTTGTCGTTCCGGCTGGCGGCGCGGGTGAAGAAGGCGAATCGGGATGTGTGCCGGTTCGAAGTGCACGCGGATGGGCACGGGTTGCATCAGTACCGGGATGAAGTGCTGGCGCTGGCCGAGGACTTCGTGATGGGGGCGGTGTTCGGGCGGGCGGTGTCCCGGCCGGTGCGGGACGCGTTCGCCGCGCCGCCGCCGTTGGGGTTGCGGATGCCGTTGGCTGCGGGGTTTGGTTCTTCGTTGCGGCGGTAGCGCCGTTTGGGGTGGCTGTGGGTTTCGGGGTGCGGGTCGTGGTGGGTTGCTCGCGCCCACGCGGCGGAGCCGCAGATCGATACAGCCCCGCGCCCCTTAGGTGGGGAGCAAGCTGCCTCTTCTTGAGAGCAGGAACCTTTTGAAGGCTGCTACCGGCGGGGTGTCCGGGTGGCCCTCCAGCCAGGCCACGCCGATCTCTCGGACCGCTCGGGGGGCCGTCACCGTCAGTTCGACCACTCCGGGGCGCGGGACCGCCGGTGGGGGCAGGAGGGCTACTCCGAGGCCTGCTGCCACGAGGCCTCGGAGGGTTTCCGCCTCCTCTCCCTCGAAGGCGATGCGGGGCCTGAAGCCCGCCTCCTGGCAGAGGTCGTCGGTGATGCGGCGCAGGCCGTAGCCGGGTTCGAGGGTGACGAAGGTTTCGTCGGCGGCTTCCGCGAGGCGGATGCGGCGGCGGGTGGCGAGGGAGTGGTCGGCGGGGACGACCAGGCGGAGTTTCTGTTCGTCGAGGCGGCGGGCCACCAGGCCGGGGGCGTCGGGGACGGGGGACGTCAGGCACAGGTCGAGGTCGCCGGCGCGGAGGCGTTCGAGCATGGCCTCGCCGTAGTTCTGGACCAGGCTGAAACGGACACGGGGATGGTCGGCGCGGAAGGCCTGGAGGAGGCCCGGGACGGTCTCGGCGCCCATGGTGTGCAGGAAGCCGAAGGCGACCTTTCCGGTGAAGGGGTCGGCGTCGGCCCGCACCTCCTCGGCTGCGCGCTCGACCTCGGCCAGGGCGCGCTCGACGGAGGTGAGGAAGGTGCGGCCGGCCGGGGTGAGGGAGACCGTACGGCCGTGGCGGGCGAAGAGGTCGACGCCCAGGTCCTGCTCCAGGCGGGCCATGGACCGGGAGAGGGTCGACTGCGGGACGTTCATCTCCTGCGCTGCGCGGGTGACGTGCTCGGTACGGGCGACGCCGGCGAAATACGCGAGGCGGGGCGCCAGCACCCTCGACATCTCCGCCATGTCTTCTGTGTCACTGGATGGTGACAGGCGAGCCGCTGAACTGGATTGATGCACCATGGGAACGATTATCGCCGTTCCATGCATTGGACGGATCAGTGGGTGCGTACGTAATTTCGAGGCATGACTCCCGCCAGTACCGGGGCGTCCACCACCGTGGGCGCCGATGTCTCTGTCCCTGCTTCCGACTCCCGTATGTCGCCGGGCGGGCCCGGCTACCGCCGGATGAGTTTCGCCCTCTTCCTCGCGGGTGTCGCGACCTTCGCGCTGCTGTACTCCACCCAGGCTCTGCTCCCGCTGATCTCCGGCGAGTTCGGTGTGGCGGCGAGCGACGCGAGCTGGACGGTGGCCGCCGCGACGGGCGGGCTGGCGCTGTTCGTGCTGCCGATGAGCGCCCTGTCCGAGCGCTTCGGACGGCGTGCGGTCATGACGGCGTCGCTGGCCGTGGCCGTCACCATCGGACTGCTGGTGCCCCTCGCCCCGTCACTGGGCGTGCTGGTCGTGCTGCGGGCGCTCCAGGGCGCGGCCCTGGCCGGGCTGCCCGCGTCGGCGACCGCGTACCTCGCGGAGGAGGTCAGCCCCAAGGCGCTGGTCACCGCGATCGGCCTGTTCGTCGCGGGCAACAGCGTCGGCGGGATGAGCGGCCGGGTCATCACCGGCTGGGTCGCGCAGGAGTGGGGCTGGCGGGTCGCCGTCGGTGTCATCGGCGTGATCGCCGTGGCCTGCGCGGTGGCCTTCCGGGCGCTGCTCCCCGCCCCCCAGCACTTCAAGCCGGGCTCGCTGCGCCCGCGGGTCCTGGCCCGCACGGTCCGTGACCACCTGTCCAACCCGCTGCTGTGCCGGCTGTACGCGATCGGCGCGCTGTTCATGACGGTGTTCGGCGGCGTGTACACGGTCATCGGCTACCGCCTGACCGAGGCCCCGTTCTCGCTGCCCCAGGGCATCATCGGCTCGATCTTCCTGGTGTACCTGGTCGGTACGGTGTCGGCGTCGACCGCGGGCCGGCTGGTGGGCCGGATGGGCCGCCGGGGCGCGCTGTACGCGGCGGGCGGTACGACGGCGGCGGGCCTGCTGCTGTCCCTGGCCGGGTCCCTGCCGCTGGTCCTGCTGGGCCTGGTCCTCATCACCGGCGGCTTCTTCGCGGGCCATGCGGTGGCCTCCTCGGCGGTCAGCAAGACGGCCACGACCGGCCGCGCGCAGGCCTCGGCGCTGTACCAGTCCGCCTACTACATCGGCTCCAGCGCGGGCAGCACGGTCGGCGCGATCGCCTTCCACGCGGGCGGCTGGGCCGGGACGGTCGGGGTCGGACTGCTGGCGGTGCTCGGCGTCGTGACGATCACGGTGTTCGGGACGCGGGCGGCTCGGCTGCAGCAGAGGCAACTGGCCACGGCTGCCTGATTCCTGGCGACGATCCCCCTGGTCGGGGCCGGTTGTCAGTGGGTGCGGATAACGTCCGCGTCTGCTGACCGCCGGACCGAGCAGGGGGATTTTTCATGGAGTTCCGCATCGACCGTACGGCGTTCGCGGAGGCCGTGGGCCGGTCGGTACGCGCGCTGCCCGCGCGGACGCCGGTGCCGGTGCTGGGCGGACTGCTGCTGGAGGCGGACGCGGGACGGCTGGCCGTGACGGGGTTCGACTTCGAGGCGGCGGTACGGGTGGAGGCTGAAGCGGAGGTCGCGGTGCCCGGGCGGGTGCTCGTGCTGGGGCGGCGGCTGCTGGAGGTGTGCCGGGTGCTGCCGGACGGCCCGGTGAGCTGTGCGCTGGAGGCGTCGCGGTTCACGGTGGAGGCGGACGGTACGCGCTTCGGTCTTTCGACGCTGCCGCTCGCCGAGTACCCGGCCCTGCCGGCGGCGCCCGCGCCGTACGGCACGGTGGACGCGGCCGCGTTCGCGACCGCCGTCGCGCAGGTCGCGGTCGCCGCCGGGCGGGACGACACGCTGCCGCTGCTGACGGGCGTCCAACTGCGCCTCGACGGCGGGGAGATGACACTGTCCGCCTCGGATCGCTACCGGTATGCGGTGCGGCGGCTGGAGTGGAAGCCGGGGGCGGCGGCCGACGGGGTCGTGGAGGCTCTGCTGCCGTCGCGGCGGCTGCTGGATGTCGCGCGGACGCTGGGGCGCTGCGGGGACGTGGTGATCGGGTGGGACCCGGCCCGTGGGGGCGGGCTGATCGGCTTCGAGGGCGGGCCGACGCGGACGGCGCTGCGGCTCCTGGACGGACGGCTGCCGGCGTACAAGTCGCTGTTCGACATGGCGGGGGCCGCGGTCGCCGAGGTGGAGTGCGAGGGGCTCGCGGAGGCCGTGCGGCGGGTCGCGGTGGTGGCGGAGGCGAACAGTCCGGTGCGGCTGGACTTCTCGCCCGAGGGGTCCGTCATGCTGCGCGCCGGCTTCGGGGACGATGTGGCGGCCCAGCGGCTGCCGGCCACGCTGAGCGGCGCCGACGAGGTGGCGGTGGCCTTCAACCCGGTCTATCTGCTGGACGCGCTGACGTCGTTCGAGAGCCCGCGGGTACGACTGGAGCTGATGGGGGCGGGGCAGCGGGCGCTGCTGCACGGGGTGCCGGAGGGCGAGGAGGCCGTATCGCACCGGCACCTGCTGATGTCGGTGAAGCAGCTCGTGTGAAACGACCCCTTCCACCTGCGCATTCGTGCGCTCGGGGGGCCGTTGTCAGTGGGCTGCGGTAGCTTCCGGAGTACTGGGCGCAAAGGCGCGTGACAGACATTCCACAGGGGTGGGTGGACGATGACGAACGGCACGGCGGCACCGACGGACCTGGACACCAGACTGGAGGCACACCGCACCGAGCTGACCGGGTACTGCTACCGGATGCTCGGCTCCTCCTTCGAGGCCGAGGACGCGGTGCAGGACACGATGGTCCGCGCCTGGCGCAGCTACGACAAATTCGAGGGCCGCTCCAGCCTCCGCTCCTGGCTCTACCGCATCGCGACGAACGTGTGCCTGGACATGCTGACCGCGGGCAACAAGCGCGCCCGGCCGATGGACCTCACCGAGTCCACCCCGCTCGCCCGGGCGGCCCTCTCCCCCCGCCCGGACCACACCTGGCTGGAGCCCATGCCGGACGCCCGCGTGCTGCCCACGACCGAGGATCCGGCGGAGGCGGCGATCGCCAAGGAGTCCGTGCGGCTCGCCTTCATGGCCGCCCTGCAGCAGTTGCCGGCCAAGCAGCGGGTGGTGCTGATCCTGCGCGAGGTCCTGGCGTGGAAGGCCAGCGAGGTCGCCGAGCTGCTGGACACCTCGGTGGCGTCGGTCAACAGCGCCCTCCAGCGGGCCCGAGCCACGCTGGCCGAGCGGCAGGAGCCGGGCGCCGACGCGGTCGTCTCCGACCCGCTGGACGAGGACCAGCAAAAGCTGCTGGACCGCTATGTGGCGGCCTTCGAGGGCTACGACATGACGGCACTGACCGCCCTGCTGCACGAGGACGCGGTCATGACGATGCCGCCGTTCGACCTGTGGCTGACCGGCACCGACGACATCACCGGCTTCATGACGACGCTCGGCGCGCCCTGCGAGGGCTCCCGGCTGGTGCCGGTCGAGGTCAACGGGCTGCCGGGGTTCGCCCAGTACAAGCCCGACCCGGAGGGCGGCGGCTTCATGCCGTGGGCGGTCCAGGTGCTGGAGATCTCAGACGGCAGGATCACCGGGTTCCACTGCTTCCTCGACACCGAGCGCTGGTTCCCGCTCTTCGACCTGCCCCTCCGTCTCGAAGACGAGACCGACCAGGTCGAGCAGGGCGCCTAGGGCCGGGTCGGGGTCGCGGAGCCTGATCCGGCCTCCCGCCCGGCGGGCGGCGAGCTGGAGCCGCGCCAGCAGGTCGACGGCGTCGAGGCCCGGTGGCCCCAGGCCCGCGACATCGCACACCACGACCCGGGCACCGCTGGTGTGCAGCAGCGCCCGTACGTCGTCGCTCAGCCCTCTCACCTCGTCCCGGTTGACGGGGCCGGGCAGCACGAGCACGGGGGGTGTCATGGCGTCCACGATCGGTAGACCGGGCGGGCGGCCGTAACTCATCGCGACGGTCCTTCCTGTCGGCGCGCTGCGAAGATCACATTGACCGGGACATGGCCTTCCCCGGAGGGTTGGCTGTATGCCCCATGCACCTGCCCCTCCCGCGCTGCCTGATGCTCTCTTCGCCGGTGAGGGGGCGTCGTGCAGGGGGTGCTGAGCGGGTTCGCGGTCATCGCCGTGGTCATCGGGGTGGGCTATCTGATCGGCCGCCGCGGCTACCTGGGGGACGGGGGCCGCGAGGTCCTGACCAAGCTGGCCTTCCATGTGGCGTCCCCGGCGCTGCTCTTCACGACGCTCGCGCGGGCCGACCTGTCGGTGATCTTCTCCGACCGGCTGCTGGTCACGGCGATGAGTACGGCGGCCGCGGCGGGGGTCTTCGTGGCGGTGGGTGCCGTGCGCGGGTGGGGTGTGGGCCGGACGACGGTCGGCGCCCTGTGCTCCAGTTACGTCAACTCGGGGAACCTCGGCATCCCGATCGCCGTGTACGTCCTGGGCGACGCGTCGCTGGTCGCGCCGGTGCTGCTGTTCCAGCTGGTCGCCGTCACACCGGTGGCGCTGACGGTCCTGGACCTGGCGACCGTCTCGGACGAGGACAAGCGCCCCCTGTGGCAGAGCCTGCTCACCCCGCTCCGCAACCCGATAGCGCTGGGCTCCCTGGCCGGGGTGGCGGCATCGGCGGCCGGCCTCCACGTCCCCGGTCCCCTGATGGATCCCCTCACCCTGATCGGCAACATGTCGGTCCCGGCCGTCCTGCTCGCCTTCGGTATCTCCCTGCGCGGCAGCACGCTCCCGCTGCGCGGCGCGGAACGGGCTCCCGTCCTCCTCGCCGTCGCCCTCAAGGCCATCGCCCAGCCCTTGATCGCCTGGTCCCTGGCAGCGGGCGTATTCGGCCTCCACGGAGCGTCCTTGCTCGACGTGGTGGTGACGTCCGCTCTGCCGGCCGCGCAGAACCTGTTCACGTACGCGAGCAGTTACCGGGTGGGCGAGGTGCTGGCGAGGGAGGCGATTCTGCTGTCTACGGTGCTGGCGGTGCCGGTGCTTGTGGTGGTGGCGGCGTTGTTGGGGTGACTCGGCTCTCCGGGAACTCGCCGGTGTCGAGTTCGAGGCCGAAGGGTTCCGGCAGCGAGACGCGTTCTCCGAACTTGCCTGCGCGCAGGTGGCGGTACACGCCTTTCCTCGGCTCCCCGTACAGGGTGACCGTCGGACCGCCCGGCGCCCAGCCGTCGACCAGGAGATAGAGCGGCACCCCCGCCTCGGCGTAGCCCGCGGCCTTCGCCGTGCGGTCGTAGCGGGCGGTGGCCGCAGAGGTGATCTCGACGACAAGCTGGGCGGCGGCAGCGGGCAAGAAGTCGTCGTGGCCTTCGGTCGGCAGCTCCGGGACGACGGCGAGGTCGGGCACATACAACCCGAGCCGGGCGGGAACGGCCATGCCCAGCCACTGGAAGATGAGCCAGTGCTCGGGGATCACTGTGGAGAGGCTTCGCTGGACGCGATCCGCGATGCGGTGATGGGAGACGGCGGAGTGGGGCGCCACAGTGATGATTCCCTCGATGATCTCCACCTTGCAGTCCTTGGGGGCACGCGTCCCCTCCCGGACCCGGACCAGCTCGTCCCACTCGTCACCGGTCGGGGTGCAGTCGCTGTGCAGCACGCTCATGGCGTCATCCAACAAGCCGAACGGGACCGGCGAGGGTCCACCGATCCCGTTCACCCGAAGGAGGAAACCGCAGCTCAGGCGATTCGTTCCAGCACCACCGGCGACGCTGTGAAGTCAGTCCCCGGCGCGGCGATGTCGTAGGAGCCCTCGACCGACTCGAGTGCGTAGTCGAAGCGCTCGGGGGTGTCCGTGTGGAGGGTGAGGAGGGGCTGGCCCTCCTTCACCGTGTCGCCCGGCTTGGCGTGGAGTTCCACGCCCGCGCCTGCCTGGACCGGGTCCTCCTTGCGGGCACGCCCCGCGCCGAGGCGCCAGGCCGCGACGCCGATGTCGTAGGCGTCGAGGCGGGTGAGGACGCCCGAGGCCGGGGCCTTGATCACGTGCTGCTCGCGGGCCACCGGCAGCTCCGCGTCCGGGTCGCCGCCCTGGGCCGCGATCATGCGGCGCCAGACGTCCATCGCGGAGCCGTCGGCCAGGGCCTTCGCCGGGTCGGCGTCCCGGATGCCCGCCGCGTCCAGCATCTCGCGGGCCAGGGCCAGGGTCAGTTCCACGACGTCCGCGGGGCCGCCGCCCGCCAGGACCTCCACCGACTCGCGGACCTCCAGGGCGTTGCCGGCCGTCAGGCCCAGCGGGGTCGACATGTCCGTCAGGAGGGCGACCGTCTTCACGCCGTGGTCCGTGCCCAGGCCGACCATCGTGGAGGCCAGTTCGCGTGCGTCCTCGATGGTCTTCATGAAGGCGCCCGTGCCGACCTTGACGTCGAGGACGAGCGAGCCCGTGCCCTCGGCGATCTTCTTCGACATGATCGAGGAGGCGATCAGCGGGATCGCCTCGACCGTGCCGGTGACGTCGCGCAGGGCGTAGAGCTTCTTGTCCGCGGGGGCCAGGCCGTCGCCCGCCGCGCAGATCACCGCGCCGGTGGTGTCGAGGACGTTCAGCATCTGCTCGTTGGAGAGCAGGGCCCGCCAGCCGGGGATGGACTCCAGCTTGTCCAGCGTGCCGCCGGTGTGGCCGAGGCCGCGGCCCGAGAGCTGGGGTACGGCGGCCCCGCAGGCGGCGACCAGGGGGGCCAGCGGCAGCGTGATCTTGTCGCCGACGCCGCCCGTGGAGTGCTTGTCGGCCGTCGGGCGGGACAGGGACGAGAAGTCCATGCGCTCGCCGGAGGCGATCATCGCGGCGGTCCAGCGGGCGATCTCACGGCGGTTCATGCCGTTGAGCAGGATGGCCATCGCGAGGGCCGACATCTGCTCGTCGGCCACCTCCCCGCGGGTGTACGCGTCGATGACCCAGTCGATCTGTCCGTCGCTGAGCTCGCCGCGGTCCCGCTTGGTGCGGATGACGGAGATGGCGTCCATGGCCATGGCTTGGGCTTCCTTCCGAGGATTTCCAGAAGCCGTACGGCCCCTCCGAGCCGGTCGCGCGAGCGACTCGGAGGGGCCGTACGGGAGATGACTACTTGCTGAGGTGGCCGGGGCCGAAGGCCTGGGGCAGCATCGCCGACAGCGGCAGGATGCCCTCCGGGGTCTCCAGCAGCAGGTCCGGGCCGCCGAACTCGTGCAGCAGCTGGCGGCAGCGGCCGCACGGGACGAGCGGGTCGCCGTCGCGGTCGACGCAGGTGAAGTGCGTCAGCCGGCCGCCGCCGGTGTTGTGCAGCTCCGACACCAGACCGCACTCGGCGCACAGGGAGAGCCCGTACGAGGCGTTCTCGACGTTGCAGCCGGAGATGATCCGGCCGTCGTCGACCAGGGCGGCCACGCCCACCGGGTAGCCGGAGTACGGGGCGTACGCCCGGGACATGGCGTCCCGGGCCACCGCACGCAGCCTCTCCCAGTCGACGGCCGGGCCGGTGCCGGTCACTTGCCCTGTCCCTTCCGGTACGGCATGCCGTCCGCCTTCGGCATCCGAAGGCGCTGCGCGGACAGGGCGAGCACCACCAGGGTGATGACGTACGGCGTGGCGGAGACGACCTGGTTCGGGACCTCGTCGGTGGTCGCGTACCAGGCGAAGACCAGGCCGCCGACGACCAGGGTGATCACGGCGTGGACGTACTTCTTGCGGACCACCAGCCAGATGGCGCCGATGAGCAGCAGGAGCGCGCCGAGCAGCAGCAGGGCGTGGACGTTGGCCGAGCCGCCGCGCAGGTTGAGGCTGTCGGTGTAGCCGAACAGGCCCGCGCCGATGGCGAGGCCGCCGGGCATCCAGTTGCCGAAGATCATCGCGGCGAGGCCGATGTAGCCGCGCCCGCTGACCTGTCCCTCCAGGTAGAAGGGGTTGGCCACGATGGACAGGAAGGCACCGCCGAGGCCGGCCAGACCGCCGGAGATGATCACGGCGATGTACTTGTACTTGTAGACGTTGACGCCGAGGGACTCGGCGGCGACCGGGTTCTCGCCGCAGGAGCGCAGCCGCAGGCCGAAGGCGGTGCGCCACAGGATCCACCAGGTGGCGGGGATCAGCGCGATGGCGATCAGGGTCAGCCAGGAGACGTTGGTGACCAGGCCGCCGAGCAGGCCGGCGATGTCCGAGATCAGGAACCAGCCGTGGGCGTTGAGGTCGCGCAGGGCGTCGGAGAGGCCCGGCACCGTGAAGTTGCCGAGGGAGTCGATCGCCGGGGACTGCTTGGCGGAGCCGCCCGTGTGGCCCTCGAAGGCGAGGGGCGCGAGGTAGCGGGTGGCGCCGAGGGCGAGGATGTTGATGGCCACACCGGAGACGATGTGGTTGACGTTGAAGGTGACGGTGACGAAGGCGTGCAGCAGGCCGCCGATCGCGCCGCCCGCGATGCCCACCAGGACACCGGTCCACGGGCCCCACTGGAATCCGGCCCAGGCGCCGAACCAGGTGCCGAGGATCATCATGCCCTCGAGGCCGATGTTGACGACGCCCGCGCGCTCGGCCCAGAGGCCGCCGAGACCGGCGAGGCCGATCGGCACGGCGAGCTGGAGCGCGGTGGACATCTGGCTGACGTTGGTGATGCCATCGGCGCCGGTGATGATGCGGACGATCGAGGTCAGCGCCAGGCCGCCGGCGATGACCAGCAGCAGGACGGGCCACGACAGGCGGCGGCCGGTGGGCGCCGCGGGCTGCAGCGTGGGCTGGTTGAGGTCGGTCACGGTGGTCATCGGCCAGCCACCTCCTTCGTGGCGTTGTGGGTGGTGGTGCCGAGGACGTGACCGGCGGCCAGTTCGGCGCCGACCCGGCGCTGCTGGCGGCGCAGGCCCCATTCGCGGACGGCCTCGTAGGAGACGACGACCGAGAGCACGATCAGGCCCTGCATGATGACCGCGATCTCCTTGTCGTAGCCGTGGAAGTCCAGTTCGGGCGAGGCCTTGTCGAGCCAGGCCCACAGCAGGGCGGCGAAGGCGATGCCGACGGGGCTGTTGCGGCCGAGCAGGGCGATGCCGATGCCGAGGAAGCCGATGCCGGTGGGGAAGTTCAGGCTGTAGGTGTGGGTGTCGCCGAGCAGGATCGGCAGACCGGCCAGGCCCGCGAGGCCGCCGGAGAGCAGCATGGCGGTCAGCACCATGCGCTTGGGGTCGACACCGCTGGCCGCGGCGGCGGTCGACGAGGCGCCGGAGGCGCGCAGGTCGAAGCCGAAGCGGGTGCGGTTGAGGACGACCCAGTAGCCGATGCCGAGCAGTGCGGCGAGCACGACCAGACCGTAGATCTCGCCGGCCGCGCCCATGCCGATGCCGGGGATCCAGCCGGACTCGTGCATCTCGCCGGTGGTGTTGTTGTTGCCGATCTTGACGCCGAAGACGTCCGGCAGCCACAGGTAGGCGATCACGGAGGTGGCGATCGCGTTGAGCATGATCGTGGCGACGACCTCGCTGACGCCGCGGGTGACCTTGAGGACACCGGCGATGCCGGACCAGAAGGCGCCGGTGAGGACGGCGGTCAGGAGCAGCAGCGGGACCTGGAGGGGGGCCGGCAGGCTGGCGTGGGCGCCGACGATGGCGGCCATCATGGCGGCGAGCTGGTACTGGCCGTCGACACCGATGTTGAACAGGTTCATCCGGAAGCCGATGGCCACCGCGAGCGCCGCGATGTAGTACATCGACGCCTGGTTGATGATCAGCACCTGGATGTCGGAGAAGCCGAGCTGCTCAAACATCAGGGCGAACGGCTCGATCGGGTTCTTGCCCGACGCGACCAGCACGATCGCGATCAGGACGAAGGCCACGGCGAGCGCGATGACCGGCCCGGCCACCGCGAGGAGCACGCGCTCCTTGTCGAACTTCTTCATCAGCGGGCCTCGTCTTCCGGAGACTCGGGGGCGTCGGCCTTCGAGATCTCGGGGGTCTCTTCGTGCTCGAGGTGTCCGGTCGCGGCACCGGTCATGGCCGAGCCGAGCTCCTCGGGGGTGATGGTGGCCGGGTCGGCGTCCGCGACCAGCCGGCCGTTGTAGATCACGCGCAGGGTGTCGGACAGGCCGATCAGCTCGTCCAGGTCGGCGGAGATCAGCAGCACGGCCAGGCCCTCGCGGCGGGCCTCGCGGATGTGGTCCCAGATGGCGGCCTGGGCGCCGACGTCCACGCCCCGGGTGGGGTGGGCGGCGATGAGGAAGCGGGGCTTGTGGCTCATCTCCCTGCCGACGATGAGCTTTTGCTGGTTGCCGCCGGAGAGGGAGGCGGCGGTGACGTCGATGCCGGGGGTGCGGACGTCGTACTCCGTGACGATCCGGCGGGTGTCCTCCTGGGCGGCCTTCGGGTCCAGCCAGACGCCCTTGGCGAGGGGCTTCTCGGTGACGTGGCCGAGGATGCGGTTCTCCCAGAGGGGAGCCTCCAGGAGCAGGCCGTGGCGGTGGCGGTCCTCGGGGATGTAGCCGATGCCCTGCTCGCGGCGCCTGCGGGTGGGCCAGGCGGTGATCTCCTCCTCGACGAGGGTGATCGTGCCGGAGTCGGCGTGCTTCAGGCCGATGATCGCGTCGACCAGTTCGGTCTGGCCGTTGCCCTCGACACCGGCGATGCCGAGGACCTCGCCCGCGTGGATGGTGAGGGTGATGTCGTCGAGCAGGGCCTTGCCGCCGGGGGCCTCCAGGCGGAGCTTGTCGACGGTGATGACCGGGCGGTCGGTGACCGTGGACTCGGCCGTCTCGGGCGTGGGCAGTTCGCTGCCCACCATCATCTCGGCGAGCTGGCGCGGGGTGGTCTCGGCGGGGACGGCCGTGCCGACGGTGGTGCCGCGGCGGATGACGGTGATCTCGTCGGCGACGGAGAGCACCTCGCCGAGCTTGTGCGAGATGAAGATGACCGACAGGCCCTCGGACTTCAGTTCGCGCAGGTTGGCGAAGAGGGCGTCGACCTCCTGCGGCACCAGGACGGCCGTGGGCTCGTCGAGGATCAGCGTGGTCGCGCCGCGGTAGAGGACCTTGAGGATCTCCACGCGCTGGCGGGCGGCGACGCCGAGCTCCTCGACCAGCAGGTCGGGCTTGACGCCGAGGCCGTAGCGCTCGGAGAGCTCCTTGATCTTGCGGCGGGCCCTGGCGCCGATGCCGTGGAGCTTCTCGCTGCCGAGCACCACGTTCTCGAGGACCGTGAGGTTGTCGGCGAGCATGAAGTGCTGGTGGACCATGCCGATGCCGCGGACGATGGCGTCGGCCGGCGACGAGAAGGCGACCTGCTCGCCGTTGACGGCGATGGTGCCCTCGTCCGGCTTCTGCATGCCGTAGAGGATCTTCATCAGCGTCGACTTGCCGGCGCCGTTCTCGCCGACGAGGGCGTGGACGGTGCCCTTGCGGACGCTGAGGTGGATGTCGTGGTTGGCCACGACGCCGGGGAAGCGCTTGGTGATCCCGGCGAGTTCGACGGCGGTCACCGATTCGTTGACCGCCGCTCCGGCCGGAGGGCTGCTGGACGCGTTGATAACGCACTCTCCTGGGGACGGGGGTCGTCTACGCGCGTAGCGCCCCTACGGCAAACAAAGGGGCCGGTGCCCCCGCGACAACGGGGCACGAGGAGCAGCCTCCCCGCACCCCGTTGAGCGGACGCGACCCCCGGGGTCACTGCCTGCTCGAGGCAGTAAGTCGTCAGCTGCTCTTGACCTTGATCTCGCCGCTGATGATCTTCTCCTTGGCCGTCTTGATGGCTTCCTGAAGCTCGGCGTCGTCCGCGAACTTCGGGTTGGAGTCCGAGAGGCTCACCTCGCCGGTCTTCAGATCGCCACGAACGATACCGGTCTCCGGCTTGCCGTCCTCGACCGACTTCGCAAGGCTGTACACCGCCTTGGCGACGTCCTTCATCGCCGAGGTCAAGATGGAGTCCTTGTACTTGGCGAGGGCGGCCTGCTCGTACTGGTCGGAGTCAACGCCGATCGCCCACACCTTCTTGGCGGCGGCGGCCTCGATCACGCCCTGACCGGACAGACCGGCGGCCGCGTAGACCACGTCGGCCTTCTTCTCGATCTGGCCCTCGGCAGCCGTCTTGCCCTTGTCGGGGCTGGCGAAGCCGCCCTCCTCGGCCGTCTGCGTCAGGTACTGCGACAGGACCTTGACCTTCGGGTCGGTGTCCTTGACGCCCTGCGCGAAGCCCGCCTGGAACTTGTGGATCAGCGGGATGTCCACACCGCCGACGAAGCCGACGACCTTCGACTTGGTGCTCTTGGCGGCGGCGACACCGGCCAGGTAGGAGGCCTGCTCCTCGTTGAAGACCAGGTCGGCGACGTTCTTGGTGTTGATCGTGGCGTCGTCGACGATGCCGAAGGTGGTGTCCGGGAACTTCTCCGCGGCGCCCTTGACGGCCGAGGCGTACGCGTAGCCGACGCCGATGACCGGGTTGTGGCCCTGCTTCGCCAGCGAGACCAGACGCTGCTCCTTGTCGGCGTCGGTCTCGCCCTCGGTGGGCTCCACGTCGGCCGTCTCGTAGCCGAAGTCCTTCTTCGCCTTCTCCAGGCCCGCGTACGCGGCGTCGTTGAAGGACTGGTCGCCCTTGCCGCCGACGTCGTACGCGATGGCGAGGCCCTTGTTCCCCTTCGAGTCCGACGACCCGGCAGAGGTCGAGGTGCTGCCGCAGGCGGAGAGTGCGAGGGCCAGGGAGGCGGTCGCTGCGCCTGCGACCGTGATCCGGGAAATCCGGCGCATGTGTGGTGCTCCTGTCGTACAAGCGCGCCGGGTCGGTTCAGCTTCGGCGCTGGTTTCGCCGCAGATTAACGCGCGTAGACCTGCCTGAAAACCCCTTCTGTCCACCTTGTTATGCGCCCGTGCCCAAGCCACCGCCGTGCCTTGGCCCGGGCGTTGCCGACCGCGAACGGGAGGTGGCGCTGGGTGACCCGCCCCGGGGAATGCCGCAGCCAATCCGGGGGGGGGCGCGGCGCGGAGCGTCATGGCATCGTTCCGGCGGAGCCGGAGGCTGCGGTGGCGGCGTGAGGTGTGGGAGTCAGGGTGATGATTCGTCCGTATGTTCTCTCTGGTGACACCTGTGCGACGTTCCTAGTGTGATCGTCATGCAGCTCAGGTACGCCTTCAGGTTGTACCCGGACACCGGCCAGCAGAAGGCGTTGGCGAGGGCGTTCGGGTGCGCCCGTGTCGTGTTCAACGACGCGGTCCGCGCCCGCGAAGACGCCCGTGAGGCCGGGCGGGCGTTCCCTTCGGCCGGGGAGCTGTCCACGCGATTGATTACCGAGGCCAAGCGGACCGTAGAGCGGTCCTGGCTGGGTGAGGTTTCGGCGGTGGTGCTGCAGCAGTCGTTGCGGGACGCCGAGAGCGCGTACCGCAACTTCTTCGCCTCCCTCAAGGGCACCCGCAAGGGCCCCAGGGTTGGCCCGCCCCGTTTCAAGTCCCGCAAGGACGCCCGGCAGTCGGTCCGGTTCACTGCCAACGCCCGCTGGAAGATCACCGGCAGTGGCCGGCTGAGCCTGCCGAAGATCGGTGCGGTGAAGGTGAAGTGGTCCCGGATCCTGCCGGCCACCCCGACCTCGGTCACCGTCATCAAGGACGCGGCCGGGCGGTACTTCGCCTCCTTCGTCATCGACGCCGACCCGGCCGCCGACGCGACCCGGATGCCCGAAACCGACCAGACGATCGGCATCGATCTCGGCCTGAGACACTTCGCGGTCCTGTCCGACGGCACGAAGATCGACTCCCCGCGGTTCCTGCGCCGTGCGGAGAAGAAGCTGAAGAAGACCCAGCGAGAGCTGTCCCGCAAACAGAAAGGCTCGAAGAACCGCGCCAAGGCCCGTCTGAAGGTCGCCCGCGCCCACGCCAGAGTTGCTGACGCCCGTCGCGAGTTCCACCACCAGCTCTCCACGAAGCTGATCTCCGAGAACCAAGGGATCGCCGTGGAGGACCTGTCGGTGGCGGGACTGGCCCGCACGAAACTGGCCAAGAGCGTGCACGACGCCGGATGGTCCTCGTTCCTCAGCATGCTGGAGTACAAAGCGACCCGCTACGGCCGCACCCTGGTGAAGATCGGCCGGTTCGAGCCGACCTCCCAGACCTGCTCGACCTGCGGCGTCAAGGACGGGCCCAAACCCCTGAACGTGCGGGAGTGGACCTGTAGAGCCTGCGGCACCGTCCACGACCGGGACACCAACGCCGCGATCAACGTGAAGACGGCCGCCGGACTGGCGGTATCAGCCTGCGGAGCGCCGGTAAGACCAGAACCCGTTCTGGCACAGCGCGAAGAAACAGGAAGCCACGGATTCCCGGCCGGATCCTGTGCCGCCTAGCGGCACAGGATCCGGCCGGGAAGGCCAGAATCCTCGCCCTTCAGGGCGAGGAGCATGTCACTCGGTCTTGACCTTGATGGAGCCGTCGATGATGCCCTTCTTGGCCTTGTCCACGGCGTCCTTGAGCCCTGCGACCTTGCCGAACTCCGGGTTCGCCTCGGAGACTCCGACGCCGTTGACCTTCAGGTCGAAGGTCTGGGTGCCGGTCAGCGGCTTGCCGCTGTCGACGGACTTGGCCAGCGCGTAGACGGCGCCGCCGACGTCCTTGAGGGCGGAGGTGAGGATGTACTGCTTGTACGCGGCGAGGGGGGCCTGCTCGTACTGGTCGGAGTCGACGCCGATCGCCCAGACCTTCGCCTTGGCGGAGGCCTCGATCACGCCCTGGCCGGAGAGACCGGCCGCCTGGTAGACGACGTCGGCCTTCTTCTCGATCTGGCCCTCGGCGGCGGCCTTGCCCTTGTCGGGGCTGGCGAAGCCGCCCTCCTCGGCCGTCTGCGTCAGGTACTGCGACAGGACCTTCACCTTCGGGTTGGTGTCCTGGACGCCCTGCTTGTAGCCGGCCTCGAACTTGTGGATCAGCGGGATGTCCACACCGCCGACGAAACCGACGGTGTTCGACTTGGTGACCTTGGCCGCGGCGACACCGGCGAGGTAGGAGGCCTGCTCCTCGGCGAAGACGAGGGAGGCGACGTTCTTGCCCTCGACGACGGAGTCGACGATGCCGAAGGTGGTCTTCGGGTACTTGGCGGCCACGGCCTTCATCGCCGGGCCGTAGGCGTACCCGACGCCGATGACCGGGTTGTAGCCCTGCTTGGCCAGCGAGACCAGCCGCTGTTCCTTGTCGGCGTCGGTCTCGCCCTCGGTGGGCTCGATGTCGGCCGTCTTGTAGCCGTACTCGGCCTTGGCCTTCGTCAGGCCGGCGTAGGCGGCGTCGTTGAAGGACTGGTCGCCCTTGCCGCCGACGTCGTAGGCGATGGCGAGACCCTTGTCGTCCTTCGTGTCACCGCTACCGCTCTCACTGCTGGTACCGCCGCAGGCCGTGGTGACGAGCCCGAGCGACGCGACCCCCACCGCGACGCGGGTCAATCTGGAAATCCGACGCATCTTGAAGTTCCCCATTCTCCAAAGCCCCGCAGCGGGTGCTCGGTTCGGCGCACATTAACGCGCGTAGACCCTCGTGGGAACTGGTCGCTGCGGGGCCGTTATGCATTTGCCGGTGGCCGGTTACGCCCTTGTCACCTTCTCGGGGGGGGGGGGGGGGGGGGGGGGGGGGGGGGGGGGGGGGGGTGGGGGGGGAGGGGGGGGGGGGGGGGGGGGGGGGGGGGGGGGGAGGGGGGCGGGGGGGGGGGGGTCTCCG
>NZ_JBVJBP010000013.1:0-267224 GCF_055589465.1 Streptomyces sp. NPDC041940
GGGGGGGGGGGGGGGGGGGGGGGGGGGGGGGGGGGGGGGGGGGGGGGGGGGGGGGGGGGGGGGGGGGGGGGGGGGGGGGGGGGGGGGGGGGGGGAGGGGGGGGGGGGGGGGGGGGGGGGGGGGGGGGGGGGGGGGGGGGGGGGGACCCCCCCCCCCCCCCCCCCCCCCGCTCGGCGTGCCTGTCCGAACTGGCGTGGACCCGTCGCATATCCACCGTTTCCCAGCGGTAGGAAGCACCTTGGTGGCAGTCTGCTCAACAGCAGATACGCAAAGTAGAGGCACGCAGCCGGAGGTGCACGTCCCGTGGCGTCCAATACCAATCCCACCGTCCGGCGGCGCCGGCTGGGCATGGAGCTGCGCAGGCTCCGCGAAGCCAAGAACATGACCGCCGAACAGGTGGCGGCACGGTTGCTCGTGTCGCAATCGAAGATCAGCCGACTCGAGAACGGCCGCCGCAGTATCAGCCAGCGCGATGTCCGGGACCTGTGCGAGGTGTACGAGGTCGAGGACCACAAGATGGTCGACTCGCTGATGCAGATGGCGAAGGACTCCCGCCAACAAGGCTGGTGGCATGCCTTCGGGGACATCCCGTACAGCGTCTACATCGGTCTGGAGACGGACGCGGAGTCGCTTCGCGTGTACGAGCCGCAGATCATCACGGGGCTGTTGCAGACCCGCGCCTACGCCGAGGCGATCATTCGGGGCGCATCGCCCGAGACCTCCGAGGACGACATCCGGAACCGTATCGAGGTTCGCATGCGTCGTCAGGGCCGCATCACTGCTGAGGGGGACCCGCTGCGCCTCTGGGTCGTGCTGGACGAGGCAGCCCTGCGCCGGGGTGTGGGGAACCGCCAGGTGATGCGCGAACAACTGGAGTACCTCGCCGACGCGTCGCAGCTTCCGCACATCACGGTGCAGGTGCTGCCGTTCGACGTAGGCGCCCATGCGGGGCTCAACGGGCAGTACTCGATCCTGGAGTTCTCCGATGCGACCGATTCGAACGTCGTGTACATCGAGGGCGTGACCAGTGACCTGTATCTGGAGAAGGCCCAGGACGTGCAGAAGTACACCGTGATGTACGAGCACCTCCGCGCACAGTCCCTGAACGTCGACCAGTCGCTGCGTCTCATCCAGGACACCGCGAAGGAGTACGCACGCTGAGCTTCGGGAAGTGGCGGATCTTATAGCCATGGCACGCCCGCGCGGAAGGAACTTCTGGAATATGCCACCCGGTCGGGTGAATGACTGATCCGGATGGCGGGAGCGACCGGTAGCGTCGATCAGGTCAACGATCACCATGCGTTGGCGGAAACCGTGCTCAGTCTCCTAGCCAGAACTGCCAGCACGGAGACAGCGATTCGACAACTGGCTACCGGAGTGGTCATGGCAATTCTTCTGGGTGCCACGGAAAAGTGGACGACGTCCTCCTACACCAATGGCAGCGGCGCCTGCGTGCAGGTCAGGTCCACCGCCGTGAAAGCGCTCGACGTCGGAGACACCAAGGTCCCCGACGGTCCGACGCTGACGTTCCCTGCCGATGCATGGAGCGCCTTCGTGGCCCTGGTCAGGTAGTACCGATCAGGCAGGTTCACACGCACGACCGAAAGCCCTCTCGACAGGCCCGCCGTCCTTGCCGAGGGGGCTCCGCTCGTGCCCCGGGGGATCCGAGAAGGATCAGCTCACGGGGAACGCCACGTCACACACAGGATCCTCGGCCCCCGCCGCCGCCCAGTCGGCGAAGTACACCTCCCGGCACGGGCCCGCCTGCTCCAGGCCCTCCCGGGCGATCCACTCCTGCACCGCCTCGAAGGCCGCCATGATCTGCGGATGCGCCACCTGCGCCTTGGTGATCCGGGTGTAGGCCAGCCGCTGAGCCCGGTGGACCCGCACCTTCGCCCCGTAGGTCCGGCCGTTCTCCTCGACCCACGCCCGGGCGGCCGCCTCGTCGGCCACGGGGACGCACGACTCGGCGGGGCCGTCGCTCTCCATCGACACCTCGGAGTGGTAGACGACGAACGGTGGTGCCGTGACGCCGCCGCACTCTCGCGCCGCCGACTCCAGCCGGCCCAGCGACGCCCCGATCCACGCGGGCAGCTCGCCCGCCAGCACATGCCGGGTCTCGGTGATCACCACCTGCCCGGGCACGTCCACCGTCTCGACCGCGAACTTCTCGTACATCTCGGAGCTCCTCCCCGACAGTCGTCCACGGAGGTAGTCGGCGAGCGTCCGCTGCCCCGCGACCCGTGCCTCGACGTCCGCCCAGTACGTGCCGAGCAGCGCGGCCGCCGTGGGACCGTCGGCCGCCGCGACCACCTCGGCGATCCGGGCGAGCGGCATGTCCAGCTGCCGCAGCATGGCCACGAGCCGGGCCTGTTCGACCTGGCCGGCACGGTAGTAGCGGTAGCCGGTGGCCTCGTCGACATGCGCCGGGGCGAGCAGCCCCAGCCGGTCGTACAGCCGCAGGGCCTTGGCCGAGAGCCGGGCGCGCGCGGCGAACGACCCGATGGTGAGCAGTTCCCGGTCCGGTACGTCCACCACGGCATCCTCCGTCACCGGGCGGGTCTTCCGCCCGGTGACGAGGACACTCGGGCCTGCCCCAGGGGCAAGGTCAACCGGGTCGGGGCCGAGGCCTCAGCCCAGCTGGGCCTCCACCGCCCGCACGACCTCGTCCGACTCCGGCTCGGTCTGCGGGGAGAAGCGGGCGACGACCTGGCCGTCCCGGCCGATGAGGAACTTCTCGAAGTTCCAGCGGATGTCGCCGCTGTGCCCCTCGGCGTCGGCGAAGCCGGTCAGACGGTCGTACAGCGGGTGCCGGTCGTCGCCGTTGACCTCGACCTTCTCGGTCAGTGGGAAGGTCACGCCGTACGTCGCCGAGCAGAACTCGGCGATCTCCTCGGCGCTGCCGGGCTCCTGCCCGAGGAACTGGTTGCAGGGCACGCCGAGGACGGTGAAGCCGCGCTCCGCGTACTGCTCCTGGAGCTTCTCGAGCCCCGTGTACTGCGGGGTCAGACCGCACTTGGAGGCGACGTTCACCACGAGCACGGCCTGGCCCGCGTACTGGGACAGGTCGGCGGAACCGCCCTGCAGTGCACCGATCTCGACGTCGAGGGGAGAGGAACCGTTGGAGCCGTTGGTAGTCGTCATGAGCGCGATGCTAGCTCCGGCGGGTGCCGGCCCGGTGCCCGGCCTCCACGGCGTCCACCAGAACCTGCCCCGCCGCCGTCCGCGAGTACAGCACCGACCTGCCCGCCCGCCGCCGCTCCACCAGCCCGGCGTCCAGCAGCACCCGCAGATGACGCCCCACCGAGCCGAGCCCCTGGCCGGTCACGGCGACCAGCTGACTGGTGCTCAACGGGGAGCCGAGCCGGACCAGCACACCGGCGCGGGCCGTGCCGAGGAGCGCGCCGAGGCTCGCGGGCGCGGCCCTGCCGCCGGGGTCGGCGAGCGCGCCCGCGCACGCGTAGACCACCGCGTACCGGTCGGGCTCCTCCCAGGACACCCAGCCGGTCCTCGGGGTGACCGGCACGAACAGCAGCTCGGCGCCCGAGATCTCACGCGGCGGGTACTCGTGCAGGTTCACCTGGAGCCGGTTGTCGCCCAGCCACCGGGTCCGGCCCGGTCGCAGCGTGTCCAGCGCCGCCGCCCAGCCGCCCCGGCTCACCTGCGCGGTCCGGGCGACCACGTCCGCCTCCAGCACCCGTCGGCGCCGGTCCCAGTCCGGTCGTACGGTCTCGGCCCAGACGTAGGACAGCAGGCCGGCCGCCCGCTCGGGGAGGTCGTCCCGGTCCAGGGCCGCGGGGAGCGGGCCGGCGAGGGAGATCCGCAGGTTGGCCCGGGACCCGCCGGGGCGAGCCGCCCGCACCCGTGCCACCCCCTCCTCGAAGGTCTCCCCGCTCCTCGGGGTCGGCGTGAGGAAGTCGGCGATCCAGGACCGGCCCAGTCCGGCGCGGACGAGCAGCGCGGTCACGGGGTCGGCGGCCAGCCGGGCCCGGTAGCCGGGCAGATGGTCGCGCAGCCAGGCCTGCTCGCCGGGGTGCGCGGGGGTGCCCCGGTGCAGCAACTGGAGGCAGGCGAAGGTCTCGGCGAGCGGGGAGAGCACGAACCGGCTCCCGGCCAGGGTGTCGGCGTTGACCTGCCACCAGCCCACGCACACCCCCGACGAGCCCCGTTGTTTCGCACCCGCGCGAAACAATAACCACCCCGTACGGGCCGCCACAGACTCCCCGCATGCGCAGCTACCGCGAACTGTTCCGCACCCCCGAGTTCACCCCGTTCTTCCTGGCCGCGTCGGCCCAGACGGTCGCCCAGACCATGGGCGGCCTGGCCCTGGGCACCCTGGTGTACCGGGCGACCGAGTCGCCGCTGCTGTCCGCGGTGAGCATGTTCGGCTCGTCGCTGGTGCAGGTGCTGGGCGCGACGTTCCTGCTCTCGGCCGCCGACCGCCTGCCCCCGCGCGCGGCCCTGACCGCCCTGCCCCTGCTCTTCGCGGCGGCCACGGCCGCCTTGGCCCTGCCGGGCCTGCCGGTCTGGGCGCTCTTCGTGATCGTGTTCGCCAAAGGGCTGGCGGAGTCGGTGGGCGGGGGAGTGCGCTGGGGCCTGCTGAACGAGATCCTCTCCAAGGACGGCTATCTGCTCGGCCGCTCGGTCTTCAACATGATGAGCGGCCTCATGCAGATCGCCGGCTACGCGACCGGCGGCGCGCTCGTGGCGCTGCTGTCCCCACGGGTGTCCCTGCTGGTGGCCGCCGCCCTGTACGCGGTGTCGGCCGCGGTCGTGCGCCTGGGCCTGGCCCGCCGCGCGCCCCGTACGACGGGCCGCCCCTCGGTCGCGGCGACCTGGCGCGCCAACGCGCTGCTGTGGTCGTCCGCGCCCCGCCGCCAGGCATATCTGGCCCTCTGGATCCCCAACGGCCTCATCGTCGGCTGCGAATCCCTCTACGTCTCCTACGCCCCCGAGTCCGCCGGCACCCTGTTCGCCTGCGCCGCGCTGGGCATGCTGGCCGGGGACGTGCTGGTGGGCCGGCTGGTCCCGCCGCGTCTGCGCCCGCGCCTGGGCTTCCCGCTCCTGCTGCTCCTGGCCGTCCCGTACGTGCCGTTCCTCCTGCACCCTCGGGTCCCGCTCGCGGCCGCCGCGGTCACCCTGGCCTCCGTCGGCTTCGGCGCGAGCCTCGTGCAGCAGGAGCGCCTGGTGGCCCTGACCCCCGACGCCCTGACGGGCCATGCCCTGGGCCTGCACTCGGCGGGCATGCTCACGATGCAGGGCGTGGCCGCGGCGCTCGCGGGCTCCGTGGCCCAACTGACGTCTCCGGCGGTGGCGATGACGGTGATGGCCACGGTGTCGACGGGAGTGACGCTGTCCCTGATGGCGGCGGGACGGCGCGAGGAGCGGGCGGTGCCGGCCGTGGCCCGGGAGTCGTGACTCCCGCCCGTAGGGCTGCTCCACGTCCGGCTACTCGACGCCGAAACCGTCCCTCTCCGCCTCCGCGAACACCTCGGGAACCTCGTTGTCGACCACGACCCGCGACAGCAGCACGGCCAGCCGTTCCCGTTCGACGCCGTTGAGCCCGGCCGGCAGGGCCTCCATCCGGCGTACGGTCTCGGCGTAGAACTTCTCGGCGAGCGAGGCCCCTTCCTCCGTCAGCCCCACCCGCACGGCCCGGCCGTCCCTCGGGTCGGCCTCCCGCCGTACCAGCCCCCGGCGCACCGTCCGGTCCACCAGCCCGGTCAGGCTCGACTTCGCCAGCCCGAGCGTCTCCCCGAGCTCCCCCATCCCGTACGGCTGCGGCATCAGCACGCACAGCAGCTGTCCCTGCTGGGGCGTCAGTCCGTACGCCCGGCTGGCCTCCGCGTACACACCGTCCACCAGGAACGCCGCCCGCACCAGCGCGGCGACGACACCCACCTGCCCGCCTGCCCCGTTCCCCATCGGGTCAGGGTACCGAGCGGTAGGACCGGCCTCGGCCGGTTCGGTGGCGTACCGGTCACTCCTCGTCCGGGGCCTCGCCTTCGATGAGCCGTTCCGCGATGTCGTCGGCCCACTCCTGCGCCCAGCGGCGCAGGCCGGCGACGGCGGAGACCTCGAGACCATGGACGGTGAACGCCCGGTCGTCGATCCAGTCCGTGCCGGTCAGCCGGGCCTGGAGGTCGGTGAGGTCGAAGGTGTCGGGGGCGTGGCGGCGGCCGAGTTCCTCGAGTTCGGGGTGGCTCCAGCGGGCCGAGGCGGCGTGTACGTCGACCAGGTCGCGGGCGAGTCCCCGGTCGGCCAGGTCCCGTACCCGGGTGCCGACGAGGTCGTCGAGGGAGAGCGCGGGCCCCAGCTCCGTCCGTACGGCCGGGCGCCACAGCACCTCCTTGTGGACGCCGACTTCGTACTCCTCCTCGGTCGCCGCGTCCGTGACGAGGAACTGGGCGGACAGCGGCTCGGTCTCCCGGGTCTGCACGAGCCAGCCACGCGCCACCAGCCCGGCCCGGACCGTGCCGGCGACGGCGTCCATCCCGGCGGGGTCCTCGGTCGCCACGTCCACATCGGGCCCGGCCCGCTCCACGAGCCCGTGCGCCAGTACGGCGTACCCGCCCGCGAGAACGAGCGAGTACTCCTCACCCACCGCGAGAAGATCACCGACGAGACGGCTGCGCGGCTCGGAGAGGGGCGGCGGGGTGATCATTCCCTGATTATCGTCCGGGGGCTGTGGGTGGCTGAGGGGATGGGGCCCGTACGGCGGAACGCCCTTGTGCTTCTGGGGGCGCGGGGAACTGCGCGACCAGCCCCCACGGCGCCGCACTGGACCACGAACCCGCTACGGCTTACGGCCGACGCCGCAGTACGCGTCCACGGCCACACCGAGGTCGGACGACGACTCAGGCCGCCACTCCGAAACCCGCACCACCCCCGGCCTCACCAACTCCAGCCCATCGAAGAACCCGGCGATCTCTGCAACCGAACGGACGTGATACGGCACCGCCCCACTCGAGTTGTACGCCTCCGACGCCGCGATCATGCCCTCACTCGTGGCCGTACTGTCGCTGACCACCAGGTGGCTGCCGGCCGGCAACCCGGCCATGAGCCGCCGCACCAGCTCCCGCGCCCGCTCGTAGTCGGCGACATGCCCCAGCGTGTTGAGGATCATCAGCCCGACCGGCCGCGACAGGTCGAGCGTGCCCGAGGCGGCCTCCAGGACGGCCTCCGGGTCGTACAGGTCGGCGTCCAGATACGCGGTGACGCCCTCGGGCGTGCTGGTGAGCAGCGCGTTGGCGTGGGCCAGCACGATGGGGTCGTTGTCGACGTACACGATCCGGGCGTCCGGTGCGACGCGCTGGGCGACCTCGTGCGTGTTGTCGGCGGTCGGCAGCCCGGTTCCTATGTCCAGGAACTGCCGGACGCCCTGCTCCTCGGCCAGCTGCCGGACGGCCCGTCCCAGGAAGCGGCGGCTGGTGACCGCCACATCGACCAGGCCGGGAAAGATCGACTTGATCTGGTCGCCGATCTCGCGGTCGACCTCGTAGTTGTCCTTGCCGCCGACGAAGTAGTTCCAGAAGCGGGCCGAGTGCGGCTTGGAGGTGTCGATACGGGCACGCAGGCTGTCGTCGAGCACGGCAGGGCCTCCTGGGGGTGGGGAAGGGGGACCGGTTCACCAACCTAGGCGAATCACCTGGCCGGACAGTGAAGTTGTCCGCTCCCCGCCACTCCCCACCATGGCGTTTCGGCCACCCGGCCGTGGCCGGGTCACACGCCGCGCGGCGAGACCCCGCCCAGACGCCCGGCCCCGCCGTCGCCGCCCCCGTGACCCCGCGTCGCCAGCCACACGCCCCGTCCCAGGGCCCACAGCAGCAGCCCGGCTGCGACCGGCGTACCGAAGATGACCAGCATCCCGGCCCCGATGTTGGCCCCGACCACCCCCGCGGTCAGGACCCTCCACCCCACACCGGCCATGAGCCCGACGACCACGAGCGGGCCGAGCACCCCCCACCACCGCCGGTCCAGCGCCCCACTGCGCGCCGCCCGCACCAGCACCGCGGCCCCGGCCCCCGCCAGCACCAGCGCGACCCCGCCGACCACCGCCGCGACACCGTCCCCGACGCCCCACGGCTGGTAGGCGTAGTCGAGCTCACTCGCCGGCAGCCCGTCATAGTCCTGCTGCCCCATCAGCCCCCAGGCGGCGACAGGCACCCCAAGAGCGAGCGCGACCCCGGCCGTAAGCATTCCCCGATTCCTCATACAGCCATGGTCGCGTCGGCGGACCGGGCCGTCATGAGCACGCGTACTCAAGTACGTGGGCCCATGTGCACCAAGGCCCTGGACTGTCAGTCCCGTCGCATAGGGTTCCCACATGGCTCTCGCCGACATATCGCGCATCGAGATCGAGAAGGCGATCGAGGAGTGTGACCGGCTCGGGCGTGACGCCTTCCTGAGCGCCTACGGGTTCTGGCGGGCCCGCCGCTACCTGCTGCTGCACAAGGGCAGGCACTACGACTCGAAGGCGATCGTCGGGGCGGCACACGGTTTCCTGCCCGGGGAAGGGCCGCTGGCTCCGAACGCGAAGGGTTTCTCCGGAGGTGCGGAGCACGCCGCACGCTTCCTCGAGCGCCTCGGTTTCTCCGTAGGGCCTGAGGAGAGCGGCCTGACGCACGACGAGTTGCTCTTCCGGATCACCCACCTGAAGGTGAACCGTTCCGCCGGCCGCCCGGCCCTGTACAAACCGATCGTGCTGCTGTGGGCCATGGGACGGGCCCTCCGCGACGAGGCCCGGCTCCTTCCCTGGCCCGAGACCGAGGAAGCCCTCAATGGCCTGTTGCGGCGGCACGCCACGCGTGGCGAGCGCCTGCGCCCGGACTATCCGATCGCGTCTCTCCACCGCGAGGGCATCTGGGAGTTGGGGGACTGCCCGCACCCGGTGCCCACCGCACACGGCGACGCCCAGCTGAAGCGCTGGTTCGCCACGCACGAGCCGCTCGGTGGCCTCGTCGAGCCCGCGCGCGACTTGTTCCGGCATTCCGCCGTGACGCGTCTCGCCGTCATCGACGAACTCCTCGGCACCTTCTTCGAGGACCTCGACCCCGCCCCGCTCCTCGCCGACGTGGGCTTGGACGACGTCGAGTCGGCCGAACCCGCGATCCCGCCGGGCCGTGCGACGGAGCAGTGGCTCCTCACCGCCGCCGAGTACGAACGCGGTTGCAGGCTCGTCGAGGAGCGGGAATCGAGGACCCAGGGCCACCGGCCCACCCGGACCACCCGGCCCCCGATCCGCTCCCGGGCCGCCCGCTTCCTGGTCCTCGGACGCAGCCAGGGCCACTGCGAGAACCCGCGCTGCACGGGCCAGCCGGCCGATGTCACCGACCGCGATCACCCGATCCTGGAGGTCGACCACGTCGTCGACCTCGCCCTCGGCGGTCGTGACCACCCCAGCCAGATGGTGGCCCTCTGCCCCAACTGCCACGCGGTGAAGACCCGTGGGCGGACGCGGGAGGCGCTCCGCGAGCTTCTGGTCGAGGTGGCGCTGGAGCGGCACGCGACCGGCGGCGACGGCGGGGCCGCCGCTCCCGGATCATCCCTGTAGAAGGCGCGCCGTTCCCGCACCTCCTTCAGCTCCCTCAGCCCGGCGCCACCGCGCGCCCCGTCTGTGGGGAGATCATCCCCGCGCACAGGCCCCGGGCCGTCAGGGTCTGGGCGATGCGGGGGACGGCTGCGAGGGTGTTGGCGGGCCAGTCGTGCATGAGGATGATCTGGCCGTTGGTGAGGCGGGCGGTGGCCTGGACGATCGCGTCGGTGCTCGCGCCGTTCCAGTCCTGGGAGTCGACGTGCCAGATGATCTCGGTCAGGCCGTGCCGGGCCGCGATCGACTTCACCGTCGCGTTGGTCTCGCCGTAGGGCGGGCGGAACAGTTTCGGGGTGCCGCCTCCCGCGCCCGCGACGGCCTGCTGGGTCCGGGAGATCTCCGAGTCGATCTGCGCCTGGCTGAGTCGGGTCAGGTGCGGGTGCGTGTAGCTGTGGTTGCCGACCCACATGCCGGCGGAGACCTGGGCCCGGACCAGGGACGGGTTGGCGGCGGCGTACTGGCCCTGGTTGAACATCGTGGCCCGCAGCCCGTTCTGGCGGAGCGCGTTGAGGAGTCTCGTCGTGGTGCCGGAGGGGCCGTCGTCGAAGGTGAGTCCGACGTAGCCGTTGCAGGCGGCGGCCTGTGCCGGGGCGGTGGTGACGGTGAACGCGGTCGCTGCCGTCAGGAGGGCGGTGAGCAGCGCGGCGCGTGCTGTGGCTGCCATCGTCAGCGCACCGTGATGCTGGAGCTGCCGCTGCTCCGGTAACCCTCGGTCGCCATGATCATGTAGTACTTGAAGTTGCCCAGGGGCATCCCGGCCCGGGCCCAGGCGTCGAAGTGGTTGCCGGTGGTGATGGTGCCGCCCGTCCGCTTGGACTGCCGCACGCTCCAGTACTGGTCGAAGGTCTTCGTGCCCTCGACGGACGGGGCGTTGTAGCGCGTGGTCTTGTAGATGTCGTACGTGCCGCCGTCGCTGGTGACGGTGCCCTTGTACGTTCCCGTCGGCCGGTACGTGCCCCAGTTGTCGACGATGTAGTACTCGATGAGCGGGTTCGCCGTCCAGCCGTAGAGGGTCAGGTACGAGTTGCCGGACGGGTTGAAGGTGCCGGAGTAGGTCACGCTGCGGCGGGCTCCCGTGCTCCAGCCCTTGCCGGCGACGAAGTTGCCGGTGTTCCGCCATGACGTGCTGTAGCTGCCGCCGGCGGACAGGTTCATGGAGACCGTGCCCTGGCTGTCGGTCCAGAACGAGTAGTAGTAGCCGTCGTGGGTGCCGGTCTGGTTCCTCGTGACGACCGTGTCGGCGTGGGCGGTGCCCGGCAGGGCCAGGACGGCCCCCGCGACCAGCAGCATCGTGCAGACACCGCTGATGAGCAGCCGTAAGCGGCTGAGTGCGTTGCTCATGGGCGTGCTTCCTCCATCGTCCTCGTGGGGTGGACGGGGTGCTCTGTCACCGGGGAGTGTTGGCCTGACCCTGTCAACTGTCAATGGTTTCGGTGGTGGTTGCGAAAGATTCGTCGGCTGGAGGCAGGGGATCGTGGCGTATATCCGCTGGTCCAGGGGGGATTTGGGGCTGGGGTGGGGGGAGAGGGAGTGGCATTCCAGACGGAATGTGAAGTTCCGTTACTCGAATCTTTCGGACCGTTTCCGGATCAAGCGGCCTTTGTTCCACGGACGCTCAGACCGAGCGATCGTGGGGACGGGGGGTGTTCCCCACCCGCGAGCGGTGGCTCGCCGGATGGGCGGCGGCATGCGCCTGCGGTGATCGTGTACGGACGGGTCTCCCGCTCGCCGGGGACCACTTGACGAACACCGAGGGGGAACAATGAAGCGTCCTACGGAGCACGCTCTGGCGCGACGTACTCTGCTGGCCGGAACGGTGGCGGCACTCGGCGCGGGAACGGTGTGGGGTGTCGCGGGGACGGCCGCCGCCGATGGGCGGAGGGGACCGTTGGGGCAAGGGTCGCTGGACGCCGAGGTGGCGCGCCTGGAGCGTGGGCTGATCGAACTGAGACGGGACATCCACCGGCATCCCGAGCTGCCGGGGGAGGAGCGTCGTACGGCGGGCGTGGTCGCCCGGGAGCTGCGGGCGGCCGGGCTGGCCGTCACCACCGGAGTGGGCGGTCACGGCGTGGTCGGTGTCCTGCGCGGTGCGCGCCCCGGCCGGACGGTCGCGTACCGGGCGGACATGGACGCCGTACCGCCGAAGGACATCGTCGGAGGCGGCCAGGCCGCGGCCCACTTCTGCGGGCACGACATCCACACGACCGTGGCGATCGGCGTCGCCAAGGTCCTGGCGCGGCTGCGGCGGCAGCTCAGCGGCACGGTGGTGTTCCTCTTCCAGCCCGCCGAGGAGAGCCTCTCCGGAGCCCGCGCCCTGATCGAGGCGGGCGTGCTGGAGCGCACCCGCGTCCAGGAGATCCACGCGCTGCACTGCGGGCCCTTCCCCGTCGGCCGGTTCGCCGTGACCCCGGGCTACGGGATGCCGGGCCAGGACAAGGCGGAGCTGACCCTCCAGGGCCCTGACGCACCCGACGCCGCGCGGCGACTGGCCGCCGAGATCGGCGCGCTCGCCACCGTGACACCCCCGCGGACACCCGCGGACATCGAGCGGATGATCACCGACGCCCAGACCCCCGACGGCCCGCTGGCCCGTTTCGTGGCCCTCCGGGCCTCGGCGCAGGAGGCCAAGGTGAGCGTGTCGTACCGCTGTTGGCCGCAGGAGCGGTACACGGAGGTACGCGAGCACATCCGCCGACTGGCCCGGTCATACCCCGGAACCGAGGTCCGCTTCCCCACCGAGCCGTTCCCCGCCATGGTCTGCCCGGCACCGGACGCCCAGGCACTCGCCCGTCATCTGCGCCGCGGACTGGGCCCGGACGCGGTCACCACACTCCATTCCGCGTTCCCGCCCTTCAGCGGCGAGGACTACGCCCTCTACCTGGACCGCGTCCCGGGCACCTACACCTTCCTGGGCGTCCGCACCCCGGGCGCCCCCGTCACCACCAGCTATCCCCACTTCACCGACTTCGCCCCGGACGAGCGGGCCATCGGCATCGGAGTACGGGCGATGACGGGGTGGATCGCGGAGCGGACCTGTGAGCCGGCCGTCAGGGCTGCGTCGCCGCGACCTTGACGCCGAAGCCGATCAGGACGACGCCGGTCACCCGGTCCATGGCGCGGCGCACGGCGGGCCGTTCGAAGAAGGTACGGGCCTTGGACAGCAGCGCCACATAGCCGCTGAGCCAGAGGACGGTGAGCCCGGCGTGCAGCAGCACCAGAAGTGCCATACCGGCGTGGGGAGACAGACCGGTGGGGGCGAGTGTCGGCAGCAGGCCGGTGTAGAAGACGGCGATCTTGGGGTTGAAGACGTTGCTGACCAGCCCCGTCCGCCAAGGGTTCCCGGCCGGCGCCGCTCCCCCTGGTCCGGGCGCCCGCTTCTTCCGGCTGCCGAGCAGCGACTGGACCCCGAGGACGACGAGATACGCGGCCCCGACCAGCTTGACGACGGTGTAGGCCGTGGCGGACGCCGCCAGGACGGCCGCCAGCCCGACCACCGTGAGCACGCCCCAGACCAGCAGTCCGGCCGTGATGCCGCCGACCGTCCGGAGCCCGTCCCGCCAGCCGCGGGCCACCGCCCGCTTCGTCACGACCGCCATGTCCGGCCCGGGAACCATCGTCAGGGCGGCGAGCACGCCGACCGCCGCGAGGAGCTGTACGAACATGTCCGCCATCTTCGCACTCGCATGCGAGCGGCCTGTCCGTGTGCCCGGGTGTTCACACGGCCCCGGACCCGTCGGGAAGCAACAGCGCGGAGCCGTCGTGCAGTGTGATGCGGATCGCCGTGAAGTCGACGGCCTCCGCGGCCGGCTTGCCGGTCCCCGGATTGCGGGCGTACCGAGGATGCGCACCCCCGCTGATCTGCCAGCGAATCCGGTGCCCGGCCGGGAAACGGTAGGCGGTGGAGCTCATCGGCACGGTGACCTCCGAGGGCCCTTCCCCCGCCGTCTCCACCTGGGCCAGTCCGTCGCAGACGTTGGTGGAGCGGCCCTGCGCGTCCACGTCGCACAGACGGCTGAAGACATCGGCGTACCCGGTGTCCGTGGAGACGCTCAGCCGCGCGGAGACCGGACCGAGGACGTCCACGGGCTCGGCCAGCGGGGGGCCGGTGAACGTCAGGACGTCCTCCCGTCCCTCCAGAGTGCTGTTGTCGCGGGCGCCGGCCGTCCGGGACAGCAGGGGACCGCCGAGGGACGGCGTCGGGTCGGCCGGGTCGTGGCGAAGGGACGCCAGGGGCACGGACTCCGCTCCGGCGGCGGGAGCCGCAGGAGCCCGCCGGTCGAGGTGCCCGTCCGCCGCGGCAACCCATGAGGTGGTGGCGGGGGAGGAGGGGGACGGCCAGTCGTCGAGGTCCCGCCACACGTCCTCGCCGCCGACGTGCACACGCACCCGCGTGGGACGCAGCCCGGAAGGATCGCCGCACAGGTGCGCGCGCAGCCACGCGAGGCTCTCGGCGAAGACCTCGGGCCAGCCCTGCTGCATGGCGGAGGTGTGCGTCCAGGGGCCGACCAGCAGGGCGGTGTCGCACCCGGCCGCGCGCAGCCGGGCGTACTGCTCGAAGGTCTGGTCGGCCAGGGCGTCGTGCCACCCGGTGACCAGACTCGTGGGGACGCTCAGCCCCTCGGCCGCCCGGGCCAGGG
Organism: Streptomyces sp. NPDC041940; assembly: GCF_055589465.1. Taxonomy (NCBI): domain Bacteria; kingdom Bacillati; phylum Actinomycetota; class Actinomycetes; order Kitasatosporales; family Streptomycetaceae; genus Streptomyces; species Streptomyces sp. NPDC041940. Next base: position 14,230 of record NZ_JBVJBP010000013.1, read on the forward strand.
ACGCGCCGTCCCAGTACGGGTCCGTGGCGTCCGGGTGCGTCATCACGTCGTCCAGCCACGGCACGTCCCCGAGGGCGGAGGCATACGCCCCGCGCAGCGGACGCGCCGTCACGATGTCGCGCATACGGCGCTGCAGCCGCAGCGTCGCCTTGGCGACCGGCATGATCCCCTGGTGCTGGTACGTCATGCCCAGGCCCACGAGCAGGGCGTTCTCCAGCCGCAGGGCGCCGTCCGCGTAGAACAGGGCGTACGGGTCGTGCAGACCGACCTGCACCACCATCGCCTTCAGCTCCGGCGGCGGGTCCAGGGCGAGCGCCCACTGCACGTACCCGAGGTAGCTGGGGCCGATGGTGCCCAGCGTCCCGTTGAACCAGGGCTGTTCGCGCAGCCAGGCCACCGTGGCCCGGCCGTCGGCGGCCTCGTTGTGCCACAGATCGAACACGCCGCCCGAGCCGCCGGTGCCGCGGCAGCTCTGCAGGACCACATGGAAGCCCTGCTCGGCGAAGAGCATGCCGTACTGCGGGGACCAGGGCAGACCCCTGCCGTACGGCGAGCGCACCAGCAGGGTGGGGAAATCGCCGTCCGTGTCCGTACGGGGGAAGTAGTGGTCCGTGACCAGCGCACTGCCGTCGGCGGCCGGCACCTCCAGCCCCGGCTCCCATCCGACGTCGTACCGCTTCTCCGGAAGCCCGCGCCAGATCGCCCGCATCATCCGCGAGGACAGCGGCGGCTTCCGGGCGGACGGCGTCCAGGCCGGCTGTGCCGCTGGGTCGTGGGTGCGTGAAGCCATGGTCGGTTCCCCCTCCTCGATTTTCCGTACGTTGTACGAGAATAGGGGATGCTTGGATACGACGACAGCGGCCCTCGGTGAACAGGAGTACGCGACCGTGACGCGTGAGGACGGTTCCGGCACCCCGGGCCACGACCCGCAACAGCTGTGGCTGAGCCCCGGTCAGCCCCGCAGGGGCCGCAAGCCCGCCTTCAGCCGGGAGGCGATCACTACGGCGGCGGTGGCCCTCGCGGACGCGGAAGGCCTCGAAGCGGTCACCATGCGGCGCGTCGCCGCACAGGTCGGCGCCGGAGTCATGTCGCTCTACAGCTACGCCCCCGACAAGGACACCCTGCTGGAGCTGATGGTCGACCACGTCAGCGGCGAACTGCCCGCCTCGGCCGCCCTCACCGGCGACTGGCGCACCGACCTCAAGACCATCGCCCACCTCCAGCGCGCCAACATGCTGCGCCACCCCTGGCTGCCCACCGCCCTGTCCACCCGCCGCAGCCTCGGCCCCCACACCCTGGCCTTCCTGGAACACGCCCTCGCCGCCCTGCGCCCCACGGGCCTGGACGGCGCGGCCAAGCTGGAGATCTTCGCCCAGCTCACGGCCTTCGTCGCCGGACACGTCACCCACGAACTCACCCAGGCGGCAGCCGCCGGCTCCCCCGACCGGGCCGCGGCCGAGGCCCGCTACCTCGCGACGGTCGCCGCGGACGGCCACCACCCGGAACTAGCCGAGGCCCTCGCGGCCCCCGCCCGCCCCCTGACCCCCGAGGCCACCTTCACCCGCTTCCTCAACCGCCTGATCGACGGCCTCGGCACGGACTGAACCTTCAAGGCCGACCGAGCCGACCGAGCCGACCGAGTCGCGTCGGCCCCACGGACCGGTCCCCGGCGACACCTCGCCCGCAGGCGCATGATGAAGACATGACCGACCGCGACGACTTCCTGGCGTGGGTCAGGACCGCCCTGTACGAGGCGGAGCGCGCGCTGCACAACGGCGATGCGGCCCCCCGCCGGGCACTCTGGTCACGCGACGAGCCCGTGAGCGTCATGGGGGCGTGGCGCGACGCCTACGGCCGGCGGGAACTCGACAAGCTCTTCACCACCCTCGGGGAGAGCTTCTCCGACTGCACGTCGTACGAGTTCGAACTGCGGGCGTACGACGTGTCCGGAGACATGGCCTACACGGTCGGCCTCGAACACGCCTCCGCCTCCGTCGACGGAGAGCCGCGCACCTACACCCTGCGCGCCACCCAGACGTACCGACGCGAGGACGGCGAGTGGAGGGTGGCCCACCGTCACGCCGACCGAGTCACCGAGTGACTGCCGCCATTCATGCCGGATCGGAGACACGCATGACAGATCTCAAGTTTGAGCAGAAGCGCTCCCTGTCCCGCCTGGAGGCGGCCGACCAGCTCACGGCACTCGCAACCGCCCTGAGAGAAGGTGGCGACGCTGAACTGGAACTCAGCTCCGGAACGCTGAGCCTGCGCATCCCCGACGACCTCCAAAGCGAGATGGAGGTCGAGATCGACAACGGGGAGATCGAGCTGGAAATCGAACTCAAATGGCCGACCACGCCGAAGCGAAATAAGCCCCCCGCCAAGGCCGCCCGGAAGAGCCCGAGCCCGAGTACGAGCAAGCCCAAGACCACGAAGCGGTCGGCCACGAAGAAGCCGACCACGAAGAAGCCGACCACGAAGAAGTCGGCTACGAAGAAGCCCTGAGCGGCACCGGAGACGAGGCCGGCGCCGAGTCTCCGTAACGGGCGGCCAGCGCGGCGGCACGGTCGCGCAGGGCGGAGCGCAACGACTGCGGAGCCAGCGCTTCCGCGTCCGTGCCGAGCTGCCACAGCGCCCATTCCGCGTGCCGTGAATCCTGGAAGGTCACCTCCAGCCGCAGCCGGCCGTCCGCGTCGGGCTCTTCCGCGCGGACGGCCAGCGCGCTGTCCAGCAGCTCCTCCCGCCGCGCCGGGGCCACCCGGACCAGCACGGTGATGTGGTCGCCGCCGGAGAGAAACCGCGCGGAGCGTTCCCGCCAGATCCGGTCCAGATCGACCCGGTTCGGTCGCTGCGCCGCTTCGGGCAGCTCCTCGGCGGCCAGCACCCGCGACAGCCGGTACGTGCGGTCCGTTCCGGCTCTCGTGGCCAGCAGATAACCCCGGTCGCGCACGGTGACCAGGCCGATCGGGTCCACCGTGCGCCACCGCGGCGTCTGGCCCGTGGCCGCGTAGTGGATGCGCAGCTTGTGCCCGGCGAGCACCGCGCGCCGGACCTCGGCCATGGTGGCGCCGGGCACCTCATCGGTGACCAGCCGACGCGCGAGCAGGTCGGTCTCCGGATCGACGAGAAATCGCTGAGCCGCGTCGCTCGCGGTGGCCCGGTGGTTCTCGGGCAGCGCGTCGACCACCTTCCGCATGGCCGAAGCGAGCGCCGAGCCGAGGCCGAACGCCTGCTCGCCGCGCACCGATCCGGCGGCCAGCAAGGCGAGGGCTTCGTCGTGGTTCAGCCCGGTCAGCTCGGTCCGGAACCCGGGCAACAGCGCGAAACCGCCGTGCCGCCCACGCTCGGCGTAGACCGGGACACCGGCCGCGGACAGCGCCTCGATGTCGCGCAGCACGGTGCGGGTGGACACCTCCAGCTCGCGGGCCAGCGTGTCCGCGGTCAGCCGACCGCGCTGACGCAGCAGGAGCACCAGTGAGACCAACCGGTCGGCGCGCATACAAGGACGCTAACGGAATACATGACCAAGGGTGTCATGATTTGTTGCGAACCTCGTTGCCACGACGTCGAATCGAATCGAATGGAGCTGACGTGGCGATGGAACGCACGGCGATCAACCCGGTGACGTGGTCCGTGGACATGGGGTTCAACCAGGGCGAGGTCGTCTCCGGGCACACCCGGACCCTGTACATCTCGGGACAGACCGCGATGAGCGCCGACGGCAAGCCCCAGCACGACGGCGACATGGCGGCGCAGTTGGCGCTGAGCATCGACAACCTGGAGGCCGTACTCGGCGAGGCCGGCATGTCTCTCACCAACCTCGTCCGGCTCAACGTCTACACGACCGACGTCGATCTCCTCCTCCAGCACTACGGCGTACTGGCGGCACAGTTGGGCGCCGCCGCGGTGGCGCCGACCACCACGATGCTCGAAGTGAAGCGTCTGGCGATCCCCGGCCAGCTGGTCGAACTCGAGGGAACCGCCGTCGCGTGACGCGACCTCGCCGAGACGTTCGGCGGCTCACCGCGCCACGGTCGCGAGGACGTCATGCCCCAGCCGCTGGATGACATCCGTGGCGAGCCGGTGCCGCACCAGTTTGCCGTCCCGGGTGGAGCGCACCAGGCCAGCGTCGCGCAGGGTCCGCAGGGCGCGGGAGACCTGCGGTTCGCTGGAGCCGAGCCGGGCGGCGAGCTCCGAGGTGGTGATGGGCTCGCCCAGCAGATGGCGGCACAGTTCCATCCGGGCCGGCGAGGTGAGCGCCATCAGCCGGTCGTGCAGATCCCGCAGGGTCAGCTGTCCGCCCGGGACGGCGCCGCGCGCCGCGTACTGCAGCACCACGCACGACGGGTGCTCGTGTTTGACCGTCAGATGCGGCCACACCCGGGCGGACGGCACGAGCACGAGGGGCCGCGGTGCCACCTTCACCTCGTCGATCTGCAGCTTGTCCAGCCGTACCCGTTCCCCCGGCCCGACCCGGGCCGCCGTCGGCAGCAGTCCGGTGAGCACCTCCGCGGGCGACCGTGCGGCCAGTGCGCGGCGTACCTCCCGCGCGTGGTCCTCCAGGGCCGGCCGCAGGGTGCGCCAGTCCTCGGCGAAGAACGCCGCGTCGGCGGCCCGCAGCACCGCCACCAGCCGGTCCCGCAGCTCCAGCGGCGCCGCCACCAGCTGCCGCGCCAGCTCACCGCGGGCGTAGGAACGGCGTAGGCAGCGGCGTACGTAGTCCTCCGCGGCGGCGGTGTCGGCGCGCAGCTCACGGGCCGACGGCACGGGCAGCGCGGTGGTGCCGAGGACGCCGGGCGCCGCCAGCTCCAGGAAGTCCTCGGCCGGCAGCGCCGCGATCGCGGTCAGCTCCTCGTCGAGGCCGTACGCGAGCGGCAGCGCAAGGGGAAAGAACAGGCGGCAGCGGAATCGGGCCCACAGCGGAGCGAACACGGACAGCTCGTCGCGCAGTTCGTCTCCCGCCGCGGCGGCCCGCGCCGTCCAGCCGGCGGCCTCCGGGTGGTGCTCGGGCTCGGCGAGGACGTGCAGGCTCGCCATCAGTTCCGACAGCGCGGAGGGCCCGACCGCGAGGTCCGAGGGCCCGAGCCCTCCCAGGTCGAGGACGATGCTCACGTCGTCAGCGTACGGCCGGTCGCCCGCGCCGCCGGCTCACCGTACGGGCGCGCCCGGCCCGAGCGGGATGCCCAGCAGGTACCAGGCGAAGAACAGCAGCACCCAGACCACCAGCATGATCATGGCCAGGGGCAGGGTGAAGGAGATCAGGGTGCCGATGCCGGCCTTGCGGTTCAGGGTCTGCAGATAGCCGACACAGAGCATGAACGACGTGCTCATCGGGGTGATGGAGTTCGTGCAGGAGTCGGCGATGCGGTAGAGCGCCATGGTGGTGGCCGGGCTGGTGCCGAGCAGCATCAGCATCGGCACCAGCGCCGGGGCGACCAGGGTCCACAGGGCGGAGCCGGAGGTGATGAGGAGGTTCAGCAGCGCGACCGCGACGATCAGCAGGGTGAACAGCACCAGCGTGGGCGCGCCCAGCTGGTCGAGGAAGTCCGCGCCCTCGACCGCGACGACCGTGGCGATGTTGGTCCACTTGAACAGGGCGAGGAACTGCGACACGGCGAAGAAGAGCACCAGCAGCGGCGCGATGGAACGCACCCCGTCCGCCATGAACTGCGGTATCGCGCGGCTCCCCCTGATCCGCCCGGTGAGCCGCCCGTACACCGCGCCGATGAGCAGGAAGAAGACGGTCAGGAAGACGGCGATGGCGTTCATGAAGGTGGACTCCACGATCGCGCCGCCCTCGCCACGCAGCGGCGACGAGGCGGGCAGCATCGCGAGCACGACCAGCGTGGCGTAGCCGAGCACGGCCAGCCCGGTCAGCCTCAGGGCCCGCCGCTCGGTGGCGTCGTCCACGTCGGCGGCGACCACCTGCTGTGCCGCGGCGGCCTCCAGGTCCGCTTCGGGGACCAGACGGTGCTCGCGCCTGGCGAGGATCTTGTCCACGACCAGGGCGATGGTTCCGGCCAGCACGAACGCCGACACCGTGGTGAAGTACATGTTGTCCGTCGCACGGACCACCACGTCCTGGTCGACGAGCCGCGCCGCCTCGGTGGCCACGGAGGCGAACAGCGCGTCGCCGGGGGCGATCAGCGGGTTGGCGTCACCGGCGGCGTTGATCGACACGAACGCGACGATCATGCCGAGCATCGGGGACCGGCCCACGGCGCGGAAGGCCACCGCCCCGAGCGGGATGAGCACCACGTACGCGGAGTCGGACAGGAACTTCCCCAGCACACCGCCCAGCGCCACACCCAGCACGACCGTGCGCGGGGACAGCCCCGACAGCATGCGGCGGGCCAGCGCCTCGAACAGCCCCGACCGCTCGGCGACCGCGACGCCGAGCATCACCATCAGCACGATGCCGAGCGGCCCGAAGGTCACGAAGGACTCCTCGGCGCCGGTGAGCAGATCCCGTACGGCGTCCGCCGACAGGGCACTGCGCACACCGACCAGGTCACCCGAGGAGGGATCCTCGACCCTCAGCCCGGAGACGTTCAGCGCCCAGCTGGCGACGGCCACGACCCCGCACAGGATCCAGAACAGCCAGAACGGATGCGGCAGCGCGTTCCCGGCGCGCTCGACCAGGTCGAGGAGCCGGGAGCCACGCCCGCCCTGGTCGGGCCCGGTGGCCGGCACCTCCCGGGTGCGGTCGGCGGATGTGCTCATGGCGGGGCTCCTGGGGCTGCTCTGGGGACGATGGACCAAGGGCGGCATGTCGCGGGCGGACCCGGGTGACCACGCCGCGAGCGATGCGAGACGGGAAGCGGAACCGGAACCGAAACCGGAACCGGAACGGCGCACGATCTCCCGGCACGGCGTGGGACGGCACGCGGGGCGTTCCCGGGTTGCGCTGCACAGTAGGTCCGCCGTCCGCCCCCGTCACCGTCCGGCGCAACAGTTGACCTGATGACGTCAAGTGATCGCCATGACCTGGGCCATTGCCTAGCGTCACGGAGGTGACCTCGTACGACACCACGCCCGCCCGCCGCTCCGCACCCCTCCAGGACGGCGCCCCGTGGCTCCGGCCCCTGCGCATCCCCATGCGGGACGGCGTCCGTCTCGCCGCCGACCTGTACTCGGCCTCACCCGAGCCGGAGGCGACCGCGCTCCCCGTGCTCCTGGAACGCACCCCGTACGGCCGGCGCGCACAGCGCGGCTCGGACCAGGACCGCGCCGACACACCGCTCCCGCGCCCCGAGGACATCGCCCGGCACTTCACCGCAGCCGGCTACCACGTCGTACGGCAGGACTGCCGGGGCCGCGGCGACTCCGAGGGAACGTTCGTGAAGTACCTGGGCGAGGGCCCGGACGGAGCGGACACGATCGCCTGGCTCAGGGACCAGCCGTGGTGTGACGGCAGGGTCGTGATGACCGGCGTCTCCTACTCCGCGCACGTCCAGGCAGCGGCGGCCGCCGAAGGCCCCCCGGGCCTGGCCGCCATGTTCCAGGACTCGGGCGGCTTCTCCTCGGCGTACGACGCGGGGATGCGGATGGGCGGCGCCTTCGAGCTGAAACAGGTGACCTGGGCACTGCGGCACGCACTCCAGAGCCCGGAGGCCGCCGCGGACCCGGTGCTGTCCGAGGCACTGCTGCGGGTGGACGTCGGAGGCTGGTTCGGCGCGATGCCGTGGCGCCCGGGCTGCACGCCGCTGCGCCACCTCTCACCGTACGAGGACTACCTGCTGGAGCAGTGGCGCCAGGACACCTTCGGCGACTACTACCGCAACCCCGCGATCTACGGCCGGGGCTACTACGACCGCTTCCCGGATGCCCCCAGCCTGCACATGGGGAGCTGGTACGACCCCTACGTCCGCTCCACCATCGAGAACTTCTCCGCCCTGCGCGAGCTGAAGTCGGCCCCGTCCTACCTGGTCATGGGCCCGTGGACGCATGGCCGCCGCTGCGACACGTACGCCGGGGACGTGGACTTCGGCCCCCGCGCCACACTGGACGGCAACCTCGCTCCCTCCTACCTCGACTTCCGCCGCCGCTGGTTCGACCGGGCACTGGGCCGCGAGGCCGCCCCGGAACGGGAGCCCGCCGACCTGCCGGCCGTCCAGTACTTCCTCATGGGCGGCGGCGACGGCGGACGCGACCCGGCGGGCCGCATGCGGCACGGCGGCACCTGGCGCACCGACACCCACTGGCCACCGACGTCGACGTCCCCCGTCGCCCTGTACCTCACCCCCACCGGCAGCCTCACCCCCACCCCGCCCACCACGCCCGCGGCATCGGTGACATACGACTTCGACCCACGCCACCCGGTCCCCACCATGGGAGGCCAGGTCACCTCGGGCGAGCCGGTGATGACAGGCGGCGCCTACGACCAGAACGCCCCCGATGCCCGGGTGTACGGCGCTCGCGAGCCGTACCTCCCCCTGGACGCCCGCCCGGACGTGATCAGCCTGAGCACCCCGCCACTGGAACGGGACGTGGTGCTGGCAGGCCCGGTATCGGCAAGGCTCCACATCTCGACCACAGCCCCCGACACGGACTTCACCATCAAACTGATCGACGTCCACCCGCCCAACGCCGACTATCCGCACGGCTTCGCCATGAACCTCACCGACGGCATCGTCCGCTGCCGCTTCCACCGCTCCTGGGAGCACCCGGAGCCGCTCACGCCGGGCGAGGTCTACGAGATCGAGGTCACGGCCCCCGACACGGCCAACCTCTTCGCCACTGGCCACCGCATCCGTCTCGACATCTCCTCCAGCAACTTCCCCCGCTTCGACGTCAACACCAACACCGGCGAACCGGAGGCGACAGCCCGCCGCACCGCGACGGCGACCAACACGGTGCACATGGACGCGGAGCGCCCTTCCCGCCTGCGGGTGTGGCTGGAGGGAGGAGCGGACGCGCTCGGGTGATGTGCCCCGGCCTTCTGTAGCCCACGCGAGGGAACCGCTGCTCAGACCGCTCGGGCGCTGGGAATGATGGACGCGTCGATCGTCCATGTCTTCAGGTGTCTTCAGGTGTCTTCAGGTCTCTTCAGGGGAGCGAGCATGTCGAACATTCCGGCTGAGCTGCGTTACGCCGAGTCGCACGAGTGGGCACGACGGGAATCGGACGGCGCGGTCACGGTCGGCATCAGCGATCACGCTCAGAAGGCCCTCGGCGATCTCGTGTTCGTGGAGCTGACGCAGATCGGCAAGGTCTTCGAGGCCGGTGAACCTGCCGGTGTCCTGGAGTCCGTGAAGGCGGCGACGGACATCTACTCGCCGGTCGGCGGTGAGGTGATCGCCGTCAACGAAGAGCTGGCGGACAGCCCGGAACTGCTCAACGACGACCCCTACGATGCCTGGATCTTCAAGCTCAAGCCGTCGAACGCACGCGAGTTCGAAAGCCTCCTGAACGCCGCCGGCTACAAGTCCGCGATCGGCGAGTGACCGGCACGCTCCTGAGCTTGAGGCCCGTGGATCGAGTGGAGGGCGTCTATGGCCCGGAACCGCCGTCTGATCCTGAGCTCGCCGTCGGAAGTCTGGCGCCTGCTGTCCGATGGCCACCGCTACGGCGAGTGGGTGACAGGAACCCAGCAAGTCCTCGCCGTGGACCCGCACTGGCCGGACGTCGGCGCCCGGCTCACCGTCCGCGTCGGCGCCGGCCCTCTCACCCTTGACGACACCTGCGTCGTCCGTATCGCCGAACCGCGCCACCGCTTGCAACTGGAAGCGAAGGCAGGCCCCTTCGGCGCGGCCCGCATCGCCATGAAGCTGACCCCCTGGGGCGAGCACACCCTCTTCACCCTCGACTGGCACCCCCTCCGCGGCCCCGGCACGCGCATGCACGGCCTCCCCGTGGACTACGTCGTCGCGGTCCGCAACGGCATGATGCTGACGAAGCTGGCCCGGATCGCGGTGCGCGAGCATGCGGCGAGTGTCTGAGGCACCTGAGGATTCTCGTTCCCCTGCTTCGGAGGGTGCGGCTCTTAGCCGTCAGGGCCGGCGAGGAGCAGGAACCGGCTTCGTCATGCCTGGAGGCCACAGCGTTCGGCCAGCGCCCGCAACTGCGGCACCGGAGCGGGCGTCGCGCCGACCAGGTCTTCCACCAGGTTCACAGTGCATCCGTGATCTTCTGCGATCGGCAGGCGGCCGGCGACGGTCGCCCCGTCTCCGATCTGGCCTCAACGCCGCGGCGGACGCTCGACCGCGTTCTGGGGTCGGAGGGGTGACGTCGCCCGTCACAGAGCAGTGATTCCTCGGCGTACCGCCACCGCTGTCCCGTCCAGCAGACGGCGCTCGCGCACGCGCCAATCCGCCTCGATGCGAAACGGATCCCCCTTGAAGCGGCTCGCCCGACGCGAGATCGGCTCGCAGCTCAACCCGCACATCGAGCGGAGTCTGCGGGCCGCCCGGCAGCTGGACGAGAAGGCTCCGGCCGGAACCGTCCGTATCCCGACCGACGGCCTGTCGGTCCAGGACATCGCCGTACGAGTGATCAAGGCGGCGGCTTGGTAGCAGCAGCCGCCCTCGACCAGAGTGCGCACAGCGTGCCGCAGGAGTGACCCGATCACGTGGACCGCTTCCTTCAGGTGCTACACCGAGAGCCACGAATGGACATCGCCGTGTCTGCGGACGGGGCAGCGCAGGTGACAGCGCTGGGAGGGCTGACCGTGACGGCCACGACCTGACCACGGCGAGTCACCCTGCTGTGCTTCACCCTGCCGTGCTTCAACTGGGGGGCTTGGCCGCCACGGGGCCGGCTGAACGGAGCGTCGGCTGCGGGCGCCGTCCGCCAGCAGTGGTCTTCGCCCGGGCGAGCCGGCGAGTGGCCGGAGAGCGGCGGCTCGTCACACCTTCTCGACTCGCACGGAGTGCCCGGCGAGGAGTTGCTTCATGTCATCGGTGTCGGAGGTGAAGACGGTTGCCTGAGCTCCCTGTGCGGCTTCCCGCCCTGCCACGGCCGCCAGAATGGCGTCGATGGCGTACTTGTGCCCATGCAGACCGGCTGCCTTCAGCATCCCGCGCGCCGTGGCAATCACCTGATCGTCCGTGTGCACGACGCGGATCCGGGACAGCGTCCAGTTCCACAGTGCCTGCCTCGACGTTTCGCGAGGGTCCCATGCCTCCAAGGTCGTGAGCGCCGAGGTGACGATGGGGATGTCGAGCCGTGGAGCCGTCTTGATCAGCGCGGACATCTCCCGATCGCCCTGAACCGCCTTGGAGAGAGCCTCACAGTCAAACACGAAGACGCGCTGTCGCGGCCGGTGCAGCTTCGCCTGAGCGGTGCGGCTCACGCGGCCTCGTCCGAACTCGGTCGCCGCTCGTCATGCCAACCGTCGATGGCGGCGATACGATCCAGCGCTGCTTGCTGCTCTTCGTCCGTCACAGCGCCGTGCTCTTCTTCGAGACGGTCGGCCAACTCGCGCAAATTGTCCATGGCGTCCTGATGAGCGGCGGCGGCCGCGATGTAGCCGGACACTCCGCGTGCGTCGACGCGTTCCTTGATCGATTCCACCAGTTCTTCCGGAACGGTGATAGTGATCTTCCGAGTTGCCATACTTCAAGTATGCCACGCTTGGTGCGGTGCGGCCTGGTCTCCCAGGGGTCCGCACCCGCCCCTGCAGTCCTCCCCGCGGACGCCGCCGCGCACCTCGCGAGAGGCGTTTCTCGGACGCGTGTGGGGTTGGGGATGTGGACCCCTTGTGGACTCCAGGCATGAGAAAGGCCCCCCGTTCGAATGGAACGAGGGGCCCGGAACTCTCTGACCTGCTGCGCAGGTAGTGCCCCGGCAGGATTCGAATCTGCGACACCCGCTTTAGGAGTGGGATCGAATCCTTGCCGGGTGGTGTCCGGCGCTGCCACGCGGTGCTGTTTTCCCTGGTCAGGAGCGCGGGGCGAGCCACTTGATCCGGCGCGTGCCGCCCTGTACTGGGCCGTCCGCTCACGCATCGCTCACGCGCTGCCGGTTGCTGAGCAGCGCGTGGGTCAGACCTGGCCGAGTCGATCTCCATCGGGAAGGGGGCCGCTACCTCGAGGACGCCGGTGAACGCGTCTCCGTCCCGGTAGGTCATCGTCGCTGGGTCGAGAACGTAGGTGTACACGAGAGGAACGCCTGTCGCGGCCTGCTCGATCCGCCAGTAGAAGAGAAGCCGATGCCTGCCTTGGCATACTGGTCGACCTTCACGATCCGGTCGGTGGTCTCCGAGCCCGGCGACACCACCTCCGGGACCAGCAGCACGTGCTCAGGGCGGGTTGGGGGTGATGTCGATCGTGTCCGCGCGGTACACGGCGACGTCCGGACGGCGATTGGTGAGCGGGACATCCTGAAGCCGGACGTCGAAGCCAGTGTCGGCATTCCACTCCGGGCCGGCGGCGGCATCCAGGGTGTTCGCCAGAATCTGGGCCAGCCGGTTGTGCCGCTGCTACGCACTCGGACTCACGACGACCATCCCGTCCACGATCTCGCGACATCCGACCAGTACGCCCACGACAACTGGGAAACCGGCCGGTGGACTCGTCGCTAGAGGATCGGAACACGGCCGGCGTCACCACTGGCCCGACGGCCACACCGGGGAGCGCTGAACCATTTGGCGACGCTGCTTCTGGAGGGAGCGGGTCAGGAAGCCGAACCATCGAGGTCGAGGCGGATCACGGCGAGCGCCTCGGCAATCTCGACGGTCATCTCGTCCTCCGGGCCGAACACCATGCACATGTCCTGGTGGAGCGGTTCGAGGACCTGCCGGGCTTCGGCGGCCCGCCCCTGGGCGAGCAGCAGCATCCCGATGTTGTGCCGCAGCTCCACGGCTTCCTCGCTCACGTCGCTGTCGACGGCCCGCACGACGTTCAGTACGCCCTGGAGCGCGGCCAGCGCGTCGGTGACCTGGCCGAGTTCGGCGCGGCAGCGGGCGGCCTGGGCGCGGCAGGCGCGGGCCTGCTCGCCGGTGGGCCCGGCGATACGGGCGTAGGCGTCGGCGAGGGCCTCGAACTCGGGCAGGGCGGCCCGGTAGTCGCCGCCGAGGAGGCGGATCGCCGCCCGCTGGCGGCGCAGCGCCAGGACCTGCTTGCTCTCGGAACCGAGTGCGAGGGCGGCCGGTGCGATGACCTCGCCGAGCACCTCAGCGGCCTGCGCGAACCGCTCCTCCTCCAGCAGGGCGTCGGAGTGGGCGTAAGCCTCCTTGATGTCCTCGCGCAGCCGGGCGGGGACGGGCACTGGCTGGGCCCCCGGGAGGACGGCCGTCGGCGCCGGACCGCCGGGCGCCGGGGCTTGGGCGCGGGCGCGGGGCGCGAAGGGGCGACGGAACACGTCCGTCGGGTCGGGCGCGCCGGTCGGCCCGGCGTCCGCCGTGCCGGGCTCCTGGCCCGGCGGCGGGAGGAACGGCAGCAGCCGCGCGTACACCTCCTGCGTGTCGGCGGGCCGCGCCTCGGGCGCCTTGCGCAGCAGGTGCAGGACCAGCTCCTCCAGCGCCTCGGGGACGTCGGGCCGCAGCTGTCGCAGCGGGGTGGGGGCGGCGTTGACGTGCTGGTACATCAGCAGGTATTCGCTCTCCGCCTCGAACACGAGCCGCCCGCTGAGGAGTTCGTGCAGCACACAGCCGAGCGCGTACAGATCGGTCTGCGGGGTGATGCGTCCGCCGCGTACCTGCTCGGGCGACATGTACTGGTGGGTGCCGATGGGGCTGCCGGTGGCGGTCAGCTTGGTGACGTCGGTCCGCAGCATCGCCGCGATACCGAAGTCGAGGACCTTCACGGTGCCGTCGCGGGCGACGAGGATGTTGCCCGGCTTGAGGTCCCGGTGGATCACCGGCACGTCGTGCGCGTACGACAGTACGGTCGCGACCTGCGCGGCGACGGCGGCGGCCCAGCTGACCGGCAGGGGCCGACGGGGGTCGAGGTAGGCGGACAGCGGTACGCCGTCGACGAGCTCCATCACCAGGAACAGCCGCTCGTACGACGCGTCGAGCACCGCGTCGTACACCTGCGGCACACCGGGGTGCTGGATACGCGCGGTGATGCGGGCCTCGCGACGGAAGCGCCTGGCGAACTCCTCGGCCAGCTGCGGGGAGGTGACCGACGCCTGCCGGATGAGCTTCACGGCGACGGGCCGGTCGAGCACGGCGTCGTAGCCGCGCCACACGTCGCCCATGCCGCCGTGGCTGAGCTCCTCCAGGAGTTCGTAACGGTCGGAGATCGCCTCCTGCGGCACCTTGCCCCCGATGTGCGTGATGAACAGTCACGGTCAGCGGTTCAAGTGTGGCCGCTGTGCCGATCTTCCGTCCAGGGCGCCGTCCAGGGCTCGCGGCGCTACAGGGCCACGGTTGCGGCGCTGGACGACGGGCAGGAGGGCGCGGCGGCCGGGCCGGCATCCCGCCGACCGGACCGCCTGAGCCGTACCTTCACCACCGCCGTTGGGCCCAGTCGCGCGGGCGGCTGGGCCCTCACGTCTTGCACGGTCAGCCGAGACAGAAAAACGCCTCCGCTCCGAAGAGCTGGGGGCCACCTGCTGGGGTCAGATCCAGGTGACTTGGAGGACGTAGCCGCACTCAAACCGGGGGACGATCAGGAAGACGAACATGCCTCCGGGGACATCCACGGTTTCGCTCTTCGGCCCCATGCCTTCGTACCTCGTGCCGTCGAGGTAGAGAGCTTCAGCGGCGCGGATCAGCTCGTCGGCTTTCTTCTCGACCTCGGCGATGAAGGCCGGCGGAGCTCCGCCGGCCACGTACTCCTCGCTAGGGTCGTACTCCCATCTCCAGGTCACTCGGACACCGCCTTGTAGGCGGCGCGGATGATGTCGCCGGAGATCCTTACGTAGCGGCGGCTTTCTTCAAGAGTCTCGGCGGCGTTGGCCATGTACTCGGCGCGGCGCAGCTCACGCGCCGCCTCGGGAAACCGCTCGATTTCGATGTTGGCGGCCCACGCGATCATGAAGAGCTGGAGGGGCTTGATGCTGCTCTGCTCGATGGCGGCGGCGACGGCCTTGCGCTGATCGGCGTCCATTTCGGGCAACCGCTCCGGCGCGATGGCGGCAAGGGCAGCCCGGAGGGCCTCAGGGGTCCGCGCGGGGCGCGGAATCAGCTCTGTGCCGTGGTCGGGCTGTGTGCTCACGATGTCCTCCAAGGGATGCCCCGGCCAGCATATCCAGCCGGGGCACACGCATCAGATGTCGTCGTCCAGCCCCTCCTCGCGGCGGATCATCCGCCAGCTTGCCGTAGGGGACGATCTGCGCGAGGAAGCCGTACTTCCTGACGTAGTCGTTGAGGTCGGCGCGGAAGCCCTCCGCCGTCTCCTGGTCGTTTTCGTCCTCGCTTTCGAGCAGCGCGGTGGAGCGGGCGACGGCGGGGGAGAGCAGAAGGCACCGCCGGCCCTGCGGCCGAACTGCCGCTACGCCGTCACTCCCTGTCGGCCGCCATGATGCCGACGCATTCTTCGAGCGCTGCGTGCAACGGCGTGACGAAGGCGGCGAGCTCGGCGTCCGACGCCTTCCCCACCTCCAGCACTGCGCCGACGACCGTCACCAGGACAGCGGCGGCCTTCAGCGCGTGCGCGTCGGCCAACTCCTCAAGACGGCCGCCGGGGTGTGTGACTGCCAGGGCCTCCTTGCCGGTGTCCGGGTCGAGGCCGAGACTGCGCAGACGCGGCGTACTCGTGCTCATGCGGCGACCTCCCACGGAACCGGAACGTAGTCCTGCCCCAGCGTCGCCAGGACCGCCGCCCGGCGCCGCTCGCGCTGAAGGCGACGCCGGTCACGTTCGTCCCGCTCGCGTTCCCATTCGACGACGTAGGGCCGGACCAGGGGCATGCCGTCGACGGTGATGACGTCCGCCGGGTGGGGACACGTGATCACGGGCGGGGGCGCCGGAGCGGGCGGACAGGGGATGAGGGGCAGTGGTGGTGGGGATGCGGGGGAGCGGTGGGTACCGCGGGCGGGCAGGAAGAGGGTCAGGATCGCGGCCAGTAGGCTGCGCATAGGTCGACTCCCAATCAGTCGGCTGAGGCCCCGGTAGGGAAGTAGCCGCTTCCCGTCGGGGCCGCTCTGCGTTGTGAACCTACAGTAGCGTGGATAACCGCAGATAACCACGGATGCACGGAATGCCGTGGTCACCCACGCTGATGTCATGGAGCTTGACCGCACGCGCCCCCTGTGGCGGCAGATCGCAGCGGAGATCATCCGGCGCATCGAGAACGGCACGTATCCGCCGGGAAGCCGTGTGCCCTCCACTCTGGAAATCGCCCAGGAGTTCGGCGTAGTGAACGCGACAGCGGCGAAGGCGATGCGGTATGTCCGGGAGCAGGGGTGGACGCGGGGAGAGGTCGGGCTGGGGACTTTCGTCGCCGACCCCCTGCCGCCCTCTCCCGAATCCCCCGCCCCCTCCGCATAGCCAAGCCCGGTCGGGCCTGATGCGGCGCCGCTACTTCACATCTTTGGCCAGGACGGCGACGGCAACCCTGCCCACCACCCTCGTCAGGACGTAGTTGGTCGAGCTGCTGAACGCGACACCCACGCCGGCCGGAATCGCCTTGGCCATCGCCTTCTGGGTGAAGGTGATGGACACCCGCTTGAACAACTGCTTGATCGTGACCAGGGCGGGCCCTGTGAGGTACTGGTAGACCAGCTTCTGGGCGATCTTCTGCACCGCCGCCTTGCCGCCCTTCGCCGCCATCTGTTCCGCCGAACCCGCCAGGGCGATGGTGAAGGCGAGGTGCTTCTTGTCCTCGGTGCTCAGCTCGGTCTCGAACACCTCGACCAGGCACATGCACATGTCGACCTGGAGCTTGAGCGCCAAGGCGACGTCGGTGGCGCCACCGCCCAGGATCGCGACCGCGGTCCCGACCCCCGGAACCACGCTAGGGGCGGCGGTGACGGCTCCAGCGGCTGCCGACATCTTGGAGTACCGGCCTATGATCTTGGCCGCGATCCGCCGCTTGTCCTCCAGGCTCTCGGGCTTCCGCTCGTTCTTGTCCTCGAAGGTCGCACGGTAACCGTCCACGACCTTGGCGGCCGCTGCCGGTGTCATGACCATCGTCTCGACGGCCTTCTGGAGCCGAGATCCCTCGGGCTCGTCCACCGCGTTGTTCATTTACCCCTCCCCATTTGTTGCACCTCATGGCGAGGGCAACCCGTACTTCCGGCAGTGCTGGTGACGTTCTCGAAGGACGCCCCGGCCGCCCCCTGGGCCGGGGCGTACACGTCAGATGTCGTCGTCCAGCCCCTCCTCGCGGCGGATCATCCTCCAGGCCGCCTTGCGGGCACTGCGGTCCAGGCTGGACTTGAATCCCTTGTCGGGGCCGAAGTACTGGCGGCCCATGCCCGCGATGGTGTCGATGTGGTCGGCCATCTTGTCCGCGAAGACGTTGTCGAAGACGAGGCCGAAGTTCTCCTCGTCGTTGACGACTGCCGCCGCCCGCACCTTCGGGTCGGCCTTGGCCTCCTCGAACGGTCGGATGACGTCCTGCTCGGTGAACTCGGTGCCGAACCGTTCGTTGAACTTCTCGATCAACTCGGAGAGCAGCGACTTCTCCGCCTCCTTCGCGCCGCCCGAGCCGTCGCCGAAGCCCGGCATCGTCGCCGGCCCCTCGGGGGTGAGGGAGACGTCGTACTCGCCGGTCTTCTCCACCCGCATGTGGCTGAGGTCGACCTCGCCTATGTCCACTCCGCCGTCCGCGCGACGCGGCAGCCGGTTGAGGAGATAGCGGCCGTAGAGGTGAAGCCGTTCCAGCTCGGCGTCCCGGTAGGGGACGATCTGCGCGAGGAAGCCGTACTTCCTGACGTAGTCGTTGAGGTCGGCGCGGAAGCCCTCCGCCGTCTCCTGGTCGTCCTCGTCGTCGCTGTCCTGCAGCGCGGTGAAGCGGGCGACGGCGGGGGAGAGCAGCCGGTACAGCTCGGCGTGCAGCTTCTCCCACTTGGACTGGGAGCCTGCCGCCTTCTCCTTGGCGGCAAAGTACGCGGCGGCGAACTCGTCCATCTCCTGCCCGGAAAGGATCGCCGCCTGCATGACCCGGCTCTGCGCGGTGTAGAGCAGGTTGGGGTCGGAGGGGAGGGTGTTCGCCTCCTCGAAGTACGGGCGGAAGGAGTCCTGTATGTCCTCGGCGTCGTTGACGAAGTCCAGGACCGCCAGGTCGGCCTGGGTCTTGCGCTCGGCGGTGCGGTTCAGCCGGGACAGCGTCTGGACGGCGGAGATGCCGGTCAGCGTCTTGTTGACGTACATCGTCGTGAGGAGCGGCTGGTCGAAGCCGGTCTGGTACTTCTCCGCCACGACCAGGATCTTGTACTCGCGCTGGCCCGGACCGCCGGCTCGGACCGCCTTGTCGTCGGCGCGCGTGTACGCGAACGCCTTCGGCAAGGCGCTCTCCGACAGCCCACCGTTCTCCTTCGGCTCGGTGGTCTCCTCGCCGTCGATGGTGAGCGATCCGGAGAAGGCGACGAGGACACCCAGGTCGGGGTACTTGGTGTCGTAGTCCCGGTCCTTGACGTAGCTCTTGATCGCGCGCGCCATCTGCACGGCGGACTGCCGCGAGGCGGTCACCACCATCGACTTGGCCCGCCCGCCGAGACGGCCCCGGCTGTGCGCCACGAAGTGCTCCACGATCACCTGTGCGTGCTGGGCGACCGTCGAGTCATGGGTCAGCGCGTACCGGGCGAGCAGGGAGTTCGCCTTCAACGGGTCGACCTCCCGCTCGTCGGGGTTCTGGTTCACCAGCTTCCAGTACGTGTTGTACGTGACGTAGTTGCGCAGCGGGTCGAGGATGAAGCCCTCCTCGATCGCCTGCCGCATCGAGTACGTGTGGAAGGGCCGGTAGGTCGCCTTGCCCTCGATGTCCTGGAGCGTGCCGAAGAGTTCGAGCGTCTTGGCCTTCGGCGTGGCGGTGAACGCGAAGTAGGAGAGGTTCGCGGCGCGGGAACGCTGCTCGGCCCGCTTCTTGAGCTGCTCGTCGAGGGTGGCGCCCTTGGCCTTGACCGTGATCGCGCCCGCGTCGTCCGAGTCGGAGTCCAGGCCGAGGTCACGCAGAGCGGCCCGTACGTCCTTGGCGGCGTCGCCGGACTGCGAGGAGTGGGCCTCGTCCACGATGATCGCGAAGTGACTGCCCCGGATCTCGGTGGGGTTGCGCTCGATGTATGAGATCAGCGCCGGGAACGAGTGCAGGGTGACCGTGACGATCTTCCCGGTGTCACGGGACAGCGCCTTGGCGAGCTGCTCGCCCTTCGCCCCGTGCTTCTCGTCGATCTTCACGACGAGGCCAGCGGTCTGCTCGAAGTTGCCGACAGTTTCCCGGAGTTGCGCGTCCAGGTTGCGGCGGTCGGTGATGACGATGACCTTGTCGAAGACCGGCACGCCGGGCTTGAGGCCCTTGGCGATGGCCTCGGCGTCGAGTTCGCGCGGGTCGGTGGGGGTGTGCAGGTCGCTGAGGCGGTGCGCGAGCCAGCCGATGGTGTTCGACTTGCCCGAGCCGGCCGAGGCCATGACGAGGTAGTCGTGGCCTGCGCCGTGGGTGGCGGCGTGCGCGGTGAGCTTCTTGACCACGTCCCACTGGTGGAACCTGGGGAAGATCATCGTCTTGGTGCTGCCGCCGCCGGGCGTTTTGCTCTTGTGCAGGTGCACGAACCGCTGGAGCAGGTTCAGCCAGTTGTCCGGCTGCCAGACCTGCTCCCAGAGGTAGGAGGTCGCGTAGGTGCCGTAGGCGGTCGGGGCCGGGTTGCCTGCGCCGCCCGGCTGACCCGGTCCATTGGAGCCGGTGTTGAAGGGCAGGAAGCGGGTGTTCTTGCCCTTGAGCTGGGTGGCGACGAAGACGAGATCCGGGTCAACGGCGAAGTTAGCGACGACCCGACGCGTGAAGATCAGCTCGGTGGGGTCGCGTTCCGTGCGGTACTGCTCCTTGGCCTGCTCCACGCCTTGCTTGGTCAGCGGGTTCTTCAACTCGGCCGTGGCGACGGGGATTCCGTTGAGGAAGAGGGCGAGGTCGAGCCGGTTGCCCCAGTCGGCCTGCTTCGTCGCGTACTCCAGCTCGCGGACGACGGTGAGGCGGTTGGCCCGGTATCCGTCGAGCACGGAGTCGTGGGCGACGAGGTTCGGCTTGAAGTACGCGACGCGGAGCAGGACTCCTCGGTCCTTGACGCCGTTGCGGAGGACCTCGAGCAGCCCGTTGGTGGCGATGGCCTGATCGAGGCGGCCGGCGAACCCGCGCTGGGCCTCGTTCGGGTCGCCGCCGTAGACGGTGAGCAGT
The DNA here is from genome assembly GCF_055589465.1 of Streptomyces sp. NPDC041940. Classification (NCBI taxonomy): domain Bacteria; kingdom Bacillati; phylum Actinomycetota; class Actinomycetes; order Kitasatosporales; family Streptomycetaceae; genus Streptomyces; species Streptomyces sp. NPDC041940. The sequence continues at coordinate 34,449 of NZ_JBVJBP010000013.1, forward strand.
TCGCTCCACTCGTCGGGCTGGGTTGCCCCGATGAAGGTGAACAACTCGTTGGTGTCCAGGCCTAGATCGGCCTGATAGTCCTGCGGGCTTGCCTCGCACCAGCCGCGCTCGACCATGGCGGCGACGATGGCATCACCGAAGGCGGACTCCGTGTAGATGGGGCTCATGGCTACGCGATGACTCCGTCCGTTACGTTGCGCCCGCTGGCGGTGGTTACGTCGAACTGGCCGGTTACGGCAGCGGTGATGAGGGCTTGGCGGCGTTCGGCGAGCAGGGTTTGTTGGACGATCATTCGGCGGCGTAGATTCTCGCGTTGAGATAGGATCTGGGTGATTCGAGATGCAGATTGCTCCTGAGTCTTCAGATCCGGAATCTCAATCGCCAAATTTGCTACTTCGCCAAGCCCGAGTCCCACCTTTGTTCCTCCGTAACTGTTCATGCGGAGAAACTGGTTTGACCGGGCAGATTTGATGGCGTATGCCAGCCATGTCGGGTTACAAGAACCCTGATCTGGGCGGACCATTGCAACATGCTGACTAATATTGGCATCCGTGGCGCGGTCGTCGATAATTGCCACCGATCCAATATCTGCGGTAATACTGACTAGGACATCGCCGGATCGGGTTCGTGACCTTTCTCGTTCTGGCCCTGATGGTGCGGTTACGTGCAGAGAGTCGCTGAGATCAAGTGTGATTCCGCGTCTCGGGATATTGGTGATGCGAAGAAATAGGGATCCTTGGTCCGTTACCAAACCGCCCCAACCTCGGGGGCCACTCGTGATCCTCGTTGCAAGGTGCTTCACTCGCGTTGGGGTGCCCACGGTCGATTCCAGGGAATCACCGATGATGCTGGCCTCTGATGACTCCAATAGGTCGATCTGCTGTTTCCTGATGGCAGACATGCGGTCGATGCGGGCAGTCTCGGAGTCGAGGAAGTCGGCGATGCGGCGCTGCTCATGATCCGGAGGCAGTGGCAGCGGGATTTTTTTGATGTCTCGCTGGAACAGGTGAAGAACATCCATGCCGTTCTTAGCCGCCCACATGTGCCCCTGGATTGCACTGCTGGCGATTACGTAGCACAAGAAACGAGGATCGATCCCGTGGCTGCGTAGGACGGCGATTGAACCGTTGACTGTAGCTGGCCTAGGGAGCTCGCGGACAACATTCACCGTTCCGAGGGTGAAACCGTCTTTCGTGAGTAGAACGTCGCCTTCTCTGAGTTGCAGTTCGGGCGACTCCCGATAGCGGAACTCGGAGATGTAGTTAACATTGTCGAAGTCGATCTCTTTTCCTTTGATGTTCGGAGTCGAAAGGAACGCGTACCCATTCGGCTGGTATTCGGCGGCGGTGAGCGCTTTCCAGCCAATGCGGGCATTCACCGTGGCCACGCGATCCATCCGCGTAGTCTCCCAGTGAGTTGGCATCGATCCCAGTCCGTCGCTCATTCTGTAACCTCCGCAAGCAGCGCCTGAATCTCCGCCTCCAGCGACTTCAACTCCGCGTCGATCTTCACCAGCGGCCTCGGCGGCTTGTACACGTAGAAGTGCCGCGTGAACGGGATCTCGTAGCCGATCTTCGTCTTCGTGTGGTCGATCCACGCGTCGGGGACGTGCGGCAGCACCTCCCGCTTGAGGTACTCCTCGACGTCCTCGCCGAGCGGAACGTTCTCGTAGTCGCGCAGGTCCGTGTCCGGCTCCGGGGCGCCCTTGATCTTCTGCACCTCGCCCTCGGGGTCCCGGACGCCGATCGTCTCCCGTACCGCCTTCGCGAACGGCGCTCCCGACGGCCAGGTCAGGCCGGCCTCGACCACCGCGTCCTTGAGCGCGATGAAAGCGTCGGACTTCGTCGTCCAGGACGAGCCGAGCAGCGTACGTACCGCCGCGACGAACTCCTCGCTCCGCTCCAGCCTCGCCGCCGGCTTGGACTCCGTCAGAGACGCCAACGTCTCCTCCGTCACCTCGAAGCGCAGCTTCAGCGGGCGTTCGACGGTGATGCGCTGGTAGCCGAAGTCCTCGTTCCAGAAGACCTTGACCTTGCCGTGCAGCGGGTGCTCCGCGTCACCCGCGACCTGAAGGGCCTCCGCGTACAGCCGCGTGATTTCCCCGATGTGGTCGGGGCGACCGTTCGTCCCGTCGCCCAACTCCTTACGCTTGTCGCCCAGCGACTTGCGCATCTTCACCCACTGGTCGCGCGCGTCGAGCAGGACGACCTTGCCCTTGTGGTCCTTGTCCTTACGGTTGGTCAGGATCCAGAAGTACGTGGAGATACCGGTGTTGTAGAAGAGCTGGTCCGGGAGGGCGACGATCGCCTCCAGCCAGTCGTTCTCCAGGATCCAACGTCGGATCTCCGACTCACCAGACCCCGCCGCGCCGCTGAACAGCGGGGAGCCGTTGAAGACGATGGCGATGCGGGAGCCGCCCCCGCCGGTGACGTCCACCGGCTTCATCTTCGAGATCATGTGCTGGAGGAAGAGCAGTGAGCCGTCGTTGATGCGCGGGAGGCCCGCGCCGAAGCGGCCGGCGTCGCCGAGCGACTTGTGCTCGTACTCGACCTCCTCCTTGACCTTCTTCCACTCCACGCCGAACGGCGGGTTGGCGAGGATGTAGTCGAACTTGCGGCGGGCGTGGCCGTCGTCGGAGAAGGAGTTGCCGAAGCGGATGTTCTCCGGGTCCTGGCCCTTGATCATGAGGTCGGACCGGCAGATCGCCCACGACTCGGGGTTGAGCTCCTGCCCGTACACCTCGACCGTCGCGCCCGGGTTGAGGGCCTTGACGTGGTCGTCTGCGGCGCTGAGCATGCCGCCGGTGCCGCAGGCCGGGTCCATGACCGTGCGGACGACACCGGGCAGGCTGAGGGCGTCCGCGTCTGGTGCGACCAGCAGGTTGACCATCAGCTTGATGACCTCGCGCGGGGTGAAGTGCTCACCCGCGGTCTCGTTCGACTGCTCGGCGAAGCGGCGGATCAACTCCTCGAAGATGTAACCCATGTTGTGGTTGGGCACGACATCGGGGTGCAGGTCGAGGTCGGTGAACCTGCCGATGACCTGGTAGAGCAGGTTCGCGCCTTCGAGCTTCCTGACCTGCTGGTTGAACTCGTACTTGTCGAGAACCTCGCGGGCGTTGTCGGAGAAGGCGCCGACGTAGATCTGCAGGTTCTTCGCCGCGTTCTGCGGGTCGGCCGCGATCTTCCGCAGCGTGAGGTCGCTCTTGTTGTAGAAGGAGTGGCCCGAGGCCCTGCGCAGGAAGTGGCCGGTGTCGATGTCCTGGCCCGCGAACCTGGCGACGGTCTCGACGACCTTCTCGCGCGTCGGCTCCAGGACGCACTCCAGGCGGCGCAGCACCGTGAACGGCAGGATGACCTTGCCGTAGTCGGACTGTCGGTAGTCACCGCGCAGGAGAACGGCGACGGACCAGGCGTGGTTCGCCAACTCCGTGTGCTTGCTGCTGTTCAAGAGGTCCCGGCTTCCTTCCGAAGAGCGCCGTCCGAGCGGGGGACGGCAGGGATCCAGTGTGGTCGTACGCGGTGGGACGCGTGGGGCGTTTCAGACAGAACGGCTGTCCGGGGTGCCCGACGTATCCGGGCTGCCCGGGGTGTCCGGTGGCAGGAGTACGCCGGCGGTGAGGCCGGTGGTGAGGGTGGCCGCGGTATCGGCGGCGAGGTCGGCGGTTCGGCGGACGGCCGCGCGCAGCTCGTGCACACGGCGGAACGCCTCCCCGTAGCGCCGCTGTTCCTTCAGGGGCAGCAGCGGTACGCGCAGGCGGCCTGGTGTGACGTGCACGAGGGTGGAGCCGGTGGACGCGGAGGCGATGTTGTCGTCGGCGCCGAGGAACCCGGCGAGGAACCACGGGTCGAGGCGGGCCGGGTCGGGGCGCAGCAGGTGGATGTGCTGACCGAGCAGCGCTCCGGCGTCTTGGTCGTCCGCGACCCGGGTCATCGCGGCCTGGCTGCTGCCGCTCGCGACGGCGCGGACGAGGACGTCCCCGGCGACGGGCTGCGCGGCGTCGGCGTGGAGGTCGACGGCCCCGCCGGACGGGGGGTTGCCGGTGGAGACGTCCTGGGCGGTGAGGACCGGCCGGTCGACGGCGGGGGCGGCGGAGCCCTTGGAGCCGCGGGTGCCGGGGGGCGCCGCCCGCAGCACGGTCAGGGCACCGCCGCGCGCCAGGTCGGAGACGGTCGCCGTACGCCACTCGCGGGCCGAGGCTCCGGACGGCTGCCAGCCGCCGTACGCGGACGCGGATGCCAGGGCGGCGACCTGTTGGGCCAGTTGCTCGTGCAGGTCGTGGACGCGCCGGACCAGGGCCGCCGGGTCGATGTCGGCCGCGGTCGCCCGGACATGGCGGGCAGGGGAGACGTCGACGACGTCGTCGAGGAGGTCGACGAGCGGCACCGCGCGGGCGACGCCGGGCTCGTCGGTGTACGTGTCGGGGGAGGTGCTGAACGCGGCCCACTGGCTGAGGACCCGCTCCGACAGCCCCTCCCAGTCGAAGGTGGCGGTGGAGGCCGAAGAGGTGGTGGCGGAGGAGGCGGCGGAAGCGGAAGGGCCGGACCGGCGGGAGTGCGAGCCGCCGCGGGTGCCGGCACCCGCGGTCGCCGTACCGGTGGCGGGTGGCGTGCCCGTGGCGCCGTCCCGCTGCTCGCCCTCCCCGTCGACGAACAGCACCGTCGCACGGTCCGTGCCGCCCGGCTCGGGACGCTGGAGCACCCAGATCTGCAGGCCGATGTGGAGGGGATACGCGGCACGCGCCGGGAGGGAGACGACGGCGCGCAGGGCCCCGCCGCGGATGAGTTCCGCGCGGACGCGGCGGCCAGAGGCGCGGAAGGCGAGCGCGGGAGGCAGCAGCATGACCGCGTGGCCGCTGGGCTCCAGGTGCGCGAGAGCGTGTTGCACCCAGGCCAGTTCGGATTCGAAGCGGGGCGGGAGTCCGTACGCCCACCTCGGGTCGTAGGCCAGCTCGTCGTGACCCCAGTCACGGTCGGCGAACGGCGGGTTGCACAGGACAGCGTCCACGGTGATGTCGGGGAAGGCGTCGGCGCGCAGGCTGTCGCCGACGCGGATCGCCGTCTCGGCCTCGGGTGCGGCGATCAGCAGCCGGACCGCGGTGCGTTGGCCCTGGACGGGGAGCGAGTCCTGCCCGAAGAGTTCCCGCGCGCCCTGCCGTGCGGCGGCGGCGAGGAGCGTTCCGCTGCCGCATGCGGGGTCGAGGACGCGGGGCGCGACGGCGGGCAGGAGCCGTGCCATGAGCCGGGCCAGGCCCTCCGGCGTCTGGTAGACGCCGCTGGCGGCGCCCTCGTCCAGTTCGCGTTCGGCGAGGACGTCGAGGGCGGCCTGGGCCCCCGCCTCACGGACGCAACCCAGCAGCGAGCGGACCGCGCCCGCGTCGTCAGGGCCGTAGCGGACCGGCTCGGCTTCCGGCACGGCGGCCGGTAGCTCTTCCGCGGTCTTGTCCGCCCGGGCGATCAGTTGGCCGTCGGGCAGGGCGGCGAGGTCGGCCAGTTCCTCCGGCGTGCGGCGGGACGCGGCAGCCACCAGCGGGAAGAGCCGCGCGGCCACCCCCGAGCCGGGCCCCAGCAGCCGTAGTGCCGTCCGCAGCTCCTCGGTCGGCGAGGCGGCGGAGGTGTGACCGCGTCCCCGCAGCCATGCCTGGACGGCCGACAGGTCGTAGAGCGGGCTTGCTTCCGTGCCTGCACTGGGGGCAGGGAAGTCGTCGTGGCGGCGGCGCCAGTTGCTGACCGTGGCCCGCGTGACCCCTGCGATGCGGGAGATCTCGGCGGCCGTCACTTGCGCGGAGGGTGCCAATGGGGCTGGGGGCTGCTGGGGCATGGCGTGGGGTTCCGCACCTCTCGGGCCTGTCGGGTAGGGGTGGTTAACACGTTACAACAGCAGTCAAGTCCGTAGATTTGTTTGACAGTGCTTTCACGCATATGTTTATCTGGTCACGCTTACCGATAGAAGCGTGCGCCCTCACTCCGCAATCGCGCCGTGAAGCGTCCTGGCGCCGTACCGCGCCACGCATCCCATCTCTCCCGGTCCCTTTTCGTCGCAACGCCATACCTCGGGGCCGTCCACTCCGCGCCCATTCCGCACCGCAGTCGCCAGCCACCGCACACACGGGAGGAACCCGCATGACCGTGACGGAACAGCCCCCGCAGAACGCACACCACCCCACCGACCCCGCCTGTCCGGCCCCGTCCGACCAGCCCGCGCCCGTGGCCGCTCTGGTGGAGGCCCGCCTGGCTGAGGAGGCGCTCACCGAGCCCGTGAAGGTGCTCCTGAAGGAGGCCTTGGGCGACGGCGAGCACTGGGGGACCTCCCCTGCCGGCCGGATCTACCTCGACTCCGTCGCCGTCGCCCGGTTCCGTGGCATCGGACCGCGTGCCTGGCTCAAGCTCAGCCCCAGACCCGGCGTGAACCTGGTCGTGGGGCGCAACGGCTCCGGCAAGTCCAGCATCGCCGAGGCCATCGAGACAGCCTTCACCGGCGTGAACATGCGCTGGCAGGGCCAGCACGCGATACGCAGCAGCAACTGGCGCAACCTCCACGACACCGACGGCAGGCCGGAGATCGAGGTCAAGCTCGCCGTCGAGGGCGACACCGGCCGCAGCACCCTCACCCGCACCTGGGAGGGCAACGACTTCGACGCCTCCCAGGCCGAGCTCAGGCGACCCGGACACGGCCGCGCCCCCCTCGACCCGGTGGACTGGAAGCAGGCCCTGCGGGACTTCCGGCCCTTCCTGTCGTACGTCGACCTCGACCGCATGATCAGTGGCAAGCCCTCCGAGATGTACGACGCCATCGCCACCATCCTCGGCCTGGGGCAGCTCAACGCCGCCGACGGACGGCTCCGCCAGGACGCCAAGGCGCTCGAAGACGCGGACAAGGCGGCGAAGGCGGAGCTGCCGGGCCTCAAGGAGGCGCTGTACGAGTTGGAGGACGACGAGCGCGCGGTGCAGGCACTCGTCGCCGTCGACACGGCGGGAACGCCCGACTTCGAGACGGTTGAAGCCCTCGTCGCCGGTCTGCCCGCCGACGGGGACGACGGCCTGCTGGCCCGGCTGCGCGCCGAGGCAGAGGTGCACGGCCCCGAGACGGCGCAGGTCCACGCGGCCCTGGACCGCCTGCGCAATGCCCTCGCCGATGTCGAGGACCTGCGCGGCACCGGCACCGAGGACGCCCTGCGGTGTGCGGAACTCCTCGAACGGGCTGTGGCGCACCACGATCGTCACCCCGACACGGCCGCCTGCCCCGTGTGCGGGACCGACGGGATGCTGGATGCGGCATGGGCCGCGGACGCCATCGCCCAGATCGCCGCACTGCGGCAGGAGGCGGAGGCGGCAGCGGGCGCGCGCAGCGAACTCCGGTCGGCCGCGCGGGCCGTGCAGGACCTCGTCCACACGCCCCGACAGATCCCCGCCGCCCTGGCCGACCCGTGGCGCGCCTGGACCGCCTGCCGGACGATCAGTGATCCCGGCGAGCTCGCCCAGCGCGCCCACGAGGCCGCCGCGACCCTGGCCGATGCCTGCGCCGCGGTCAAGGAGAACGCCGTCAGGGAACTGGAGAAGCGGGACGAACGCTGGCGCGGGCTCGTCACCCGCCTGGCGGGCTGGGCGGAAAGGGCCCGTGCCGTGCAGGCGAACAAGCCCCGGCTGCGGGACATCAGGAAGGCGAGCACCTGGATCAAGGCGCTGGCCGCCGAGTTGCGGGAACAGCGGATGGAAGGCTTCGCCGACCAGTCGCAGCGCATCTGGGAGCGGCTCCGCCAGGAGAGCAACATCGATCTCAAGGCCGTGAGCCTGAAGGGCAGCGAGAAGGCCACTGTCCGCAAGCTCGTCATGGATGTCACCGTCGACGGCCAGGAGGCCTCGGCTCTCAGCGTCATGAGTCAGGGCGAGCAGCACTCCCTCGCGCTGTCCCTGTTCCTGCCCCGGGCCGCCACCGCCGACAGCCCGTTCGGCTTCATCGTCATCGACGACCCCGTGCAGTCCATGGACCCCGCCAAGGTCAACGGACTCGCCCAGGTCCTGCACGAGCTCGGCGAGCACCGGCAGGTCGTCGTGTTCACCCATGACACCCGGCTCCAGCGGGCGTTCACCAGCCAGGGTCTGCCCGTGACGGTGTTCGAGGTCGAGCGGGCCGAGTCGTCCAAGGTGAAGGTGAAGCCGGTGGCAGACCCGGTTCGGCAGGCACTCGACGACGCGCGGGCCCTCGCCAGTACCGGTGACCTGCCGTCGGCGGCACGGACACACGTGCTGCCCAGCCTGTGCCGTATCGCCCTGGAGAACGCCTTCCTCGAGGCCGCCTGGATCCGGCACCACCGCTCCGGCGCGCCCGAGGAGGAGCTGCAGGCCGCCGTCGGCAGCGCCGACAAGCTCATGAAGGTCGCGGCACTGGCCCTGTTCGGCGACGCCGGTCGGACCGGCGACGTCTACCGGGAACTGCGCACCCTTTGCGGACCACGTGCGGTGGCACTCCTCAAGGAGTGCCAGAACGGCGCCCACGCCACGGGGGCGCAGATCACCGACCCTCACCGCTTCGTGGACGACATCGAGATCATGGCCCAGAAGGTGCGCAAGCCGGGGGTGACCGCGTGATGAGCACTCCCACTACCTCGGCCGAGGAGCTCCTGCTGACGGCGGATCAGCTGCTTGCCGCCTGTACGCGCGCCACGGCCGTCGGCCGGCACCGCGGAGCCTCCCTCGCTCTGCGGACCGCCCTGGAGCTCTCTGTCGACCGCGTGCTCGACGCCGCGGTGCCAGGGCTCGCCGGCACCACGATGCGGGCCAAGATGCTGTGCCTCCACTGCTACACCGCGGCGGAGACCGCTCGCCGCACCCTCGCCGTCTGGTCGCACCTCTGCCTGGGATGCCACTACCACCAGTACGAGATCGGCCCCACGCGCGACCAGGTTCGCGCCTGGCGGACGGAGGTCGGCGAGCTGGTCGGGACGTTGACCATCTGACTGCTTGTTACCAGCAGGTCTCTGATAGTTATTTCGGCGGGGCCGGGCGTATGCCCGTCGCAGCGTCCTCCGGGGTGCTGCAAGGGGGAGGGGACATGTACATGGGCACCACCACGCGCGACGAGATCATCGCCGTCGAGCAGCAGGCGGTGGACCGCGCCTACGACTGCTATGCCGCGCGGCTGGCCGAAATGACCGGTGGCTCGGTCGCCATGGCCTCCGCCAGCGGCAAGGACAGCGTCGCCAACCGGATCGTGGCCGAGGAGCGGGCCGCGGCATACGACGGACTCGGCAACGAGTCGCTGGTCATCAGCCGCGTCGACGCACCGGACGAGGACGAGCCCGGCAAGGAGCCCAAGACCTGGTACGTCGGCCGACGTGCCGTTTCCGACGTCCGTACCCGCGACACCGTCGTCGTCCTGTGGACCAGCCAGCAGGCCAAGAAGTGGTTCGAGGCGCTGCCCGATGCGCCGGGCGAGGTGCTCCTGCGGCGGCGACTGCGCTGTGTACAGCGTGTCGTCGAGGACTACTTCGACGAGATCACTGCCACCGCCCCCGTCCCGCAGCCACGGCCGGCGGCAGACGACGTCCAGCGGGAGGCCCGGTCCGCGGAGCCGGCCACCGTCACGCAGAAGGAAGGAGCACCGAGCCCGCCCGTCCCCACACCCGCCGACATCGCCCGCGTCCAGCGCCAGAAGCCCCGGCAGCCCGACGACTTCCTCCTGCGCGAACTCCAGCGCTCGCGCAGCGGCAGCATGCGGGACATCGTCGAGACCATCCGCCGCGATCAGATGGCCCTGGTCGCCGGCTCGCCCTCCGACATCCTCGTAATCCAGGGCGGCCCGGGTACCGGCAAGTCGGCGGTCGGCCTGCACCGCGTGACCTGGCTCGTCAACAACGAGCACTTCAAAGCCCAGGACGTCCTCGTCGTCGGCCCCCATCAGCGGTTCCTGGAGTACGTGAGCCAGGTGCTGCCCACGCTCGGCACCCGGAACGTCAACGCCGTGCAGGTGACGCGCCTGTGGGACGGCGAGATCCTCGGCACCGACATCCCCACGGCGCGGATGGTGAAGTCCGATGAACGTATGGCGGCCGTCCTGCGGCAGCGCGTCGAGATCGAGTGCCGTCCCGAGGCCGTCGACGAGTTCACCACCACTGCCTCTTACGAGGGGGCCAAGCCTGAGCTCACCGTCACCGTCGGCAGCACGACCCTGCGCGTCCCGCGCTCCGAAATGCTTTCGCTCCTCGAAGACGTGCGCCAAGGTGATGGCTCCTACCGTGAGCGCCGCGAACGCTTCCGCGGGCTGCTCGTCGACCGCCTGCTGCGCGAACTCGTCGCCGTCACCCCTCGCCGCAGCCGCGACGACACGATCCGCCGCGACCTGGAACGCAACCGTCAGGTCGAGCGCCTCATCGAACGTGTCTGGCCTTCGCCCGGCGCCAGGGAAGCCCTCCGCACTCTCTACGACTCCAAAGACCTCCTGCGCACCTGCGCCGAGGGCATTCTCGACGCCTCAGAGCAGGCCGCTCTGCGCCGTCCTCGGGCCGACACGGCCGACGCCGATCCCTGGACGCTCGAGGACCGGGTCTGCCTCGAAGAACTGCGGTATCTCATCACCGGGGAGACCCCGCACCGGTACGGGCACATCGTCGTCGACGAGGCACAGGACCTGACACCCATGCAGGCCCGCTCTCTGCGCAGGCGCTCAGCGGCGCAGGGCTCCATGACCATCCTCGGCGACCTCGCCCAGGCCACCGGCCCCCACACCCACACCGACTGGGACCGCCTCGGCACCCTCCTGTCCGACCACGGCGACTGGCGCGTGGCCGAGCTGAACACCAGCTACCGCGTGCCCGCCGAAATCATGGAGTTCGTCGCCCCGCTGGCCCGTACCGTCGCCCCCACACTGCCTTTCCCGCAGGCCGTGCGCGCGGCGGGTGAGGACGCCGTACGGACGATCGCGACCGAGCCGTGGAAACTCCTCGACGACACCGTGGCCCAAGCCACCCGCCTCATCGGCACCAGTGACGGACACACCCTGCGCTCCGTGGCTGTCATCGTCCCCGACGACTCCGGCTGGCTCGACGAGATCAGCCGCCAGCTGGACCTGGCCGAGGGCATCACCGAGCAGGGACGCGAGGCGGTGTCCGTGCTGGCTGCCGCCCAGGCCAAGGGCATGGAGTACGACCACGTCCTCGTCGTCGAACCTGCCACCATCGCCGACCGGGGCCCAGCCGGACTGCGCCAGCTGTACGTCGCGCTCACCCGCAGCACCCAGAGCTTGACCGTCCTGCACACGTCCCCGCTCCCGGAGGCCCTCACGAACACCGACGGCAGCAGTACCGAACCAGCACCTGCCGAAGGCGAACCAGGCATGGCGGACGCTGACGTCCCCGACATCGGTACGGACGTCCGAGTCCGCGTGACCGGCCGGGCACCCGGCGGCCGGTACAGGGTCAAGGCCCTGTCTCCCGCGATCGACGTCCCTATGGCCCTGACCGTCCGCCACGGCTCGGTGTCCCCGCGTCCCGGCGCGGTACTGGACTGCTGGGTGTTCGCTCACGAGACGAACCACTGCCTGCTCACCGCGGACCAGCGTGGCCGCCAGCCCATCTCCCCCACCATGGCGGATCGGTATGTGGCGGCGCTCAGCGTGTTTGACGACCTGATCAACGGTGACGGAACCATTCCGGAGAACGCCCGTGATCGCCTGTCCGAGCTCAAGGGCATGGCCAACCGCGTCCTCCGCCGTGACCAGGCGGACTGGGTGGAGGTGCGTCGTGTGCTCGGATCCCCGGACAAGCACCGCCTCAGCCTCCTGCGCGACCTGGCAGCGCACACCAACCGCATGCTCAAGGACAACAACCTGCACCTGAACCGACTCCAGGCGGACCTGGCACGGGCCGACTGGGCCCAGGCCCTGAACGCGGCCCGAGAGGCGCTTCAGCACCGCCGGGCCACCCCGGGCGAACCGGAAACCGAGAGTGCGCCCGCCTCCGCCGAACAGCCGTCAGAGCAGAAGGAAGTAGAGCCCGTGACCTCCGAAGGCATGCCCACCACGCCAGCGCCTGCCACGCCCGCCAAGGGACTTCTGCACACGCTGGAGACCACGGCGGCCGCCGACCGCACATGCAAGAAGCACGAGGCGGTGCGCCATGCTCTCAAGGCGGCTCTGCTCTGGGCGGACCTGCAGCCGACCGACTCCCCGGTCATCGATGTCAGCCGCACCGCGGAAGACGGCCACTTCCTCTACGAGATCCTCGGTGCCGGCCACTCCACCTACGCCGACCTCCGCTCGGGAGCCACCCGCCTCCTGGAGATCAACCACACTCTGCCCGCTCCTGCCGACCGCCTCTACCTGGTGCTCTCAGAACCGCCCGCAGAGGACTGGTCGGCTGACACCGTGTTCGGTGTCTTCGGGGTTCAGGTCCTGTGGCGCACTCCCGACAGTTGGGGCGGCCACGACGCGGAAACCGCCCTGGGTTCCGGAGAGGCGTAACCACTTTCGACAGAAGCGCGATTCTTCCGTGCGCGCTCGTGCGTTCCTTGGGTGCCTGAAGCGGAGCCAGAGCCCGATGGCCCGGAGAAGACGGGGCCGGAGCCCGTGCCGGATGATGCCTATCCGCTGGAGAGGTTTGGGGATCAACTCTCCGTCCGCTCACGCAAACGGCCCCGGACAAGGATTCCGAGGCCGAGCAGGAGCCCTCCCTGGGGCAGAAACCCCAGGTCAGAGCGGTAGCGCGATGTGCCCCCGGCAGGATTCGAACCTGCGACACCCGCTTTAGGAGAGCGGTGCTCTATCCCCTGAGCTACGAAGGCAGTGGCATCGGACGCAAGCAGCGGCGTGCCTGTGGTCTGGGAGGACCACTGGCGTCAGCGTACCGGATGCGGGTCGGGTGGGTGTGGGGGTCAGGTCAGGGGGACGTGGGTGTAGCGGGCGGCGGTGTGGAGGTCGGACTCGATGCGGGTGGCTGTGGTCGTCAGTTCGGGGAGGAGGTCCGTCACGCATTCCCGGAGGGTGTGACGGCTGGCGTGCATCGCTGTGTTCAGGGCGGACACGACTCTTCCGGAGCGGTCGCGGATGGGGACCGCGATGGAGCGGAGGCCCTCTTCCAGTTCCTCGTCCACCAGGGCGTAGCCCTGGGAGCGGATCGTGGTCAGGGCGTCCGTGGTGGGCCTGTCCGACAGGAGGACTCGGCCCAGAGCCGTCGCGTGCGCCGGCAGGCGGGTGCCCAGGGTGATGTTCACGCTCATGACGCGGCCCGTCGCCACCCTCGCCGTGAACTGGATCTCCTCGCCCGAGTCGGAGAGCACCGCCAGTGACGTCGACTCGTGGATGCGGGACGTCAGGTCGGAGAGGTGCGGGTGGGCGATGTCGGGGAGGGTCGTGCGGGAGAGGGGTGGGAAGCCCAGGGAGAGGACCCGGGGGGTCAGGGCGAAGGTGCGGTCGCCTGTCGGTGTCACCAGGTCCAGGTGTTCGTAGGTGATCAGCGCTCGGCGGGCCGTCGCCCGGGCCAGGCCCGTTGCCTGGGCCACCTCCGTGAGCGTCAGCTCCGGCCGGTCCGCGCCGAAGGCCGTGAGGACCGTCAGGCCCCGTGCCAGGGATTCGATGAAGTCGCGGCCGAGCTGTTGCTTCGACGCGCCTGTCCAGAGTGCGAGGTTCGACGGTGGTGTGCCGGGTGGCGGGGGCGGGGTGTGGTGCAGTTCCTGCTCCATCTGCTCCACCGCCGCCCGCAGTCTCGGCAGCAGCGTGGTGCGCAGGCTGTGTGCCGTGTGGCGGCTCGTGTGGCTGACCACGCTCGCCACGCAGGCCGGTGGGCGGTGGGCAGCGGTCGTGTGAGGGGAGCGGACCGGTACCGAGACCGCTACCAAGCCCGATTCGATCAGCTGGTCGTCCAAGGCCCAGCCGTTCGCGGCCGCCTCCCGCGTGCGGCCCACGAACCTCTCGTCGTCTCTCGCGTCCGTTCCGTACTTGCGCGGTGGTACGGCCGTGAAGGAGAGGTCCCTCGGGTCAGCCGCCCGGCGTTCGCGCCAGCGTTGCCAGTCGGTGGCCGTCCACTCCGTCGCGAACAGAGGGCCGGGGGCGGTGCGTTCGGCGGGGAGCAGGTCGCCGATGCGGAAGCTCAGGGACATCGCGCGGCGGCGGGTCGCCTGGTGGATGAAGCGGATGCCGTCGCGGTCGGCGACCGCCAGGGAGACCGACTCGTCCAGTTCGTCGGCCAGGGCGTCCGCCCGGGAGGCGAGGAGGGAGGGGAGGCGCAGGGCGGCGAGGTAGGCGTTGCCCAGTTCCATCAGGCGGGGGGAGAGGTGTACGTCCCGGCCGTCCAGACGGACGTAGCCCATGCGGGCGAGCGTGGCGGTGATGCGGTCGACCGTGGAGCGGGCGAGGCGGGTGGCCCGTTCGAGGCCGCTCAGGCTCAGCGTGCCGTCCGCCTCGGTCAGTTCCCGCAGCACCGCGATGCCGCGTATCAGCGGCGTGACCGCCTCGTCCGGTGTGGTCGACCTCCTGCCGCCGGCTTCTGCCGCCGTGCTGCCGTCGGCTTCTGCCGCCGTGCCGCCGTCGGCCTCTGCCGCCTCCCCGTGCCCCGCGTCGCCCGGCGTCCCGCCGTCGTTCACCGCCGCCCCGTTCTCGTCGGCCGAGGAGGCGGACCCCTCGGGGTCGTCGTTCATGGGCTTCGCTGGCATCGGCTCTCCGGTACGGCGGTCGCGGCAGGCCTACGGTAATCCGGAGTCCGGGACGGGGTCCTCCTGGCGTCGCTAGCCCCTCGTGACCCGCACCCGGTATCCGCCCTCACCTCCGCCTCCACCCTCCAGATCGATCCCCGCCACCTCGATCTCCACTCCCTTGCGCGCATCCCGGAACGTCTCCCCGGGCGTGAGCGGCGCGTCCGACAGTTCCGCGTGGACGTTCGGCGCGCGGGTGCAGCCGCCGCTGTCGCGGCGGGAGTCGTAGACCGTGACGGGGCCCATGCCCGTGTCCACCTCCGCGTCGACCTTGTAGATCAGGACGCCCGGGCGGCACACGGTCTCGTCGTTGCCCGCGCGGGTGCGCAGTTCCACGGCGTAGCCGGTTTTGCCGTCCAGGGGGAGGACGACCAGCTTGGAGCCGCCGGCGTTGGCCAGCGGGGTCAGGGTGTACTCCGAGGTGCCGGGGGTCGCCACGCAGTGGACCTGCGCCGCGTCGAGCCAGCCCAGCTTCCACTTGTGCCAGCCGAGGAAGTCGTTGTTGGCGCCCCAGTCCTCGCTCATGATGTCCCAGTGGCCGACCGCGCCCCCGCCCTCGGCGGTGTACAGATCGGGCAGGCCGAAGACGTGGCCGTTCTCGTGGGGGAGTACGCGGTAGCCGTTGCGGTCGTAGGAGCCGGAACCGTCGTCCTGGCGGGAGTAGACGAACGAGGCGTTCGCCACGGGGGTGCCGTCGGCGGTCGGGGCCTCGGGGTTGCCGGCGAAGGTGACGGACAGGACCGTGTCCAGGGCGGACGGGCCGGCGTTCGGGGTGACCAGCACGTTGACGAGGTCGTACGCGCGGAAGTCCACCTTGGGGTCGGCCGCGGCCACGAGATCCTGGACCAGGGTGCGGTAGCCGGGGTCGAAGGGGGCGCCGCGCTCTATGCCGTACTCGCGGAAGGACTTCGGCATCCGCAGCCACCCCGGGACCGGGGTCTCGGGGCGGTAGTCGAGGCGGCCGTAGGAACTGGTGCGGAACCACTCGCGGGTCTGCGGGAAGAACTCCCGGAAGCGGTCCAGGGCGTCGCCGTCGCCGGGGGCGTCGGAGAAGTCGATCATCAGGGTGAGGGCGCGGACGGTGCCGGTGGAGCGGGAGTAGCCCTCGGAGGTGGGGATGCCCTCGGACATCTGGACCTCGCGGGCGCCGCGGATCAGGCAGGGGGCGTGCGAGGAGGTGCGGGACAGGGAGATCGGGCCGGCTCCAGCCGCCGTGGCGCCGGGGGTGAGGTGGCCCGTGCCGGCCGAGGTGCTGACCGAGAAGGTCAGGGCGGTCACGCAGGCCAGGGCGGCCAGACGGTTGCGGGGCGGCCGGGGTATCCGGCTGTGGGGAGGCTGCGTACGGCCCGAGCCGGGCGACCCCGTACGGCCCGAGCCGGCGGATCCCGCACTGCCTGACCCGGATTGCTGCGTACGGCCCGGGTCGGGCGATCCCGCCCGGCCCGATCCGGATTGCTGCGTACGGCCCGGGCCGGGCGATCCCGCCCTGCCCGACCCGGAACGCTGCGTACGGCCCGAGTCGGCCGACCCCTCCCTGCCCGACCCGGAACGCTGCGTACGGCCTGGGCCGAGCGACCCCGCCGCGCCCGGCCGGGGTCGCTGAGGCTGCGGCTGCATGCAGGGGACCTCCCGCGCCACGGCAGCCGCCGGTCTCCGGCTGCACCCTTTCGCTCACCCTGCGTTGCTGCGGATGGGGGCGCGCGTTGGAGGAGACCGATCGTGGGTTTCCCGTCAGTAGCGCCCTGCGCCCCCCAGGGCACCTGTGATCCAGGTCACAAAGAAAAACCCCGGCTACGGGAAATACCGGGGACCCAGTCCCCGTTTAGCCATGTGTCAGAGCGAAACGGGGACCCACTCCCCGGATCGCGAAGCACCGCACACCACACCCATCCAGGAGTACGCCGTGCAGACCGCCACCCCCGAACAGCGCAAGGCGCCCCGGCCTCGCGCCGACGCCCTGCGCAACCGGGAGCGGATCGTCACCGCCGCCCGGGAGATGTTCGTCGAGGACGGCCCCGAGGTGCCGCTCGACGAGATCGCCCGAAGGGCCGGCGTCGGCAACGCCACGGTGTACCGCAACTTCCCGGACCGCGACGCGCTGGTGCGCGAGGTCGTCTGCTCCGTCATGGACCGTACGGCCGCCGCGGCCGAGCTCGCGCTCGCCGAGACCGGCGACGCGTTCGAGGCGCTGGAGCGCTTCGTGCACGCCGCCGCCGACGAGCGGATCAGCGCGCTGTGCCCGATGGTCTCCAGCACGTTCGACAAGCACCACCCGGATCTGGAAGCCGCGCGCGAACGGGTCGAGAGCCAGGTCGCCGAGGTCATGGACCGTGCCAGGGAGGCCGGGCAGCTCCGCTCCGACGTGGGCGTCGGCGACGTCATGATCGCCGTGGCCCAGCTCAGCCGGCCCCCGGCCGGGACGGACTGCTTCCGTGCCGACCCCTTCGTCCACCGCCATCTTCAGCTGTTCCTGGACGGGCTGCGGGCACCGGCTCGCTCCGTTCTGCCGGGCACGGCCGTGACCCTGGAGGATCTGCGCCAGCCCTGACCGATTAGTTCAGCGCGTCCCGTCCGTCTGTATCCAACGCGTCCCATCCGTCTGCAACCAAGACGACAGTCCCTGCGGCCGTCCCCGTAGATGAGCCGTCAGCTCTCGACATCTCTTTCCGTCACGAAGTCCCGAAGTGGGTACCCCCATGTCTGAAACAGCCTCAAAGGCACTCGGCACACCGGCCAGAGAACCGGACGCCGGCCGCTGGAAAGCGCTCGTCTTCATCGCGCTCGCCCAGCTGATGGTCGTCCTGGACGCCACCATCGTGAACATCGCCCTGCCCTCCGCCCAGCAGGACCTGGGCATTTCCGACGGCAACCGGCAGTGGGTCGTCACGGCCTACGCCCTCGCCTTCGGCGGTCTGCTCCTGTTCGGCGGCCGGATAGCCGACCTGTGGGGCCGCAAGAGGGCGTTCGTCCTCGGGCTCGGCGGCTTCGCCGCGGCCTCCGCGCTCGGCGGCGCGGCCACCAACGAGGCGATGATGTTCGGCGCCCGCGCACTCCAGGGCGTCTTCGGTGCCCTGCTCGCGCCCGCCGCGCTCTCCCTGCTCGCCGTGATGTTCACCGACGCCAAGGAGCGCGCCAAGGCGTTCGGCATCTACGGCGCGATCGCCGGTGGTGGCGGTGCCGTCGGTCTGATCCTGGGCGGCTTCCTCACCGAGTACCTGGACTGGCGCTGGACGTTCTTCGTGAACATCCCGTTCGCCATCGTCGCCGCTGCCGGTGCGTACTTCGTCATCCGTGAGCCGGAGGGCGGCCGCAACCGCTCGCCGCTCGACATCCCCGGCGTGTTGCTGTCCACCTTCGGCCTGGTCGCCCTGGTCTACGGCTTCACCCGCGCCGAGTCCGACGGCTGGAGCGACACCGTGACCGTCGCCATGTTCGTCGCCTCCGCCGTCCTGCTGCTGGCCTTCGTGTTCGTCGAGTCCAAGGTCAAGGCCCCGCTGCTGCCGCTGCGCGTGGTCACCGAGCGCAACCGCGGCGGTGTCTACCTCTCCCTCGGACTCGCGATCATCGCGATGTTCGGCCTGTTCCTCTTCCTGACGTACTACCTGCAGATCGTGAAGGGGTACTCGCCGGTCAAGACCGGTTTCGCCTTCCTGCCGATGATCGTGGGCATGATCACGGGCTCGACCCAGATCGGCACCCGTCTGATGACCCGGGTCGCGCCGCGCCTGCTGATGGGCCCCGGCTTCCTGGTCGCCGCGCTCGGCATGCTGCTGCTGACCCAGCTGGAGATCGGCTCCTCGTACGCGGCCCTGCTGCTGCCGGCGATGCTGCTGCTCGGCCTCGGCATGGGTACGGCGTTCATGCCGGCCATGTCCCTGGCCACCCAGGGCGTCGAGCCCCGGGACTCCGGTGTCGCCTCCGCGATGGTCAACACCTCGCAGCAGGTGGGCGGCGCCATCGGTACCGCCCTGCTGAACACCATCGCCGCCTCGGCGACGACCTCGTACATCGCCGACCACATCGTGGGGGCGACCAGCCGGTCCCAGCAGCAGCTGGTCCAGCTGGAGGGCATGGTGAAGGGCTACACCAGCGCCATCTGGTTCGCCGTCGGCATCCTCGTCGTGGCCGCCGCGATCGCCCTGACCTTCGTCAACGCCGGCCGGCCGGACAGCACCACGGTGACCGGCTCGGACTCCGGCGCGGACGACGAGGTGCAGATCCCGGTCGTCGCCCACTGACGAGGGCTCGCGACAGAACCCCTTCGGGCCATCCACAGGCACGAGGAAGGGGACGCCTCGTACCTGTGGATTCCAGGACCTGCCCCGGCTCAGCGGAGCCAGGGCAGGTCCGCACCGGCTTCGGTCGGCTGAAGTCCCTCGGCGACGATCCTCATGATCTCGCCGAGGGACTTCTGCTGTTCCGGGGAGAGCCGGTCGAAGACCGCCTGCCGTACGGCCTCCACATGGCCCGGGGCGGTCTGCCCCAGCACCTCGTAGCCCTGGTCCGTGAGCACGGCGAACTGGCCCCGCTTGTCGTCGGGGCAGTCCTCGCGGCGTACCCAGCCGTTCTTCTCCAGACGCGCGATGGCGTGCGAGAGCCGGGAGCGGGTGATCTTCGCCAGCATGGCGAGCTCGGTCATCCGCAGTTGCCGCCGGGGTGCCTCGGCGAGCTTGACCAGAAGGCCGTAGTAGACGTGCGGCATGCCCGCGTCGCGCTGGAGCTGACGGTCGAGATGGTCGTCGAGGAGGGTGACGCCCTCCATGAACGAGCGCCAGACGCGCTGCTCCTCGTCGGTGAGCCAGCGCGGTTCCTGGGGCTCCTGGCCGGAGCCCGGTGTCGGTGCGGATGCGGGTGCCTTCATGCCTTCCACTTTACGTGGCCCCTCCTTGAAGATTAAACAAATGGCCCGTACAGTTTTGTCAGGGAACCATTCTGGAGGGAGTCGCAGCATGTCCGCCGCCACCCAGGAGCGCATGCCCGCTCTGTACCTCAGCCACGGCGCCCCGCCGCTGGCCGACGACCCGGTCTGGCCCGGTGAACTGGCCGCCTGGTCCGCCGGACTGCCGCGCCCCAAGGCGATCCTGATGGTCTCCGCCCACTGGGAGGAGGCCCCGCTCGCCCTCGGCGCCACCGAGACCGTCCCCCTCGTCTACGACTTCTGGGGTTTCCCCGAGCACTACTACCGGGTGAGGTACGAGGCTCCCGGCGCACCGGAGCTCGCCGAGTCGGTACGGAAGCTGCTGCGCGCCCCCGGTACGCCCGTCCAGGACATCCCCGACCGTGGCCTCGACCACGGCGCGTACGTCCCGCTGGTCGAGATGTACCCGGAGGCCGACATCCCCGTCCTCCAGGTCTCCATGCCGACGCTCGACCCGGTCAGGCTCATGGAGATCGGCCGCAGGCTCGCCCCGCTGCGGGACGAGGGCGTGCTGATCGTCGGCTCCGGCTTCTTCACCCACAACCTGGCCGCGCTCCGGCAGGGCGGCATCCCCGGCTGGTCGGCGGAGTTCGACGACTGGGGCCGGCGGGCGCTGGAGGCACGGGATGTGGACGCGCTGCTGGACTTCACGCGCACGTCTCCGGCCGGGCAGCTGGCCCATCCGCGCACCGAGCACTTCGCCCCGCTGTTCGTGACCATGGGTGCCGCCGACGCGGCCGGTGAGCTGGATGTGCAGAAGTCGGTGATCGACGGGTTCTGGATGGGGCTGGCCAAGCGGTCGGTGCAGTTCGGCTGAAATCAGCCTCGAGGGTCCCGTGGCCGCAGCGGCTTCTCGTACCAGGCCACGTCCCAGTAGCGGCCGAACTTGCGGCCGGCCTCCCGGTACGTTCCGACGTACTGGAACCCGCAGCGCTCGTGCAGCCGGCCGGACGCCTCGTTCGGCTGGCTGATGCCGGCGTAGGCGCGGTGCAGGTCCTCGCCGGACAGGGCCTCGAAGAGGGCCTCGTACAGGAGGGTGCCGACGCCGCGACGGCCCGCGTGCGGGGCGACGTACACGGTCGTCTCCACCGAGGTGGCATAAGCGGGCTTCTGCCGGAAAGGGCTTGATGTGGCGTAACCCAGAATCTCCTGTGAGTTGGTGCCCGTGGCAACCATCAGGCGATGCGGGCCGTCTACTGGGTGGGAGAGCAGCCAAGGGCGGCGCTCTTCCGGAGTGAAGACAGCGGTATCGAATGTGATCGCCGTCTCACGTACATAGTGGTTGTAGAGGGCTGTGAGAGCTTCGAGGTCGGCCTCGACTCCCGGCCTGACCTGCACCTCTGTACGTTCTGACGGCATCGTGCCTCCCCAGGTGGCCGGACAGGGTACTGCATGATCAGGAAAATCGTGGGGCGGGTTGGGAATTCTGTCCTGATTCCAGTCGTTGTTTCCATCGGATGCAGGGCACCCGAGGAGAGTCCGGAGAGTCCCGGAGACGGAGTCCAGCGTCCGAAGGACCGCCCGCTGACCTCACCATCGCAAGGGAGCACGCATGGCAACCCGTGCCGTCGCCCGTCGTAAGTCCGCCACCGGCGAGACGGCCGACGCGGCAAGCAGTGTTCGCGCCGTTCGCGCCCATGGCGGCGAGATCGCCGACCGCGACCTGGTCGGCATGTACCTCGACGAAATAGCGCGCACGCCACTGCTCGACGCCGCCAAGGAGGTCGAGCTGTCGCAGGTCATCGAGGCGGGTGTGTTCGCGCGGCAGGTCCTCGACGGGTTCGAGGACACCAAGGCCGACCCCACCCGTGACGAACTCGAGGCCCTGATAGCCGACGCGGAGCGGGCCAAGGACATCTTCATCCGCTCCAACCTCCGCCTGGTCGTCGCCGTCGCCCGCCGCTACCCCCGCAGCGGTCTGCCGCTGCTGGACCTGATCCAGGAGGGCAACGCCGGCCTGGTGCGCGCGGTCGAGAAGTTCGACTACCGCAAGGGCTTCAAGTTCTCCACGTACGCGACGTGGTGGATCCGCCAGGCCATCACCCGTTCGATAGCCGACCAGTCCCGTACGATCCGCCTGCCCGTCCACCTCGTGGAGGAGCTCGGCCGGATCCGCCGTGTGCAGCGCGAGTTCAACCGCGAGCACGGCCGGGACCCGGAGCCCGCGGAGATCGCAGCCGAGCTGGCCTCGACGCCGGAGCGCGTCACCGACGTGCTCGACTGGGCCCGTGACCCGGTCTCGCTGAACATGTCGGTGGACGACGAGGGCGAGACCCAGTTCGGCGACCTCCTGGAGGACACCTCGGCGGTGTCGCCCGAGCAGTCGGTGCTCACGCTGCTGCGCAGTGAGGAGCTCGACGACCTCATCGGCCGCCTCGACCAGCGCACGGCCTCCATCATCAAGATGCGCTACGGCATAGAGGACGGCCGGGAGCGCACCCTGACCGAGGTCGGCAAGGAACACGGACTGACCCGCGAGCGCATCCGGCAGATCGAGAAGCACGCGCTGCTGGAGCTGAAGAAGCTGGCGCGCAGCACCGGTTTCGACGCGGCGGCGTGACGTCCGCTTCGCACCCGGCTGCGTGATGCGTGACACCGCGTACGCCGGGTGGCGGAAGACCGCGCAAACATGGCGTTGTATCGCCGCTTAACCCGAAGGACTCGGGGAACAAGACTTCCGGGTCCACCAGTTCGGGCCCGGGGCCCACACCCCCCGCGGCCCCCACAGACCAAGTCCCGTCGCACTCCCCCCGGCGCCGGGACTCTCCCAAGGCCGGACCCCGGCGCCCCTCCCCCCGGGCGCCGGGGTCCGGCTCTTTTCCTGCCGGTGCCGCGTGCCGAGCCTTCGGCCGCGGTGCTTGGAGGGCGGGGCGGCTTGGAGGGCGGGGCACCCCGTACCTGAACCACGGGGTGGCCCGCCAGATGGCAGATTGTGTCACATGGGCATACCCTGCCGGGCGTGAGCAGCACCACCCCGACCCCGCCTCAGGCCTCGCTGACCGAACGGCGGAAGGCCGAGACGCGGATGGAGATCGCCCGGGCGGCGGCGGGCCTCTTCGTCCGGCACGGCCTGCGCGCCACCCGCGCGGAGGACATCGCCCAGGCCGCCGGTATCGCCCCGCGCACCTTCTACCGGTACTTCGCCACCAAGGAGGAGGCCGTCGCCCCGCTCTACGCGGCCGGTGCCCAGCGCTGGGTGGCGGCGGTGCGGGCCGCTCCGGCCGACGCGAGCGTGCTCCAGGCCCTGGAACAGGGCGTCCGCCACACCCTCACCCCGGGCGTCGGTGTCTCGGCGTCCTCCTGGGAGTGGGTCCGCACACTCCTGCGCCTCGCCGAGGCCAACCCGTCCCTGCGCCGGGTCTGGGCGGAGGTGTGCCAGACCTCGGAACGGATGCTGGGGGAGGTGCTGGCGGAACGGGCGGCGGGTGCCGGGAAGGATCACGACAACGTTGCCGCCGGACCCGGGCTGCGCTTCGCCGCCGCCGTCGCCAGTGCCGCGGTGCGCGCCGCCCTGGAGACCTGGGCGGAAGGGGACGCACCGGCGGAGGGCCCGGGGGGACCGGCGGAACTCGCGTCGCGGAATCTGGCGGCGTTGCGGGACTTTCCGTGGGAGTTGCGGGACTTCCCAGGGGAAGCGTGACGGGGCGGGACCGAAGCGCGCGTGAGTGGAACCGGCGGGGCAATCCGCACCAGAGCGTGATGCGGCGGGGGCCGAACCGCACCTGAGCGGATGCGCCGAGGGCCCGACCCGCGCCCCAACCTGACGCGGCCCGGCCGACCCGTGCCTGAGCGCCAGGCTCATGCGCCGCCCGCGTCCCTGTCCCCGGCCGCCTTGCTCAACCGTGCCCCCAACTGCCTCACGGCCTGTACGAGTTCCACGGGCTCCCGGACCGTGAAGTCGCACTCCAGCATCGCCAGCCGGAACGCCACCCACTGCACCTGGTCTCCCGCGGATCCCCGGAGCCGGCAGCTGTTGTCGTCCAACACCTCAGGCGTGCCCAGCCACTTCGGCAGGCGGGCGGCGACGAAGTCGGCCGGTGCGGCGAAGGTGACCTCGAAGTCGTAGGTCTGCTGCTGCCGTTGCATCGACTGCCGCAGGAACTCGGCCGCGCTCCCCGTCGGCAGCTCGCGCGGTACGAAGCGGGCCCCCGTGGCGAACGGTTCGCTCACCCGGTCGACGCGGAACGTCCGCCAGTCGTCGCGGTCGATGTCGTAGGCGACCAGGTACCAGCGGCGGCCCGTCGAGACCAGCCGGTAGGGCTCCGTCAGGCGGCGCGACCCGGTGCCGTCCGCCGCGCGGTAGGCGAACCGCAGCCGCTCATGCCCGGCCACCGTGGAGGCCATCACGGTCAGTGTCTCGGGTGCGATGCTGGGCCCGTCCCCGCTGGTCAGCGGCATGGTCGCGGCCTGGAGAGTGGTCACGCGGTGGCGCAGCCGGCCGGGCAGCACCTGCTCCAGCTTGGCCAGCGCCCGCACCGACGCCTCGTCCAGGCCCGCCACCGCGTGCCCCGCCCCGGCGCGCAGCCCGACCGCGATGGCCACGGCCTCCTCGTCGTCGAGCACGAGCGGCGGCATGGCCTTGCCGGCGACCAGCCGGTAGCCGCCGTCGGCACCCTTGGTCGCCTGCACGGGATAGCCCAGTTCGCGCAGCCGGTCGATGTCCCGCCGGACCGTGCGGCGGGAGACCCCGAGCCGGCCGGCCAGCTCGCCGCCGGGCCATTCGCGGGGCGTCTGGAGGAGGGAGAGGAGCGTGAGCAGCCGGGCCGGTGTGTCCGTCGTCATACCGACGAGGATGCCGCACCATTAGGTCATGATCTGACCTAATGACCCCCTAGTTTCGAAGCATGACCTCCACCGACACCACCCCTGGCACCACAGGAGGCGGCAACGACCGCCGCCGCTGGTTCGCCCTCGCCATTGTGATGACCGCCGCCTTCATGGACCTCGTCGACGTCACGATCGTCAACGTCGCCATCCCGTCGATCCAGCGGGAGTCGGGCGCGTCCTTCAGCGAGATCCAGTGGATCACCGCCGGATACGCCCTGGCCTTCGCCGCCGGGCTGATCACCGGCGGACGGCTCGGCGACATCCACGGCCGCAAGCGGATCTTCCTCGTCGGCATAGGAGGCTTCACCGTCGCCTCCGCGCTGTGCGGCCTCGCGGTGAACCCGGAGATGCTGGTGGCCTCGCGGTTCCTCCAGGGCGGTATGGCGGCGCTGATGGTGCCGCAGGTGCTGTCGATCGTGCACGCGACCTTCCCGGCGCACGAACGGGGCAAGGTGTTCGGGCTGTTCGGCGCGGTCGTCGGGCTCGGGGCCGTGTCCGGTCCGCTGCTGGGCGCGCTGCTGACGGAGTGGAACCTGTTCGGGTGGGAGTGGCGCTCGATCTTCCTGATCAACCTGCCCGTGGGTGTCGCGGGCCTGATCCTCGGCAGCCGGTTCATCACCGAGTCCAAGGCGCCGAAGGCTCTCAAGCTGGACCTGGTGGGTGTCGCGCTCGTGACGCTGGGTCTGCTGATGCTGCTCTACCCGCTCATCCGCGGCCGCGAGCTGGGCTGGCCGCTGTGGGGGTACGTCTCGATGGCCGGCTCGCTCGTCGTCCTCGCGGCGCTGGTGGCGTACGAGAGGCGCAAGAGCGCGCGGGACGGCTCCCCGCTGGTCGAGCTGTCGCTGTTCCGGGTCAAGAGCTTCGCGGCCGGGATCGCCGTACAGACCGTCTTCGGAGTCGCGCTCGGCATCTTCTTCCTGGTGTGGACGCTGTACATGCAGTTCGGGCTGGGCTGGAGCCCGTTGAAGGCGGGCCTGACCGGGGTGCCGTTCTCGATCGCCGTGTCGGCGGCCGCCGGGATGTCCGTGCAGCTGCTGGTCCCGCGCTTCGGGCGCAAGGTGCTCCAGGCGGGCGCGCTGGTGATGGGGGCCGGGGTGCTGCTCTACATCTGGGAGTCCGGGCACTACGGCGTGGCCATCACCCCCTGGCAGATGGCCCTCCCGCTGGTCGTGATGGGCGTCGGCATGGGCCTGATCGTCGCGCCGCTGACCGACGCGATCCTCTCCGAGGTGCCGCGCGAGCACTCCGGCTCGGCCTCCGGCCTCATCAACACCGTGCAGCAGATGGGCAACGCGCTCGGGCTCGGGCTGGTGTCGGTCGTGTTCTTCGGCTCGATCAGCGACCACCTGAGCCGGAATCAGGTGGGCCCGGCCTTCGCCGACGCCTTCCAGAACGCGCTCGGCTGGGTGGCCGCCGTGATGGGCGTCATCTTCCTGCTGATGTTCGCCCTGCCGAAGCGGCCGGCGCAGCACGTGGAGGGCGAGGCGCAGCCGGCGGAGGGGAAGGAACCGGCGCTGGTCTGACGCAGCGGAAAGCAGGAGCGGGTCCGGCACCTCACAGGGTGCCGGACCCGTTTCTGTTTCCGATCATGCCCGAATGAGCCCGAACCTGTTTACTTCCTGGAAATCTCGGCGTAGCCTCCCGCTGAAACCACACGTTCGGGCATGAGGTGGAGGCGAAACGGACATGTACGCACCGGAGCGGCAGCAGGAGATCCTCCGGCTCGCCCGTGACGGCGGCCGAGTGGATGTCGTGTCGCTGGCCGAGGAGTTCCAGGTGACGGCGGAGACGATCCGCCGGGATCTGACGGCCCTCGACCGGGCCGGCCTGGTCCGCCGGGTGCACGGCGGGGCCATCCCGGTCGGGCGTCTCGACTTCGAGCCGGACCTCGCCGAGCGCGAGACCGCGGCGGCCGACGAGAAGGACCGCATCGCCAAGGCGGCCCTCGCGGAACTGCCGAGCGAGGGCACCATGATCCTCGACGCCGGGACGACGGTGGCGAAGATGGCCGCCGCCCTCCCGCTGGAGGCCTCCCTCACCGTCGTCACGCACAGCCTGCCCATCGCGGCCCGCCTCGCCGACCACCCCGGCATCCAGCTCCACCTCATCGGAGGGCGTGTCCGGCACCGTACGCGCGCCGCCGTGGACGCCTGGGCGCTCAGGGCGTACGGCGAGATCCGCGCCGACGTGCTGTTCGTGGCCGCCAACGGCTTCTCCGCCGAACACGGTCTGACCACCCCCGACCTCGCCGAGGCCGCCGTGAAGCGCGCGGCCGTGGCCGCCGCCCGCCGGGTGGTCCTGATCGCCGACTCCTCCAAGCACGGCCAGGAGCACTTCGCCCGCTTCGGCGACCTGAGCGATGTGGACCTGCTGATCACCGACAGCGGGCTGAGCCCCGAAGACGCCGTCGCCATCGAGCGCGGCGGCACGGAAGTAGTGCGCGCATGATCCTCACCGTCACCCCCAACCCGTCACTGGACCGCACCTATGAGGTGCCGTCCCTCGACCGCGGCGAGGTCATCCGCGCCACCGGCGAGCGGATGGACCCGGGCGGCAAGGGCGTGAACGTCTCGCGCGCGGTCGCCGCGGCCGGACAGCGCACCGTCGCGGTCCTGCCGCTCGGCGGCGCCCCGGGCGCGCTCGTCGCCGACCTGCTCGACAAGCAGGGCATCGAGGTCGCGCCGGTCCCGGTCGCCGGGGCCACCCGCTCCAACATCGCCCTCGCCGAGGCCGACGGCGTCCTGACGAAGATCAACGCACCGGGTCCGGAACTGTCCGAGGCCGAGCGGGAACTGCTCCTGGAGACCGTACGGCAGCAGTCCGGCGACGCCGCCTGGATCGCCTGCTGCGGCAGCCTCCCGCGCGGCCTCGCCCCCTCCTGGTACGCCGAGCTGGTCGCCCGCACGCACGCCGCCGGTGCCCGGATCGCCCTGGACACCTCCGGGCCCGCGCTGCTGGAGGCGCTGCGCGAACGGCCCGATGTGGTCAAGCCGAACGCCGAGGAACTCGCCGGAGCCGTCGGCCGTCCCCTCGCCACCGTGGGCGACGCCGTGAAGGCGGCCGAGGAACTGCGCGCGATGGGCGCCCGGGCCGTCCTCGCGAGCCTCGGCGCGGACGGGCAGCTGCTGGTGTCCGACGAGGGCGCCTGGTTCGGCAGCGCCCGGGTGTCCGCGGTGCGCAGCAACGTCGGCGCCGGTGACTCCTCCCTCGCCGGTTTCCTGATCGCCGGCGGCAGCGGCCCGGACGCCCTCGCCTCCGCGGTCGCCCACGGCGCGGCGGCCGTCCAGCTGCCCGGCAGCGTCATGCCGACGCCGGGCGACCTGGACCCGGCGGCGGTGACGGTCACGGCGGAGGTCCCGGTGGACCGTGCGCTGAAGGAGCCGGTGTCATGACGTACCTCGAGCCGCACGAACCGGACCCTGAGCGGCGGGCCTCCCCGTTACTCCCCGCCGCCACCCTCGTCACCCCCCACAGCAGCACCCCCGTCCCTTCCCCCGCCCACCCCACGCACCGGGCGATACGCGAGCTAAGGAGCCCGCGATGAGCGACATGATCACGGCGGACCTGGTCGACCTCGACCTGTCCGCCGACACCAAGGAGGCGGCGGCGCGCGCCCTCGCCCAGCGCATGGTGGCCCTGGGCCGGGTGACCGACCTGGACGGCTTCCTCGCCGACGTGGCCGCCCGCGAGGCCCAGATGCCGACTGGCCTCGACGGCGGCATCGGCATCCCGCACTGCCGCAGCGAGCACGTCACCGAGCCGACGCTCGCCTTCGGGCGCAGCTCCGACGGCATCGACTTCGGTGCGACGGACGGCCCCGCCGACCTGATCTTCCTGATCGCCGCGCCGGCCGGTGCCGACGACGCCCATCTGACGATCCTGTCGTCGCTGGCCCGGCAGCTGATGAACACGGAGTTCACCGACGCGCTGCGCTCGGTGGGCGACGCGGCGGCCGCGGCGGCGCTGATCCGGGGCGACGAGCCCGAGGCACCCGCCGCGGCAGCGGCCGAAGACACCGTGGCGTCGGCGGGAGCGGCCTCTCCCGCCGCCGCCACGGTCACCGACGACGCCGACGACGCCGACGACGCCGACGGCACCGCCGCTGAGCCGGACCGCCCGTTCCGCATCGTCGCCGTCACCTCCTGTCCCACCGGCATCGCCCACACCTACATGGCGGCGGAGTCGCTGGAGAACGCCGGCCGTGAGGCGGGCGTCGAGGTCACCGTCGAAACCCAGGGCTCGGCCGGTTTCACCCGGCTCGACCCGGAGGTCATCGCGGCGGCGGACGGCGTGATCTTCGCCCACGACGTCTCCGTACGGGAGAAGGACCGCTTCGCCGGCAAGCCGACCGTCGACGTCGGTGTGAAGGCGGGCATCAACCGCCCCGCCGAACTCATCGCCGAGGTCCGCGAGAAGGCCGCGCGCGGCGAGGTCACCTCCGGCTCCCCGGGCACCACGCCCGTCGATCGCACCGGCGACTCCGGCGAGGGCTACGGCACCAAGCTGCGCAAGTGGCTTATGTCCGGCGTCAGTTACATGGTCCCCTTCGTCGCGGCGGGCGGTCTGCTGATCGCCCTCGGCTTCGCGATCGGCGGCTACAAGGTCAACAAGGCCCCGTCGGTGATGGACCACTTCCTGTGGACCCAGGCCGACAGCTGGGCCGCGCTGCTCTTCCAGATCGGCGGCGTCGCCTTCGGCTTCCTCGTCCCGGTCCTGGCCGGCTACATCGCCTACGGCATGGCCGACCGGCCCGGTCTGGTGCCCGGCTTCGTCGGCGGATCGATCGCCCTGACCATCAACGCCGGTTTCCTCGGCGGCCTCGCGGCCGGTCTGATCGCCGGTGGCGTGGTGATCGCGATCCAGAAGGTGAACATCCCGGCGGCGCTGCGCGGCATCATGCCGGTGGTGGTGATCCCGCTGATCTCCTCGGCGATCGTCGGGTTCCTGATGTTCGTCGTCATCGGCAAGCCCATCGCCGAGGCACAGAAGGGCATGACCGACTGGCTGAACAGCCTGTCCGGCGCCAACGCCATCCTGCTCGGCACCCTCCTCGGCCTGATGATGTGCTTCGACCTCGGCGGGCCCGTCAACAAGGTCGCCTACACCTTCGCCACGGCCGGTATCGCGGTCTCCGACCCCAGCGACTCCGCGATGAAGATCATGGCGGCGGTCATGGCGGCCGGCATGGTGCCCCCGCTGGCGATGGCCCTGGCCACGACCGTGCGCGGCAAGCTCTTCAACGCGACCGAGCGCGAGAACGGCAAGGCCGCCTGGGTGCTCGGCGCCTCCTTCATCTCCGAGGGCGCGATCCCCTTCGCGGCGGCCGACCCACTGCGCGTCATCCCGGCCTCCATGGCGGGCGGTGCGATCACCGGTGCCCTGTCGATGGCCTTCGGCGCCACCCTGCGCGCCCCGCACGGCGGCATCTTCGTGGTCCCGCTGATCGGCAACCCGCTCCTCTACCTGGTCGCCATCGCCGCGGGCGTCTGCGTCACGACCGCCCTGGTGATCGTCCTGAAGGGCATGCGCAAGCAGGCCCCGGGCACCACCGCGGCTCCCGGCGAGGGCGCCGCGGCCCCGGCGGCGGAGAACAAGCAGCCGGTGGCGGCCTGACTCCCGTCGCGGTCCGTCCCTTTCAGGGCATGTGAACCGTTCACGCCACCTGCGAGATAGATCACGAAAATCACGGCCCGGGACCGAAGTCCCGGGCCGTGGTGTCTACTGGAACGCATGCCTGAGCACGTCTTTGGGTGGCCCGAAGGCCACTCCCTCCCCGCTCTCCCGCAACAGCGGCAGACAGGCCCCCGGTCGGAGTCCGTGGAGCTGACCACGGAGGAGAGAGACGCCTTCACCGAGCTGGTGCGCCAGTTGGGCGGAGACCGGGGCGTCTAGGTGACCGAGGCGTCTAGGAAAGCTGCGCCGCGCGCCGCTCCATCGCCTCGCGCGCCGCGTCCTCGCTGACGTACACCTCGCACATGTGCCGCCCGTCCGGCGTCGCCGTGTGCTCGACCTCCCAGAGGGAGAACTCCTCCCCGTCACCCAGCAGGAACGCGTGCTCGTAGAGCGAGAAGCCCAGCCCCGCCCGGCCGGCGCGGCAGGGGCGGCCGAAGGCCTGGGTGATCCGGTGGCCGGACGCCGTGGCCAGCAGGGCCGCCGTGTCCGCGCCCGGCCGGTCCGCGTTCTCCGCCCGGCGCAGTAAACGCCGCGCGTGGTCCGCCGAGTCGTCGCCGGCAAAGGCGTGCCGGGGCACGGGGACCGGTGACAGCTGCACCGTCACCGGCAGTTCGAAGTCGGGCGTGTCCGGCGGCAGCGGCAGACGCGCGGTCGCGGCCCGCAGCTCCTCCTCGTCCACATAGACCTCGTGCTGCGGTTCGCTGCCCGGAGCGGTGTTGTGGACGAGCTCCCAGAGCGTGAGCGCCGAACCGTCGGCGAGCAGCCACGTGTGCCGGTACGTCTCCCGGTGCAGGCCCGCGCTGTGGTGCGCGGAGTGCAGCGAACCGTCGTGGGCCAGGGCGCAGTCCAGCCGCCATATCGTCTCGTCCGGCAACTCGAAGGAGTTCAGGGCGCGGCCGAGGAGTCGCGCGAGGTGCTCCTCCGGAGACTCGGGCGAGTCGTGGGGTTCGTACGCTGCCGTCTCGTACGGAACGCTCAAGGTTTCTCCCGGCGTTGCTGCATGTCACCTTGTGGGTGCATACCGTAGCCCCTCGGTCGGACATCATGTCCGGGAACCGAGAAAACGTACGTCCGGGAAGACGCGCGGGCCGCGCGAAAAGTTCCCGCGCGGCCCGATCGGTCCGTCAAAAACCCCAGTTGGGGCGAATGTTCAGTCGCTCACGACGCGCTGCCCGCGACCCACTGGCTCCAGTCCATGTTCCAGCCGTTGAGCCCGTTGTCCGGGGACACCGTCTTGTCGGGGGAGTTCTTCACGATCACCACGTCGCCGATGAGCGAGTTGTCGTAGAACCACTTGGAGGGCGTGTTGCCCCCGGCGCCCTGGACGTCCGCGAGGCCGACGCAGCCGTGGCTGGTGCCCTGGCGCCCGAAGGGCGGGTTGCCCTTGTTGTACCAGTAGTTGCCGTGGATGAACGTGCCGGACGTCGTCAGGCGCATCGCGTGCGGCACGTCCGGGATGTCGTACTCGCCGCCGAGACCGACCGTCCGGCTGTTCATCCGGGTCTGCGTGAACTTCTCCGAGATCACCATCTGCCCGTTGTACGTGGTGTGCTCCGCGCTGCCCGCCGAGATCGGGATCGTCTTGACGGTCTTGCCGTCCCGGACCACCGTCATGGTCTGCGTGTTGACGTCGACCGTGGAGACCTGCGAGCGCCCGACGGTGAAGGTGACCGTCTTCTTCTGCACGCCGTAGACGCCGTTCGCGCCCTCGACCCCGTCCAGGTCGATCTTCATCGTCACCTTGGAGCCGGCCTTCCAGTACTCCTCGGGCCGGAAGTCGAGCCGCTGCCCGTTGAACCAGTGCCCGACCACCTTCTGCCCGCTGCTGGAGGTGACCGTGATGCGCGACTGCACGGCCTTCCGCTCGGTGATGGCCTTGTCGAAGGTGAACGACACCGGCATGCCCGCACCGACCGTGGTGCCGTTGTCCGGCGTGTACGTCCCGATGAAGCTGTTCGACGACGACACCGTCGTGAAGATCGAGTTGGCGGCGGCCGTCCGGCCGTCCGTGTCCTTCGCGGTCGCCGATATCTGGTACTTCGTCCCGCGCTCCAGCTGCTCCTTCGGCTTCCAGGCCTTGCCGTCGGAGGAGATCGAGCCCGGCACGGCCTGATCGCCGCCCGCCACCGTCATCTTCACCTCGGTCAGCTTCCCGTCGCTGACCTTCACGCCGGTCGAGTTGATGGACGCGCCCGTCGAACCGTCCTTCGCCGAGATGGCTATCTTCGCGACGGACGTGTTGCCCGTGCCCTTGCCGCCCTTCTCGTCGTCCTTGGCGGTGGCGCTGCCACCGCAGGCCGTGAGCGTCAGGGCGCCGACCATCAGGGCGGCACAGGCCCCCAGTGTGCGCCGCGCGGCAATGTCCGGCGTTGTCACGGGCTGCTCCCAGTTCGTGTGATGTGAGTGATCCGCTCCAGTACGTGAAGGAAGAGGGGCCCGGCGGCCGTTCGGGTTGCGTCCGGCCGCCAGGAACGACATCACCGTTACATGGCCGCGACAATGTCCGGCATCGCTGTGGGACCGCTGTGGGTGCCCGCCTGCTCAGCGGCCCGCGTACAACTCCCCGTACGACGGCCACGCCCCGCCAGGACCGTCGACCGACCCGGCGGCGCGCACCGCCCGAACGATCGCGCGGGTCACCACGTCAGCGCCCGCCGCGAGGACCTCGTTGAGGGCGAGAGGGTTCGCGCCGTCCAGGGCGCGGTCCCCTGTCGCCAGCGTGAACACCGTGTCCCCGTCGTTCAGGAGGTGCACCGGCCGCACCGCGCGGGCGATGCCGTCGTGAGCCGTACCGGCCAGCTTCTGCGCCTGGGCCTTCGACAGATCCGCGTCCGTGGCGACCACCGCGAGCGTGGTGTTGAGCGGCGGAGGCGTGCTCCTCGCGGCCGTCTCGGCGAGGCGCCGCAGCGCGGCCGCGTGGACCTCCGCCTCCGGGTACTCGACCCGCCCCTGGAACAACTCCCCGTACAGCACCCCCGTTTCCGGATCCACCGTCGAACCCGCCGCGTTGGCCACCACCAGCGCGGCCACCGTGACACCCGAGCCGAGCACCGTGCTCGCGCTGCCGATGCCGCCCTTCACCACCCCGGTCACCGCCCCCGTGCCGGCGCCCACACAGCCCTGGGCCACCCGCGCGCCGGGCTCGCTCGCCGCAGCCGCCTCGACCGCGGCCCGGCCGGTGGCCGCGTCCGGCCGGGCCCGGAAGTCGCCGCCCCGCCCCAGATCGAAGACACACGCGGCGGGCACCACCGGCACGACCTGCGCCGGGTCCGCCCCGACCCGGATCCCGCGCCCCCGTTCCTCCAGCCAGGCCATCACCCCCGAGGCCGCGTCCAGCCCGTAGGCGCTGCCGCCGGTCAGCACGATCGCCTCGACCTTCCGCACCACGTTGCGTGGGTCGAGCGCGTCCGTCTCCTTGGTGCCGGGGCCACCGCCCCGCACGTCCACGGCGGCCACGGCCCCGCCCTCCGGGGCGAGCACGACCGTGGTGCCGGTGAGCCAGCCGTCCCCGGCGCGGGTCGCGTGCCCCACGCGCAGGCCGGAGACATCCGTCAGAGCGTCCACCAGAGCGTCAACTGTCATGGCGCCCAGTGTTGTCCAGCCGTCGGCCCTCGCGGGCGTACCGGGCCGGACGGCGCGCTCAGCCGGCCGGGCCCGACGGCTCCTGGGCCCTCGCCGGGCGCGCGGCCAGCGTCTCTCCCGCCACCACCGACAGCACGCAGACCACGCCCGCCGCCGGCACCGCCCAGTCACCCAGGAACGTGCAGCAGATCACCAGCAGGGCCGTCGTCGGCAGCACCAGCTGCTGGGTGATGCCCGCCTTGAAGTGACGCGAGTGCAGGGCCCACACCGTCAGCAGATACAGGGCCGTCGGCAGGGTCACGGAGGCCGACGCCGCCAGCGTGGAGATGTGCGCCTTGCCGACCGTCTGCTCCACCGCCACCTCCAGTCCGGCCCCGATCGCGGCCGCCGAGGCGAAGACCAGGTAGTGGCCGTAGCCCCAAAGGAACGCCTGCCGGTTGGACCGCAGATGGCTGTGGATGGGCACCACGAAGTAGATCCACCAGGCGGCGAAGATGATCAGCAGCCCGCCGGACGCGATGGGGAGGAGCTCGCCCAGCGCGTCGTTCTCGTCGATACCGGACTTCACGGCGATCGTGGCCGCGGCGACCGTCTCGCCGAGCACGATGATGGTGAACAGTCCGTAGCGCTCCGCGATATGGCGGGGATGCCAGGCCGTGGGGTGGCCCCGCTCGGCGAAGAGCGGCACGCACATCTCCAGCAGGGCCATCACCAGGAACCACCAGGGCCGGGCGCCCTCGGGCAGCAGCACCAGACCCAGCCAGCCGACCTGGCACAGCAGCACCCCGCCTGCGTAGCGCAGGGCCGTCGTGCGCTCCGGGCCCTCGGCGGCACGGGCCGCCCGCAGCCACTGCGTCGCCAGGGCCAGCCGCATGATCACGTAGCCCAGCCAGACCACGAGGTAGTCGTGCTCCTCGAACGCCTGCGAGACCCCCGCCGCGAGGACCAGCACACCCGCGATCTGCACCAGCGTGACGACCCGGTACAGCACGTCGTCGTTGTCGTACGCCGAGGCGAACCACGAGAAGTTCATCCAGGCCCACCACACGGCGAAGAAGACCATCGCGTAGTCGAGGATCCCCTCGCCGGCATGGCCCTCGGCGACGGAGTGCACCAGCTGGATGCCCGCCTGGGCGACGGCCACGACGAAGCACAGGTCGAAGAAGAGCTCCAGCGGCGAGGCCGTCCGGTGCGCCTCGTCGCGTCCGCGGGCCCTGAGCCTGCGCAGCGGTCCCCGGCCGGCGGGCGGGCCGGAGGGGACGGGCGGGGGAGTGGGGC
Source organism: Streptomyces sp. NPDC041940 (assembly GCF_055589465.1). Classification (NCBI taxonomy): domain Bacteria; kingdom Bacillati; phylum Actinomycetota; class Actinomycetes; order Kitasatosporales; family Streptomycetaceae; genus Streptomyces; species Streptomyces sp. NPDC041940. The sequence continues at coordinate 69,408 of NZ_JBVJBP010000013.1, forward strand.
TGGACGTCATGATTCCCAGCACAGCAGAAGGCGCGGGGATTTTCTCCGCGACCGTACCCTGGACGCATGAGCAGCACCCCTGATCCCGAGCCGCCCGCGCCGAAGCCGGCGCTGGTCTTCGACGACCCGCTCGACCAGCAGTCGTCCGACGACACCGACCGCGGCTGGGGCGAGCGCACCGACTCCGGCGGTGGCGCGGCCGACCTCAAGCGCTTCCTCGACGAGAAGCCGCCCCACCACATCTGAGCCGGCCCGGCCGCCGCCCGTGGCGTTACCGCTCCTGCTGGTCGTTCCCCGCACCACGCTGTGCGACCAGTGCGTCCCGGATCTCCTTCAGCACCTCCAGCTCGGTCACCTCGATGACCTCCTGGGTGCCTTCCTTCGCCCTGCGGCGGGCCTCCTGGCGGGCCAGGTACTTCGCCATGGGCAGGACCATCAGGAAGTAGACGACCGCCGCGGTGATCACGAAGCTCATGGCGGCGCCGAGGACGGAACCCCACAGGATCTGGATGCCCTGCTCGCCCTCGCACGTCTCGCTCAGGCACGAGCTGTAGTGGTCGAGGTTCTTGGTCCCGATGGCCCCGACGACCGGGTTGACGATGCCCTTCACCATGGCGTTGACGATGTTCGTGAACGCGGCGCCGATCACCACCGCGACGGCCAGATCGACGACGTTGCCACGCATCAGGAAGGCCTTGAAGCCCTCCCAGAGGCTCGGTTCCTTCTTCTCGCTCACCTCGGGGCCTTTCCTCGCACGAGCAGCTTATGGAACAAAACGCTCCGCAACCTACGTCACGCTTGGGCCGAACCGAGTACGTGGGTCCCTCGAACGAGGGCCTTGACCAGATCATGCACAGCATCACCACAAGGTCACCGCCAACCGCGCGGTGGCGCTCGCCCCGGCCAGCCGGGCGGCGGTGGCGCGCGGCACCGAGAGCACGACCAGTGCCCCGCCGTCGGTCGCGCCCTCCAGGGGCTCCGGCACCTTCGTCACCCTGGCTCCGCGCGCGACCACACGGGCGTCGCCGCCCGACACCGTCCCCTCGGCGGCGATGACGTCGACCCGGTCGCCCGGCCGCAGCAGCCGTACGGTCGCCGCGTCGGCGATCCGGATCGGGGCCGTCACCGGCCCCGCGGCACCCGCACTCGCGGCCCCCGCCCCGGCACCATGCGTCCGCGCGGACCGCTCCCCGGACACCGAGGCCGGGTGCGCGGGAGACTGAGCCCGGGGCTGACCACGGGCCCCGTCACCGTCACGCGGTCCCGCCGCCACCAGCGCGGTCGCGGTGACCGCGAGCCCGACGGCCAGGGCCCGCCGCCGGTGCCGCCCGAGCCGGCCCGACCGGTACCGGCCGCCGCGCACCCGCACGGGATCAAAGCGCGGCACCTCGCGTGTCGCGGGCACCTCGGGGCCGGGCGGGAGAGCGGCGAGGGAGCCGCCGAAAGAAGAAGACGTGAGCGGAGCGAGGGACACGGGAACCACCACCTGCGACGAGGACCGGCTTGCGCTCCCCACGATGAGGCTTCCCGCCGCAGCCCGCTCAGGCCTGTGGAGCTACCCCCAGCCTGTGGACAACTCCCTCACCCGAACGGCAAGTTCCGCCGCCCACCACGGCCCGTCGCCGAACGCCTACCGCCTACCGCCTACGGCAACACGAACCCCGGATCCATCCCACCCAGCGCCCCGCCACACCGACAGTCCCGCTCGTCCGCACCCGGCAACCCGGCCACCGCGTCGAACAGCACCCCCCGCAACCGGCCCACGTTCGCCGCGAACACCCGCAGCACCTCGTCGTGCGAGACGCCCTCCCCGCTCTCGGCACCCGCGTCGAGGTCGGTGACCAGGGTCAGCGACGTGTAGCAGAGCTCCAGCTCACGGGCGAGAGCCGCCTCGGGATGCCCGGTCATCCCCACCACCGACCAGCCCTGCGCCCGGTGCCACAACGATTCGGCACGGGTGGAGAAGCGCGGCCCCTCGATCACGACCAGCGTGCCGCCGTCCACCGGCTCCCAGTCCCGGCCGCGCGCCGCCTTCAGCGCGACGGCCCGCCCGGCGGAGCAGTAGGGGTCGGCCAGCGACACGTGCACCACGTTCGGCACCGATCCGTCGGGCAGCGGCTCTCCGTCGAAGTACGTGTTCGCGCGGGACTTCGTGCGGTCGACCAGCTGGTCCGGCACCAGCAGTGTGCCCGGCCCGTACTCGGGACGCAGGCCGCCCACGGCGCACGGGGCGAGCACCTGGCGCACGCCGACCGACCGCAGGGCCCACAGGTTGGCCCGGTAGTTGATCCGGTGCGGCGGCAGATGGTGGCCCCGCCCGTGCCGCGGCAGGAAGGCGACCCGCCGGCCGGCGACGTCACCGAGGAAGAGGGAGTCGCTGGGCGGCCCGTACGGGGTGTCGACCTGGACCTCGGTCACGTCGTCGAGGAAGGAGTAGAACCCGGAGCCGCCGATGACGCCGATCCCGGCGCCCTGCCCGTCCGCCGGGCCCGTCCCGTCCGCCGAGCCCATCACGTCCGCCGAGCCCGCCTCGTTCGCCTTGTTCGCCATGTCCGCACCCTAACGGCACGCACAAACACCGAGGACCCCGTCGCCGGGAGGCGACAGGGTCCCGTAAGAATTCAGGCTTTACGCGGCGTTGGTGCTGCTGGTGGAGCTGCCCGAGCCCGACGAAGAGCCCGAGGACGAGCTGGACGAGGAACTCGACGAAGAACCCGAACCCGAACCGGAGCCCGAACCGGAGTCGGAGGACGACGAGGAGGAGCTCGACGACTTCGCCGGGGAGCTGCTCGACGAGGAGCCGCGGCTGTCGTTCCGGTAGAAGCCGGAGCCCTTGAAGACGATGCCCACCGCCGAGAACACCTTCTTCAGGCGGCCCGCGCAGTTCGGGCACTCGGTGAGGGCGTCGTCGGTGAACTTCTGCACCGCCTCGAGGCCCTCGCCGCACTCGGTGCACTGGTACTGGTACGTCGGCACTGTCTTCCTCCTGGCACTCTCACTCGATGAGTGCTAACGACGGTCCATAGTGACGTATTCCAGCCGCTCAGTCCACTGCCACCGGCACGCGGTGACCCACGCCACGTGCGACCGTCCGCCCCTGGGCACGCCCCGCCAGCCGTGAACGCAGGGCCAGGAGGGTCGCCAGGGCGAGCACGGTGCCGCCCATCGGCACCAGGAAACCGGCACCGCCCCACAGGCGGTCCTCCAGCTGCCCGGCGATGCTGACGGCCGCCGCCTGGCCGAGTGCCACCGCGCCGGTCAGCCAGGTGAAGGCCTCGGTACGGGCACCGGCCGGGACCAGGGCGTCGACCAGGGTGTAGCCGGTGATCAGGGCGGGCGCGATGCACATGCCGACCAGCAGGCCGAGGCCGGCCAGCACCGGTACCGAGTGGGCGGCCCACAGGCCCGAGGCGGTGAGGGCGAGCGCCGTGTAGCCGATGACCAGGCGCCGCTGCGGGGCCGCCTTCCAGGCGATCGCGCCGCAGACGACGCCGGAGAGCATGTTGCCCGCGGCGAAGACGCCGTAGAGGACGCCGTTCAGGCCCGGTTCGCCGATCGACTCGGTGAACGCGGCCAGCGAGACCTGCATGCCGCCGAAGACGGCACCGATGCCCAGGAAGGTCACGATCAGCACGTGCACGCCGGGGACGCGCAGCGCGGAAGCGTGCTCCACGCGCGCGTGCCCGCCGCGTTCGACGGAGGGCTGGGTGCTCTTCTGCGCGGCGAACAGCAGGCCGCCGATCAGCGTCAGCGAGGCCTCGGTGACCAGCCCGGCGGCCGGGTCGATCGCCGTGCACAGGGCGGTGGCCAGTAGCGGTCCGACGACGAAGGTCAGTTCGTCCGTGACGGACTCGAAGGCCGCCGCGGTGGTCATCAGGGGCGAGTCCTTGAGCTTCACGCCCCAGCGGGCCCGCACCATGGGCCCGACCTGCGGCACCGAGGCGCCGGTCGGGACGGCCGCCGCGAACACCGCCCACAGCGGGGCGTCCAGCAGCGCGAGCGCTGTCAGCGTCAGCCCGGAGGCCGCGTGCAGCAGCACTCCGGGGATCAGCACGGCACGCTGCCCGTAGCGGTCGGCGAGGCGGCCGCTCCAGGGCGCGAACAGGGCGATGGAGACACCGGTGACGGCCGCGGCGGCGCCCGCCGCTCCGTAGGAGCCGGTGGTGTGCTGCACCAGCAGCACGATGGAGATCGTCAGCATCGCGAACGGCTGGCGTGCCGCGAAACCGGGGAGCAGGAACGTCCAGGCGCCGCGGGTGCGCAGCAGCCGGCCGTATCCCGGGCGGGCGGAAGCCGTCGAGTTCTCCGAGTTCGTCGGGTCCTGCGACTTCGAGGTGACCGTGGATGCCACGGCCCGTGCCTTTCTGCCGCCTGGTAGCGCGGCCCGGCGGACGGGCGGCGCCGAGAGCTGTCCTCTTGCGCGGAACTGCGGTAGATGCCGGGGCCCGCTGAGGAGGGACGTCCCGACCGCCATACGGTCGCGCCAGCTCTGCGTCAGACAGAGTTGGTTCGATCTTGGGTCAGACGTTCATCGTACAGGCATCCGTGTACAGGCATCTGTCTACAGGCCTCCCTGTACAGGCATCCGTCTCAACGACCCGCCCCGTCGGTACCCAGCCATCCGGCCAGCTTGCCGCCGTGGCCCACGGCCCGCAGCCGTTTCTCCGTCGCGTCCCGGACCGGATCCGTGGCCACGACGAGGAGCTCGTCCCCGCGTTGCAGCACGGTCGTGGGAAGGGGGACGAACGATTCGTCCGCGCGCACGACGAGCGTCACGGCGGCGCCGGGCGGCAGCCGCAGCTCGTTGACCTCCACGCCGTGCATCTTCGACCCCTCGGGGATCGCCACCGACAGCAGATGCCCGCGCAGCCGCTCCAGCGGGGCCGACTCGATGCCGAGGTCAGCGGCCTCCGAACCGTCGCCCAGGTGCAGCTTGCGGCCCAGCCACGGCAGCGTCGGGCCCTGGACCAGGGTGTAGACGACGACCAGGACGAAGACGATGTTGAAGATCCGGCGGCTGGCGTCGACACCCTCCACCATGGGGATGGTCGCCAGGATGATGGGCACGGCCCCGCGCAGTCCCGCCCAGGACATCAGGGCCTGCTCTCGCCACGGCACCCGGAACGGCGTCAGGCAGAACACCACGCTCAGCGGACGCGCCACCATGGTCAGCACCAGCCCGATGGCGAGCGCGGGCACGATGTCGTCGCCCAGCTCGTGCGGCGTGACCAGCAGGCCGAGCAGGACGAACATGCCGATCTGGGCCATCCAGCCGAGCCCGTCGGCGAAGCCGCGCGTGGCCGGCCAGTGCGGCAGCCGCGCGTTGCCCATCACCATCGCGGCGAGGTACACCGCGAGGAAGCCGCTGCCGTGGGCCAGCGCGCCCGCCGCGTACGCCACGGTGGCGATCGCCATGACGGCGATCGGGTAGAGGCCGGAGGCGGGCAGGGCCACATGCCGCAGCCCCCAGGAGCCCAGCCAGCCCACCGCGAGTCCGATGGCCGCGCCGATGGCCAGCTCCAGCAGGATCACGCCCAGCAGGACGTACCAGTGCTCGACCGGGCCCGCCGTGGACAGGGAGACCACGAGGATGACCACAGGGGCGTCGTTGAAGCCGGACTCCGCCTCCAGGGTGCCTGTCACGCGCGCGGGCAGGGGCAGTTTGCGCAGCACGGAGAAGACGGCCGCCGCGTCGGTCGAGGAGACGACCGCCCCGATGATGAGCGCCTGCCGCCACTCGAGACCGATCAGGTAGTGCGCGGCCGACGCCGTGACCCCGACGCTCACCGCGACACCGGCCAGCGCCAGTGCCGTGGCGGCCGGCAGGGCCGGCTTGATCTCCTTCCACTTCGTGCCGAGGCCGCCCTCGGCCAGGATCACGACCAGGGCCGCGTAGCCGATGACCTGGGTCAGTTCGGCGTTGTCGAAGTGGATGTCGCCCACGCCGTCCTGGCCCATGGCGACGCCTATGCCCAGGTAGACGAGCAGGCTGGGGAGCCCGCTGCGCGAGGAGATCCGTACCGCTGCGACGGCGACGAGCAGGACGAGCGAGCAGACGAGCAGGAGCTGGTTGAGGTGGTGAACAGTCAGCGGCCGAATCCTTCCCTGGCCCGCACGCACACGCGCGTGGGCTCACGTACATCGCACATGAAGCTGTGGCGCATCGCGCCAACTACTTCGTTACCTTACCTAACTCTTGACGATTTCTTGACACTTCCGAGGGCAAGATCGAACGTTCGTCCGTGCTGGTTCCCGACTCCGCGTCAAGGGGCGCAGGACCCTGCGCCTATCGTTGCTCCAGCGCTCAGTTAAAAGCACAGCCGAACCTGCCGCTCGCGTTAGGACAGCAAGGACAGCGATGCCCACCGACACCACCGCCTCCACGGGCCAGCAGCCCGGCAAGTCCGGCAGGAGAAAGGGGCGCAAAGCCCGACTGGTCCTGCTCGTCCTGGTGCTGGCCCTCATCGGGGGCGTGGCCTTCGGGGGGTACTGGTCCGTCAGCACCGTCCGGGCCTCCTTCCCGCAGACCAAGGGCACCCTCACGCTCAAGGGCCTCTCGGGACCGGTCGAGGTCAAACGCGACAACTACGGCATTCCGCAGATCTATGCCTCGTCCGACGCGGACCTGTTCATGGCGCAGGGCTACGTCCAGGCGCAGGACCGGTTCTACGAGATGGACGTACGCCGCCACATGGCCTCCGGGCGGCTGTCGGAGATGTTCGGCAAGAGCCAGGTCGACAACGACGAGTTCCTGCGCACCCTCGGCTGGGACCGGGTCGCCAAGAAGGAGTACGACACCAAGCTGTCGTCCTCCACGAAGAAGTACCTCCAGGCGTACTCCAAGGGGGTCAACTCCTACCTCCAGGGCAAGGACGGCAAGGACATCTCCCTGGAGTACGCGGCGCTCGGCTTCACCAACGACTACAAGCCGCAGAACTGGACCCCGGTCGACTCGGTCTCCTGGCTGAAGGCGATGGCCTGGGACCTGCGCGGCAACATGCAGGACGAGGTCGACCGCGCCCTGCTGACCAGCCGCCTCGGCCCCAAGCAGATCGCCGACCTGTACCCGGCGTACCCCTCCGGCCGCAACAAGGCGATCGTCCAGGAGGGCCAGTACAGCGAGCTGACGGACACGTTCGAACAGGGCGGCACGAGCGGCACGTCCGGCGGCTCCACAGGCGCAGGCACCGGCGCAGGCGGCTCCACCGGAACCGGCACCGGCACCTCCACCGGTACCGGGAGCGGCTCCGGCGCGGAGGGCCTCCAGAGCCAGCTCACCGGCCTCACCAAGGTCCTGGACGACCTCCCGCCGGCCGTCGGCGTGAACGGCGACGGCATCGGCTCCAACTCCTGGGTCGTCTCAGGGGAGCACACCATCACCGGCAAGCCGCTGCTGGCCAACGACCCGCACCTGGGTCCCTCGCTGCCGTCCGTCTGGTACCAGATGGGCCTGCACTGCCGCAGCGTCTCCAGCTCGTGCCAGTACGACGTCAGCGGCTACACCTTCGCGGGCATGCCCGGCGTGATAATCGGTCACAACCAGGACATCGCCTGGGGCATGACCAACTCCGGCGTCGACGTCACGGACCTCTACCTGGAGAAGATCACCGGCAACGGCTACCAGTACGACGGCAAGATCAAGCCTTTCCAGACACGCGAGGAGACCATCAAGGTCGCCGGCGGCGAGTCCAAGAAGATCGTCGTCCGCGAGACCGACAACGGGCCCCTGCTGTCGGACCGCGACGAAGAGCTGGTGAAGGTCGGCAAGAAGGCCGGAGTCAACACCGCCGCACCCGACAGAGGCGACGGCTACGGCGTCGCGCTGCGCTGGACCGCGCTGCAGCCGGGCACCACCATGGACGCCGTCTTCGCCATGGACAAGGCGAAGGACTGGAACGGCTTCCGCAAGGCCGCCGCGCAGTTCGAGGTGCCCTCGCAGAACCTGATCTACGCGGACACCCAGGACAACATCGGCTACACCCTCCCGGGGAGGATCCCCACGCGCCCGGAGGGCGACGACGGCTCGATCCCCGCGCCCGGCTGGGACCCCAAGTACCGCTGGACGGGCTACGTCGACCAGGACGCGCTGCCGTACGAGTACAACCCGGAGCGCGGCTACATCGTCACCGCCAACCAGGCCGTGATCGACCCGGACAAGTACCCCTACACGCTCACCAAGGACTGGGGCTACGGCACGCGCAGCCAGCGCATAAGCGACCTGATCCAGTCGAAGATCAAGAACGGCGGCAAGGTCTCCACGGACGACATGCGCCAGATGCAGCTGGACAACAGCAGCGAGATCGCCCGGCTGCTGGTGCCCACGCTGCTGAAGATCGACCCCGAGAACAAGGACGTCCGCGAGGCGCAGAAGCTCCTCGAGGGCTGGGACTACACCCAGGACGCCGACTCGGCCGCCGCGGCCTACTTCAACGCGGTCTGGCGCAACGTCCTCAAGCTCGCCTTCGGCAACAAGCTGCCCAAGGAGCTGCGGCCCAGGGGCCAGTGCCTGTACGTCGACCCGGTCAACACCACCGGGCCCGCCGACGAGGCCGAGAAGGTCCGCGAGTGCGGCCAGCGCGCCCCCGACCAGGCGCAGCCCGACGGCGGTGACCGCTGGTTCGAGGTGGTCCGCAAGCTGATGGAGCAGCCCGACAGCGACTGGTGGAAGACGCCCGAGGCGGGCACCCGCCCCCAGGCCGTCAACCGCGACCAGCTGTTCAGGCGGGCGATGATCGACGCCCGCTGGGAGCTGACCGCCAAGCTCGGCAAGGACATCGACAGCTGGAGCTGGGGCCGGCTGCACCGCCTGTTCCTGGACAACCAGACCCTCGGCTCCGAAGGCCCCGGTTTCGTGCAGTACGCCCTCAACCGAGGCCCGTGGGAGCTCGGCGGCGGCGAGGCGACGGTCAACGCGACCGGCTGGAACGCCGCCGGCGGCTACAACGTCGTCTGGGTGCCGTCCATGCGGATGGTCGTGAACCTCGGCGACCTCGACAAGTCGAAGTGGATCAACCTCAGCGGCGCGTCCGGGCACGCCTACAGCGCCCACTACGTCGACCAGACGGACAAGTGGGCCGAGGGCGAACTGCTGCCGTGGTCGTACTCGGACAAGGCGGTCGAGGACAGCGCGACCGACAAGCTGGTGCTCAAGCCGTGAGCCGCTGACGCCCGCACGACGAGAACGGCCCTCCACGCGCGCGTGGAGGGCCGTTCTCGTGTCAGCCGGTCCGCTCCCCGAACCGCCGCACCCCCGAGGGAGTCACCACCGCGTGCACCGGCCGGTCGTGCGCCTCCTCCGGGACCCGCTCGACCACCTCCGTGTCGTACAGCAGCACCACCAGGGAAGGCCGGGCGCCCGCCCGCTCCAGCCGCGCCAGGACTCGGTCGTACGAGCCGCCGCCACGCCCGAGCCGCAGCCCGCGCGAGTCGACCGCGAGTCCCGGCAGCAGCACGGTGTCGGCACCGGTCACGGCGTCCGGTCCGAGGCGCTCGCCGGAGGGCTCCAAGAGCTCCATCCTGCCGCCGCCGTGCCGGACACGCGCGAGCGAGCCCTCGCCTTCGTAGACGCCCCAGTCCAGATCGTTGTCGGCCAGCAGGGCCGGAAGAAGGACGCGCACGCCCCGGGCGCGCAGCGTGTCCAGGAGCGCGAGCGTCCCCGGTTCACTCCCCACGGAGACGTACGCGGCGACCGTGCCGGCCCGCGCCAGATCCGGCAGCTCCAGCGCCCGCGCGGCCAGTGCGGCCGAGGTTTCCCGCAGGTCATCCGCCGTCAACCTGTTCCTCACCGAGAGGAGCTCTCGCCGCAAACTCCGCTTGTCAGGCTCGCCCGGACGCCCGATGTGACTCAATGGTTGCTCCCGTATCGTGCTAATACGCTCGTATGAGCGCTCATGAAACGGAGCGGCAGATTCCGCCCAAAGACACCGGATATGGTGGCGGGCATGACTCAGTCGCACCCTCGGATCAGCAAGGCTGTCATTCCCGCAGCAGGCCTCGGCACCCGGTTCCTGCCGGCCACCAAAGCCACTCCCAAGGAGATGCTGCCGGTCGTCGACAAGCCGGCGATCCAGTACGTGGTCGAGGAGGCCGCCGGCGCGGGTCTCGACGACGTCCTCATGGTGACGGGCCGCAACAAGCGCCCCCTCGAGGACCACTTCGACCGCAACTACGAACTGGAGTCGGCGCTTCAGAAGAAGGGCGACGCCGGCCGCCTCGCCAAGGTCCAGGAGTCCAGCGACCTCGCGACCATGCACTACGTCCGCCAGGGCGACCCCAAGGGCCTCGGCCACGCCGTCCTGTGTGCCGCCCCGCACGTGGGCGAGGAGCCCTTCGCCGTCCTCCTCGGTGACGACCTCATCGACCCCCGCGACCCCCTGCTCCAGCGCATGGTCGAGGTCCAGGAGCAGCGCGGCGGCAGCGTCATCGCGCTCATGGAGGTCGCCCCGGAGCAGATCCACCTCTACGGCTGCGCCGCCGTGGAGACCACCGAGGACAGTGACGTCGTCAAGGTCGGCGGCCTCGTCGAGAAGCCCGACCCGTCCGACGCCCCGTCGAACTACGCGGTCATCGGCCGCTACGTCCTCGACCCGCACATCTTCGACATACTGCGCCGGACCGAGCCGGGCCGCGGCGGCGAGATCCAGCTCACGGACGCCCTCCAGCAGCTCGCGGCCGACGAGAAGATCGGCGGCCCGGTGCACGGCGTCGTCTTCAAGGGCCGCCGCTATGACACCGGCGACCGCGGCGACTACCTGCGTGCCATTGTCCGACTCGCATGCGAACGTGAAGACCTGGGCCCGGACTTCCGGACCTGGCTTCGCAGTTACGTAGCCGAGGAGATGTAACACGTTGAGCAGCGCCGCGCCCCGCACCCCCGTCCAGGACCACTCGGGCCCCGACCACCTCTGGTCGGTGGACGAGCATCTGGAGGACATCCTCACCACCGTCCGCCCCCTGGAACCCATCGAGCTGCAGCTGCTCGACGCGCAGGGCTGCGTCCTGGTCGAGGACATCACGGTGCCGGTGTCCCTGCCGCCGTTCGACAACAGCTCCATGGACGGCTACGCGGTACGGGTCGCGGACGTGGCGGGCGTGAGCGAGGAGTTCCCGGCAGCCCTGGAGGTCGTCGGGGACGTGGCGGCGGGCCAGGCCGAGCCGGTCCACGTGGGCCCCGGCCAGGCGGCCCGCATCATGACCGGCGCCCCGCTGCCGCCCGGCGCCGAGACCGTCGTGCCCGTCGAGTGGACCGACGGCGGACTCGGCGAGGGCCCGGTGCACGGCATGCGCGCCCGCAGCCTCGGCCCCGAGGGCGCCTCGGGACATGTGCGGGTGTACCGGCCGGCCGAGGCACGCGCGCATGTGCGCGCGCAGGGCAGCGACGTGAAGGCCGGCGACCGCGCCCTGCGGGCCGGCACGATCCTCGGCCCGCCCCAGATCGGCCTGCTCGCCGCGATCGGCCGCGGCACCGTACGCGTCCGCCCGCGCCCGCGCGTGGTGGTGCTCTCCACCGGCAGCGAACTCGTCCAGCCCGACGAGAGGCTGCGCACCGGTCAGATCTACGACTCCAACAGCTTCGCCCTCACCGCCGCCGCCCGCGACGCCGGCGCCATCGCCTACCGCGTGGGCGCCGTCGCCGACGACGCCGAGACCCTGCGCTCCACCATCGAGGACCAGTTGGTCCGCGCCGACCTGATGGTCACCACGGGCGGTGTCAGCGTCGGGGCGTACGACGTCGTCAAGGAAGCCCTGTCCCACGTGGCCGACGAGGACGAGGCGGGCAGCGGCATCGAGTTCCGCAAGCTCGCCATGCAGCCCGGCAAGCCCCAGGGCTTCGGCTCCATCGGCCCCGACCACACCCCGCTGCTGGCCCTGCCCGGCAACCCGGTGTCGTCGTACGTCTCCTTCGAACTGTTCGTCCGCCCCGCGATCCGCACCCTCATGGGCCTGGACGACGTCCACCGGCCGACGACCCGGGCCACCCTGGCCGCCGACAAGGCGCTGACCTCGCCGAAGGGCCGCCGCCAGTTCCTGCGGGCCACCTGCGCCGACGGCCGGGCGACCCCGGTCGGCGGCGCCGGATCCCATCTGGTCGCGGCCCTCGCCCACGCGGACGCCCTGATCGTCGTCCCCGAGGGCACCGAGTCCGTCGAGCCCGGCGCCGAGGTCGAGGTGGTCCTGCTCGGCCGATAGCCGCTGGTTGGGGGTACCGTGTCGCGCACAGCAGGCCCGGACCGGGAGCGCCACACAGCATGAGCACGCAGGATCCCCCTACGCAGGACACTCCTCCGCAGGACCGACTGACTCACATCGACGACGCCGGCGCCGCCCGCATGGTCGACGTCTCGGAGAAGGACGTGACCGCGCGCACCGCCCGCGCCAGCGGACGCGTCCTCGTCTCGCCCCGCGTGATCGAACTGCTGCGCGGCGAGGGCGTCCCCAAGGGCGACGCCCTCGCGACCGCGCGGATCGCCGGAATCATGGGCGCCAAACGCACCCCCGACCTGATCCCGCTCTGTCACCCCTTGTCGGTCTCCGGTGTGAAACTGGACCTGTCGGTCGCGGACGACGCCGTGGAGATCCTGGCCACCGTGAAGACCACGGACCGAACGGGAGTCGAGATGGAGGCCCTCACCGCGGTCTCCGTCGCCGCGCTCACCGTGATCGACATGGTCAAGGCGGTCGACAAGGGAGCGGTCATCACGGACGTACGGGTGGAAGAGAAGACGGGCGGTAAGTCGGGCGACTGGAGCCGGGCATGACGTATCGCGCTCTCGTCGTCACCGCCTCCAACCGGGCCGCCGCCGGGATCTACGAGGACAAGGGCGGCCCGATGGTCTCCGCCGGTCTGAAGAGCTTCGGCTTCGAGGTCGACGGCCCTCAGGTCGTCCCGGACGGCGACCCCGTCGAGGCGGCCCTGCGCGCCGGTGTCGAAACCGGCTACGACGTCATCGTCACCACCGGCGGCACCGGCATCTCGCCCACCGACCGCACCCCCGAGGCGACCCGCCGGGTGATCGACCACGAGGTGCCGGGCATCGCCGAGGCCATCCGGGCGTTCGGCCGGGAGAAGGTGCCGACCGCGGCGCTCTCCCGGGGCCTGGCCGGAGTGGCCGGCGGCACGCTGATCGTCAATCTGCCCGGCTCCAGCGGAGGCGTGAAGGACGGACTGGCAGTCCTGGAGCCGCTGCTGGTGCACGCCGTCGAGCAGCTCCGAGGCGGCGACCACCCCAGACCCGGCCCGGGGGGTGCGAACTGAACAGCGCATCCTGGCCCGTCGAGCTGGTGGACGGCGACATCGTCCTCCGGCCGATAAAGCTGCGCGACCAGCGGGCATGGCGCGAGGTCAACCGGCGCAACCGCGACTGGCTGCGCCCCTGGGAGGCCACCATTCCGCCGCCCGCGCCCGGCGGGCCGCTCGCGCACCGCCCGACCTTCCGCCAGATGGTGCGGCACCTGAGGTCGGAGGCGCACGCGGGCCGGATGCTGCCCTTCGTCATCGAGTACCAAGGGCGGCTGGTGGGGCAGTTGACGGTCGCCGGGATCACCTGGGGTTCGATGTGCTCGGGCCACGTCGGTTACTGGGTGGACGAGTCGGTGGCCGGGCGCGGGGTGATGCCGACGGCGGTGGCGCTCGTCGTGGACCACTGTTTCCGCACCGTCGGACTGCACCGCATCGAGGTCTGCATTCGCCCCGAGAACGGGCCCAGCCGCCGGGTCGTGGAGAAACTCGGATTCCGTGAGGAGGGGCTCAGGCCCCGTTATCTCCACATCGACGGGGGCTGGCGCGACCACCTCGTGTTCGCGCTCACGGCGGAAGAGGTGCCCGACGGGTTGCTGCGCCGCTGGCACCGGGCACGATCGCAGAGCAATCCGGGAATCCGGCACCGACCCGGAAATTGAATATGTGTTCGAAAATGATCGGCCAGTGACCGTCTCAGGGCAATGAATTCCCGACCTGGGCGGTCTGCTGATCGCATCGGTCACAAAAAAAGTTCGAAATATCAGCCAGATCGTGCGACACACCGGCTCAATTGGCAGATGGCCTCACGCAAACCCCTCTACGGTGTGAGACGTGAGCAGCAGCGGCCTCATCTACGCAGTCATTGTCGGGGCCTGGGCCGCCTACTTGGTGCCGATGTGGCTCCGTAGGCAGGACGAGCTGAACGAGGCCCGTCCGACGGAACGCTTCAGCACCGCCATCCGGCTGCTTTCCGGCCGGGCGGGGATGGAGCGCCGGTACGCCAAGGACCTGCGGGCGCGCTCCACCGAGGAGGGGGAGCAGGGCGCCGACGAACCGGATGCCGTCACCGACTCGGTGGACGTCCGGGCCTTCGCCGTGTCCAAAACGCGTCCGCAGACCCAGGCACCCGTACCGTCGCCCGCCTCGGAACAGCAGGCGCGAGCGGAGCAGCCGGCCCGCCCGGCACCCGCGTCGAACGCGGCGTCCGCGGCCCGCGGGGAGGGCCGTGTGCCCGCCGCCCGGCGCCGCCCGTCGCCGCAGGCCCAGGCGGCCGCGGCACGTGCCCGGCGCTCGAAGGTGCTCGCGCGCCGTCGGCGCACCACCACCATGCTGTTCCTCGCCTTCACCCTCGGCGCGATCGTCGCCGCGGTCGGAGGCCTCGCGTTCCTGTGGGCGCCCGGCGTGCCCGCGGTCATGCTCAGCGTGTACATCGCCTATCTGCGCTCGCAGGAGCGCCGCCGCTTCACGTACCAGATGGACCGCCGCCAGGCCGAGCTCGCGGCCCAGAGGCTGCGGGAGCGGCAGCGTCAGCCCGGCCGGCGGGCCGGTGCCGACCAGGAGGCCGACGAACCGGAGGACGGTCCCGGGCCGGTGACCGACCCCGGCCTGTCCGCCCTCGCGGCCGACCGGCGCGCGCTCGTCGAGCAGACCGACCACGCCGAGTGGGTCGACCAGCAGCGCGAGCGGCAGCGGCGCCCCGGGCAGAGTGGTGACAGCTGGGAGCCGGTGCCGGTGCCCCTGCCGACCTATGTGACCGCACCGGTCGCCCCCCGGGCCACCAGTGACGTCGACCTCGGGGCCCCCGACACCTGGAGCTCGGCCCGGTCGAGCACCGTCACCCCGGACCTGGAGGACGACGCCGACCTCCCCGGCGAGCCGGAGCCCCACGCGGAGCAACGGGCGGACGGCGACGACGCCCGCAGCGACGCCCGCCGCGCGGCCTCCGCACGGCGGGCCAGGGAGCGCGGCCGCACCCCGCTGTTCGACCAGTACGAGGACGGGGACCGGCCCCGGGCCGCCAACGAGTAACCCTCGAACCCGCAGGTGACCGCCCCTCGGGAACGGATTTCCAAGCAGGCCGATCGGGGTGCTAAGGTTTCACTCGTTGCAAGGGCCTGTGGCGCAGTCTGGTAGCGCACCTCGTTCGCATCGAGGGGGTCTGGGGTTCAAATCCCCACAGGTCCACGCACAGCTCAGAGCCCCGGTCGGGAATCCCGACCGGGGCTCTGACGTATGTTCAGCACCCCACGCGTCAGAGGCTCTTCGCGAAGCAGCGGCTCGACTCGTAGTGGCGGTAGTAGCCGAACTTCCCGCACGGCTCGTAGCCGCTGGAGGTGTACAGGGATATGGCCTCCGGCTGCTTCGTTCCGGTCTCCAGGACCATGCGGGTGCGGCCCGCCGCGCGGGCGTCCTCCTCCAGGGCGGCCAGGATGCGGCGCGCCAGGCCCCGGCCGCGCATGCCGTCGACCACGTACATGCGCTTGATCTCGGCGTCGCCGTCCAGGTTGCCCTCGTCGTTCGCGTCCTGGGTGCGCCAGCCGCCCGAGGCGACGGGGGAGTCGTGCTCGTCGTACGCGATCAGGTAGGTGCCGTTCGGCGGTGCGAAGTCCGAGGCGGCCATGGTCGTGGCGTCGCCTCCGTCGCCGTAGCGGACGTGGTACTCGGCCTGGACCTGGTCGTTGAGCTTGGTGGCGTCGGGGTGGTCGAAGGGGACCCGGCGTATATGCATGCTGAGTACCGTATGTCAGTTCATGTTCGGTCCGGAACTGGACCTCGTCCAGGGGGCCGGTATCGTGCCGGGGTGCTCACTGTGACCTCTGTGAATGTGAATGGACTGCGTGCCGCCGCCAAGAAGGGCTTCGTGGAGTGGCTGGCGGCGACCGACGCCGATGTGCTGTGCCTGCAGGAGGTGCGCGCCGAGCCCGAGCAGCTGCCCGAGCATGTCCGCGCACCCGAGGGGTGGCATGTGACACACGCGCCGGCCGCCGCCAAGGGGCGGGCCGGGGTGTCCCTGTACAGCCGCCGTGAGCCCGACCGGGTCCAGGTCGGGTTCGGGTCGGAGGAGTTCGACGCCGGCGGGCGGTACGTGGAGGCCGACTTCCCGGGCGTCACCGTCGCCTCCCTCTATCTGCCCTCGGGTGAGGTCGGCACCGAGCGGCAGGACGAGAAGCTGCGCTTCATGGGCGAGTTCCTCGCCCATCTGAAGGGGCTCAGGGAGCGGGCCGCCGCCGAGGGCCGCGAGGTCCTGGTCTGCGGCGACTGGAACATCGCCCACCAGGAGGCCGACCTCAAGAACTGGCGCGGGAACCGGAAGAACTCCGGGTTCCTGCCGGAGGAGCGCGAGTGGCTGGGACGCGTGCTCGAACCGGCGGACGGTGGCTACGTCGACGTCGTACGGGCGCTGCACCCCGAGGTCGAGGGGCCGTACTCGTGGTGGTCGTACCGGGGACGGGCCTTCGACAATGACTCAGGTTGGAGGATCGATTACCACCTGGCCACGCCGGGGCTCGCCGGGCGGGCGGTCAAGGGGTTCGTCGAGCGGGCCGCCACGCATGAGGAGCGGTGGTCCGATCACGCGCCCGTGACCGTGGTCTACGAGCGTTAGGGCCTGCGCATCCGCCGGTCCAGCGCCAGCGACAGTTCCGCCTCCACCACGCTTCTCGCCAGCGGGCGCAGGCGGGGGAGGTCGGTCGGGGAGGCGTGGCGCAGGACCAGGGCCGTGAAGAGTTCGGCCAGGGCGTCGGCGTGGGTGCGGACCTGTTTGGCGGCGTCGAGGACGTCGGCGAGGGGGATGCCCTCGTGGACCAGGGCCGAGGAGACGTCGAGGAGGCGGCGGCTGATGTGGACGATCTCGTCGCCGTCGGTGCCGAGGTAGCCGAGTTCCATCGCGGCGGCGAGGTTCTCGGGCGTGGTCTCGCCGGCGAAGTGGTCGGCGAGTTCCTCGGGGGTGAGGTGGACCGGCTCCTCCTCGGTGGGGGCGCCTCCGACGCCGAGCAGGTCGCCGACGTCCCGGCCGTTGTCGAAGGCCTCCGCGAGTTCCGCGATGCCGCTGAGGGTGTGGCCGCGTTCCAGGAGGGCCGTGATCGTGCGCAGCCGGGCCAGGTGGTGGTCGTCGTACCAGGCGATACGGCCTTCGCGGCGGGGTGGCGGGATCAGTTTGCGTTCGCGGTAGAAACGCAGGGTGCGCACCGTGATCCCGGCCAGGCGGGCCAGCTCTTCCATGCGGTATTCACGCTTCTCGGCCACCTGGGCACCTTAAGGCGTACCACGGGTAACTTCCTCGTTCCGCCCCCTACCCATCAGTACGCCGCTGCCCTACGCTCCCATTGCGCCAGTGTTCACTGGCATGGTTCTCGTGGTGTGTGGAGGTGTCGGCATGGGCGAACGCGAACACGAACGCGAGCACGTACGGGTCGCGGTGGTCGGGTCCGGGTTCGGCGGGCTGGGGGCCGCCGTGCGGCTGCGCCGCGAGGGCATCACCGACTTCGTCGTCCTGGAGCGCGCGAGCAGCGTCGGCGGCACCTGGCGGGACAACAGCTACCCGGGGTGCCGGTGCGACGTGCCCTCACACCTCTACTCGTTCTCCTTCGCGCCCAACCCCGAATGGCCGCGCACCTTCTCCGGGCAGGAACACATCCGCGCCTATCTGGAGCACGTCACGGACGTGTTCCGGCTGCGGCCGCACATCCGCTTCGACTCGGAGGTGAAGCGGATGACGTGGAACGCCGAGCGGCTGTGCTGGGACATCGAGACCAGCAGCGGGAACCTGTCGGCGGACCTGGTCGTGTCGGCGACCGGGCCGCTGTCCGATCCGAAGGTGCCGGAGATACCGGGGCTGGAGTCCTTCCCCGGCAAGGTCTTCCACTCGGCCCGCTGGGACCATGACTACGACCTGCGCGGCAAGCGCGTCGCGATGGTGGGGACCGGGGCCTCGGCCGCCCAGATCGTGCCGGCCGTCCAGCCGGAGGTCTCGCGCCTGACCCTGTTCCAGCGGACCCCGCCGTGGGTCATGCCCCGCGTCGACCGGAACATCAGTGACGGCGAGCGGTGGCTGCACCGGCAGCTGCCCTTCACCTCGCAGCTGCGGCGCGGACTGCTGTGGGGCCTGCGGGAGTTGCAGGTGCAGGCGTTCACCAAGCACCCGAAGCAGCTCGGCCTCGTCGAGGAGCTGGCCCGGCGCAACATGGCCCGCTCCATCAAGGACCCGGCGCTGCGGGCGAAGCTCACCCCGGACTACCGCATCGGCTGCAAGCGGATCCTGCTGTCCAGCGACTACTACCCGGCGCTCGCGCAGCCCAACGTGGACGTGGTCGCGAGCGGGCTGGCCGAGGTCCGCGGATCGACCCTGGTCGCCGCCGACGGCAGTGCGGCCGAGGCGGACGCGATCGTCTTCGGCACCGGGTTCCACGTCACCGACATGCCCATCGCTGACCGGGTCGTGGGCGCCGACGGACGGACCCTCGCGGAGACCTGGAAGGGCGGCATGGAGGCCCTGCGCGGTGCCTCCGCCGCCGGGTTCCCCAACTGGATGACGATCATCGGGCCCAACACGGGCCTAGGGAACTCCTCGATGATCCTCATGATCGAGTCCCAGCTGAACTACCTGGCCGACTACGTCCGCCAGCTCGACGTCCTCGGCGGCCGGGTCGCTCTCGACGCCCGGCCGGACGCCGTACGGGACTGGAACCACCGGGTGCAGGAGCGCATGAAGCGCACGGTGTGGAACACCGGCGGCTGCACCAGCTGGTACCTCGACGCGAGCGGCCGCAACACCACCATCTGGCCCGGCACGACAGGCGAGTTCCGGCGGGCCACGCGACGGGTCGACCTCGCCGAGTACGACGTCCTGCGCGTCCCCGCGCGGAAGGAGGCCGAGAAGGCCGGGGTGGACGCGTGAGCCGTCTCCTGCACGTCGACTCCGGCCCCTACGCCCCGCCCGCCCCCGGGCGCGAACTGACCGCCGTCTCCGCGGACGGCGCCCGGCTGCACGTCGAGATCCACGGCCCCGACGGTGCCCCGGCCGTCGTCCTCGCCCATGGCTGGACCTGCTCCACCGCGTTCTGGGCGGCGCAGATCCGCGAACTGGCCGCCGACCACCGGGTCATCGCCTACGACCAGCGCGGCCACGGGCGCAGCCCCGCGAGCCCCGCGTGCAGTGCCGAGGCGCTCGCCGACGACCTGGAGGCCGTACTCGAAGCCGCCCTGGCGCCCGGCGAACAGGCCGTGATCGCCGGGCACTCCATGGGCGGCATGACCGTGATGGCGGCCTCCGAGCGGGCCGGCTTCCGGGCGCACGCGGCCGCCGTCCTGCTGTGCAGCACGGGCAGTTCGCAGCTGGTCGCCGCCTCCACCGTCGTACCGATCCGGGCCGGACGGCTGCGCACCTGGCTGACGCGGCGGATCCTCGGCTCCCGGGCGCCGCTCGGCCCGGTCACACCGCTGGCCCGCCGGATCCTCAAGTACGGCACGATGGGCGCCGGTTCGGCCCCGCACATGGTCGAGGCGTGCGCCCGCATCGTGCACGCCTGCCCCCGCAAGGTCCGCCACTCCTGGTCGCAGGTCCTGGACCTGCTCGACCTCGACCACGGCGTGCGTGAGCTGCGGGTGCCCACGGCCGTCGTCGTCGGTACGGCGGACCGGCTGACCCCGCCGGTCAAGGCCCGGGCCCTGGCCGCCGCGCTGCCGCAGTGCACCGGGCTCACCGAACTGCCCGGCATCGGCCACATGACGCCCATCGAGGCGCCGGAACTGGTCGGCGGCATGATCCGGGAACTCGTCCACGCACACATCCGGCCCGTCCGGGTCGTATCCGAGGAGAGCGCATGAGCAGGGTGAACCTCGAGGGGAAGGTCGCCGTGGTGACCGGCGCGGCGCGCGGCGTCGGGGAGTTGCTGGCCCGCAAGCTCTCCGCGCGCGGCGTGAAGGTGGCGCTGGTCGGCCTGGAGCCGGACGCGCTCAAGGAGGTCTCCGGGCGGCTGCACAGCGACAGCGACCACTGGCACGCCGACGTCACCGACCACGAGGCGATGGCCCGGGTCGCGAGTGAGGTGAAGGAGCGCTTCGGGAGGGTCGACATCGTCGTCGCCAACGCCGGTGTCGCCACCGGCGGTCCCTTCGCCGACTCCGACCCGGAGTCCTGGCGGCGGGTGATCGAGGTCAACCTGATCGGCTCGGCGGTGACCGGCCGCGCCTTCCTGCCGATGCTGCTCCAGAGCCGGGGGTATCTGCTCCAGATCGCGTCCCTCGCCGCGATCACCCCGGCGCCGATGATGACCGCGTACTGCGCGTCCAAGTCCGGCGTGGAGGCGTACGCGCACAGCCTGCGCGCCGAGGTCGGGCACAGGGGCGTGAAGGTCGGCGTCGGGTATCTGTCGTGGACCGACACCGACATGGTGCGCGGGGCCGACCAGGACGACGTCATGCGGGAGTTGAGGCAGCGGCTGCCCTGGCCGTCCAACAAGACCTACCCGCTGGGCCCGGCCGTGGACCGGCTCGTGGCCGGGATCGAGAACCGGTCGAGCCATGTGTACGGGCAGTGGTGGCTGCGCGGCATGCAGGGCGTGCGGGGATATCTGCCCGGGGTCATCGGGACGGTGGGCCAGCGCGAGATGCGGCGGTTCGCGGACCGGCTGACGGGCATGCGCACGGGCCTCGTCGGGGCGGGCGGAGCGGCCGATGAACAGCAGCGGAACACGCTCCGTAAGTGATCGACATGCGCAGGGTCACGACCCGTGTGAATCTGATCGAGCCAGATCCCCTCACCCCCAACGGGAGTGAACCCACATGGGTATGAAGGACCAGTTCCAGGAGAAGTCCGAGCAGTGGCAGAACCAGGCCCGTCAGAAGGCCGACCAGGCCCGCGAGCAGATGCAGGGCCGCGGTCGCCGGCGGGACGAGGACATGGACTCGCCGCAGCACCCGCAGCGCTCGCAGAACCCGCAGAACCCGCAGCGTGACCGTGAGCGGGAGCGCGAGCAGGACGACCGCTTCGACCAGGACTACGACGCCTGACGACGCGTGCTGAAGGGGAAGGGGCGCCTCGCGCGGGGCGCCCCTTCCTCGCGTCCTCGCGGCCTCATGCGCGCGGCGGCAGCTTCGGCCGGGAGCGGTCCGGTACGTCGCTGTACGTCGGCGGCACCGCCGCCGGATTGCTCTCCAGCAGCCCGAGCGCCAGCTCCACCGCGTCGGTCAGCTGGGCGTGGCGGCCCTCCGCCCAGTCCAGCGGGGTGCGCAGGACGTCGATGTCGGGGGCGACGCCCCTGTTCTCCACCGACCAGCCGTAGGCGTCGAACCAGGCCGCGTTCATCGGCACCGTGATCACCGTGCCGTCCCCCAGCTCGTGGCGGCCGGTCATGCCGACGACACCGCCCCAGGTCCGCTGCCCCACCACCGGGCCCAGCTTCAGCAGTTTGAACGCGGCGGTGATCATGTCACCGTCGGAGGAGGTCGCCTCGTCCGCCAGCGCCACCACCGGCCCCCTCGGCGCGTTCGAGGTGTACGACACGGGCTGGGCGTCGCGGGTCAGGTCCCAGCCCAGGATCGTGCGGCTCAGCGTCTCGATGACCAGCTCGCTGATGTGGCCCCCGGCGTTGCCGCGTACGTCCACGATCAGCGCGGGCCGGGACACCTCCATGCGCAGATCGCGGTTGAACTGCGCCCAGCCCGAACCGCCCATGTCCGGGATGTGTAGATAGCCGCAGCGGCCGCCGCTCAACTCCCGTACCACCGCGCGGCGTTTGGCCACCCAGTCCTGGTAGCGCAACGGCCGCTCGTCCACCAGCGGGACGACGGCGACCCGCCGGGGCGGCCCCGCGCTCTCTGCCGGGGTGAAGGTCAGTTCCACCGTGGTACCGCCCGCGCCCGCCAGCAGCGGATACGGTCCCGCGTGCGGATCGACCGGGCGGCCGTCGACATGGGTGAGGACCGCGCCCTCCCGGATGCCCGTGCCGGCCAGCGGGGAGCGGGCCTTGGAGTCGGAGGAGTCGCCGGCCAGGATCCGCAGCACCGTCCAGCCGCCGTCCCGGCGTACGAGGTTGGCGCCCAGCAGGCCCTGGCGGCGCTGGTAGTGCGGCGGGCCCTCGTTGCGCCGGGCGGCGGTGACGTACGCGTGGGAGGTGCCCAGCTCGCCCAGCACCTCGCGCAGCAGGTCCGCGAACTCGTCCGGGGAGGCGACCCGTTCGACCAGCGGGCGGTACTGGTCCAGCACCCCGGCCCAGTCGATGCCGCACATGCCCGGCTCCCAGAAGTACGCCCGGATCAGCCGCCCGGCCTCCTCGTACGCCTGCCGCCACTCGGCCGCCGGGTCGGCCACGTGCAGGATGCGGCGCGCGTCGATCCACACCGTCGAGTCGGCGTCGCCCGACTCGACGGCGGGCACCGCGCGCAGCTCGCCCTCGTCGACCACGACCAGTCTGCTGCCGTCGCCGCTCACCGCGAACCAGTCGAGATGGCCGACGAGTTCGGTCCGCTTGGCCTTGGTGATGCCGAAGTGCTCCAGGGTCGGCCGGCCGCTGGTGTCGTCCGGGTTGGCGAACGTCTCGCCCAGCGCTCCCGAGATCGGCCAGCGCAGCCACACCAGCCCGCCGCCCGCGACCGGGTGCAGCGCCGAGTACTTGGAGGCGGCCACCGGGAAGGGCGTGACCCGGCTCTCGAGACCCTCGGCCTCGACGGTCACCGCCCCGCCGTCCCCGTTCTCGTCGTCCTCCACCGGGTCCAGGCCCCCGGCGGCCGGACGGCCCTCCGGGTTCACCGCGAACGGGGAGGGCGTCGCTGAGGACAGCGGCACGAGGTAGGGGCGGCAGCCCAGCGGGAAGGACAGGTCGCCGGTGTGCACGTCGTAGACGGGGTCGAAGCCGCGCCAGGACAGGAAGGCGAGGTAGCGGCCGTCGCGCGTGAACACCGGGTTCTCGTCCTCGAAGCGGCCGTTGGTGACGTCGATGACGGCACCCCCCTCGACCCTGGCCAGCTTGATCTGCCGCAGGGTCCGCCCGATACCCGGATGCGACCAGGTCAGCCACGCCCCGTCCGGGGAGAACGCGAGGTCGCGCACGGGCCCGTTGACCGACCGGATCAGCTCGGTGACCTCACCGTCCGAGTCGTCGGTGTCCTCGGTGTCCTCGGTGTCCTCGGTCACGTCCACGAGGAGCAGCCGCCCGTCGTGCGAGGCGACGGCGAGGCGCTCGCCCTCGGGGTCCGAGACCAGCTCGCGCACCCGGCCCAGGGCGCCCGGGGCCAGCCGCCGCGGTCCGCGGTCGCCGGACGCCCGGGGCAGCGAGGCGATCTCGATCGCGTCCTCGCCCTCCGCGTCCGTCACATACGCCACCCGCCCGCTCGCGCCGAGCATCTCCGGCATCCGCACCCGGACGCCCGGGGTGTCGGTGAGGGTGCGGGCGGGCCCGTCGCGGTGGGTGAGCCAGTACAGACTGCCGCGTACGACGACGGCACTGGCCCGGCCGGTCTCGTCGACCGAGATCCCGTCGAGGTGCTGGGCCGCCGCCACCTGGTACGGGCGCCGCCCCGCGCGCGGCCCGCCCATCCGTACGTCAAGCCGCCGCGGCTCGGAGTCCGGCGACAGGTCGTCGACCAGCCACAGGTCGCCCGCGCACTGGTACACCACCCGTGTCCCGTCGCTGGAGGCGTGCCGGGCGTAGAAGGCGTCGTGGTCGGTGTGACGGCGCAGGCCGGAGCCGTCGTCGGCGCACGAGTAGAGGTTGCCGACGCCCTCGTGGTCGGAGAGGAAGGCGATCCGGCCGCCGACGAACATGGGGGAGTGCAGATGGCCGCCGAGGCCTTCGAGCAGCCGTTTGCCGTGCAGCCACAGCCGGCCCGTGGCACCGCCCCGGTAGCGCTTCCACGAGGCCGGCTCGTGCGGCGGGGTGCCGGTGAGGAGAAGGCTCTTGCGTTCGCCGTCCAGGTCCGCGACCTGGAGGTCGGAGACCGGCCCCCAGGGCAGTTTGCGGCCCGGGGCGCCGTCGAGAGGGACCTTGTAGCCCCAGGTGAAGAAGGAGAAGGGCTCGCCGTGCGAGGCCACGGCCAGGATCTCGCCGTCCGGGGTCCAGCCGCAGACCCGGGTGTCGGCGCTGCCCCAGTGGGTCAGCCGGCGGCCCGGCCCGCCGTCCACCGGCACGAGATGCACCTCGGGCAGCAGGCTGCGCCAGCTCGTGTACGCGAGGTGGCGGCCGTCGGGGGAGAAGCGGGGGTGGCCCAGCTTGGCGCGGTCGACGGTGAGCCGCCAGGCGCGGCCCGGGGCATCGAGCGGGGCGAGCCAGAGGTCGTCCTCGGCCACGAAGCACAGCAGGTCGTCATGGAGATGCGGCAGACGCAGATAGCTCACGTCCCCATGCTTTGCCTCGGGGCTTACCGCAGCAAGTTATGACAAACAGGCCTCCGTGACGCAGCACACGTACGAAACGGTTTCGTTTCTCTAGGCGCTGCGCTAGATTCCTCTTGTGCCGGAGAAGGAAGGTGAGCGAGATGGCTGAGGCCGCCACCGCGCGTCGCAGTCGGATCACCCCCGAGCGGGAGGCCGAGCTGTACGCGGCCGTGCTCGACCTGCTCCGGGAAGTCGGCTACGACGCCCTCACCATGGACGCCGTGGCAGCGCGCACCCGGTCCAGCAAGGCGACGCTCTACCGCCAGTGGGGCGGCAAGCCGGAGCTGGTGGCGAAGGCGGTCCGGCACAACAAGCCGGGCGACATCGCCGACGTCGACACCGGATCCCTGCGCGGCGACCTCCATGCCCTCACCGCGCGTGAGGACGACTGCGCCATGCAGCAGAACGCCGCGCTGATGCGGGGCCTGTTCATGGCGGTGCACGCCAACCCGGACCTCCTCCAGGCCTTCAAGGAACTGCTCATCGAGCCGGAGATGGAGGAGTTCCAGCGGGTGGTGCGCAGAGCGGTCGACCGCGGCGAGGTCCGCGCCGACTGCCCGGCACTGGACTACGTCGTGCACATGCTGGTGGGCGCCTTCGCCACCCGCACGCTGATCGACGACCAGCCGCCGACGCAGGCCTTCCTCACCTCGTACATCGACGCCGTGGTCCTCCCCGCCCTCGGCATCCCCACCAGCTGAGTCCCCTCGGGTTCCCCCAGCTGAGCCATCCCCACCGCAGCACCTGACGCGATCACCGCTCACGTCGTCGGGCTGATCACCCCTGCCCTGAAACACCCCACGACCTGACCGGGAGTACGCCCTCGTGGCCACTTTCCTCTACAAACTCGGCCGGCTCTCGTTCCGGCGGCGGCACTTCGTCGCCCTGATCTGGGTGGCTCTGCTGACCCTCGCCGGTGTCGGCGCGGCCAGCGCCCCCGCCGCGGGCAACAGCTCGTTCTCCATCCCCGGCACGGAGGCCCAGAAGGCCTTCGACCTGCTGGAACAGCGCTTCCCCGGCGTGAGCGCCGACGGAGCCACCGCACGCGTCGTCTTCAAGGCGCCGAGCGGCGAGAAGATGACCGACCCCGGCAACAAGGCGACGGTCCGGGAGGCCGTCGAGGAACTCGCCGACGGTTCCGAGGTCGCCCGCGTCACCGACCCGTACCAGGCGAAGGCCGTCAGCAAGGACGGCACGATCGCCTACGCGCAGGTGTCGTACAAGGTCTCCGGCATGGAGCTGGAGGACTCCTCCCGCGACGCCCTTAAGGACAGCGCGCGGGACGCGCGCGAGAGCGGGCTGACCGTCGAGATCGGCGGTGACGCCCTCCAGACCGTCCCGCACACCGGCTCCAGCGAGATCATCGGCATCGCGGTCGCCGCGGTCGTCCTCGTCATCACCTTCGGCTCACTGGTCGCGGCCGGTCTGCCGCTGCTGACGGCGCTCATCGGCGTGGGCATCGGCGTCTCCTCGATCACCGCCCTGGCCAGTGTGCTGGACCTGGGCTCCACGACCTCCACCCTGGCGATGATGATCGGCCTGGCGGTCGGCATCGACTACGCCCTGTTCATCGTCTCCCGCTACCGCGCCGAACTGGCCGAGGGCCGCGACCGCGAGGAGGCGGCGGGCCGGGCCACCGGCACGGCGGGCTCGGCGGTGGTCTTCGCGGGCCTGACGGTCGTGATCGCGCTGGTGGGTCTGTCGGTCGTCAACATCCCGATGCTGACGAAGATGGGTATCGCGGCGGCGGGCACGGTGGCCATCGCGGTGCTGATCGCGCTGACCATGGTCCCGGCGCTGCTCGGCTACGCGGGCCGGAAGGTGAAGCCCATGGGGGAGAAGGGCAAGCGGTTCGGCCGGGCTTCGAAGAACCCGTCGAAGGAGCCGTCGAACAAGCCGGAGCGCCCCAACCTGGGCACGCGCTGGGCGAGCTTCGTCGTCCGCCGCCCGGTCGCGGTCCTGCTGCTCGGTGTCATCGGCCTCGGCGCGGCGGCCGTCCCGGCGTCGAGCCTCGAACTGGGCCTGCCGGACGACGGCTCCCAGCCCACCTCCACCACCCAGCGCCGCGCCTACGACCTGCTGTCGGAGGGCTTCGGTCCCGGCTTCAACGGCCCGCTGATGGTCGTCGTCGACGCGAAGGACAGCGACGACCCGAAGGCGGCCTTCGCTCAGGTCGGCGACGAGATCAAGGGCCTCAAGGACGTCGTCACGGTGACGCCGCCGGCACCCAACAAGGCCGGCGACACGGCCACCATCACCGTGATCCCCGGCTCCCAGCCGTCCTCCGTGACGACGGAGAACCTGGTGCACGGCATCCGGGACGCGGGCACGGACATCAAGGCCGACACGGACGCGAGCGTCCTGGTCACCGGCAGCACGGCGATGAACATCGACGTCAGCGAGAAGCTCAACGACGCGCTGATCCCCTACCTGGTCCTGGTGGTCGGCCTGGCCTTCCTCCTGCTGATCGTGGTCTTCCGCTCGATCCTGGTCCCGCTGAAGGCGGCCCTCGGCTTCCTGCTGTCGGTGATGGCCGCCCTCGGCGCGGTGGTCGCGGTCTTCCAGTGGGGCTGGCTGTCGGGCCTGATGGGCGTGGAGCAGACCGGCCCGGTCATGTCGATGATGCCGATCTTCATG
The DNA here is from genome assembly GCF_055589465.1 of Streptomyces sp. NPDC041940. Taxonomy (NCBI): domain Bacteria; kingdom Bacillati; phylum Actinomycetota; class Actinomycetes; order Kitasatosporales; family Streptomycetaceae; genus Streptomyces; species Streptomyces sp. NPDC041940. Next base: position 96,656 of record NZ_JBVJBP010000013.1, read on the forward strand.
GTCGGCGTGGTCTTCGGCCTGGCCATGGACTACGAGGTGTTCCTGGTGACCCGGATGCGGGAGGCCTACGTCCACGGGGAGAAGGCCGGCCAGGCGATCGTGACGGGCTTCCGGCACGGCGCCCGGGTGGTGACGGCCGCTGCGGTCATCATGATGGCGGTCTTCGCCGGCTTCATCGGCTCGTCCGAGTCGATGGTCAAGATGATCGGCTTCGGCCTCGCGATCGCGGTCTTCTTCGACGCGTTCATCGTCCGCATGGCGATCGTCCCGGCCGTCCTGGCCCTGCTCGGCCGCAAGGCCTGGTGGCTGCCCAGGTGGCTGGACCGGGCCCTGCCCAACGTGGACGTCGAGGGCGAGGGCCTGCGCCCGGACTCGGACCGCGGGGACACGGACCGGGAGCTGGTACGCGCCTGACGTTCCACCGCTTCTGAGAATCCGGCCGGTGAGGGCTCCGTGGGGACGGGGGCCCTCACCGGCATTTCCGTGCTCATCCCGCCTACAGGCTGCGGGCGGTGATGTCGCCGTAGGCGGTGGTCGCGCGGATGTTCAGGCCGGCGGCGGCGCCCTCGGCGTTCATCAGCGCGTTGTGGACCCGGCCGAAGCCGGTGCCGGCGTCCAGGGAGGCGGAGACGCCGCGGCCGGCGCCGACCGAGATCTCGCCGTGCTCGGTGCGCAGCTCGACCGTGCCGCCCATGGCCTCGGCGACCCGGATGTCGCCCTTCTGGGTCCTGATCTCGGCGGAGCCGCCGAGCCGGCCGACCGAGACGTCGCCGGAGAGGAGGGTGAGGCGGGCGCCCTCGGTCTCGTCGAGCTTGACCGAGCCCTGCGCGCCCTCGAAGGCGACATCGCCGAGCCGTCCGACACCCCGGAACTCGGAGCTGTCCGCCTTCGCCTCGACACGGGAGCCGGCGGGCAGCTGGACGGTCACCTCGACGGATCCGGAGTGGCCGAGGATCCGGTTCTTCGCCGGTGCGGCCTCGATCCGCAGGACGCCGTCGCCGAACTCGACGCCGATCTGCTCCGCCGCCTTCACGTCGCGGCCGTTCGAGCTGTTCGCGGGCCGGACCTCGACGGTGGTGTCGGCCCGGTCGGCGGCGATGAACTGGACGCGTCCGGCGGGGATGTCGAGGACGGCGGCGATCGGGGCGGGGGTGGTGAACTTCTGCATCGCGCTCTCCTTGAGCTCGTCGTTTCTGATGAAAGAAACGCTACGTTGCGTTCATGGATCTGGCAACGCACTCGTTGCGATCGATGGCAGTAAGGGCAGGTCAGATTGGCAATTTCGTTGCAATGGTCTCTGGTTTAACGCAACGCCATTCATGCATTCGTTGCAATGAAATGAAGGTGAACGCTATGCTGGAGGCCAGCTGAGAAGAACGAAGGAGATCGCGATGCCGGGAGGCAGGCTCACCCAGCAGGAACGTCAGCAGATCGCGCTGGGACTGGCCGACGGCCTCGCCTACGCGGAGATCGCCCGACGCGTCGACCGCCCGACCTCCACCATCACGCGCGAGGTCATGCGCAACGGCGGCCCCACCGCCTACCGCGCCGACCTGGCCCACCGGGCCACCGAACGCCGCGCCCACCGGCGCCGGCAGGCCGCGCCCCGGGCGGCGGAGGCGCCCCCGCAGGCCCACGGGCGCGACGCCGAGGCCGTGCGGGAGTACGAGGAGGTGTTCACCACCGTCCTCATGGCCTCGGGCATGACCACGATGCCGGCCCGGGTGATGGCCTGCCTCACCCTCACCGACAGCGGCAGCCTCACCGCGTCCGAACTGGTCCAGCGCCTCCAGGTCAGCCCGGCGTCCATCTCCAAGGCGGTCGCGTTCCTCGACAGCCAGGGCCTCGTCCGCCGGGAACGCGACGAACGCCGCCGTGAGCGCTACACCGTCGACGACGACATCTGGTACCAGTCGATGATGGCCAGCGCCCGGTCCATCGCCCAGCTCGTCGAGATCGCACGCCAGGGCGTCGGCGTCCTCGGCCCCGGCACCCCGGTCGCCGCCCGCCTGGAGAACATCGCCCGCTTCCTCGACTTCGTCAGCGAGAGCACGGCCCGCGCGGCGGAACAGGCCCGCGAGATCCTCCGTACGAAGGTCGAGGGGACCCAGGGGGCATGACGCCCGCTCCATCCCCCCTCGCGTGCCTGATACACGGACCGCTAGCGTGCCCCCATGACGACGACAGCCGCCACTGACGCCGATGACTCCGGGGCACATCCCCTTTTCGCCCAGGCCCTGCGGGAGCTCGGGCTCGACGAGGTCGTGCCGCTCGTCCGGCGTTTCCCGGAAGCCACCCGTACCGCCCCCGAAGCCGCCGCCGCTCTCGGGTGTGAGCTGAGCCAGATCTGCAAGTCACTGATCTTCGCGGCGGACGGGGTGCCCGTGCTGGTGCTCATGGACGGGGCCTCCCGGGTCGACCTCGAACTGGTGCGCAAGGAACTCGGTGCGGACAAGGTCACCCGGGCCAGGGCCGACATCGTGCGGGAGACGACCGGCTATGCCATCGGCGGCGTGCCGCCCTTCGGGCACCGGACGAAGACACGCGTGCTCGCCGACCGGTCCCTGCTCGACCACGAGACCGTGTGGGCGGCGGCCGGGACGCCGTACACCGTGTTCCCCATGACGCCCCGCGACCTCGTCGCCCACGCCGGCGCGACTCTGGTGGACGTGCGCGAGAGCGCCACGTGACGCCGCTGGTCACGGCCGCGGTGCTGCTCGCCGCCGTGACCCACGCCAGCTGGAACGCCATCGCGCACAAGATCACGGACAAGCTCGCCGGGTTCGCGCTCATCTCGGGCGGCGGAGTGGTCATCGGGCTGGCGCTCGCGCCGTTCGTGGCGTTCCCGGCGGCCGGGGCGTGGCCGTATCTGCTGTTCTCGGCCGCCATCCACATCGCCTACTACGCCCTGTTGATGAAGTCCTTCCGGCTGGGCGACTTCGGGCAGGCCTATCCCATCGCGCGCGGCACCGCGCCCCTCGTCGTGACCCTGCTCGCCGCGCTCTTCGCACACGAGGTGCCCGACGGGTGGGCCGCCGCCGGTATCGCCCTGTCGTGCGCGGGACTGACCGGCGTCGCCCTGTGGGGGCTGCGCGGGCGGCGGCCCGACTGGGCGGCGATCGGGGCGGCCCTGGCGACCGGGCTGACGATCGCCGTGTACACCGTCGTGGACGGACTGGGCGTGCGGGCGTCGGGCTCCCCGCTCGGGTACATCGCCTGGCTGATGGCCGTGCAGGGGGTCGTCATCCCCGCGTACGCCCTGAGCCGCTGGCGCGGGCGGACCGTCGCCCTGCTGCGGCCGTTCGCCGTGACCGGGCTCATCGGGGCCGCCCTCTCCGTCGCCGCCTACGCCCTCGTCCTGTGGGCCCAGACCAAGGCCGAACTCGCGCCCATCGCCGCCCTGCGCGAGTCGTCGATCATCGTGGGCGCGGCGATCGGCGCCGTGTTCTTCAAGGAGCGCTTCGGGGTTCCGAGGATCGCGGCGGCCGGGCTGCTCCTCGTCGGGATCGGGTTGATGCTGCACGCCGGGTAGGCAAGGCGGGTGCACTCGCGTACCCGGAGGAGCACCCTGGAACTAGGTCTTCCGGAGGTGATCGTCATGATGCACACCCGAGCGGGATGGCACGTCGAGATGGAGTTCATGGAGGACGAGCAGCACACGCGCGCGGTCGCGATGGTGAGGCTGCCCGACGGCAGCGAGGTACGGGCGCACGGGGCGGCCAACCGGCACCGGTCCGACGCCAACCAGCCCAGGGTCGGAGAGGAGATCGCCGGGGCCCGGGCGCTCAACGAACTCGCCATGCGGTTGCTGACCAAAGCCCATGAGGAGATCGACCAGGCGTCCGGGCGGATCTCCCACCCGATCCACGTCTAGTCAGTCACCGAGGGCCTGCCGTACCGCCCGCACCAGCCCCTGGGCCCGCGGATCCGCCGTCACCGTCTTGCGGAAGCCGTTCGTGACGTAGCCGAAGGCGATCTTGGACTCCGGGTCCGCGAAGCCCAGGGCGCCGCCGCGGCCCGGGTGGCCGAAGGAGCCCGGGGCCAGGAGGGGCGAGGCGCTGCCGTGCAGCATGTAGCCGAGGCCGAAGCGGGTGCCGACCACCAGGACGCGGTCGGGGCCCGCCGACTCCTCGGCCCGGGCCAGTTCGACCGTCTCCGGCGTGAAGAGGCGTGCGACACCGGCCGTGTCGCCGGTCAGTGTCGCGTAGAAGCGGGCCAGCCCGTCCGCCGTCGCGATGGCGTTGGTCGCGGGCAGGGCCGCCGCGCGGTAGGCGGGGTCGTTCTGCTCCGGGAACGGGGTGATCGCCGCGAAGGCCCGGCGGGTCAGGGAGGCCGGGTCCTCGTAGGCCTCGGTGACCGAGCGCTTCGGGCGGGCGCGCAGGCCCCCCGTCGGCTCGGGGCCCTCGACGCGGCCCGCGCGTCCCACCCGGTGGGACTCCGACTCGGGCAGACCGAGCCAGAGATCCAGGCCCAGCGGGCCGGTGACCTGTGCCGCGAGCCACTCGCCCGCGCCCTGCCCGGTCACCCGCCGCACCAGTTCGTCGAGCATCCAGCCGTAGGTGAGCGCGTGGTAGCCGTGGTCGGTGCCGGGTTCCCACACGGGGGCCTGGGCGGCGACCGCCTCGGGGCCCCGCAGCGGGTCGAGGGCCTGCTCGGGGGTGAGGGGGTGGTCGAGGACCGGCAGTCCGGCCCGGTGGTTCAGGACGTGCCGGACCAGCACCCGCTCCTTGCCCCGCGCCTTGAACTCCGGCCAGTAGTGGCCCACCGGCGCGTCCAGGTCCAGCTGTCCGCGCTGGTGCAGCAGGAGCGGTACGGCGGCGGCCACGCCCTTCGTCGCCGAGCGCACGACCTGGGCGGTGCCGTGCTCCCAGGGGGCCGTGCCGTCGACGTCCTTGGTGCCGGCCCACAGGTCGACGACCTGCCGCCCGTCCCGGTAGACGGCGACCGACGCGCCCCGCTCCCCGAGCGTCTGGAAGTTCCGTACGAACGCTTCCCTGACCGGCTCGAAGCCCTCGGCGACTGTGCCGTTCACGTCCACGTCCGTACTCCTCGTATTGCCGGGCTGCTCCCCTCTAGCCAAGCAGGATCGTCACGTCGATGTTCCCGCGGGTCGCGTTCGAGTACGGGCAGATCGCGTGGGCCGCGTCCACCAGCTTGGTCGCGAGGTCGGGGTCGACGACCGGCAGGGAGACGCTCAGGGCGACCGCGAGGCCGTAGCCGTGCTGGGCGTTGGGGCCGATGCCGACCTTCGCGGCGACGGTGGAGCCGGTCAGGTCGTAGCCCTCGCGGTTGCCGACCAGGATCAGGGCGTTGTGGAAGCACGAGCTGTAGCCGGCCGCGAAGAGCTGTTCCGGGTTGGTGCCGTTGCCGTCGCCGCCGAGCTGCGGGGGCATCGCGACCTTGAGCTCGATCTGGCCGTCCTGGCTGGTGACGTAGCCCTCACGGCCGCCGTGGGCGGTGGCCTCCGCGACGTACATGATCTTCGTCGGGCGGGTGTCGACGGCGGGGCCGTCAGTCATGCTGTCCTCCCCCGGAAACAGGTGTGCACAAACACATCGTGCACAAGGTACTGGCCGGTAATCGGCCTGCGCCACCAGGGTGGGTGACAACCCGGGACGACTCGCGGTCAGCGCGCCCGGTCGGCCGCCGACTCCGCCTTCTCGGCCAGGTGCCACAGGTCCTCGCGGAGCCGCGCGATCTCCGTGCCGTCCAGGCCCGTCGCAGCGAGCAGCGCGCCGGGCACGCAGGTCGCGCGCTCCCGGAGTTCCTCCCCCCGTCCGGTCACGGCCACGAGCACCGACCGCTCGTCCCGCGCCGACCGTTCGCGCCGCAGCAGACCCGCCGCCTCCAGCCGCTTCAGCAGCGGCGAGACCGTGCCGTAGTCGAGGCGCAGGGCCGCGGCCAGCTCCTTGACCGTGGTCTCGCCGCGCTCCCACAGGACCAGCAGCACGAGGTACTGGGGATAGGTGAGGCCGAGTGCGTCGAGGAGCGGGCGGTACGCGGCCGTCACCGCGCGCTGGGCGGCGTACAGCGCGAAGCACAGCTGCTCGTCCAGCAGCAGCGATCCGGCGTCCTCTTCGTTCGTCACGCGCTCATTGTCACGGACGGGCCTCGGCGGCCGGCACGGAACGCGGATCGAAGCCGAACGGCAACTCCAGCCGGTGGGCGCGCATCAGCTCCTCGTCACAGAGCAGTGCGCCGGTCGGACCGTCCGCCGCGATCACGCCCTCACTGAGGACCAGGGAGCGCGGGCACAGCTCCAGGGCGTAGGGGAGGTCGTGCGTGACCATCAGGACCGTCACGTCCAGCGAGCGCAGGATGTCGGCCAGTTCGCGGCGGGAGGCGGGGTCGAGGTTGGAGGAGGGCTCGTCGAGGACGAGGATCTCCGGTTCCATGGCGAGGACGGTCGCCACGGCCACCCGGCGGCGCTGCCCGAAGGAGAGGTGGTGCGGCGGGCGGTCCTTGAACTCCGCCATGCCGACCCGCTCCAGGGCCCGGTCCACGCGCTCCTCCAGCTCCGGCCCCTTCAGCCCGCCCGCCGCCGGCCCGAACGCCACGTCCTCCCGGACGGTCGGCATGAAGAGCTGGTCGTCCGGGTCCTGGAAGACGATGCCGACCCGGCGCCGGATCTCGGCCATGTGCTGCTTGCCGACGGGCAGCCCGGCGACCTTCACCGTGCCGGTGCCGCCGGTCAGGATGCCGTTGAGGTGCAGCACGAGGGTCGTCTTGCCGGCGCCGTTCGGCCCGAGCAGCGCGACCCGCTCACCGCGCGCGACCGAGAAGTCGACGCCGAAGAGGGCCTGGTGGCCGTCGGGATACGCGAAGGCCAGTCCGGCCACTTCCAGCGAGGGGGTCACATCAGTCACAGGGCCCATCCCAGCAGACAGACGACGAGGGCCGCGCCCGGGAGGGCCAGGGCGTACGACCACTGCGCCCGGGACGCGGTCACCTCGTCGATGACCGGCATGGCACCGGCGTAGCCCCGGCTGACCATGGCCAGATGCACGCGCTCGCCGCGTTCGTAGGAGCGGATGAACAGGGCGCCGGCCGACTTGGCGAGCACGCCCCAGTGCCGGACGCCCTTCGCCTCGAAGCCGCGGGACTCCCGGGCGATCCGCATGCGCCGCATCTCGTCCGCGATGACGTCGCCGTAGCGGATCATGAAGGACGCGATCTGCACGAGGAGCGGCGGCAGCTTGAGGCGCTGCAGGCCGAGGAGCAGTTCGCGCAGGTCGGTGGTGGCGGCGAGGAGTACGGACGCGGCGACGCCGAGCGTGCCCTTGGCGAGCACGTTCCAGGCGCCCCACAGGCCGTTGACGCTCAGGGACATGCCCAGCACGTCGACCCGCTCGCCCTCCGCCACGAACGGCATGAGCACCGCGAACGCGACGAACGGCACCTCGATCAGCAGCCGCCGGAGCAGGAACCCGGCGGGCACGCGCGCGACGCCCGCGACGACGCCCAGCAGCACGGCGTACCCCCCGAACGCCCACATCGCCTCGCGCGGCGTCGCCACCACGACCAGCACGAAGGCGAACACGGCGGCGAGCTTGGTGTGCGGCGGCAGGGCGTGCACGGGTGAGTGCCCGTGCCGGTAGAGCTTGTGCGCGTGCCCTGCTCCCATGTCAGACGCTCGTGGTGCTCGATGTGTCCGTGGGGGACGTGTCGTCCGAACGGCGCCGACGTACGGCCCAGAAGACACCGCTGCCCGCGACGACCGTGACACCCACGCCGATGACGCCCGCCAGACCCCCGGACAGGCGGGCGTCATCGACATCCTTGACGCCGTAGTCGGCGAGCGGGGAGCCGGCCGCGGCGTGCTCCTCGGCCTTCTTGTCGATGCCGTGGTCGGTGGCGACCTTCTCCAGGCCGTCCGGGTTGGCGGAGGCGTAGAAGCTGACGAGTCCGGCCAGCAGGAGGGAGGTGACCAGGCCCGCGGCCCACACCCTGCGGTGGGAGGTGCGGGCGGCCACGGGTGCGGGCTCGGGCTCGGCGCCGGGCGCGTCGACCAGTTCGCCGTTCACCCGCAGCTTGAGCTTCGGGGTGAGGTCGCGGGCGCCGTGGACCAGGTCCGGGCGCACGGCGAGGACCGCGCCGACGGTCAGCGCGGTGATCGCGGCCTCACCGATGCCGATCAACAGGTGCACGCCGACCATCGCGGTGGCGACCTTGCCGATGGAGACGTCGGTGGTGCCGCCGATGGCGTACATGAGCGTGAAGGCGAGCGCGGCGGCCGGGACGGAGACGAGGGCGGCGACGAAGGAGGCCGCGGTGATCGACCGGCGGGTGCGCGGGAGCACCTTCACCAGGCCCCGGAAGAGGGCGTAGGCGACGACCGTCGTGACGATCGCCATGTTGGTGATGTTCACGCCGAGCGCGGTCAGGCCGCCGTCCGCGAAGAGCAGGCCCTGCATCAGCAGGACGACGGAGACGCACAGGACCGCTGTATAGGGGCCGACGAGTATCGCGGCCAGCGCACCGCCCAGCAGATGGCCGCTGGTCCCGGCCGCGACGGGGAAGTTGAGCATCTGCACCGCGAAGATGAACGCCGCCACGAGGCCGGCCAGCGGGGCGGTGCGCTCGTCGAGTTCGCGCCGCGCGCCGCGCAGGCTCACGGCGACGGCGCCCGCGGCGATCACACCGGTGGCGACTGAGGTGGGGGCGTCGATGAATCCGTCAGGTACATGCACTATTCGATGATGTGGCTTGATGCGAACGGTTTGCAAGAGCGTGACGCTCGTCTTATCTCACCCGTGATATGTCCGGCCGCAAAGGCGCAATCCGGAAAATATGCGACATTGGAGAGGAAGTGGACGCACAGTTTCCACACAGATGGCGCACGGTGAAGGGGCCGTCCGATGTCCGTAGTCGAGCAGTACGCGCGAGCCCATATCGTCACGGACGCGGCCGTCCCGCTGATCGATGAGCTGGAGGCGGTTCCGGTCACTCTGCGGTACGACCCGGACCGCGATCCCCGTGCCGTGGGCATCAAGCTGCCGGGTGCCGGGGCGCGCGAGTGGACCTTCGGCCGTGAACTCCTGGAGGAGGGGCTGCGGGCCCCCGCGGGCAGCGGTGAGGTGCGGGTGTGGCCGTGTGGCCGGGTGCAGGCCGTGGTCGAGTTCCACTCCGCGGAGGGCGTGCTGGTGGTGCAGTTCGAACGGCAGGCGCTGCTGCGGTTCCTGCGGCGGACGTACATCGCCGCCGCGGAACCGGTCATCCACTGACCTTCCGGGTCAGCTCCCCGCCTTCAGCAGCGCCGCCACGATCGGCCCGGCCGTGGAGCCGCCGTGGCCGCCCTGCTGGACCACGCCCGCTGCCGCGAGGTCGCCCCGGTAGGCGGTGAACCAGCCGTTCGGCTTCTTCTGGTTGTCGACCTCGGCGGACCCGGTCTTGGCGCCGACATCGCCGCTGACCCCGGACATCGCCTCCGCCGCCGTCCCGGCGGCGGCCGTGTACGACATCAGCTCACGCAACTGCGAGAGCGTGCCCGACGACATCGTGCGCGAGGCCTTGGCGAGCTTGCGGTCATCCACGTCGGGGGAGACCAGGTACGGCTGGTGGAAGGTGCCGCTCTTGACCGTCGCCGACACCGACGCCATGTTCAGTGGGTTCATCCGGACCCCGCCCTGCCCGATCAGCGAGGCCCCCATCTGGGCCGCCGACTGCACCGGCACGGCGCCGTCGAAGGACGGCACACCGATCGCCCAGTTGTTCATCCCCAGGCCGAAGACCTGCTGGGCCTGCTTGGTGAGGTCGTCGTCCTTGAGCTTCGGCGCCTGGCTGATGAAGGCCGTGTTGCAGGAGCGGGCGAAGCTCGCCTTGAACGTGCCGTTCTTGATCTCGAACTTGTCGTCGTTCTGGAACTTCCAGTGCCCGTACGTGAAGTACTTCGGGCACGGGTGCTTCTTGTCCGCCGACGCCAGGCCCTTGTCCAGCAGCAGCGAGGCGGTGATGACCTTCATCGTGGAGCCGGGCGCGAGCGAGCCCTGGAAGGCGGTGTTGAAGCCGGGCGAGGCGTTGGCGGCGGCCAGGATCTCGCCGGTCGAGGCCCGCATGACGGCCACCGACGACTTGGCCTTCTTCGCGACCTGCTTCTCGGCCGCCGCCTGGAGGGCCGGGTCCAGCGTGGTCTTCACCGTGCCGGGCGTGCCCTCGCTCAGCTCCAGCAGGGTCTTGTCCGAGAGGTCGTCCGACTTGGCGGACTTCCCGCGCACGACCCGCAGTTCGATACCGGCCTTGCCGCCGGCCTCCTTGCCGTACTTCTCGCGCAGCCCGTCCAGGACCGGGCCGAGCGAGGCGTACTTCTGCTTGGTCAGCTCGCCCCCGTCCCGGTCGAGCGCCTTGACCGGGGGCGTGCCCGCCTCGCCGGTGACCAGCTTGTCGCCGTCCTTCAGATCCGGGTGGACGACCGCCGAGTGCCAGTCCACCAGCGGCTTTCCGTCGCTGGTGCGGCGCACGACGGTCAGCGCGCTCTCGTACGCGAGCGGCTTCTCGGTGTTCTTGTACGCCACCGTGCCCTTGACGGAGAACGGCACCTTGTCACCGGTGGGCTTGCCCGGGGTGAGGGTGACGTCCTTGACGCGGGCGTCCTTGGTCCAGCCGGTGAGCAGGGCCGTCGCCGCGGCCGCTTCGTCGGTGGCCGCCGCGGCCTGCGGGACCTTCCCGGACTGCCAGGCGGTGAGGAAGGCGCGGGCGGTGGTGGTGACCTCGGTCGCCGAGAGCGGCCCGGTCTTCACCTTGGGCTTCTGGTCCGATGCCGTCCGGCTGCCGTCGTCGGCGGCCGCGCCGCCGCCGAACAGCGCGTAGGCGCCGAACCCGGCGCCACCGACGACCACGGCGATCACCCCGCCGATCACGGCGGGTCTGGTCTTCCGTCGCTCGGCGACGCGCCTTCTGTTGCCCACTGCTTGTCCGTTCCTCCGCGAATCCCCAGGGTCCCCGTTGCCCTCAGACGTCCCAACGACGCCCACCACCCTAGAGTCCCGTCCCGCGCGCGTGAGATCAGCCACCCGTTCGTAGCACGGCTGCGACAATCGGCCCGGCCGCGTCACCGCCGTGACCGCCCTCCTCGGTCATGGCCGCCGCCGCGACGTCGCCCCGGAACCCGGTGAACCAGCTGTTGGACTTGGCGTTGCCGTCGACCTCGGCGGAACCGGTCTTGGCGCCGATGTCGCCGCCCAGTCCCCGCATGGCCTCCGCGGCGGTGCCCTGCGTGGCGGTGAGCCGCATCATCTGCTTGAGCTGGGAGGCGGTGCTCGCCCGCAGCCCCTCCGCCTGCGCGAGCTGCCGGCCGTCCAGCTCCGGCGACACGAGGTAGGGCTGGCGGAAGCCGCCGGTGATCGCGGTCGCGGTCACCGAGGCCATGTTCAGCGGGCTCATCTGGACCTGGCCCTGCCCGATGGCGCCGGCCGCCCGGTCCGGTCCGCCGACCTCGGGGACACTGCCGTCGAAGGAGACGATGCCGGTCTTCCAGTTGTCCTGCCCGAGCCCGAAGCGCCGCTCGGCCTCCTGCGTCAGCGAGGCGTCGGTGAGCGGCTTCTCGTCGATGAGCTTGATGAAGGCGGTGTTGCAGGACCGCATGAAGCTGTTGGCCAGCGTGGCGTCCTCATCGGCCTTCATGCCGGTGAGGTTCTTGAACGTCTGGCTCTGCCACACGGCGGTGTCCGGGCAGGGCGCCGGGCCGTTCATCGAGGTCACGCCGTTGTCGATGAGCATCGCGGCGGTCATGATCTTCATGGTGGAGCCGGGGGCGGCCTTGCCCTCGAAGGCGGCGTTGAACGCGTCCTGACGGTGGTTGGCCACGGCCAGGACCTCGCCGGTGCTCGGCTTCACGGCCACGACCGACGACTGGGCGAACTTCTCGACCGCCTTCTCGGCCGCCGCCTGGGCGCTCGGGCTGATCGTGGTGGTCAGCTTGCCCGGCTTGCCCTTGGCGAGGGTCAGCAGCGGGGTGTCGGGGACGCCCTCGCCGGCGTGCCGGATCACCAGCTCGATGCCGGGGGTGCCGCCGGCCTCCTTGCCGTACTTGGCGCGCAGGGCGTCCAGGACCGGGCCGAGGGAGGGGTACTTCTCCTTCGTCAGCTCGGTGCCGTCACGGCCGGTGGCCTCGATCGGCGGGTTGGCCGACTTCTCCGTGACGAGCGTGTCGTCCTTCTTCAGCTCGGGGTGGACGACAGCGGGCCGCCAGTCGACCAGCGCCCGCCCGGTGGTGAGCCCGCGCACGACCTTCAGCTCGCTCTGGTAGCCGATCGGCTTCGACTTCCCGTCGTAGGCCACCTTCGCCTTCACCCTGTACGGCACGGTGGTGCCGCTCGCCGTGCCGGGCGTGATCTTCACGTCGGTGAGGTGCGCGTCGTCCCCGAAGGCGGTGAGCAGCTGCTCGGCCGCCGCGTCGTTGTTCGTGTACGACGCCGCCGTCGCGGCCTCACCTTTCTCCCAGGCCGCGAAGAACTTGGTGCTGGTCTCCTCGACCTCGTCCTTGCCGGGCGGCCCCGACTTCTTCTCCGCCGCCACCCCGCTCGTGCCCCCGTCGCCGGCCAGCGCGCTCACGATGTTGAAGGCGCCGTACCCGGCCCCACCCACCATCACCGCGAACACGCCGCCTATGACAGCGACCTTGACCCCCTTGGCCATCAGGCCGTCCTCTCCCCGTTGAGCCTCCACGCGCTCCTTTGAACGCGTTCAGAAAGCTCGATCCCGGGAGCACTCTAGGGGGAAGCGGTTACCACAGGTACGGGTGTTTCGATTCTTGACCGAAACGTAGGTCAGACCCAGGTATCCAGCCACATCCGCGACCGCCAGTCGTCGATCGGGATGGCCGTGCCGGTGTACAGGGGCCAGAAGTAGATGAAGTTCCAGGCGATCAGCAGGACCAGGACGCCCGCGCCCGTGGCGCCCGCGACGCGGCGGGTGTCGGAGGAGCGGGGCGGGCCGATGATCGCGCCGAGGAGCATCGCCACCGCCAGGCACAGGAACGGCAGGAAGACGACGGCGTAGAAGAAGAAGATCGTGCGCTCCTGGTACATGAACCAGGGCAGGTAGCCGGCCGCGATGCCGCAGGCGATGGCGCCCGCGCGCCAGTCGCGGCGGAAGAACCAGCGCCACAGGACGTAGAGGACCGCGAAGCAGCCGACCCACCACAGCAGCGGTGTGCCGAGGGCGAGCACCTCGCTGGCGCACTTCCCGCCCGCGTCGGCCGGGCAGCCGTCCTTGCCGGGCGCCGGGGACTCGTAGAAGTACGACACCGGGCGGCCGAGGACGAGCCAGCTCCACGGGTTGGACTGGTACGTGTGCGGCGAGGACAGGCCGACGTGGAACTCGTACACCTGGTGCTCGTAGTGCCACAGGCTGCGCAGCCAGTCGGGCAGGAAGGTCCAGCTGCCGCCCTTGCCGCTGGTCGCGGCCCAGTTGCGGTAGTAGCCGCCGGAGCCGTCGGTGGCGGAGAGGATCCAGCCGGTCCAGGCCAGGACGTAGGTGACGAGGGCGACCGGGACCGTGGCGAGGAACGCGAGGCCCAGGTCGCGCCTGAGGACCGCCGAGTAAGGGTGCCGGGCGCCGGCCACCCGGCGCGAGGCGACGTCCCACAGGACCGCCATCAGGCAGAACGCGGCCAGGACGTAGAGGCCGTTCCACTTCGTGCCGAACGCCAGACCCAGCATCAAGCCCGCGCCCCAGCGCCAGGGCCGCCATCCCAGCCGGGCCGTCTCGGCCGTGTGCCGGTCGGGCCGGACCCGGCCGTCGGCGTCCACCGGGAGCGCCGCGGCGAGTCTCTCGCGGGCCTTGTCGCGGTCCACGAGCAGACAGCCGAACGCGGCCAGCACGAAGAACATCAGCACGCCGTCGAGCAGCGCCGTGCGGCTCATCACGAAGTGCAGGCCGTCCACCGCCATCAGCGCGCCCGCCAGACAGCCCAGGAAGGTGGAGCGGAACAGCCGGCGGCCGATCCGGCACAGCATCAGCACCGACAGCGTGCCGAGCAGCGCCGTCATGAAACGCCAGCCGAAGGGGTCGAAGCCGAACAGCAGCTCGCCGATCCCGATGACGTACTTGCCGACCGGCGGGTGCACGACGTACGCCGCGTCCCCCGGGATCGTGACCTGCCCGCCCGACAGGATCAGATCGTTGGCGTTCTTGTCCCAGTTGACCTCGAAACCGCGGTGGACCAGACCCCACGCGTCCTTGGCGTAGTACGTCTCGTCGAATATCACCGCCTTGGGGTGGCCCAGGTTCCAGAACCGCAGCACGCCCGCCAGCAGCGTGACCAGCAGCGGGCCGATCCAGGCCGACCAGCGCACCAGCCGTCCCGCCAGGGTGTGCGGGACGCCGAGCGCCGCCCACAGGCGCGGGCCGGGCTCGGTGTACGGCGGCACCAGGCGTTCACGGACGTCGCGGGCGTCGCTTCTGGGCTGCCCCTGGTAGCCGAAGCGGCGCAGCCGCTGCTGCCAGGGCGGCCGCTGCTCGAGCGGCGCCTGGCCCTGCCGGGTGTCCGTGGAGGACGCGGTACTGGTCACCGCGCCATCGTAGGGAACCGTTCTGTGTGAGTCCCGTGCATGGCCGGTATGCGTCCGCATCCTCCGCCCCTGGGAGGATGGTGAGGTGACTGGAATCCTCGTACTCGCAGGTACCCCCATCGGCGACATCGCGGACGCCCCGCCCCGGCTCGCCGACGAATTGGCCGGAGCCGATGTCGTCGCCGCCGAGGACACACGGCGGCTGCGGCGACTGACCCAGGCCCTGGGGGTCACGCCCAAGGGGCGGATCGTCTCGTACTTCGAGGGCAACGAGGCGGCGCGGACGCCCGAGCTGGTCGAGGAGCTGGCGGGCGGGGCGCGGGTGCTGCTGGTCACGGACGCGGGCATGCCGTCGGTGTCGGACCCCGGCTACCGGCTGGTCGCCGCCGCCGTCGAGCGGGACATACGGGTCACCGCCGTGCCCGGGCCGTCCGCCGTGCTCACCGCGCTCGCGCTGTCGGGGCTGCCCGTCGACCGGTTCTGCTTCGAGGGGTTCCTGCCGCGCAAGGCGGGGGAGCGGCTGGGGCGGCTGCGGGAGGTGGCCGGGGAGCGGCGCACCCTCGTCTACTTCGAGGCTCCGCACCGGCTCGACGACACGCTGGCGGCGATGGCCGAGGTGTTCGGCGCGGAGCGGCGGGCCGCGGTGTGCCGGGAGCTGACCAAGACGTACGAGGAAGTGCGGCGCGGGGGGCTGGGGGAACTGGCCGCCTGGGCCGCTGAGGGGGTGCGCGGGGAGATCACCGTGGTGGTGGAGGGCGCGCCCGAGAAGGGGCCCGAGGAGATCGGGCCCGAGGAGCTGGTGCGGCGGGTCCGGGTGCGGGAGGAGGCGGGGGAGCGGCGCAAGGAGGCCATCGCCGCGGTCGCGGTGGAGGCCGGGGTGCCCAAGCGAGTGGTCTTTGATGCCGTTGTCGCCGCGAAGAACTCCGCGTGACGGTTGTGCAGGACACCCTCTGAGCAGGGCGCATGTCGAATGAGCGTGCGCCCCATGGGTGGGCAAAGCAGGACGGGCGCTGGGGCAAGGAACGCCCAAATCGGCGCCAATAGTCGACAGGTCTGCTGCCTTCGGACCGGCGGAGGAGTCCACTGGGTTGCGGGGACGGAATCGTCCTCACGCCACAGCGGACAACAGGAGCTGGCATGACTGAGATCGCAGGGCAGACCGGGCTCCGCGCCGGTGCGACCGCCGTCGTCAACGAGTCGTACTCCTTCGCCTGCATGCGCTGCGGGCACGGCTGGGAGCAGTCGTACGAGATAGAGCACCACACGGACGCCGCCGGGCACGAGTTCGTCCTCTACGTGGCGGACGGCAAGGTCGTGCCCTCACCCCTGTCCAAGCCCACGTGCCAGAACTGCGACGGCCACGTCGTACGGATCATGCGGCCCGGGCGTGTCGAGTCGGCGCGCAACGCCGCGCGCAGGCCCCGCCGCGTGCCGCCGCCCGGCGGGCCGGCGGAGGCGGACGCCGAGGACAGTGGAGCGGACGGGCGGGAAGAGCCCGAGCACCACCACTGGCATCTGTCCGATCTGCTCCACCCCTTCCAGCGCAAGGCGAGCTGACCCGTCCGGCTCCCCTTGTCCGACGCCCTCCCCGGTCCTCCCCCATCGGGGAGGGCGTACCCCTTTCGTAGGATCGGGGCATGCCTTCGAACGACTCCGGCAAGAACGCCGCGCCCCCGCTCCCGGAACCCCTCCGGGTGCCGGTCGCCGACTCCCACACCCACCTGGACATGCAGTCCGGCACGGTCGAGGAGGCGCTGGCGAAGGCGGCCTCGGTCGGAGTGACGACGGTCGTCCAGGTCGGCTGCGACCTCAAGGGCTCGCGGTGGGCCGCCGAGACGGCAGCCGCGTACGACGCCGTCCACGCGACGGTCGCCCTGCATCCGAACGAGGCGCCCCGCATCGTGCACGGCGACCCCGACGGTTGGTCCCGGCAGGGGGCGCGGGAACCGGGCGGGCAGGCGGCCCTGGACGACGCGCTCGCCGAGATCGACCGGCTGGCCGCGCTGGAGCAGGTCAAGGGCGTCGGTGAGACGGGCCTCGACTACTTCCGCACCGGGCCCGAGGGCAAGGAGGCGCAGGAGAGGTCCTTCCGCGCCCACATCGAGATCGCCAAGCGGCACGGCAAGGCCCTGGTCATCCACGACCGCGAGGCCCACGCCGACGTCCTGCGCGTCCTGAAGGAGGAGGGCGCCCCCGAGCGGACCGTCTTCCACTGCTACTCCGGCGACGCCGAGATGGCGGAGATCTGCGCGAGCGCGGGCTACTTCATGTCCTTCGCCGGCAACGTCACCTTCAAGAACGCCCAGAACCTGAGGGACGCGGTGGCGGTGGCCCCGCCGGAGCTGCTGCTGGTGGAGACGGACGCGCCCTTCCTCACACCGGCGCCGTACCGCGGGCGGCCCAACGCCCCCTACCTCGTGCCGATCACGGTGCGGGCCATGGCCGAGGTGCGCGGCGCCGACGAGGACACGCTGGCCACGGCACTCGCGGCGAACACGGCACGCGCCTTCGGTTACTGACCCACACCGCCGACCTCACCGCACGACTGTGCGTAGTCGCGTCGCTTTGGAGAGTGACGACCGCTCCGCTAGGTTCTGGGGGCCCGATCCGGACCCCTCTGGACCCCCTCCGGCCCCTGGAGCGTGTCGGCGTGAGCAACTCGCAGTACGAGACGTATGGCCCGGCCTGCGCGGAGCCGGTGCGTGGCGGTTTCGACGGTGTCTACGAGGACACCTACCGGCCCGCCTACGAGGAGCCGCCGCCCCTGCCCGGACTGCCCCGGCAGGGCGCGCCGGGGCAGCTCGGATCCGAGGCCGACCCCGAGGTCGAACCCGAGGTTGGATCGGCACCGGTGTCCGTCGTACGCCCGACACGCGCCGAAGCCCGCGCTGAAGCCCGCGCCGCGGCGCGCAACGGCTCACACCGCCGGTCCGCACGCCGGCGCAAGGCGCGGTACGCCGAGCGCTCGGACGGCTCCATGCTGCGGCTGCTCCCGCAGGCCCTGGTCGTCGCCTTCCTGGCGGGCGGCACCACGGCGTTCGTCGCCAAGGACAAGGCGATCGAGCTGAACGTCGACGGCAAGGCACGCACGCTGCACACCTTCGCCGACGACGTCACCGAGCTGCTGTCGCAGGAGGGCGTCGAGGTCGGCGCCCACGACGTGGTGGCGCCCGGGCCCGGCACGGAGATCGCCAGCGGCGACGAGGTCGCCGTGCACTACGCCCGCCCCGTGCGGCTCACCCTCGACGGGCACCGGCGCGAGGTGTGGACGACGGCACACACGGTGGCGGGGGCACTCCGAGAGCTGGGGGTGCGTCAGGAGGGCGCGTACCTGTCCACCTCGCGCTCCCGGCAGATCGGCCGTGAGGGGCTCGCACTGGACGTGCGGACCGAGCGCACGGTCACGGTCATGGCCGACGGCCGGGCCCGCACCGTCCGCACCAACGCGGCGACCGTGCGGGAGGCCGTGGACGAGGCCGGGATCACCCTGCGCGGCCAGGACACCACGTCCGTCCCGCAGGGCAGCTTCCCTCGCGACGGGCAGACCGTCACGGTGCTGCGGATCACCGGCGGCAAGGAGGTCCGCGAGGAGGCGATCCCCTTCCAGACGCGGCGCAGCGAGGATCCGACCCTGTTCCAGGGCACGGAGGTCGTGGAGCGCGCGGGCGAGGCGGGCCTGCGCCGGGTCACGTACTCCCTGCGCACCGTCAACGGCGTCAAGCAGAAGCCGCGCCGGATCAGGGCCGAGGTGGTGCGTGAGCCGCGCCCGCAGGAGGTGAAGGTCGGCACGAAGCCCCGGCCGACGTCCGTGCAGGGCGCCGACCACCTCAACTGGCAGGGCCTCGCGGCCTGCGAGTCCGGCGGCCGCCCCGACGCGGTCGACTCCTCGGGCACCTACGGAGGCCTCTACCAGTTCGACACCCACACCTGGCAGTCCCTCGGCGGCAGCGGCCGCCCCCAGGACGCCCCGGCGGCGGAACAGACGTACCGCGCGAAGAAGCTGTACGTACGGCGGGGCGCGAGTCCCTGGCCGCACTGCGGGGGGCGGCTGCACGGGTAGGGACGGCCGCCCGGCGTGGCCGCGTTCGAAGCCCCCGTACCCTTGTCCCCGTGACCAGCCCCGCCCCCGACGCCCTCCTCGGCGCCGCCGACGTCCGCGAACTCGCGACCGCCCTCGGCGTACGCCCCACCAAGCAACGCGGCCAGAACTTCGTGATCGACGCGAACACCGTCCGCCGTATCGTCCGCACCGCACAGGTCCGGCCCGACGACGTGGTCGTCGAGGTCGGCCCGGGGCTCGGCTCCCTCACCCTCGCGCTGCTGGAGGCCGCCGACCACGTCACGGCCGTCGAGATCGACGACGTGCTGGCCGCCGCGCTGCCCGCGACCATCACGGCCCGCATGCCGGAGCGCGCCGACCGGTTCGCCCTCGTCCACTCCGACGCGATGCACGTCACGGAGCTGCCGGGCCCGGCCCCGACCACGCTGGTCGCCAACCTGCCCTACAACGTGGCCGTCCCGGTGCTGCTGCACATGCTCGCCACCTTCCCGACCATCGACCGCACGCTCGTCATGGTCCAGTCGGAGGTCGCCGACCGGCTCGCCGCCGACCCCGGCTCGAAGGTGTACGGCGTGCCCTCCGTGAAGGCCAACTGGTACGCCGAGGTCAAGCGCGCGGGCGCCATCGGGCGGAACGTCTTCTGGCCGGCGCCCAACGTCGACAGCGGTCTGGTCTCCCTGGTCCGCCGCACCGAGCCGATCAAGACGACGGCCTCCAGGAAGGACGTGTTCGCCGTCGTCGACGCGGCCTTCGCCCAGCGCCGCAAGACGCTGCGGGCCGCGCTCGCCGGCTGGGCCGGTTCCGCCGCCGCAGCGGAGGAGGCCCTCGTCGCCGCCGGGGTGTCGCCGCAGGCCCGGGGCGAGTCCCTGACCGTGGAAGAGTTCGCGCGTATCGCCGAGCACAAGGCGAACCAGCACCAGGAGAAGGAGCCCGTGTGAGCGTCACGGTCCGTGTCCCCGCCAAGGTCAACGTCCAGCTGGCGGTGGGCCCAGCCCGACCAGACGGCTTCCACCCCCTGGCCAACGTCTTCCTCGCCGTCAGCCTCTACGACGAGGTCACCGTGACCCCGGCCGACGAACTCCGCGTCACCTGCGAGGGCCCGGACGCCGACCTGGTCCCCCTGGACCGTACGAACCTGGCCGCACGCGCGGCGATCGCGCTGGCCGAACGCCACGGCCGCAGCCCCGACGTCCACGTCCACATCGCCAAGGACATCCCCGTCGCCGGCGGCATGGCGGGCGGCAGCGCGGACGGCGCCGCCGCCCTGGTCGCCTGCGACGCGCTGTGGGAGACCGGCGCCTCCCGTGACGAACTGCTCGACATCTGCGCCGAGCTGGGCAGCGACGTGCCGTTCAGCCTGGTCGGCGGGGCGGCCCTCGGCATCGGGCGGGGCGAGCAGCTGACGCCCCTGGAGACCGGCGGCGCCTTCCACTGGGTGTTCGCCATGGCCGAGCGTGGCCTGTCCACCCCGGCCGTGTTCCGCGAGTTCGACCGGCTCGGCGAGGGCACGGACATCCCTGAGCCCGTCGCCTCCCAGGAACTCCTCGCGGCCCTGGCGAAGGGCGACCCGGACGCGCTCGCCGCCGCCGTCTCCAACGACCTCCAGCCCGCCGCCCTGTCCCTCTACCCGGACCTCGCCGGCACCCTGGCCACCGGCCGCGCCGCGGGCGCCCTCGCCGCCCTGGTCTCCGGCTCCGGCCCGACCACGGCGTTCCTCGTCCGCGACCCGGAGTCGGCGGCCGCGGTGGCGCAGGCGCTGCTGTCCTCGGGCACGTGCCGGACCGTGCGGACGGCGTCGGGGCCGACGCCCGGGGCGATGGTCGCCGGGCTTTAATCGCGTGCGGCGGCCGCTGCCGGGCGCTTAGGCTCCGCCGGTCGTATCGAGGGCGGGGGCACGGGCATGCGGGAACTGATCGCGGCGGTACGGCGTGGAGACGCCGACGAGGTCCGGGCTCTGCTGGAGTCCGGGGCCGACCCCGACACCCTCGATGGGACGGACGGGCTCCCGGTTCTCTGCCTGGCCGTGGCGGCCTACGACGAACCCGTCGCCGAGGCCCTCCTCCAGGGCGGCGCCGACCCCCTGCGCCGGCTGCCCGACGGGAGCACCCCGCTGTTGCGGGCCGTGGACGGCGGGGCACACCTCCTGACCTACGCGCTCGCCACCAGCCGGATTCCGCTCCCGGCACCTGCGCGCGCCGAACTGCTGGCCCGGGCCCGGCGCTGGTCGGAGGCGGGCGCCGAGGCCGAGCTGCGCCGCATCACCGGCCTTACCGGGCCCGTCGAGCGGATCAGGGTCGTTGACGACGAGGTCGGCTGGTGGTGCGAGCAGCTCACGCTCGGCGGAACGACCGTGCGTGACGAGCACTGGGCGGTCCTCACGTCCATGGAGGCCCTCTACGGCATCCGCACGCCCTTCGACGAACTGGTGGACCGGGCCATCGCCCATCCGGACCGGGACCACGTCGTCTGGTCGGACGTGGTGTTCACCCTCGGCCGCCGGCTGGACGAGGAGACCTGGCAGTGGACCCGGGACCTCCTCAACCACCCCGACCGGCTGCACCGCCTGCTTGCCGCGGAAATCCTGCTGTTCCTGATCCTCGGCGACTTCGTCAGGCAGAGCGACCCGTTCTGGGACCGGGGCAGGGAACTGGTGCCCTGGGCCGAACACGAGGAGGACCCGGAGGTACTGGCCGCCCTCCTGAACGCGATGACCCACGACAGCGCCCCCGAGATCGAGACCGTCGGGCTGTCGCACCTCAGCCACCCGGACCCGAGGGTGCGCGCACTGGTGCCGGAGACCGTGCACCGCCCCGAAAGCCTCACCGCCGTACTCACCCTGGCCCGCGACGAGGATCCCGGCGTGCGAGAGGCCGCGTGCCGTTGGCTCGGGCACTACCAGGGGAGCGAGCCCGAGGTGGGGGACGCGCTGGTCGCCCTCACCCGTGACGAGCGGCAGCCGATTCGCATCTGTGCCGTGTCCGGGCTGGCCTACCGCGACGATCCGCGCTGTGTGGAGGCCGAGCACCGGATCGGCCCCCTCGACCCGGAGCTGCCGTTCGACGAGAGGCTGATGGACGTGTGGCGCTACCAGCGCCGCCGGGAGGACGCCGAGGGCTCCTGAACACCCCGGCCGGAGCACCCCGCCGCCCGACTACCCTGGAGGGTCGATCGTCCCCCCTGTCAGGAGAGTAATGGCCGTCAATCTGGTCAATGTCGAGAACGTCAGCAAGGTGTACGGCACCCGCGCCCTGCTCGACGGCGTCTCCCTCGGCGTCTCCGAAGGGGACCGCATCGGTGTCGTGGGCCGCAACGGCGACGGCAAGACCACCCTGATCCGGATGCTCGCCAAGCAGGAGGAGGCCGACACCGGGCGCGTCACGCACTCCGGCGGACTGCGCAGCGGCGTGCTCACGCAGCACGACTCCCTCGACCCCGAGGCGACCGTCCGCCACGAGGTCATCGGCGACATGGCCGACCACGAGTGGGCGGGCGACGCCAAGGTCAGGGACGTGCTGACCGGCCTGTTCGGCGGGCTCGACCTGCCGGGGTTCCCCGCGGGCCTGGACACCGTCATCGGGCCGCTGTCCGGCGGTGAGCGGCGCCGTATCGCCCTCGCCAAGCTGCTCATCGAGGAGCAGGACCTGCTCGTCCTCGACGAGCCCACCAACCACCTCGACGTGGAGGGCATCTCCTGGCTGGCCCGGCACCTCCAGGTCCGCCGGTCCGCCCTCGTCTGCGTCACCCACGACCGCTGGTTCCTCGACCAGGTGTGCACCCGCATGTGGGACGTCCAGCGCGGCGCGGTCTACGAGTACGAGGGCGGCTACTCCGACTACGTCTTCGCCCGGGCCGAGCGCGAGCGCATCGCCGCCACCGAGGAGGTCAAGAGGCAGAACCTCGTCCGCAAGGAGCTGGCCTGGCTGCGGCGCGGGGCCCCCGCCCGTACGTCCAAGCCGCGCTTCCGCGTCGAGGCCGCCAACGAGCTCATCAAGGACGTACCGCCGCCCCGGGACAGCAGCGAGCTGATGAAGTTCGCATCCACCCGGCTGGGCAAGACCGTGTTCGACCTGGAGGACATCACCGTCCAGGCGGGCCCCAAGGTCCTCCTCAAGCACGTCACCTGGCAGCTCGGTCCCGGCGACCGGATCGGTCTCGTCGGAGTCAACGGCGCCGGGAAGACCTCCCTGCTGCGGGCCATGGCCGAGGCGTCCCGGACCGACGGCGAGGCGCAGCCCGTGGGCGGGCAGGTCAAGGTCGGCAAGACCGTCAAGCTCGCCTACCTCTCCCAGGAGGTCGCCGAACTCGAGCCGAGCACGCGCGTGCTGGAGGCCGTGCAGCAGGTGCGCGAGCGCGTCGACCTCGGCAAGGGGCGCGAGATGACCGCCGGGCAGCTGTGCGAGACGTTCGGCTTCACCAAGGAGAAGCAGTGGACGCCGGTCGGCGACCTGTCCGGCGGTGAGCGCCGCAGGCTCCAGCTGCTGCGCCTGCTCATGGACGAGCCCAACGTCCTCTTCCTCGACGAGCCCACCAACGACCTCGACATCGAGACGCTGACGCAGCTCGAGGACGTCCTCGACGGCTGGCCCGGCTCGATGATCGTCATCTCCCACGACCGGTTCTTCATCGAGCGCACCACCGACCGGGTGTTCGCCCTGCTCGGCGACGGCGCGCTGCGGATGCTGCCGCGCGGCATCGACGAGTACCTGGAGCGGCGCAAGCGCATGGAGGAGGCCGCGGCCTCCTCTTCCGGCCCGGCCGTCGCGCCGCAGACGGCGGCTCCGGAGAAGAGCGCCGCCGACCAGCGCGCCGCCAAGAAGGAACTCCAGAAGATCGAGCGGCAGCTCGACAAGGTCTCCGAGAAGGAGACCAAGCTTCACTCTCAAATCGCCGAAAACGCCACGGACTTCGCGAAGGTGGCCGAACTGGACGCCGAACTGCGCGAGTTGGCGGGTCAGCGCGAGGAGCTGGAGCTGCGCTGGCTGGAACTCGCCGAGGACGCGTGAAGGGTGCGTGAAGACGCATAACGGCGGCATCACGGGCCGGTCCTCCCTTGGGAACAGGGGATGATCGGCCCGCTCTGCTGTGGGAACGGAGTGATAGAAAGAGCCGTCTTAGAACTTTATGAAACGACTCTGAGTCCATCGCGTACCTCAGGGCGTGGCTAAAAATCAGTGATCGAACGGGGGAGCCGCTGATGACTCAGCCGCCCAGTCAGCCACCGCACGGTGGCTTCGGAGCACCGCAGAACCAGCCGCCGCAGGGCGGTGGCTACGGGGCACCGGGGACCCCGCCGCCACCCCAGGGCCCGCCGCAGACGCCGCCGCCCCCGCAGGGCCCGCCGCAGACGCCGCCGCCCCCGCAGCCGGGGTACGGCTATCCGCAGCAGCCCGGGCAGCCCGGGCCTTACGGCCAGCCGGGCCCGTACAACTCCGGTCCCTACGGCCAGCCGCAGCAGCCGGGACCGTACGGTCAGCCCGGCTACGGCTACCCGCCCCAGCCGCAGTACCCCGGCGCGCCCGGCACCCCGCCCGGGGGCGGCTCGGGCAACCCCTTCAAGGGCAAGCCCGCGATGATCATCGGTGCCGCGGTCGCCGCGCTGCTGGTGGTCGGCGGCACGGTGTGGGCGGTCACCGGCGGCGACGACGGCAAGGGCAAGAAGAAGCCGGTCGCCCAGCAGAGCGACGGCAAGTCCGGCGCCTCCGACCCGGTCAACCCCGGTGACGGCAAGGGCGACGGCGGCGACGACCCGGAGAACCTCAACGAGGGCCGCCGGGCCGGCGAGGCCAAGGTCCTCTGGTACAAGGAGGCGCCCGACGCGCCCAAGTCCGGCGCCGACGCCGCCGGCATGTGGATCACCGACAAGACCGCGGTGAAGGCGGCGTACAAGCAGCTCTTCGCGTACAACGTCGGCGACGGCAAGCCGACGTGGGACACGATCACCTTCCCGCAGAAGATCTGCGCGACCACTCCGGAGAAGACGGCGGAAGACAAGATCGTCGTCGCCTACATGAGCGGCAGCAGCGACCGCGCCAAGTGCAACCAGCTCCAGGAGATCGACCTCGCCACGGGCGAGAAGGGCTGGAAGGAAGAGGTCGCCGACGGCGCCCTGTTCGACTCCACGCTCTCCGTCGAACTGTCCGTCACCGGCACCACGCTGATGGTGGGCCGCTCCCAGTCGGGCACGGCGTACGACGTCACCAACGGCGACAAGCTCTTCGACAAGAAGAAGTACGGCCAAGCCTGCTTCCCCGCCGCGTTCGCCGGCGGCGAGAAGCTGATCTCCGTCTCCTCCTGCGGTGCCGGCGGCGACAAGGAGCACGACGAGGTCCAGGAACTCGACCCGAAGACCGGCGACGTCAAGTGGACCCAGCCGTTCGACAAGGGCTGGCGGGTCGCGCGCGTCTACTCCGTGAGCCCGTTGGTCATCTACAGCACCAACGAGGAGAAGAAGTCCTGGAACATCTCCTCCTTCACTTCCGGCGGCAAGTTCCGCTCGCAGGTCGGCTTCGACGAGGACTTCGCCCCCGAGTGCGGCTGGGCCATCCTCGAACGTGACCTCCAGGGCTGCCAGGGCGTCGCCGCCGACGACACCACGCTCTACCTGCCGACCGAGGCGACCACCGGTGCCAACGAGATCGTCGCGGTCAACCTCGCCAACGGCAAGGAGAAGTGGCGGGTGAAGTCCCCGTCCGACGAGTCGATGCTGCCGATGAGGACCGAGGGCGGAAAGCTCATCGCCTACATCGAGCCCTCGTACGACGGGGGCGGCCAGGTCGTGTCCATCCCGACCGGCGGCAGCGCCCACAAGCCGGTCAAGCTGCTGCAGAACCCGCAGGGCGCGGCCGACATCGAGAACGGCTTCTTCTCCAGGGACATCGACTGGGCCGGCGGGCGCTTCTACATCTCGACCACCCGGCTGAGCGGAAACGACGAGACGAAGGAGAAGTTGATGCTCGCCTACGGCAAGTGACTCTTCTCCCCTCTTCTCTCCCCACTTCGTCGTCGTCCCTCCCCATCCCCGAGGTGCTCACGTCATGACCCAGCCGCCGCCCCCGCCGCCCCAACAGCCCCCGTCCGGTGGCGGCTTCGGGCCGCCCCAGGACCAGCCGCCGCAGCCGGGGTACGGCTATCCGCAGGCTCCCCAGACGCCACCACAGCCGCCGCAGTCTCCGCCGCCCGGCTACGGCTATCCCGGTCAGCAGCCCGGGGCGTACGGGCAGCCGCCGCAGGCGCCTTACGGACAGCCGGGCCAGCCGGGATACGGGCAACCGGGCTACGGTCAGCCCGGTTACGGCTATCCGCAGGGGACCATGCCGCTCCAGCCGCAGCCCGGACACCCGGGACACCCGGGACAGCCTGGACAGCCCGGCGGCGGCAAGAAGTTCAACGCGCAGCTGGCGATCATCGTCGCGGCGGTCGTGGCGATCGCCCTGATCATCGGTGGCGGCGTCTGGTACTCCTCGTCCAAGGACGACGGGAAGAAGGACGACACCGCCAGTTCCGGCGGCAGCACCGGCGGCACGGACGACGACAACGGCGGTACCACCTCCGGCGGCAAGGAGAAGGCACCGTCCGACCCCGGCGCCAAGGTCCTCTTCCAGGTCCCGGCGCCCGAGGTGAAGAACGACAGCACGGTCGTCGTCTCCGGCTCGTGGCTCACCGACAAGACGTACGCCAAGAGCGGCATCGCCCAGATCGTCGGCTACGACCGCGACACGGGCGGCAAGCAGTGGACGATCCCGCTGGACGGCCCCGTCTGCCAGGCCAGCCGCCATGTCACCGAGGACAACAAGACGGCGATCCTCTACCAGCCCGAGATGCCGACCAAGGCCGACCCCTCACACGGGTGCAGCCAGGTCGCCCTGATCGATCTCGACGCGGGCAAGGAGCTGTGGACCAAGACGGCCAAGACCGGTGACCAGCTGATCAGTTTCGACAACGTCACGATCAGCGGCAAGACCGTCGCCGTCGGCAGCAGCAGCGGCGGCGCCGCCTTCGACGTCTCCGGCAAGCTGCTGTGGAGCCCCAAGCCCAGCGACTCCTGCTACGACGCCGGGTACGGCGGCGGCGAGAAGCTGGTCGCGGTGCGCAAGTGCGGCTCGTACGAGCAGCGGCAGCTGCACATCCAGACCATCGACCCGAAGTCCGGGAAGGTGATCTCGGAGTACAAGATGGCCGAGGGCATCGAGTACGCCAGCGTCGTGTCGACCAACCCGCTCGTGGTGGCCGCCGACGTCGGCGACTCCGCGGGCGACGGCAGCGGCATCTCCGACTTCTTCTCCATCGACAACAAGACCGGCAAGCTGCGGACCCGTATCTCGGCACCGGGCGAGCAGTTCGCCGCGCGCTGCGAGGGCATCACCCGCATCGAGTACTGCAACCAGCTGGCCGTCGGCAACGACCGGCTGTACATCCCGACCGAGGAGCACGACGGCAAGGGCGAGTACAGCCAGACCAACGAGATCGTCTCCTTCGACCTCACCACCGGCAAGCAGACCGGGCAGCGGGCCGACGCGGGTGACGGCTACACGATCTCGCCGCTGCGCATGGACGGCGGCAACCTGATCGCGTACAAGCGGCCGCCGTACGACAAGGGCGGGCAGATCGTGAGCATCGACGGGGGCAGCTTCAAGGAGACGAAGCTGCTGGAGAACCCCGCGTCGGAGCAGGTGCGCGATGTGGAGGCCAGTATGTCGCCGGACTACTCGGAGTTCCTGTACGCCGAGGGGCGTCTGTACATGTCGAAGGTGTACGCGAGCAAGCGCTCTTCCACGGGTGACAAGGAGTATCTGGCGGTCGGGTTCGGTACGGGCTGATCGTCCGATGATCATCTGGTGATCGACTGAGGTTGCTTTCGGTCCCGCCCCTGTTCAGGGGCGGGACCGTTCGCGTTTGGCTCAGTCAACCTCGAATGAGAGGAATTTCGGCGATCCGGGGCGATTCTCGCGGGTAGGGGAGCGCAACGTCGAACAAGCGTGTAGCTTCCGGGGGCATGAAGGCGGGGGAGCCGGGGGGCTTCCATTGGGGGGACTGGAGTGACTGGGGGGTTGCTCGATGGGAGTGCGGCTCATGGTGGTCGACGACCACCGATTGCTGGCCGAGGCACTGGCCTCCGCGCTGAAGCTGCGGGGGCACCGGGTGCTGGCCGCGGCGGCGCCGGCCGCGGGGGCGGCGGAGCTGGTGATCACACGAGCGCCGGAGGTGTGCCTGCTGGGGACGGCCACGCCGGCGGAGCCGGGCATCTTCGATCCGGTGGTGCGGATCAAGCGGGAGCGTCCGCAGGTGGCGGTGCTGGTGCTGGGCCCGGTGCCGAGCCCCCGCGGTATCGCGGCGGCGTTCGCGTCGGGGGCTTCCGGCTACGTCCGGCATGACGAGCGCATAGAGGGCGTCGAGCGGGCCATCATGAAAGCCAGGGCGGGCGAGGCGGCGGTGGCGCCGCAACTGCTCCAGGGCGCGTTCAGCGAACTGCTGAACCCAGCGGCCCAACCGGACGACGAGGGCCAGCGCCTGCTCCAGATGCTCACGCCGCGCGAGGTGGAGGTCCTGGTCCGCGTAGCCGACGGCGAGGACACCCGCCTCATCGCGGCGGGCATGGGCATCGCACCCTCCACCGCCCGCACGCACGTCCAGCGAGTCCTGATGAAACTGGGCGTGGGCTCCCGCCTGGAGGCAGCGGCACTGGCGGCCCGGACGGGGTTGCTGGACCGGGCGGGGCCGGTGTCGCGGGAGCAGTGAGCGGGTGGTGCCGACGACGTGAAGCAGGGCCTCGTCCACGTCGTCTTCCGCCACGGCGGAGACTTCGCCCAGCGTGGCGTGCCGATCCACCGAGTGGCGATCACCATCGGGGACCAGAGTGAGGGACGGGTGATTGGGGCGAATCCGGCATGATTCACGGGGATCCTGAGCACCTCCTCGTACGCGCCCGTGGCGACGCCTCGCCGCTGTACGCCACGGACGCCCCCGCGTTCGCCCGCGTCGAGGACTTCACCCGCGCCCTCCCGGTCGACGACCATGTGCTCGAACTGCCCGACGATGTGGCGCGCCGGCTGAGCGAGTGGAACCGGACCCGTCCCGCCGACGGGTTCGAGGCTCGCCCGGCCCTGCGCAAGCACGTCAAGCAGGGGCTGGACATCGCCCGTCTGGTGGCGAAGCACCTCGGCCCCTGCTGGGTGGTGCGCTTCTGGGACGAACGACACCAGGACGAGAAGCTCGTGTGCTGGGGGTGCGATCGGCTCCACCGGGCCGTCGACGCCCATGACCCACCCCCGCACCCACTCGACCTCACCGTCGAGGGCGAGTACGGGCTGTACCCACTGCACGCGGAGGGTTTCGGAAGCTTCGCTCCGGACGATGCCGCTGCCGCCATCCATCTGTCCGATGATCTCGTGGCCGCCTTCTTCCAGTGGAAGGCGGCGATTGAGACGACGCTGATGAACGACGGCGACGACGACGAGTGGCAATGCCTGTTCGAGGAAGGCAGGGACCTGTCGGAGCGTCTCGCTCGGGAGATCGGCCCGGCCCGGACGGTGACGTACCGAGGCATCGCCAACGGCGGTCTCGCCTCGATGACGTCGGTCACCTGGCAGGGAGACCGGCGGATGTAGCCGCCTGCCGACCGCAGCCGCTCCCCGTCCACCAGGGCACCGGAAGCAGAAGTCTCACGAACAAGAAGCCGGCGCCCAGTCACCCACCCCGGAGCTCAGCCGTCACTCCCCCGCTTCGTCCCCCGGCACAACATCCGGAGGCGGCGGCGCCGCAGGCCGCAGCTTCAGCCACACCAGGAAGAACACCCCGAGCAGCAGCATCCCCAACCCGGTCCACAGGTTGATGTTGACCCCCTCGGCCTTGTCGATGTCGGCATCGGACGCCGTGAACCCCGCGATCGTCACGATCACGCCGTAGACCACGAACAGCCCACCGATGATGCGCCGGATGTCGAACAGCCGCGCGGCCGTCGCCGATTTGCCCTGCAGCTCGGTGACTTCCCGCTGCACGTCCTTGTCGGAGTAGAACTCGGACATACGTCAATCCTCCCTCGGTCAGACCGGGAACGGTCATAACGGGAACGGTCAGAACGAGAACGGGATGTAGCAGGCCGCGGCCAGCACGATCGCGCCCCAGCCGAGCAGCGCCGGCTTGCGGTACCAGGCCTCGTCCCCCGGTGCCGGCGGCTCGGTCATGCCGGGCGAGGTCGTGCCGTAGACCAGGCCCTGGAGGTCCTCGGCCGGCTTCGGCGCGGTGAAGAGTGACACCGCCACCATGACGACCGCGCCCGCGACGAAGCCCGCGATCGCCGAGACGAAGTTGGCGCCCTGGTCGGTGGGGATGTCGACGATGTCCTGCTTGTAGAGGACGAAGTAGTTGATCATCGCGGCGGTGGTGCCCACGAGCAGCCCCCAGAAGCCCGACTTCATCGACGCCCGCCTCCAGAACATGCCGATGATGAAGACGACGAACATCGGCACGTTGAAGAAGGAGAAGAGGGTCTGCAGGTAGGCCATGATGTTCGAGAAGGAGCGGGCCAGGAACGCCGTGCCGATGGAGGCCAGGACGCCGATCGCGGTGATGAGGCGGCCGAAGCGCACGTAGTACTCGTCCTCGCGGCCCCGGACCACGTACTTCGCCCAGATGTCCGTCGTGAACACCGTGTTGAACGACGACACGTTCGCCGCCATGCCCGCCATGAACGCCGCGAGGAGGCCGGTGACGGCGATGCCCAGCACACCGTTCGGCAGCAGCTGTGCCATGAGGTACGGGATCGCGTCGTTGTACTGGAGGTCCGAGCCGGAGGTGCCGATCTTGGGGACCAGGACGGCGGCCACCAGACCCGGGATCATCACCAGGAACACGATGAAGATCTTCGGGAACGCGGCGATGAGCGGGGTGCGCTGGGCCGCCGAGAGGTTCTTCGCGGACAGGGCGCGCTGCACCTCGGCGAAGTTTGTCGTCCAGTAGCCGAAGGAGAGGACGAAGCCGAGGCCCAGGACGATCGTCAGCCAGTTCGCCCCCAGCGGGTTGTCGCTGCCGATGCCCGTACCGCCCCAGGACGTCATGAAGTCGGCGCCGCGTGAGGCGGTGAGGGAGTCGGACAGGCCGTCCCAGCCGCCCACCTTCTTCAGTCCGAGGACCGCGATCGGGATGAGCGCGGCGAGGATGACGAAGAACTGCAGGACCTCGTTGTAGATCGCCGAGGACAGGCCGCCGAGCGTGATGTACGCGAGCACGAAGAAGCCGGCGACGACGATCGCCACCCACTCCGGCCAGCCCAGCAGCGCCTCGACGACGATGGCCAGGGCGTAGAGGTTGACCCCGGCGATGAGGATCGCGGCGAAGGCGAACAGGATCGAGCTCAGCAGATGCGCCGGCCTGTCGAAGCGCAGCAGCAGGAACTCGGGGACCGAGCGGACCTTGGAGCCGTAGTAGAAGGGCATCATCACCAGGCCCAGGAAGACCATGGCCGGGATGGCGCCGATCCAGTACCAGTGCGTGGTGTAGACGCCGTACTGCGCGCTGTTGGCGGCCATGCCCAGGATCTCGGTGGCGCCCAGGTTGGCGGCGATGAAGGCCAGACCGGTGACCCAGGCGGGCAGGGAGCGGCCGGAGAGGAAGAAGTCGAGACTCGTCTTCACCGAACGGCGGGCGGCGAAGCCGATGCCGAGGACGACGACGAAGTAGATGCCGAGGAGCGTGTAGTCGAGCCAGTTCGTGGGGAGTCGCAGCTCGGCCGATAGATATGTGGGGGTTTGCACTAGCCCTCGCTTCGTTGCGCGAACCGATACGTCGCGGAATCTACGCCTCCGCGTTCAGCAATTGAACACGCCCACTGATGCTCTTTGTTGGATTGTGATGTTGACGGGTGGGGGGATCGATGTTTTTATATGTTTGGTTATGTTTGAAGGATGAGGAGTCCGGCGTGAAGAAGACCTCGACCCGGCTGGCCGACGGTCGCGAGCTCATCTACTACGACCTGCGCGACGACACCGTGCGCGACGCGGCCGACCGCCGCCCCCTGGACCGCACCGTCACGACGTCCGAGGTCCGCCGCGACCCCCTGCTCGGCGACTCCGTCGCCATCGCCTCGCACCGCCAGGGCCGCACCTACCATCCGCCGGCCGACGAATGCCCCCTGTGCCCCTCCGAGGGTGATCGGCTGAGCGAGATCCCGGACTCGTCGTACGA
Organism: Streptomyces sp. NPDC041940; assembly: GCF_055589465.1. Classification (NCBI taxonomy): domain Bacteria; kingdom Bacillati; phylum Actinomycetota; class Actinomycetes; order Kitasatosporales; family Streptomycetaceae; genus Streptomyces; species Streptomyces sp. NPDC041940. The sequence goes on from NZ_JBVJBP010000013.1 coordinate 128,405, forward strand.
CGTCGTCGTGTTCGAGAACCGCTTCCCCTCGCTGGCCGGGGACTCGGGCCGCTGCGAGGTCGTCTGCTTCACCTCCGACCACGACGTCTCCTTCGCCGGCCTCACCGAGGAGCAGGCGGGCCTGGTGCTGGAGGCGTGGACGGACCGTACGTCGGAGCTGTCCCATCTCCCCTCCGTCGAACAGGTCTTCTGCTTCGAGAACCGCGGTGCCGAGATCGGTGTGACCCTCCAGCACCCGCACGGGCAGATCTACGCCTACCCCTTCACCACCCCGCGCACCGCCCTGATGCTCCGCTCCGTCGCGACCCACAAGGAGATGACGGGCGGGGAGAACCTCTTCGACGCGATCCTCGAGCGGGAACTCGCCGACGAGCGGGTCGTCCTGGAGGGTGAACACTGGGTGGCATTCGTGCCCTATGCGGCGCACTGGCCGTACGAGGTGCACCTCTACCCCAAGCGCCGGGTGCCCGACCTGCTCGGTCTGGACGAGGACGCGCGCACAGAGTTTCCCAAGATTTATCTGGAACTCTTGAGGCGCTTCGACCGGATCTTCGATGGCGGGGACGGTGGGGAAAGCACCGAGGGTGAGCCTCCGACGCCGTACATCGCGGCCTGGCACCAGGCACCTTTCGGCGCGCTGGAGGAGTTCGACGGGGTCGTGCGTGAGGACTTCGCACTGCACCTCGAGCTTTTCACCATCCGCCGCACTTCCGGCAAGCTGAAGTTCCTCGCGGGTTCCGAGTCCGGCATGAACGTGTTCATCAACGACGTGCCGCCGGAGCGCGCGGCCGAGCGACTGCGAGAGGTAGCGAGTTCATGAGCGGGAAGTACCTGGTGACAGGCGGTGCGGGCTACGTCGGCAGCGTCGTCGCCCAGCACCTGCTGGAGGCGGGCCACGAGGTCGTCGTCCTGGACAACCTCTCCACGGGCTTCCGTGAGGGCGTCCCGGCGGGCGTCACCTTCATCGAGGGCGACATCCGCGATGCCGCCAAATGGCTGGACTCCTCGTTCGACGGCGTGCTGCACTTCGCCGCTTTCTCGCAGGTCGGCGAGTCGGTCGTGAAGCCGGAGAAGTACTGGGACAACAACGTCGGCGGCACCATGGCCCTGCTGGCCGCGATGCGCGAGGCGGGCGTGGCCAGGCTCGTCTTCTCCTCCACGGCGGCGACGTACGGCGAGCCGGAGCAGGTCCCGATCGTCGAGTCGGCGCCTACGTCCCCCACCAACCCCTACGGTGCCTCGAAGCTCGCCGTCGACCACATGATCACGGGTGAGGCGGCCGCCCACGGTCTCGCCGCGGTCTCGCTGCGCTACTTCAACGTGGCGGGCGCCTACGGCGAGCACGGCGAGCGCCACGACCCCGAGTCCCACCTGATCCCGCTGGTCCTCCAGGTCGCGCAGGGCAGGCGCGAGGCGATCTCCGTCTTCGGCGACGACTACCCGACGCCGGACGGCACCTGTGTGCGCGACTACATCCACGTCGCGGACCTCGCCGAGGCCCACCTGCTGGCGTTGCGGTCCGCCACCCCCGGCGAGCACCTCATCTGCAACCTCGGCAACGGCAACGGCTTCTCGGTCCGCGAGGTCATCGAGACGGTCCGCACCGTGACCGGCCACCCGATCCCCGAAGTGGTAGCCCCCCGCCGGGGCGGCGACCCGGCGGTCCTGGTGGCCTCGGCCGCCACGGCCCGCGAGAAGCTGGGCTGGAACCCGTCCCGCGCGGACCTCGCGGGAATCGTCGCGGACGCGTGGGACTTCGCGCAGCGGCGCGGCAACTAGGACGTACGGAAAGTCAGGGGACAGGCATGAGCGAGGCTGTGGCGGAGACGGTCGCCGCACGGTTCGGCGAGCTGTACGGCACCGAACCGCACGGGGTATGGGCGGCACCGGGCCGCGTCAACCTCATCGGCGAGCACACCGACTACAACGACGGCTTCGTCATGCCGTTCGCCCTGCCGCACACGGCGGTGGCGGCGGTGTCACGCCGTGAGGACGGCGTCCTGCGCCTCCACTCGGCGGACGTGGAGGGCGGAGTGGCGGAGCTGAGCCTCGACGACCTGTCCCCGGAGTCGGACAAGAACTGGACGGCGTACCCGGCGGGCGTGGTCTGGGCCCTGCGCGAGGCCGGCCACGCGGTCACGGGCGCGGACATCCACCTCTCCTCCACCGTCCCCTCGGGCGCGGGCCTGTCGTCGTCGGCGGCGCTGGAGGTCGTGGTCGCGCTCGCCCTGAACGACCTCTTCTCCCTCGGCCTCCGGGGCTGGCAGCTGGCCCGCCTGTGCCAGCGCGCGGAGAACGTCTACGTCGGTGCCCCGGTCGGCATCATGGACCAGACGGCGTCGGCGTGCTGCGAGGCCGGCCACGCCCTCTTCCTCGACACCCGCGACCTCTCCCAGAAGCAGATCCCCTTCGACCTGGCGGCCGAGGGCCTGCGCCTCCTCGTGGTCGACACGCAGGTCAAGCACTCCCACAGCGAGGGCGAGTACGGCAAGCGCCGCGCGGGCTGCGAGAAGGGCGCGGCGCTGCTGGGCGTCAACGCGCTCCGGGACGTCCCCTACGGCGAGCTGGACGCGGCCCTGTCCCGCCTCGGCGACGAGGAGGAGGTCCGCCGCCTGGTCCGCCACATCGTCACGGAGAACGAGCGCGTCGAACGGGTGGTGTCCCTGCTGGAATCGGGCGACGACACCCGCGCGATCGCCCCGATCCTGGTCGAGGGCCACGCGTCCCTCCGCGACGACTTCCGCATCTCCTGCCCCGAACTCGACCTGGTCGTCGACACGGCCCTCGCCTCCGGCGCCCTGGGCGCCCGCATGACCGGCGGCGGCTTCGGCGGCTCGGCGATCGTCCTCGCGGAGGAGACGGACGTCGACGCCATCACCAAGGCGGTGACCGAAGCCTTCGCGGCGGCGGGCTTCACGACACCGCGCGTGTTCGAGGCGGTGCCTTCGGCGGGGGCGCGGCGCCTGCGCTGACATCCAGGCGGAGAGCCGGGCGCCCTCACATCGAGGGCGCCCGATCCTCTCGCGTGGGTTCAGCGGTTGACGGACTGGATTTCCCGGACCGTCATCGCCTGGGTCGTCTCGAAGGTCCCGTCCGGCAGATCGCCCCGCGCGCCGCCGGAGCCTTCCCAGGAGATCTGCCACGTGACCGACGCCTTGAGCTCGTACGGCGTACCGTTCGTGGCCCGCAGATACCGGATGCCACACGGCGGAGTCCGGCTCGCATCGCCCTTGGTGTACGGCATGCCGATGGAGCCGTCGTCGTTGATCGCGCAGTCGCCAGACGCAGGGTAGGTCTCGGCGTCCTCGGTGCCGGGATTCAGATGCAGGGCGACCGGCTTGGCCGTGGTCTCCGCCCAGACACCGGCATCGGGCAGCTCGGCACGGACCCTGACCTCCTTGAAGGCCGCCTTGTCCAGCCACACCCAGGTCGGCAGGTTCACGGTCGACCTGGTCGCGGGCTTCAGCTCGACCTCGGTCCGCGGAACGTTGATCTTGTCGTACGCGTAGCCGGCGAGGACGTCAGGGGTGGGAGCGTTGTCGTCGTCGGGGAGAGTGTTGGCGTTCTGCCAGAACAGGGTGCGTTCACAGTCGTACGACTCGTCGTCGTTCTCCCGGTTCTTGTTGATCACCCCGCGCCAGAACATTCCGTCTTTGCCGAGGTTGTAATTCTTGTAGCTGAACCCGCTGTCGGTGTTGTCCTCCCCCTTCTCGTAGTGGTCCACCATGAGATCCTCGCCCCAGCTGAGCGAAGGGGTCACGGGAACCAGATCGCCGTTGGGGTTCTTCTTGAGCCGGCCCACTGCCTCCTTGAGCTGCTGCGGCGTCGCCACGGGCTCGTACCAGCACGCGGGCGGCTCCCAGTTGGGGTCCACCGGGGCGAGCGGCTGGGTGGACTTGCCTGTGCCGCCGCTCTCCTGCGTGACCTCGATACGCGTGGTGGCGGCCGATGCCGTCAGCGTGCTGCCGGACGCGCCGCCGGCCCCGCCCGAAGGCGGCGCCTGTGACTCGTCTTCACCGATGGCGTATCCCGCCGTGCACGACAGGACAAGGGTGGTCGCCGAGGCTGCGAGGACAGCGCCCGCCTTCGCCGCGAATCGCATCAGCTGCACGCCCCCGGCACGGTGGTCAGTGACGTGGTCTGCCATACACCCTGGGAGGTCTTGTCCAACCGGAGGCGGTACTGGACCAGCGACTCGGGCTTGTCCGGAGTCCTGACGGTCTTCTCGGTCTTGCGGTTCTTCGTGGACGCCTGGCGCTCGTCGACGCAGTAGAAGAGCACACCCGAACCGGTGTCGCTGATGTGAACCTGGGGATCGAAGACCCTGACCTTGCCGACAATGCTGTCGTCGTCGTCCGTGAACTGCTTGATCCACTTGCGGGCAGTCGCCTGGGTGGCGTCGGAGTTGTAGAACACGACCGCGTCCGATTCCGGGTCTGCCTCGATGATCGCTGCGTACTTCGACCGCAGCTCCTCGCGGCCGTCGTTCAGGATCGCCTGAAGCTTGGGATCGCTGTTCGTCCAGCTCTCGAAGTCCGCCTGGAACTCCTTGGGCAGTTTGATCTCCGGCCGCTTGGCGCTGCCCGGCGAAGCCACGGCGGAGGGGCTGGCCGACGTCCTGCCGTCGTCGGCGCCCGCACCCTTGATCGGGTCGGAGGACGAGTCGCCTCCTCCTGACCCGCATGCGGTTGTCAACACGGCCATGGATGCGGTGAGCACGGCTGCTGCGAGCCGGGCGAGGCGATTCACTCAGTTCTCCCGTTGAGGTGAAGTTAACTCAAGCGAACCAACGCTATCGGAGCGGCCATGCTCCTTTGCCAGCGCAGCATTTGCACCAAGTGTCAGGGCTGACACTTCCGGGAGCCCCGGTCCTCGGTGAGATCCCACGTCTGCCAGACACCGTCCTCGTTCTTCTTCAGGCCGAGGTTGTAGAAGACGTAGCTGTCAGGCGTGGTCTTGGTGCCCTGCATCTTGTTCGTCTCGCGGTTCTTGAGGTCCGCCTTGCTCTCGTCGACGCAGTACGTCAGAGCGGCGGACTTCCTGTCGTCGAAGACGGTCACCTTGCGGTCGAAGTACCGCAGGGTGCCGGCCCAACTGGTCTTCTTGTTGATGGCGCCCTTCGCGTACTCGTAGACGCCGACCAGGGCGTTGTCCGTGAAGTAGAAGGCCATACCCGACTTCTTCATGTCGCCGTACGCCATGGCCTGCCACACCGTGCTCTCGGCTCGTTCGTTGTCCGCCAGGATCGCGTTTTTGGCGGCGTCGCCGGTCCGCTGCCCCTCGAAGACCAGCTTCATGTCGGCGGGAAGCTTGATCTCCGGCCGTTCGATCCCGTCCCTCGGTGCGGACGCAGAAGCAGACCCGGACGGCCGGGCCGACGCTGTCTCAGATCCTTCCGACCCACAGGCGGTGAGCAGTATGGCCGCGGATGCGGTGAGCGCGGCTGACACGAGCCGGGCGGGGCGGTTCACTGTGCACTCCCGTCGCTGTGGGGGATAACTCAAGCGAACCAACGCTATCGGCGGGCCGCATCGCCGAACTGCCCAGGGCTTCGGCCGCCCCCGGCTGGGCCTTGCCCCCGCGTTCTGCGCCCGTCCGGCCACCGATCACTCTTTGTGATGACGCACGCCGAATCAGGCGGCTGCTGTGAGGGGGCAGGCCCAGAATCCCGCTCATGGGAGGAGTCATGACCGCCGAGTCGACTGCCGACCCCGGCTGCCGCCGGCCGGTGCCGCCCCGGGACGGATACACCGTGGACGACCTGTTCGCGTCGCCCGACCTCCCGCCGCACACCGAGCTGATCGACGGGAGCCTGGTTTTCGTCGGTCCGCAGCGGGATTCTCACAGCACTGTGATCGACCTTCTGGTGATGGGCCTGCGTCGCACGGCACCCGGAAAGATGAAGGTCCGCCGTGCGATGACCGTCGTGCTGGACCGCCGCAACGGTCCCGAGCCCGACATCTGCGTAGTGCACGCCGACGCCGTGACCGGCCGGGAACAGACCGGCTTCAAGGCCTCCGACGTCCTGCTCGCCGTCGAAGTCGTCTCCCCGGACTCCGAAGCCCGCGATCGGGACACCAAGCCCCACAAGTACGCCGCCGCAGGCATCCCGCACTTCTGGCTGGTCGAGACGAGCGGCGCGAAGCAGCAGCCGGTGGTGCGCAGTTACGAACTCGACCCCGTGTCCAGGACATACGCGCCGACCGGCACGCACCGCGACCAGCTGAAGCTCGGCGTGCCGTACGACATCGACATCGACATCACCTCGGACACACTCGACGAACTCTGACCGCCGCCTCACCCCAGCCTCTTCGTCAGCAAGTACTCCGTGATCCCCGGCGGATAGTCCGGGATCACGCACACCACCTCGTACCCCTGCTTCTCGTAGAACCGCGGGGCCTGGAAGTCCCAGGTCTCCAGGCGGGACGAGTGGCAGCCGCGGGTGTTCGCGGCGATGCGTTCCGCCTCGCGGAGCAGGGCCGCGCCGAGGCCCGTGCCGCGGTGGCGTTCGTCGACCCAGAGGTAGGTGACGTGGAGCCAGGTCGCCCAGGTGTAGCCGACGAGGCCGCCGGCCAGAGCGTCGTCCGAGTCGTTCACAGCCCACACGTGCAACGGGACGTCCCTTTCGTCCGGAGTTCCGCGCAGGGCTCGCAGGATCGGGGAGGCGGTTGTGTTCGCTTCCCGCAGGCGTGTGCGGAGCAGATCACGTCGGGCCTTGTCGACTTCTGTCTCAAGACGGAACATGCGGCACACCATAAACGTGCTGGACAGTCAGTTCTGCAAATAACCTTCCGCTCCCGGCCCCCGCCCGTACCCTGATGAACAGCACCGGTGGGGGCCGGTGCCGATCAGGGGGCGAGACAGCCGGGTACGACGCCCGGGGTGGGGGTAGCGGTGTCTGCACGGCGGCGGCCGTGCGGCTGCGGCGACCCGGTCAGGCCGCTGCGAGACGAACGGACGGACGCGGCGGCCGGGCACTCCGGCGTCGTACCCGTGCGGGTTCGTGTTCCGACGATGGGGAATCCCCTGCTCTCAGGAGCCTGGGGAAGGGGGTTACGTGGTTCGCATCCGAGTCCTGGTCGTCGACGACCATCGCATCTTCGCCGAGTCACTCGCCGCGGCCCTGGCCGCAGAGCCCGATGTCGACGTCTCCGCGGCCGGCAGCGGTCCGGCCGCGCTGCGCAGCCTGGAGCGGGCGGTCGCCGAGGGGCGGCGCTTCGACGTGCTGCTCGTGGACGCCGACCTCGGCGGCATGGTGCCGGGCATACGGCCGGCCGTGCCGGTGCAGGAGAGCAACGAGGACGGGCTCGTCGACGGGATCTCCCTCGTCACGGGCGTGCGCTCCGCGCAGCCGAACGTACGGATCGTCGTGCTCGCCGAGAAGGACGACCCGCGCCGGGCCGCCCTGGCCCTGCAGGCCGGGGCCTCGGGGTGGGTGGCGAAGGACTGCTCGCTGTCCCGGCTGCTGACCGTCATCCGAGGGGTGCTGCGCGACGAGACCCATCTGCCGCCCGCTCTGCTGACCGGCGTACTGCGGGAGCTCACCGCCGCGCGCAAGCACCGCACCGAGAGCGAGCGGCTGGTCGAGTCGCTGACGCCGAGGGAGCGGGAAGTGCTGCGGTGCATGGTCGCCGGGCTGGGCCGGAAGGCCGTCGCCGAGCGGCTGTATCTGTCGCCGCACACCGTGCGGACCCATATGCAGAACGTGCTGGGCAAGCTGGGCGTGCACTCCACGCTCGCCGCCGTCGCCCTGGCCCGGCGGGCCGGAGTCGGGCCCGTCGACCTAGCCGGGGATGTTGTCGAACGGGGCGGTCAGCTGGCGTAGCAGCCCCGCCAGTTCGCCGCGCTGGGCCCGGGAGAGCTCCGCGAGGATCGCGCGCTCCTGGTCCAGCAGTCCCGCCAGGGCCTGGTCCGCGCGGTCCCTGCCCTCGTCCGTCAGCCGGACCAGGACGCCTCGGCGGTCGCTGGGGTCGGGGAGGCGTTCCACCAGGTCCTTCTTCGCCAGGCGGTCGATGCGGTTCGTCATCGTGCCCGACGTGACCAGGGTCTGGGTGAGGAGCTGCCCCGGCGAGAGCTGATACGGCGTGCCCGCGCGGCGCAGGGCCGTCAGGACGTCGAACTCCCACGGCTCCAGGCCGTGCTCCGAGAAGGCCAGCCGACGTGCCCGGTCCAGATGCCGGGCCAGTCTGCTCACACGGCTGAGCACCTCGAGCGGTTCCACGTCGAGGTCCGGGCGCTCCCGACGCCATGCTGCGACCAGCCGGTCGACCTCGTCCTCCATGGCGATCAGTGTAGTGGTTGTGTCGACGTAGAGTCTCTTGACGTCCATTTTCTTGACGTCGAGATATTTACGATGTCACCGTGGACGTGCGCCCTGACGGTCACCACCAGGACATCTGGAGGACTTCATGCCCGCTGCCACCCCCGCCTGGGACCCCGCCCAGTACCTCCGGCACGCCGGCCACCGCGCCCGCCCCTTCGCCGACCTCCTCGCCCGTGTCCCCGAGCTGCCCGGCAGCGCGCCCCGCATCGCCGACCTCGGCTGCGGCCCCGGCAACGTCACGCGGTTCCTCGCCGATCGCTGGCCCACCGCCCGGATCACCGGCTACGACAACTCGCCCGAGATGCTCGACAAGGCCCACGTCGATCACCAGGGCCCCACGCCGGGCGGGGGGCGCCTCGACTTCGCCCACGCCGATGTGCGCACCTGGGCGCCGGCCGAGCCGTACGACCTGATCGTCAGCAACGCCGCGCTGCAGTGGGTGCCGGGGCACGTCGAGCGGTTCGCCGACTGGGTGGCCGGGCTGAAACCGTCCGGCACCTTCGCCTTCCAGGTGCCCGGGAACTTCGATGCCCCCAGCCACCGGCTCATGCGCGAAATCGCCGGTTCCCCGCGCTGGCGCGACCGGCTCGCCGGCACCCTGCGCCACGCCGACGCCGTCCTCGCACCCGAGGCCTGTCTGGAGCGCCTGACGTCCCTCGGCTGCGCGGCCGACGTGTGGGAGACGACGTACGTCCATCTGCTGGAGGGCGAGGACCCGGTGCTGGACTGGGTGAAGGGGACCGGGCTGCGGCCCGTGCTCACGGCACTCGCCGACGAGCCCGAGGCGCGGGCCGAGTTCCAGGCGGAGTACGGGGCTGCCCTGCGCGAGGCCTATCCGGCGGGGCGGCACGGCACCCCGTTTCCGTTCCGCAGGGTTTTCGCGGTGGCTCGGAAGCGGGGGTGACTGTGGTCAGGCGGTGCGGCCGAGGTGGGTGATGAGGATGCGGATCACCTCGTCGTCGATGACGTAGAGGACGCGGTAGTCGCCGACTCGGAGGCGACGGATGTCCATTCCGTAGGGGACCGTTCCCGCCGGCCGAGGATCGTCGGCGAGCTGGTCGATCCTGTCCAGAACGGCGGCGAGGCCGCGAGGGTCTTCCTTCAAGAACCGCGCTGCGACGTCGAGTGCATGCGGCTCGAAGATGATCTTGTAGGTCACTTCTCGTCGAGCCCCAGCCGCTTGCGCACTTCGGCCATGGGGATGCCCTCGCCCAGCGTGCCCTCCGCCTTGCGCCGCTGGTAGTCCGCGACTGCGAGAGCGTCTTCGAGATCCTCTATCACCTGGGGAGACACGAGCAGCGCGGCCACATGGCCGTGGTCGGTGATGGCGATGGTCTCGCGGCTGTGGGCCGCGCGCCGGACCAGGTCGCCGAGCTGGGAACGGGCGGAGCTGATCGTGATCTCAGTCATGGACACATGATGCCACAAGGTTAATGTTGTGAGCGCTGGGTTCAGCTCTTGCGCCGCCCTATCAAATGCGGCTTCGCCTCTATCCCGTCCAGCCCGTGCCAGGCCAGATTCACCAGGTGCGCGGCCACCTCGGCCTTCTTCGGCTTGCGGACGTCCAGCCACCACTGGCCGGTCAGGGCGACCATGCCGACCAGGGCCTGGGCGTACAGCGGGGCCAGCTTGGGGTCGAAGCCGCGGCTCTTGAACTCCTTGCCGAGGATGTCCTCGACCTGGGTGGCGATGTCCGAGATCAGGGAGGCGAAGGAGCCCGTCGACTGGGGGATGGGGGAGTCCCGGACCAGGATGCGGAAGCCGTCCGTGTTCTCCTCGATGTAGTCGAGAAGGGCGAAAGCCGCCTGTTCGCAGAGTTCGCGAGGGTGACCGGCCGTGAGGGAACTCGTCACCATGTCCAGCAGGCACCGCATCTCGCGGTCCACCACGACGGCGTAGAGGCCCTCCTTGCCGCCGAAGTGCTCGTACACCACCGGCTTGGAGACCCCGGCCTTCGCCGCGATCTCCTCCACCGAGGTGCCCTCGAACCCCTTCGCCGCGAAGAGCGTGCGACCGATCTCCAGCAACTGTTGGCGGCGCTCGGCACCGGTCATCCGCGTGCGACGCACTCGCCGCGGCTTGTCATTGCTGGGGGTGCTGCTCGAGTCGGTCGCCACAGCGACCATCATGCCGCCTCGACGGGCTCCTTCCCGCGCCGGGAGCCGCCTTCCCCGTCGTTACGGCGCGAATCGATACGCGAGCGTGACGGCCAGCGCACGTCGTACGCCCAGCCGGCCATCTCGAACCAGCGGATCAGCCGTGCGGAGGAATCCAGCTGGCCGCGCATCACCCCGTGCCGCGCGGAGGTCGGGTCGGCGTGGTGCAGGTTGTGCCAGGACTCGCCGCAGGACAGCACGGCCAGCCACCACACGTTGCCCGACCGGTCGCGCGACTTGAAGGGGCGCCTGCCGACCGCGTGGCAGATCGAGTTGATCGACCACGTCACATGGTGCAGCAGGGCCACCCGGACGAGCGACCCCCAGAAGAACGCCGTGAAGGCGCCCCACCAGGACATCGTGACCAGGCCGCCGATCAGCGGCGGGAGCGCCAGGGACAGGGCCGCCCACAGGATGAACTGGCGGGAGATCGTGCGGAGCGTCTTGTCCTTGATCAGGTCCGGGGCGTACTTCTCCTGCGGCGTCTGCTCCTCGTCGAACATCCATCCGATGTGCGCCCACCACAGGCCCTTCATCAGGGCCGGGACGGTCTCGCCGAAACGCCACGGCGAGTGCGGGTCACCCTCCGCGTCGGAGAACTTGTGGTGCTTGCGGTGATCGGCCACCCAGCGCACCAGGGGACCCTCGACCGCCATCGAGCCCGCGATGGCCAGCGCGATCTTCAACGGCCGCTTGGCCTTGAAGGAACTGTGCGTGAAGTGGCGGTGGAAGCCGATCGTGATGCCGTGGCACCCCAGGTAGTAGAAGAACACCAGCAGCCCGATGTCCAGCCAGCTCACGCCCCAGCCCCAGGCCAGCGGCACGGCCGCCAGCACCGCGAGGAACGGGACGATGATGAAGAGGAGGAGAGTGATCTGTTCGATGGACCGCTTCTGCTCGCCGCCCAGCGTGGCGGAGGAGGGGGCTGCGGAGTCGGTGGCCTGACCGGGCGCCTCGGGGGCGTCCTCGATCACGTCGGAACTGGTCATACGCGTCCCCTGGGGGGTATGTGGAGGGAGAAGTGAGGGTAGCCGGGGCACGGGGACCCGTACGGCTGCTTCCTACGGTTCCGTAACCTACGGCTTCGTAAGTATGGCAGTGCGCCGCCCGGCGGCAAGAGCCCGAAAGCCTGCGCGTCCCCGCCGACACCTATCCTGGAGTCGGTCGGACAGCGCGGTCCGCTCTGATTTCTTCCCGGATGTTCCGGCCCGTATGCGGCGCACGCCGCGCGAGACGCCGTCCGGGTTCCCCTCCCAGACGAGCTTCAACACTGCAAGGAGCCGCACCTGTGAGCAGTGCCGACGACCAGACCACGACGACGAGCAGTGAGCTGCGTGCCGACATCCGCCGGCTGGGTGACCTCCTCGGAGAGACCCTTGTCCGGCAGGAGGGCCCTGAGCTCCTGGAACTCGTCGAGAAGGTCCGCCGCCTCACCCGAGAGGACGGCGAGGCCGCCGCCGAGCTGCTGCGCGGCACCGAACTCGACACCGCGGCCAAGCTGGTCCGCGCGTTCTCCACCTATTTCCACCTGGCCAACGTCACCGAGCAGGTCCACCGCGGCCGCGAGCTGCGGGCCCGGCGCGCCGCCGAGGGCGGACTGCTCGCCCGTACGGCCGACCGGCTCAAGGACGCCGACCCCGAACACCTGCGCGAGACGGTCCGGAACCTCAATATTCGTCCCGTGTTCACGGCCCACCCGACCGAGGCAGCGCGCCGGTCGGTCCTGAACAAGCTCCGGCGCGTCGCCGCACTCCTCGACACCCCCGTCATCGAGTCCGACCGCCGCCGCCTCGACATCCGGCTCGCCGAGAACATCGACCTCGTCTGGCAGACCGACGAACTGCGCGTCGTCCGCCCCGAGCCCGCCGACGAGGCCCGCAACGCCATCTACTACCTGGACGAACTGCACGCCAACGCCGTCGGCGACGTCCTGGAGGACCTCACCGCCGAGCTGGAGCGCGCCGGGGTCAAGCTCCCCGACGACACCCGCCCGCTCACCTTCGGCACCTGGATCGGCGGCGACCGCGACGGCAACCCCAACGTCACCCCCCAGGTGACCTGGGACGTCCTCATCCTCCAGCACGAGCACGGCATCAACGACGCCCTCGAGACGATCGACGAGCTGCGCGGCTTCCTCTCCAACTCCATCCGCTACGCCGGCGCCACCGAGGAACTGCTGACCTCCCTCCAGACCGACCTGGAGAACCTCCCCGAGATCAGCCCCCGCTACAAGCGCCTCAACGCCGAGGAGCCCTACCGGCTCAAGGCCACCTGCATCCGGCAGAAGCTGGAGAACACCAAGAAGCGCCTCGCCAAGGGCACCGCACACGTCCCCGGCCGCGACTACCTCGGCACCAGCCAGCTCCTCGACGACCTGCGGATCATCCAGAGCTCCCTGCGCGAGCACCGCGGCGGCCTCTTCGCCGACGGCCGCCTCGCCCGCACCATCCGCACCCTGGCCGCCTTCGGCCTCCAGCTCGCCACCATGGACGTACGCGAACACGCGGACGCCCACCACCACGCCCTCGGCCAGCTCTTCGACCGGCTCGGCGAGGAATCCTGGCGGTACGCGGACATGCCCCGCGACTACCGCGCCAGGCTGCTCGCCAAGGAACTGCGCTCCCGCCGCCCCCTCGCGCCCACCCCGGCGCCCGTGGACGCGCCCGGCGAGAAGACCCTCGGCGTCTTCCAGACCGTGAAGAAGGCCCTGGAGGTCTTCGGACCCGAGGTCATCGAGTCGTACATCATCTCCATGTGCCAGGGCGCCGACGACGTCTTCGCCGCCGCCGTCCTCGCCCGCGAGGCCGGACTCGTCGACCTGCACGCCGGCTGGGCGAAGATCGGCATCGTGCCGCTGCTGGAGACGACCGACGAGCTCAAGGCCGCGGACACGATCCTGGAGGAGATGCTCTCCGACCCGTCGTACCGCAGGCTCGTGGCGCTGCGCGGCGACGTCCAGGAGGTCATGCTCGGCTACTCCGACTCCTCCAAGTTCGGCGGCATCACCACCAGCCAGTGGGAGATCCACCGCGCCCAGCGCCGCCTGCGCGACGTAGCCCACCGCTACGGCGTCCGGCTCCGCCTCTTCCACGGCCGCGGCGGCACCGTCGGCCGCGGCGGCGGCCCCACCCACGACGCCATCCTCGCCCAGCCCTGGGGCACCCTGGAGGGCGAGATCAAGGTGACCGAACAGGGCGAGGTCATCTCCGACAAGTACCTCATCCCCGCCCTGGCCAGGGAGAACCTGGAACTGAGCGTCGCGGCCACCCTGCAGGCATCCGCCCTGCACACCGCCCCCCGCCAGTCGGACGAGGCCCTGGCCCGCTGGGACGCCGCCATGGACGTCGTCTCCGAGGCCGCCGAGGCCGCCTACCGCAGGCTCGTCGAGGACCCCGACCTCCCGGCGTACTTCTTCGCCTCCACGCCCGTCGACCAGCTCGCCGACCTCCACCTCGGCTCCCGCCCCTCACGCCGCCCGGACACCGGCGCCGGCCTCGACGGGCTGCGGGCCATCCCGTGGGTCTTCGGCTGGACCCAGTCACGGCAGATCGTGCCCGGCTGGTTCGGCGTCGGCTCCGGCCTCAAGGCACTGCGCGAGGCAGGCCTGCGCCAAGAAGGCGACACCGTCCTCGACGAGATGCACGGACAGTGGCACTTCTTCCGCAACTTCATCTCCAACGTCGAGATGACCCTGGCCAAGACCGACCTGCGGATCGCCCAGCACTACGTCGACACCCTCGTCCCCGACGAGCTCAAGCACGTCTTCGACACCATCAAGGCCGAGCACGAACTGACCGTGCGTGAGGTGCTGCGCGTGACCGGCGAAGAAACACTCCTCGACGCCGCGCCCGTCCTCAAGCAGACCTTCGCCATCCGCGACGCCTACCTCGACCCGATCTCCTACCTCCAGGTCGCCCTCCTCAAGCGGCAGCGCGACGCCGTCGGCGCCGCCGAACAGCCCGACCCGCTGCTCGCCCGCGCCCTGCTCCTCACCGTCAACGGCGTGGCAGCCGGCCTGCGCAACACCGGCTGAGCCACACAGCACAACGAAAGGTGCCCCCGGTTCATGTGAACCCGGGGGCACCTTTCGTACGCCTGACGGCACCTGACCTCACACGGCGAAGAACGCCGCCGTCAGCAGCCCGAACCCCGACAGCGCCAGCACCCACGCCACCCGCGTCCGCAACAACCCGCCCGCCACCACGACCGACGCCAGCAACAGCGCACCACCCAGCGGAATCCACGCGTACAGAATCCCCGCCGGACCCGAACGGACCGCGTCATCACTGCCGGGCTTCAGGACCACCGTGTAGGTCCGGCCCCTCTCCACCGCGACCGACTTCTCCAGCTCCACCCTCGCCCGCGGCTGCGCACCCTCCGACAACGGCGTGAACGCGCCCGTGCACAGGTCCGGCCCGCACCGCGACACATCGACCGTGCCGCGCTCCCGGCCCTTCGTCAGCATCACATGCTGCGCCGTACCCCACGACGCCCACACACCCGCGATCAGGATCAGCGCGGCGACCGTACCCATCGCCGCGAACCGACCGAACCGCAGCACGGCATGAGAGCTCTGGCGAGAAGCGGCGGCAGTGGGGGGCATGGCCGGGATCATTGGCCATACCCACACGGCCGGTCAACTCCCCGGGGTGACAAGTCAGGAGTTGTACGTGCTTTGCGCCCGCTCCAGTCCGTCGATGACGAGGCCCTCCACGGCATCCGCCGCCCGGTCCACGAAGTAGTCGAGCTCCTTGCGCTCGCTCGACGAGAAGTCCTTCAGCACGAAGTCGGCGACCTGCATCCGCCCCGGCGGCCGCCCGATCCCGAACCGCACCCGGTGATAGTCCGCCCCGAACGCCTTCGTCATCGACTTCAACCCGTTGTGGCCGTTGTCCCCGCCGCCCAGCTTCAGCCGCAACGTCCCGTAATCGATGTCCAACTCATCATGAATCGCCACCACATGCGCCACCGGCACCTTGTAGAAGTCCCGCAGCGCGTTCACCGGCCCGCCCGACAGATTCATGTACGACATCGGCTTCGCCAGAATCACCCGACGGTTCGCCGGCCCGGGCGGACCGATCCGCCCCTCGATCGCCTGCGCCTGCGCCTTCCCCGCCCGCTTGAACCTCCCCCCGACGCGATCCGCCAGCAGATCGGCCACCATGAAACCCACGTTGTGCCGGTTCCCCGCATACTCCGGCCCCGGATTGCCCAGCCCCACGATCAGCCAGGGAGCGGCGGCATCGGTCGTCACGTCCATGTCTCCTTCATACGCGTCGGCCGCTGCTCCGCACCGGAACAGCGGCCGACGAAACGACGACGAAGAGGATCAGGCCTCAGCGGCCTCTTCGCCCTCGGCGCCTTCACCCTCAGCGGCCTCCTCGGCCTGCGCGGCCAGGACCTGAAGGACGACGGTGTCCTCCTCGACGGCCAGCGTCGTGCCCTTGGGCAGCGTGATGTCCTTGGCGAGGATCGAGTCACCGGCGGACAGACCCTCGATGGAGACCGTCACGGACTCCGGGATGTGCGTGGCCTCGGCCTCGACCGGCAGCGCGTTCAGCACGTGCTCGAGCAGGAAGCCGCCCGGGGCCAGCTCACCCTCGGTGTGGACGTAGATGTCGACGTTGACCTGCTCGCCACGCTTCACCAGCAGCAGGTCGACGTGCTCCAGGAAGCCCTTCAGCGGGTCACGCTGCACGGCCTTCGGAATCGCCAGTTCCTTGGTCTTGCCGTCGATGTCCAGCGCGATCAGGACGTTCGGCGTACGCAGCGCCATCAGCAGGTCGTGGCCCGGCAGGGTCACGTGCAGCGGGTCCGAACCGTGCCCGTACAGGACACCCGGAACCTTGGACTCACGACGGATACGGCGCGCGGCACCCTTGCCGAACTCGGTGCGCGTCGCGGCGGAGATCTTCACCTCGGACATAATCACTCCTCGAAATCAGGTACGGACGTGGTCACCCGGCCACGAACGGCCTGCTACGAAGAGCGCGTCGATAACGGAGCACCGATCCCACAACGGGAAACGGCCTCCCTCGCCGAGCAACTGCAGCAGTCTACTCGGCAGGGGAGGCCGCACCCAAAACGATCTAGAGGAGCTCCCGGAGAGCCCTCACTGCTCGTCGAACAGGCTCGTCACCGAACCGTCCTCGAACACCTCACGCACCGCGCTCGCGATCGTCGGCGCGATCGACAGCACCGAGATCTTGTCCAGATCCCGGCTCAGCTCACCCGGCGTCGGCAGCGTGTCCGTGAACACGAACTCGCTCACCCGCGAGTTCTTCAGACGGTCCGCCGCCGGACCCGACAGCACACCGTGCGTCGCCGTCACGATCACATCCTCCGCACCGTGCGCGAACAGCGCGTCGGCAGCGGCACAGATCGTCCCACCGGTGTCGATCATGTCGTCCACCAGGACACACACGCGGCCCTTCACCTCACCCACGACCTCGTGGACGGTGACCTGGTTCGCGACATCCTTGTCCCGCCGCTTGTGCACGATCGCCAGCGGCGCGCCCAGCCGGTCGCACCAGCGGTCCGCGACCCGCACCCGGCCCGCGTCCGGGGAGACGACCGTCAGCTTCTCCCGGTCCACCTTCCGGCCCACGTAGTCCGCCAGCAGCGGCAGCGCGAACAGGTGGTCCACCGGACCGTCGAAGAAGCCCTGGATCTGGTCCGTGTGCAGATCGACGGTGAGAATGCGGTCCGCACCCGCCGTCTTCATCATGTCCGCGATCAGACGCGCCGAGATCGGTTCACGTCCGCGGTGCTTCTTGTCCTGCCGCGCGTAACCGTAGAACGGCACGATGACCGTGATGGACCGGGCCGACGCCCGCTTCAACGCGTCGATCATGATCAACTGCTCCATGATCCACTTGTTGATCGGAGCCGTGTGGCTCTGGATCAGGAAGCAGTCGGCGCCACGCGCCGACTCCTGATAACGCACATAGATCTCACCGTTGGCGAAGTCGAAGGCCTTCGTCGGGACAACCCCGACACCCAGCTGGTGGGCGACCTCCTCGGCAAGCTCGGGGTGGGCGCGGCCGGAGAAGAACATCAACTTCTTCTCGCCGGTCGTCTTGATCCCGGTCACAGCACTGTCTCCTCAGAGGTGTCGCAGCTGGGGTTTCGATCTGGGGTCGAGGGACCTCTCAGCGGGCTCGCGAGAGGACGTCTCAACTGGTGGGGGTGCGGGTGTGCACTTATCACCGTACGCCGAGTTTGAGGCACCGGTTTCCGGTCAGCCCTCGTCGGCCGACTCCCGGGAAGCCGCCTCCGCCGCCTTCGCGGCCGCGCTCCCCGGACGCTTACGAGCCACCCAACCCTCGATATTCCGCTGCTGACCACGGGCCACAGCCAGCGAACCGGGCGGCACATCCTTCGTGATCACGGACCCGGCGGCGGTGTACGCGCCGTCCCCCACCGTGACAGGCGCCACAAACATGTTGTCCGAGCCCGTACGGCAGTGAGAGCCGATGTTCGTGTGGTGCTTCTCCTGGCCGTCGTAGTTCACGAACACACTCGCGGCGCCGATGTTCGACTGCTCACCGATCGTCGCGTCACCCACGTAGGAGAGGTGAGGCACCTTCGTCCCCTCCCCGATCGTGGCGTTCTTCGTCTCGACGTACGTCCCGATCTTGCCCTTGGCGCCCAGCCGGGTCCCCGGACGCAGATACGCGTACGGCCCCACCGACGCGGCCGCACCCACCTCCGCGCCCACCGCCACGGTGTTGTCCACACGCGCGCCCGCCCCGACCCGGGTGTCGGTCAGCCGGGAGTTGGGCCCGACCTCCGCGCCCTCGCTGAGATGCGTCGCGCCGTGCAGCTGGGTGCCCGGGTGGACGACGGCGTCCTGCTCGAAGGTGACGGTGACGTCGACCCAGGTCGTCGCCGGGTCGATGACCGTGACACCGGCGAGCATGGCCTCGGTGAGGAGCCGGTCGTTGAGGATGCGGCGGGCCTCGGAGAGCTGCACGCGGTTGTTGATGCCGGCGATCTCCCGGTGATCGCCGGCCACGGAGGCCCCGACCCGGTGCCCGGCCTCGCGCAGGATGCCGAGCACGTCGGTGAGGTACTCCTCGCCCTGGCTGTTGTCCGTGCGCACCTTCTTCAGGGCGTCGGCGAGCAGCTGGCCGTCGAACGCGAACACACCCGAGTTGATCTCACGGATCGACCGCTGGGCGTCCGTGGCGTCCTTGTGCTCCACGATCGCGGTCACGGCGCCGGTGTCGTCGCGGACGATCCGGCCGTAGCCGGTCGCGTCCGGCACCTCGGCGGTCAGCACGGTCACCGCGTTGCCGTCGGCGGAGTGGGTGGCGGCGAGGGCGTCGAGGGTCGCGCCGGTGAGCAGGGGAGTGTCCCCGCACACGACGACGACGGTCCCGTCGACGGATCCGCCGAGCGCTTCGAGTCCCATCCGTACGGCGTGCCCGGTGCCGTTCTGCTCCGCCTGTACGGCGGTGCGGACGGCGGGGGCGATCTCGCCCAGGTGGGCGGTGACCTTCTCACGGGCGTGGCCGACCACGACGACCAGGTTCTCGGGGTGCAGCTCGCCCGCGGCGGCGAGCACATGCCCGACGAGACTGCGGCCGCAGAGCTCGTGTAGGACCTTGGGTGTGGCCGACTTCATACGGGTGCCCTCACCCGCTGCGAGAACGACGACGGCTGCCGGGCGGTTGGCGCTCACGGGATGCCCTTCGGCTGTGGATGGGGTGGGGTTTCATCCGCAGGATACCGGGGGGTTTTGTGGGGGGTGGGGGTGTGGGGTCGGGCCGCCGTTTCACCAGCCAGGACCCGAACCGAGTAGGTGCTCCCCTGCCAGGACTCGAACCTGGAACAAATCATCCAAAGTGACCCGTGTTGCCAATTACACCACAGGGGATCATTAATCCGGCTAATCGGACATCTCGCCGATCGGCTGGGCGGCTCCCAACACTATGCCGTACCAAGAGCCTTCGATGCGACGGTACAGGTCGGCGCTCTGCCGGACTTTGATCACGAGGCACCCCCGATATGAGGCGCCGGTGTTCTTGCGGACCGTCTTGGGGTTGTGCCGTTTGAGGGTCGTCCTGTTGAACGCGGAGCGGTCGGCGCCGGCGAGGTCGGCCCAGTACCGCTCGGCCCCTGCCACGTCGGCGGACTCGTGGATCATCACGGTGAACCTGAGCCGCTCCCGGTCCACTCCGAGCAGGTCGAGCCAGGCCAGGAACACTCCGATCATGCCGGGGTCGCTGTTGACGAAGCAGACGTTCTCGCGGCGGTCGTAGGGCTTGTCCTTGCTGCCCTCCGCCCAGTACAGACCGACGCCCAGCAGGAACAGTTCTCGTGGGGACAGTGCGCCGACCGCCTGCTTGGCTGCCTCCTTGGTGCGCTGTCGCTCCTGGTCGCGCAAGCGCATGGTGGCCTCCCAGCCTCGCCTCGCGATCGCTGATGCCTCCTCGGTCGAGCGCTTGCGCTCAGGCTTCGGCAGGTCCCGTACCCACAGCGAGATCGAACTCTTCGAGCACCCCAGCTCCACCTGGATCCGGTCGTACGTCCAGCCCTGGAGTCGGAGTTCCCTGGCCTTCTCCTTCAGGTCGTCCTTGGCGTTCGGGCGCTTCGTCCAGGCCGGGGCCGGTTCGCCTTCCAGGAGGCGGTTGAGGAGGTCGTTGTTGTCGACGTGGAGGCGGTCGCGGATCTGGCGGCGGCTGAGGCCCGCGCGGCGCAGCGCCACTGCCTGCTCCCGCAGTCCCTCGAAGTCGGCGTATTTGCCGTTGGCATGTGTCATACGCATACCGTCCGGGCGGAATGGCGGCTTCCAGGGTCGAACGGTGAGCGATTCAGCAGTTCGGGGGATATCGGGCCGTATCGCGGCTGAACGGTCACGGAGTGTGGTGTAGGCCAGTCCGGGAAACTCACCGGAAAAGCGGCGGCGGGCGCCTTTAGGGTGGAGGGCATGACCGCTACGGGGGAAGACCATGTGACGGCCCGGGGAGGGCCGTGGTGGTGGGCCAGGCGGCGCAGTGCCGTGTTCGATGTGAGCCTGGCCGTGGCGTCCGCACTGGAGTGTGGGTTCGAGGGCATTCCGTTCGCCAGGGACGCCGGGATCCCGGTGGCCGCGGGGGTGGTGTTCGGGCTGCTGGCCGGTTCCGTGCTGCTCGTGCGGCGCCGGTGGCCGATCGCGGTGGTCCTGGTGTCGATCGCCATCACGCCCGCCGAGATGGGCTTCCTGATGGGCGTCGTCGGCCTGTACACGCTGGCCGCGTCCGAGCTGCCCCGGCGGATCCTCGCCTCGCTGGCGGGGATGTCGCTGCTGGGGACGCTCATCGTGACGTTCGTGAAGACCCGGCAGGACATGTCGCGCGGGGACCTGGACATCGGGGACTGGTTCGTGCCCTTCGCGGCCATCACGATGTCGGTGGGGTTCACGGCGCCGCCCGTGCTGCTCGGGTTGTATGTGGGGGCCCGGCGGCGGCTGATGGAGAGCCTGCGGGAGCGTGCGGACGATCTGGAGCGGGAGCTGCAGCTGCTCGCCGAGCGGGCGGAGGAGCGGGCCGAGTGGGCCCGAAACGAGGAGCGGACCAGGATCGCCCGGGAGATGCACGACGTGGTCGCGCACCGGGTGAGTCTGATGGTGGTGCATGCCGCGGCGCTGCAGGCGGTGGCGCGGAAGGATCCCGAGAAGGCGGTGCGGAACGCCGCGCTCGTGGGGGACATGGGGCGGCAGGCGCTGACCGAGTTGCGGGAGATGCTCGGGGTGCTGCGCAGTGGTGGGGGCGAGCGGCGGGAGAGGGCCGAGTCGATGCCGCTGGCGGCGGTGGGGGCGGCTGCGGCTGCGGCTGCTTCGCGGGCCGTCGACGACGAGGGGCCGTGTCTGGCGGAGATCGAGGAGCTGGTCGGGCAGTCGGCCGCCGCGGGGATGGTGGTGGATCTGTCCGTGGAGGGGGACCAGCGGTCGTATGCGCCGGAGGTCGAGCAGACGGCGTATCGCGTGGTGCAGGAGGCGTTGACGAACGTCCACAAGCACGCGGCCGGGGCGAAGACCTATGTGCGGCTGGCGCATCGGGTGTCGGAGATCGCGATGCAGGTGGAGAACGAGCCGGCCGAGGAGGCGGCGTCGTCGGCGCGGTTGCCGTCCGGGGGGAACGGGCTGGTGGGGATGAAGGAGCGGGTCTCCGCGTTGGGCGGGGTGTTCGTGTCGGGGCCTACGGACGCGGGGGGTTTCCGGGTGTCGGCGGTGATTCCGGCGTCGTAGGGCCCGTCGCCGCGGGGGCGGGCGTCAGCTCGCTGTGAGGCGGGTCGGTTCCGTGCCGGCGATGAGGGTGGACAGGGCCTGGTCGATGTCCTGGCCGAGGTACCAGTCGCCGGTGTGGTCGAGGGTGTAGACGCGGCCGTCGGTGTCGATGGCGACGAGGGACCGGCTGTCGGTCTCGGCGCCGAGGGGGCAGACCTCGGTGCCGAGGGCGCGGCCGAGGTCGCCGAGGGTGCGGGCCATGTGGAGGCCGTGCAGCGGGTCGAGGTGCAGGGTGGCGGGGGCGACCTGGCGGCCGGGGCCCGTGGGGGTGATGTGGAGTCCGCCGAATTCGGCCCAGGCCTCGACGGCGGCGGGGAAGACGGTGTGCCGGTGGCCCGCGGGTGAGGCGTGGTCGCGGAGGGCGTCGGCCCAGTACTCGGCCTGCTTGATGTCCCAGCGTCCGGGTTGCCAGCCGGCGGCGCGCAGGGCGGCGTCGACGGGTACGGCGAAGCGGGTGGAGGAGGTGCGGTCGGTGTGCATCTGCGCTTCGTCTCGTCGGGGTCGTGGGAGTTGTGGGAGTGGGGGTGGGGGTGGGGGTGTCGGGGCGGGCGTCAGTCGTTCTGGGTGGCCGGGTCGACTATGCGGACCCCGAAGTGGGCGCTGAGGGCGGTGCAGGCGCGGCAGGGGGTGGCGAAGGTGCCGTGGAGGGGGTCGCCGTCCTCGCGGATGTGGCGGGCGGTGAGTTTGGCCTGCTTGAGGGCTTTGCGGGCCTCGCCGTTGGTCATGGGTTTTCGTGCGGCGCGTTTGCTGCGTGTGGTGTCGGCGGCGGCGATGTGCCGGGAGATGAGGATGGTCTCGGCGCAGCGGCCGGTGAAGCGGTCGCGCTGGGCGCTGGTGAGGGTGTCGAGGAAGTCCTGGACGAGGGGGTGCAGGGCGGGGGGTGTGTCGCCGCGGACGGCGGTGCCGGTGAGGGTGGCGCCGCGGACGGAGAGGGCGGCGGCGACGGTGGGGAGGATGCCGTCGCGGCGGTGGTGGAGGACGGGGGCGTGGGCCGCTTCGGTGGCGCTCCAGCCGATGCGGGGATCGCCGCTGCGGGGGTCGCCGGCCCGTGGGTCGACGTGGTGCGGATCGGTGCCTCTTGGGTCGCCGTACTGCGGGTCGCCGTGCCGCGGGTCGCCGTGCCGGGGGTCGCCGTTTCTTGGGTCGGCGGACCTGCCGGTGTGTGGTCCCGTCTGCGTCGCGTTCATGATCGTCTACCCCTCCGTGCATCCCCCCGGGGGTCACAGACTGCCAAATGCCGTGGCTGGTGCGGAAGCTGGGGCGCGGCGACACGCCCGTTCCGGGGTGTGCCGTCACGGTGGGGTGACGGCTGGTCACGGAAGCGGAGGGGGCGCCGACCGGTGCCGGTGACCGGTGTCGTCGTACCGCATAGGCTGTCGGCACCGCGGGCGATGCGGTGATCCGTTCGGAGATCGATGCAGTGAACCGGAGGGTGATCCGCGGGGTCGGCGCGTGCAGGGAAGTGCAGGCAAGCGCAGGGAACTGCAGAGAAGTCGAGACGGACAGTCGAGACAGACAGACGTGACAGTCGATACGGGTCGTAGTGCGCCAAGTGTGGTCAATACGGTTCGTACAGAGTGCCGCAGGGGGCAACCGCCATGACGACAGGTCGGCTCGGGCAGCAAGCCGCGCCGCCGAACGCGGCCTACGCCGGGCAGGTCGTGCATTTCCCGGACCCGGTCCGGGCGGCCCGTCACCCGAGAGGGGTACGGGTCGACGAGCGTGGCTACCCCGACTTCTCGCCCTACGCGCGCGCGATCGCGGAGATCGCGGAGCCGCCGGAGGGGTTCGGTGTCGACGAGTTGCGGCTGACGGACTACGTGTCGGCGAACAGCGCGCTGTCGGCGTCCGGGCACGAGCTGTGGGACACGGTTCCGGCGGTGGCGACGCCGCACGGCTGGACCTGGCACCACGCGGTCGCCTCGCGGCGGCTGGAGCTGGTCCCGGTCGAGGTGAAGGCGCTGCTGCGGCATCACGGCGGCGTGGCCACGTCGGGTGTCGACCACGGCAAGCGGGGCACGCGGCCGCTCCAGGAGACGCGTCCGGCGCACTTCGGGCTGCCGAAGTCGGGTGTGGCCGTGACGGAGTCGCAGGTGCAGGGCGTCGAGGAGGAGCTCGGCTACCGGCTGCCGGGCGCGTACCGGTCGTTCCTGAAGGCGGCGGGCGGCTGCGCGCCGGTGGGTGCCGCGCTCGACGCGGAGCTGGGGCTGCTGGTCGACCAGCCGTTCTTCACGGTGCGGGACGAGGCCGCGGTCAATGACCTGGTGTACGTCAACAAGTGTCTGCGGGACCATCTGACCAAGGACTACCTGGGCGTCTCCTTCGTGCAGGGCGGGCTGCTCGCCGTGAAGGTGAAGGGCGAGCGGATCGGCTCCGTGTGGTTCTGCGCGTACGACGACGCCCGGGACGTGGATCCCTCGACGCCGCCGGCGGAGCGGGTGGAGCGGCTGCTGCTGCCGTGCGGGGACGACTTCGATGTCTTCCTGTCGCGGCTGGCCGGTAATCCGCCGGAGTTGGAGACGGTGGCGAACCTGATGGTGGACGGCGGGTTCGCGCGTGTGGTGCCGGTGGGTGCGGTGCCGTCCTCGGCTGTGGGGGAGTGACTTCGGCGATGGTGACCTTCGCTCAGGCGCAGGAGCGCGCGGAAGAGTGGATCAACGGCGACCTGCCGTCGTACCAGCATCGTGAGGTGCGGGTGCGGGAGTTCGACCTCGGGTTCGTGGTGTGGGCCGAGGACCGCGCGGACGGGCCCCGCTCGGACGGGGGCGCGCAGCGGCTGGTGATCGCGCGGGACAGCGGTGAGGCGACGCTGTGGCCCGGGTTGCCGGTGGGTGAGGTGATCCGCCGGTACGAGGAGGAGTACGGCCGTCCGGACGCGGTGGACGAGCCGGCGCCGGCGCCGCCCGCGCGCGTGGATCTGAACCAGACGTCCTTCCTGCTGACTCCGCCGGAGTGGTTGCAGGACGCGGCGGACAAGCTGGGGATTCCGGATCGGCGGGGGGCCGGGGCTGCCGCTGCTTCTGCTGGTGGTTCCGCTTCCGGGAGTGGCACGTCGTGGCCGGCCGCCGGGGGGAGCGACTCGGACGGGTCCGGTGCTCCGGGCGTTCCGGGTGCTCCCGCGGCTCCGGCCGCGCCTGCCGGGGCGACGCCCTGGGCCGGTACGGACACCAACGGCGATGGCGGTGACGACCGTTCCGTACCGCTGCCCGCGACGGTCTTCGCGCCGCCGCTGAGCGAGGCCGACGACAGCACACCGCCGCCCGCGACGGCATCCGACGCCAAGACGGCGCTGATCTCGGGCGGGAGCCGGCTGCCGCGGACGGCGGTCACGCCGGCGGTGGACGGGCCCCCGGCGCCCCCGGCGGATGCGCCGAACGCGCAGGGCGCCGGGACTCCGGCCGGTCCGGGCTACGGCTACCCGGGTGGGCCGGGTACGCCGCCCCAGGGTGTGCCGGGTACGCCGCCCGGTGGGGTGCCGCAGGGGAGTACGCCTCCGCCCGCGCCGGGTGGGCAGCCGTACGGCTATCCGCAGCCGCCGGCCGGGCCGGGTGCGCCCGAGCGGCCGCTCGCGCCGAACGCCGGGGACATCGCCGACGCCGCGACCAGCAAGGCGACTCCGCCGCCGGGTCGTGGGCGGGGTACGGGTCCGACCACGCCGCCTCCGCCGGGCGCACCGGGTACGCCGGGTGCGCGGCCGGGCGATACGCCTCCGCCGTCGGGGCCCGGTGCGCCGGGGACTCCGGCGGGCGGGTATGTGCCGACGCAGATGGTGTCGGCGCTTGGTCCTGAGGGGCCTGGGGTTCCTCCCGGTGGTCCCGGTGGTCCCGGTGGTCCCGGTGGTTCTTCGGGGGCCGGGGTTCCGACGGGCCCGGGTGCGCCGCTGCCTCCGCAGCAGCCGCCGGGTGCTCCGGGGGCTCCTGGTGCGCCGCAGCCGCCTGGTGCCCCCGGTGGTACGCCCCCGGGTGGTGTCCACCATGCCGCCACGATGTTCGCCGATCCCGGTCGGCCGGGCCCGGGTGCGCCGCAGCCGCCTCAGCCCCCGGGGCCTCCTGGTGCGCCGGGGGCTCCTGGCGCGGCCCAGCCTCCGGGTGCTCCGCATCCTCCGGGTGCTCCGGGTGCTCCGGGTGCTCCCGGTGCTCCCGGTGCTCCCGGTGCTCCCGGCTTCCCGGGTGCGCCCGGGGCCGGTGCGGGGCCCGTGCACCATGCCGAGACCATGCTGGCCTCGCCGCCCCCGGCGGGCGGCCCCGGCGTGCCTCCGCCGCCGCAGGCTCCCGGCGTACCCCCCGGCGCGCCGCCCGCCGCACCGCCGATGCCGCCCGGCGCGATGCCGCCGCCCGGTCAGCCCGTCCCCGGGCCGCCGCCGGCGTACGGCTATCCGCAGCCGCCCGCCGGTCAGCCGACGGTCGGTCCCGGCTACCAGGCCGTGCTGCGCTACCGGGCGCAGGACGGTTCCGAGCAGCAGCTGATCCGGCGTTCGGCGCCGGGTACGCCGCACCCGGAGTGGCAGATCTTCCACGAGCTGCGGGCCATGAACGTGCCCCCGGACCAGGTGCTGGAGCTGCACACCGAGCTGGAGTCGTGCGAGCTGCCGGGCGCGTACTGCGCGCGGATGATCCGGGAGCAGTGGCCGCAGGCGCGGATCACGAGCATCGCCCCGTACGGCACGGACCACGCGAGCCGGCAGCAGGGCATGCGGCAGCTGCTGGCCCACCAGGGCGAGTTGCACCAGGTGGCGGACGGCCCGGCGCGTCCGGCTCCGGTGCGTGCTCCGCTGCCGCCGGTGCAGGCGGCGCCGCCGGTCCCGCCGGAGGCGATCGCGCAGGAGCTGGGGGCCGCGTTCGGGCCGGGCGTGTTCCGGTTCGAGCAGGCCGCCGTGTCCCGCCAGGGGGTGCCGCCGGTCGTGGCGCACACGCTGGTGGCGGCCGGTCTGCCGATGGACATGGGCCCGTTCTTCTGGGCGCAGGCGCAGCCGGGCCGCCCCGTTCCGACGCTGGCGGAGCTGGCGGCCGAGCGCGGTGTGCAGCCGGCCTCGGACGCGGGGTCCTACCTGGTGATGGGCAGCGACTTCGGCAAGGCGATCTGCGTGCAGTACGGCACGGCCAACATCGTCGCCGTGCCGGTGGAGGCGGGGCCGGGCGGGGCGCCGGTGCCGCCGCAGTTCGTGAACACCGGGCTGCCGGAGTTCGCGCGCTGTCTGGCGCTGCTCGGGCGGATGTGGCGGCTGCGGTTCGGGCTGAACCAGGAGCAGGCGGGCCGCTGGACCGTCGACTTCCAGGCCCAGCTGGCCGCGCTCGACCCGGCGGCACTGGGGTCGCCGGAGAGCTGGTGGTCGGTGCTGCTGGAGCAGATGTGGGACGGACTGCTGTGACACCTCGCCGCCGCTGACGTGCGGTGACAGAAGCCGGGCCCGGTCGTGAGACGGGGCCCGGCTTCTTCGTGCCGGGTTCATGCCGGGTTCGTGTCGGGCCGGCTGTCACATCTCCTCGTGCCGCTTCGTCAGTGCAGTGACAGCGACGCACCGCCGACACAGGAGGCAGAGATCATGCAGGCACGGATGACGAACCCGGCGTACGTCCTTCCCGGCGCGATGAAGGGCATCGGCACCCTCTTCCAGGCGATCGGGGAGAGTGGTCTGGGGCAGGAGCTGGCGGAGATGGTCGGGCTGCGCACCAGCCAGATCAACGGCTGTGGCGCCTGTGTGCACGGGCACACCGTCAACCTCCGCAAGGCCGGGGTGAGCGAGGAGCGGATCAGCGCCGTCGCGGCCTGGCGGCACGCCCCCTTCTTCTCGGACGCCGAGCGTGCGGCGCTGAAGCTGACGGAGGCGGTCACGCGGCTCGCGGACCTCTCGCAGGAGTCGGTTCCGGACGCCCTGTGGGACGAGGTGGCCGACCACTTCGACGAGAGGGAACTCTCCGCGCTGATTCTCACCGTCTCGCTCACGAACATGTTCAACCGCATCAACACGACCATCCAGGAGCCCGTCGGCACCACGTGGGGCTGACGGCCGTACGGTCCGGTCTTGGGCCCGTGACCTCTGTGCGGAGTGTCGCGTTATGAACACTTCTGCCTGATCCACCAAGATGTGCGCGAAATCATCCCGTTTCTTGTGCGGCTTCGCGTCGGTGAGGTGGAGAGGGGTTCCAGGATGAGCAGCGCGTCGGTGTCGCCGCACGGCTTCGTGGCCGGGCGGGGGCGCGGCTACCGTCCCGAGCAGGTGGACAGATA
This sequence comes from Streptomyces sp. NPDC041940, assembly GCF_055589465.1. Classification (NCBI taxonomy): domain Bacteria; kingdom Bacillati; phylum Actinomycetota; class Actinomycetes; order Kitasatosporales; family Streptomycetaceae; genus Streptomyces; species Streptomyces sp. NPDC041940. The sequence goes on from NZ_JBVJBP010000013.1 coordinate 156,384, forward strand.
CGCCGAGGCCGTCTCCCAGAATCGTGACGCGGCCTGGGAGCGGGCCGCCCGGCTGACGGTGCTGGCCCGGCAGATGGACGCGGAGCTGGCGCTGCTGCGGGAGACCGTGGCGGGACTCGCCCCGCAGGACTACGAGTCTCTCGGCGAGGGGGCGCGGCGGCTCTTCGCGCTGGCCCAGGAGGAGGCCGCGGCTGTTCGGGACAGGGCGCGGGAGGAGGCGCGGCGCCTTGTGGAGGAGGCGCGGGTTTCCGCGGCCGAACGGTGCGAGTCCGCGCAGGCGCAGGCCGACGCCGTATGCGCCGAGGCTGACGAACGGGCCCGGCAGCGGCTGCTCGTGGCGAGTGCGGAGGCCGAGGAGATCCGGGTCTCGGTCCGGTGCGGGGCGAAGGAACAGCGGGGTGAGGCGCTGGCCGCGCTGCGGGAGATGCGGCAGCGCTCCTCCGGGATGCTCGCCGAGCGGGACAAGGAGCGTGCCGAGCGGTGGGCGGAGGTGGAGCGGGAGGAGACGGAGCGGGCGGAGGCGCTGGACGCGCGGCACGCGGAGGCGGTGGCGTGTGCCGAGCGGGCCTTGTCCGAGGCGGAGCAGGCCTTGGCCGACGCCGAGGAATCGGCCCGGGTCCGGCAGGACGAGGCGCAGGAGCGTGCCGCGGAGCTGGTCGCCCAGGCCCGGGAACACGCGGACCGCGTCGAGGAGGAGACGGAGCGGCTGCTGCGCGCGCACGAGGAACAGGGAGAGGACGTGCGGGCCCACATCGACCGCGTGCACGCCAGCCTGGCGGCGTGGGCGGGGCCGACGGCACCGGCGGGGCCGGCGGGAGAGTGACACCGGCCTGCGTGCGGGCAGAGTGACACCGGCCTGTGTGCGGGCAGAGTGACACCGGCCTGTGTGCGGGCAGAGTGACACCGGCCTGTGTGCGGGCACGGTCACGGGTGGGGCGCGGGTGGTCGCGGGTGGGTGACGACGACCCGGCCGCCGCTCGTGCGCGAGGCGGCCGGGGCGTCGTACCCGTGCCGTTCCGGTCAGCGGTTCCTTCGTACCGCGCCGGCGAGGATCCAGCCCTCCACCGCCTCGTACTGGTGGCGTTGCTCCTCCGACTTGCGGCGCCCGGAGGCCATCGTGCCCAGCCAGCCGCAGGCGAAGCCCAGGGGTATGGAGAGCAGGCCCGTGGTGGTGAACGGGAACCAGTTGAAGTCGGCGTCGGGGAAGGCCGAGACGGGCGAGCCGGAGACCAGGTTGGTGCCCGGCATCAGCAGCAGGACGGCCAGGGAGCCGCCGATGAGGGTGCTGAGCAGGCCCGTCCGGGTGTAGCGGCGCCAGAAGAGGCTGTAGACCAGCGCGGGCGCGATGGCCGAGGCGCCCAGGCAGAAGGACAGCGTCACCAGGGGCTGCAGGCTGCGGTGCTGGACGAGCGTGGCCAGCAGGATCGCCGGGATGCCCACCGCCAGCGCCGAGAGCCGGGCCAGTGTCATCTCGCGGCGCGGTGACATCTCCTGCACCCGGGCCGCGAACACGTCGTGGGCGAGGGAGTTGGCACAGGCGAGGATCATGCCGGCGACGGAGGCGAGCAGGGTGAGGAAGACGGCCGTGGTGACGGTCGTGAACAGGAACGTCTCCGCCGTCGACACCTCCGCGCCGAACGCCGCCTGCGAACCCAGCAGATAGGCCGTGTTGCCCTGCGGGTCGACCTGCGCGATCGCCGCCCGCCCGACCAGCGCCGTCGCGCCGAAGCCGATGACCGTGATGACGAGCACGAACAGGGCCACGCCCGACACCGCCCAGGACATCGAACGCCGCACCTGCCGGGCACTGGAGGCGGTGTACATGCGCATGGTGACGTGCGGCAGCACGCCACCGCCGAGGACCACCGTCAGATGCGCGGTGATCATGTCCAGGCCCGGGCTCGGCCCACCCGCGAACTGCAGGCCGGACGAGAGGAACGCCGAGCCCACGCCGCTGTTGTCGGCGGCCGCGCCGAACAGGGCCCCCGGGTCCCAGTCGAACCGGTCCAGGATCAGCAGCGCGACCACCATGCCCGAACCGAGCAGCATCACGATCTTCAGGATCTGGATGAGGGCGGTGCCCTTCATGCCGCCGATCGCCGCGTAACTGATCATCAGCGCGCCCACGCCGATGATGCAGCCCGTCTGCATCGACTCGCCGGAGAAGCCGAGGATGAACGCCATCAGCTGCCCGGTCCCCGCCAGCTGCACCAGCATCAGCGGCACCAGCGCCGCCAGCGTCACGGCGCAGGCCGCGATCCGCACGCCGCGTCCCGGCATACGGCGGGTCAGCGCGTCGCCCATGGTGAAGCGGCCCGCGTTGCGCAGCGGTTCGGCCAGCAGGAACATCAGCAGCATCAGCGACAGGGCCGTGCTCAGGGCCAGTACGGTGCCGTCGTAGCCGAACAGGGCGATCACGCCGCCGGTGCCGAGGACGGTCGCGGCGGAGATGTAGTCGCCGGCGATCGCGAGGCCATTGCGCATGGGGGACAGGGAGCTGTACCCGGTGTAGAACTCGTCGAGGTCGTCCCGGTCCGGGCCTGTCATCACGCACAGCAGCAGGGTGATCGTGGCCACCGATGTGAAGCCCACCAGGGACATCGCCTGGGCGTTGCCGCTGAACTCGCTGATCACCGTGCACTCTCCCGCTTGGCGTCCAGCTCGGCCTGCTTGCGTATCCGGTCCGCGATCGGGTCGACGCGACGCCGTGCCGTCTGCTCGTACAGGGCGATGGCCAGCCATGTCACGGGGACCTGGATGAGCGCGAGCAGCAGGCCGGTGGGCAGGCCGTCGGTGACGGTGCTCGTCATGAACGACGGTGCGGACGCCGACAGGATGAGGAACAGGGTGAAGTAGCCGAGCGCCGTGAGCGTGGCCACGCGCCGCTGCCAGCGGTAGGCGCTGCGCAGGACCCGCAGGTCGCTGTGGTGCCCGAGCGCGGCGTGGCGTTGGGGGCGCCGCTCCGGCGGTTCGGGCTGCTGCTGCGGCTGCCAGGGGTAGGTGTCGTAGGAGGGCGAGGAATCGGGTGGGGGATAGGGGTAGGACGGCGGCGGGTCGAAAGACATCCCGGGGCTCCTTGCGAGGGTTGGATCCGGTGCGGCGGGCCGCAGGGAGGTGGGGGGCGGGCGGCCACGCACGTTACTTCGGAGTACCGGGGCTGCGCGAGGGTTTGGCCAAACTGATTGGTCGGTATGCGCTTACCTTTTTGACCTTGGGTGTTACCTCCGTTAACTCAGGTTTTCGAGTGCCCTTGACGGGCTACCGGAGATGGATCAGCGCCACGGACGCCGGCACCTCGCAGTGATCGTCGAGTGTCGCGCCGAACGCCAGTCGCCGGTCGGTCCGGCGCGGAACCGAACTCTCCGCGCGGACCGTGAAGTCGACCCCGGTCCGCCCTCCGGCCGGGACGCGTATGCGGGTCGTCTCCCTGCCCTGTTCCGCCCGCACGGTCCACCCGTCGCCCACCGGCTGTGCCGCGACCGTCACCTGGCGTGCGGTGTCGCCGAAGTTGTAGACGTCGAGGGTCATCCGCGTACGGCGGCCGAGGCGGTAGCCGTGCGGCGGCGGTGCGTCCCCGTCGTCCTTGCCGGGGGCGGCGTCGCGGGCGGAGAAGCGCTGGGCGAGGACGATGTGTTCGGCGGGGGAGAGGCGGGTCCTCGGGCGGGTGGTGGGCGGCGGTGGAGTGGTCGGGTTCGCGGGGGTGACGACATACAAGGGGTCGCGTGAGGCGGTCACCGGCCGGCCGGTGGGGAGGCGGCGGCCCACCATGTCGTAGGCCGTCCCCCTCAGGTATCGGTCCACGCGCACGGGCCGCTCGGCCCACACCACCGTGACCCGCTCGCCGCGCCCGCTGTCGAAGGCGAAGCCCCGCACTCCGTCCGGCAGCCGGGGCGCGGGGCCGGTGAAGTGCGCGGCGCCGAGCAGTGACGTGAGGGCCGCGAACGCGCTGTAGGCGGGCAGGGGCCGGAAGTCGCGGTCGAGCAGGCCGAAGTAGACGCCGTCGTCGTGCAGCGGCGGGCCGGCGAACCAGAACTGCCGGTCGTTCCCCGCCGCCAGACCCTCCACCATCGAGCGCACCACGTACCGGGCCTGCGCCATCTCCTGCCCGGGCGTCAGGTCCTCGCCCGGCCGTGCCTTCTGGAACGCGCCGCACTCCGTCATCCACAGCGGTACGTCAGCCTGGTGCCGGCGCGCCAGCTCGTGCTGTTCGTCCGCGGCGCCCGGGAAGCTCGGTTCGCCCGGTTCGGTGGGGTCCGGGTAGCCGTGGAAGGCCCATACGTCGGCGTACCGCACCACCTCGTTGGCGAGCATCAGGTCCTGGAAGGGGCCGGTCTGCGCGATGCCCGGCAGGACGACCAGGCAGGGTTCGGGCGACGCGTCCTTGATGCCGAGCGCGGCGGCCTTCACGAACGCGGCGTGGGCGTCGCCGGTGCTGCGGGTGGTGTCGACGTCGGGTTCGTTCGACAACTGGAGGGCCTCGGGGGCGGCGGCGGCCAGACGGCGGGCGTAGCGGTAGGCGTGCCTGAGGTCCGCCGGGAGCGGCAGCGAGGCATCGGTCATGGCCCACTCGGGGGCGGGGGAGAGTACGTCGAGGACGGCCAGGCCGTGGGCGCGCAGGGTGCGGGTGCGGCGGTCGTGCTGTGCCGTGTCGTAGCCGCCGGGCGCCGGTTCGGCCGCGGGCCAGGACTGGCCGTCCCGTACCCAGCCGGCTCCCATGTCCCGCAGGGCGGCGGCGAAGTCCGCGAGCCGGGACGGCGGGACGAGGGAGGACGCCCAGACGTTCACGCCGAAGCGGCTGGTGGGGCCGGTGACGGCGGGCCGGGCCGGCAGCCGTGCGAACCGGCCCGTCATGCCGTCCGCCCTCACGGCGTAGTGTCCCGGCGGCAGATCGGGGAGCGTGACCGTCGCGCTCTCGTCACCGGCGGCGATGGTGGCCTGGCCGGTGGCGACTTGGCGGCCGTGGTGGTCGCTGACCGCATAGCGCACGCGGTGCGCGTGCGTGGCGTGCCCGTCGAGGGTCAGGCGCAGCCGGGCCGGTTCACCCACACGGTGCCGGGGGACCGACAGCTCGCGCAGGGCCGGGTGCCCCTCGAGGCGGCGCAGGGTGAAGCGGTCCAGGGTCAGGACGTACGCGGTCGTGTCGTCGACGACGGTCGGTTCGCTGACGCGGAAGGTGAGCGTGTCGGTTCCGCCCCGCAGTTCGACCACGCCCAGGTCCAGGACGGACAGGTCGCCCCAGGCCTGCGGCGACTCGTACCAGTGCGGTTGCGAGCGGGCGATCTCGGTGAACGGGCCGTTGTTCACGGACAGGTGAGGGTAGGAGGCGACGGCCTCCGTGTGCGGCGTCTCGACCGGTGCCGTGGCCACGGCTGTCAGCGTGTACACCCCGGCCCGCGGGACGTGCACGGTGTACGTCGCGTACCAGCCGGTCCCGGCCGGGGGCTCCTCGGCCGTCCATAACCCCAGATATCGCCCGCCGGAGGCCCTGCGGTCCCGGCGGACGGGGATGTTCGTCCGCGCCGCGGTCTCGCCCTGCACCGTCACTGTCACCGTCGTGGGGGTGGCCGCCGAGGCGGCGCCGCCGCCTGCCGAGGCGGTGGCCCCGCTCGCCGCCGCCACCGCTCCGAGTCCCGCCGCCATCGCCGTGCGCCTGTTGAAGTCCATGCCACCAGCAGACACGCACCGCCCACCGCGGCGCGTCACCCGCAAGAGTGCCCCGCCCCGGAAACGGGTCGGGGTCCCGCCCTAGGGGTTCCCGGGGGTGCCGTCGAGGTGCCGGAGTACGTAGCGGACTCCCGGGCGGCCGCCGACGGTTGCCTCCTCCACCCGCGTGAATCCGATGCGGGCCAGGACCCTCATGGAGGCCGGGTTGTCCAGCGTCGTCCTCGCGGTGAGGGACGCCAGCTGGTAGTCGGTGACGGCCAGGCGGCACACCTGAGCGACGGCCGCCGTCGCCACGCCCCGGCCCGCCGCCCGTTCGCCGATGCGGTAGCCGAGTTCGGCGCTGCCGTCCGCCACGTCGATCAGGTTCACCCGGCCTATCAGGTTCCCCTCCTCATCGAGGACGACATGGAAGCGGCACACGCGCGCGTGCTGCTCCGCGAGAAGCGACCGGTGGCGTTCGGCGAACCCCGCCGGAGTGAAGAAGACGTCCCCGCGGTCCGGCACCGTACGGGCGAAGTACGCGCGGTTCTCCCGCTCGAAGGCCAGCAGCGCGTCCGCGTGATCGGCCCGGAGCGGTTCCAAGGTCAGCATGGGCGGGAGGATACGGACGCTCAGTCCTTGAGCACCGGGAATTTCCTGGGCGCGAAGAACAGCAGCACCAGGAACGCCAGCGCCGCCGCACACGAGGCGCCCAGGTAGACCGCGTGCACCGCGTCCGCGATCGCCCGCCGGGTCGCCTCCGGAGCGCTCCCCGAGTCCAGTGCCCGGGTCACCGAGTCGAGGTCGCTCGCCCCACCGAGCCTCGCGGCCAGCACCCCGTTGGCGACCGCGCCGAAGAGTGCCGCGCCGATCGTCTGGCCGGTCTGGCGGCAGAACAGCACGGACGCGGTCGTCGTACCGCGCTCCGCCCAGCCCACCGTCGACTGCACCCCGACGATGAGCGGCAACTGGAACAGGCCCAGCGCGGCGCCGAGCAGCAGCATCAGGAGCGTCGGCTGCCAGGCCTGCCCCGGGTAGGGGAGGAAGGGGAACGCGAACAGGATCAGCGCGGCGGCGCCGATGCCCAGCATCGCGGTGTTGCGGAAGCCGATCCTGCGGTACACGTGCTGGCTCAGGGCCGCCGATATGGGCCAGCTCAACGTCCATACGGAGAGCACGAATCCGGCGGCCACGGGCGCCAGGCCCAGCACGCCCTGGGCGTAGGTGGGCAGGAACACCGTCGGTGCCACCATCAGCAGGCCCAGCGCGCCCAGGGCCAGATTGACCGCGGCGATCGTGCGGCGCCGCCACACCCAGCCGGGGATGATCGGCTCCGCCGCGCGCCGCTCCACCAGCACCACCACCGCGACCAGGGCGAGTCCCGTACCGAACAGGGCGAGCGAGGGCGCCGACAGCCACGGCCACGCCACTCCGCCCTGCACCAGGGCCGCGAGCAGGACACCGCCGCAGGCGAACACCGCGAGCGCACCTGCCCAGTCCACGCGCGCGTGCGCACGGGTTTCCCGCTCGGGCTCGTGCAGATGACGCACGATCAGCCACAACGCGACCGCGCCGATCGGCAGGTTGACCAGGAAGATCCACCGCCAGTCCGCGTACGCGGCGAGCACTCCGCCGAGCCCCGGCCCGGCGACCGCGGACACCGCCCACACCGTGGAGAGCTTCGACTGGATCTTGGGGCGGTCCTTCAGCGGGTACAGGTCGGCCGCGAGCGTCTGCACCGTGCCCTGGAGCGCGCCGCCGCCCAGGCCCTGCACGACGCGGAAGGCGATCAGCGCCTCCATGTTCCACGCCAGCGCGCACAGCAGGGAGCCGAGCAGGAAGACCACCGAGCCCACGACGAGGACCGGTTTGCGGCCGAAGGTGTCGGAGAGCTTGCCGTAGACGGGCAGGGTGACGGTCACGGCCAGCAGATAGCCGGAGAACAGCCAGGAGAAGACGGAGAATCCGCCGAGATCCCCGACGATCTGCGGCACGGCGGTCGAGACGATGGTGGAGTCGAGCGCCGCCAGCGCCATCGAGAGCATCAGCGCGGCGACGACGGCCCCGCGCCGGCCGGTCGTCGCGGGAGGCGCTGCCTCACGTGCCGCGGAACTGGTGCTTCCCACCCCGGGTGCCTCCCCCTCGCGCCTGCCTGCCCCTTGCACCTACCTGCCGCCCGACAGCTTCGCACTTGACCCTGACGTGGCGGGAGGGTGGAGCCTGAATGGGCCGTGGGGTGGAGCCGACCCTGAGAACGACTCCACCCTTCGGCGGACTGCCCCTAGGGGTACCTCCGTACTACGACCTGGGGAGGGTTCGTACCGGCGGAGGACGAGACGCGCGGGGGTCCGTCCTTAACCTGGCTTTACGCCGTCGGGGGGCGGTGTTCCACACCGGCGGGGTGGGGTTTTCCACAGGAGGAAGACGGCGCTCAACACCAGGGCGCTGGACCCCTCCCCACCGAAAGACTTGAGACACATCACCTTCTACTGATCGACATTGCTGACCGACATAGGAGACATACCGTGACATCGGCTGTAACCATTCCCAGGCACGGGGGCACTGGCGGGCGTACGGCCGTTGCCGCGAGGGCGCGGCAGGTCGTGAAGGCGTACGGATCCGGTGAGACCCGGGTCGTCGCCCTCGACCACGTCGACGTGGACATCGCACGCGGCCAGTTCACCGCGATCATGGGCCCCTCGGGGTCCGGCAAGTCCACGCTCATGCACTGCCTCGCCGGGCTCGACACCGTCACCGACGGGCAGATCTACCTCGACGACACCGAGATCACCGGTCTGAAGGACAAGAAGCTCACGCAACTGCGCCGGGACCGGATCGGGTTCATCTTCCAGGCGTTCAACCTGCTGCCGACGCTCAACGCGATAGAGAACATCACGCTGCCCATGGACATCGCCGGCCGCAAGCCGGACAAGGAGTGGCTCGGGCGGGTCGTGGAGACCGTCGGGCTCTCGGACCGTCTCAAGCACCGGCCCACCCAGTTGTCCGGCGGCCAGCAGCAGCGCGTCGCCGTGGCACGGGCGCTGGCGGCCCGGCCCGAGATCATCTTCGGGGACGAGCCGACCGGAAACCTCGACTCGCGCGCCGGCGCCGAGGTGCTCGGCTTCCTGCGCCGCTCCGTCGACGAGCTGGGCCAGACCATCGTGATGGTCACCCACGACCCCGTCGCCGCCAGTTACGCGGACCGCGTGCTGTACCTCGCCGACGGCCGGATCGTCGACGAGATGTACAAGCCGACGGCGGACGCCGTCCTCGACCGCATGAAGGACTTCGACGCCCGGGGGCGCACGTCATGACCGTCATGAAGACCTCGATGCGCAACTTCCTCGCGCACAAGGGCCGCATGGCGCTCTCCGCGATCGCCGTCCTGCTGTCGGTGGCCTTCGTCTGCGGGACGCTCGTCTTCACGGACACCATGTCCACCACGTTCGACAAGCTCTTCGCGGCCACCTCCTCGGATGTGACGGTGAGCCCCAAGGGTGCCTCCGACAGCGGTGAGACGACCGCCGACAACGGCAAGCCGCCGGTCATGCCCGCCTCCGTGCTCGCCGAGGTCCGCAAGGCCGACGGCGTGAAGTCCGCCGAGGGCGCGGTGTTCTCCACCTCGGTGACCGTCGTCGACGCCGACAAGAAGAACCTGTCGCCCTCCAGCGGCGCCCCGACCATCGTCGGCGGCTGGAACAGCAACGAAGCCCGCACCATGAAGGTCACCTCCGGCGCGGCACCCGAGAGCGCCGGCCAGATCATGGTCGACGCCGACACCGCCGACAAGCACGGCCTGAAGCTCGGTGACCCGATCGGCGTGATCAGCGCGATGGGCACCCACACCGCGAAGATCTCCGGCATCGCCGACTTCACCGTCACCAACCCCGGTGCCGCGATCTTCTACGTCGACACCAAGACCGCCCAGCAGGCCCTGATCGGCGAGAGCGGCGTCTACACCAACGTCAACGTCACCGCCGCCGCCGGCGTCAGCGACGCGCAGCTCAAGAAGAACGTGGCGAGCGCGCTCGGCGCCGACTTCCAGGTGAAGACCGCCAAGGAGACCGCCGACGCCAACCAGAAGGACGTCGCGGGCTTCATGAACGTCATGAAGTACGCGATGCTCGGCTTCGCCGGGATCGCCTTCCTCGTCGGCATCTTCCTGATCATCAACACCTTCTCCATGCTGGTCGCCCAGCGCACCAGGGAGATCGGCCTGATGCGGGCGATCGGCTCCTCCCGCAAGCAGGTCAACCGCTCCGTGCTGGCCGAGGCGCTGCTGCTCGGTCTCGTCGGCTCGGTGCTCGGCGTGGCGGCGGGCGTCGGCCTCGCGATCGGCCTGATGAAGCTCATGGGCCAGATGGGCATGGAACTGTCCACCGACGACCTGACGGTGGCCTGGACGACCCCGGTGGTCGGCCTGGTCCTCGGCGTGATCGTCACCGTCCTGGCCGCCTACCTGCCCGCCCGGCGCGCCGGCAAGATCTCCCCGATGGCCGCGCTGCGCGACGCCGGCGCCCCCGCGGACGCCAAGGCCGGCTGGATCCGCGCCGCGATCGGCACCGTCCTCACCGGCGGCGGCGCCGCCGGCTTGTATCTGGCCACGGCGGCCGACCAGGCCAAGGAGGGCTCGCTGTGGCTCGGCCTCGGCGTGGTGCTGTCGCTGATCGGCTTCGTCGTCATCGGCCCGCTGCTCGCCGGCGGTGTGGTGCGGGTCCTCGGCGCCGTCCTGCTGCGCATGTTCGGCCCCGTGGGCCGCATGGCCGAGCGCAACGCCCTGCGCAACCCGCGCCGCACCGGCGCGACGGGCGCCGCGCTGATGATCGGCCTCGCCCTGGTGGCGTGCCTGTCCGTGGTCGGCTCCTCCATGGTGGCGTCCGCCACCGACCAGCTCGACAAGACCGTCGGTACGGACTTCATCATCCAGTCCGACAGCGGCCAGCTGATCACCTCGCAGGCGGTCAAGGCCGCGCAGTCCGCCTCGGACGTGGAACGGGTCACCGAGTACAAGTGGACCAAGGCCGACTTCACCACCCCCGACGGCAAGACGCTCAAGGACACGGCGATCACGGCCGCCGACCCCTCGTACGCGACCGACCTGCGCACCGAGACGGTCGCCGGCAAGCTCCCCGACGCCTACAAGCCCGACTCGATGTCCGTCCACGAGAAGTTCGCCAAGGACCACGGCATCAGCCTCGGCTCCAAGATCTCCGTGGCCTTCAAGGACGGCCGGACGGCCGACCTGACGGTCCGGACGATCACCAGCAGTGACGTCGTGATCGACGCGGGCGCGATGTACACGTCCATCTCGACGATGGCCAAGTACGTCCCGGCCGACAAGATGCCGCTGGACACGCTGCTCTTCGTCACCGCCAAGGACGGGCAGCAGGACGCCGCCTACACCTCCCTGAAGTCGGCCCTGCACGACTACCCGCAGTACACCGTGCGCGACCAGACCGACTACAAGGAAGCCCTGAAGGACCAGATCGGCCAGCTCCTCAACATGATCTACGGCCTGCTGGCCCTGGCGATCATCGTCGCCATCCTGGGTGTCGTGAACACCCTGGCGCTGTCGGTGGTGGAGCGCACCAGGGAGATCGGCCTGATGCGGGCGATCGGCCTGTCCCGCCGCCAGCTGCGCCGCATGATCCGCATGGAGTCCGTCGTCATCGCCCTCTTCGGCGCCCTCCTGGGCCTCGGCCTCGGCATGGGCTGGGGCGCCACCGCGCAGCAGCTGCTCGCGCTGGAGGGTCTGATGGTCCTGGAGATCCCCTGGCCGACGATCATCGGTGTCTTCGTCAGTTCGGCGTTCGTGGGCCTGTTCGCGGCACTGATCCCGGCGTTCCGGGCGGGCCGGATGAACGTCCTGAACGCGATCGCGACGGAGTAGCGGGAACAGTCGTCACCGAGAACCACCGCACACGGGGGTTGCGGGGGACCGGCGCCGGGAAGTCCATGACTTCCCGGCGCCGAGTGCTGTGCCGACCCGGGAGGCCGACCCAGGAGGCCGGCCCGGGCCAGGGCACCGACGCCGCGCACCTCACACCCGGAGCGGCGTTATCCACAGCCCCCGGCGTCCAGCCGCGCGGCGTCGTAGGCTGGAGACCCCCGGCCCGCTGTGCGCGTCGGGCCCGTCGTGTTGTCCACCCTGGACGGAAAAAGCCCGAATGAGCCGGACGGAAAAGCCCGAATGAGCCTGCATGGTCTGCTCGACGCCGTAGTCACAGACGCCGCCCTCGCGGAAGCGGTCGGCGCGGCCGCGGACGGCAACCGCATGCACGTCGACCTGGTCGGCCCCCCGGCCGCCCGCCCCTTCGCGGTCGCCGCCCTGGCCCGGGACACGGGCCGCCCGGTGCTGGCCGTGACGGCGACGGGCCGCGAGGCCGAGGACCTGGCCGCGGCCCTGCGCTCGCTCCTCCCGCCGGCGGGCGTGGTGGAGTACCCCTCCTGGGAGACCCTCCCGCACGAGCGGCTCAGCCCCCGCAGCGACACCGTCGGCCGTCGTCTGGCCGTGCTGCGCCGCCTGGCCCACCCCCGCCCCGACGACCCCGAGACCGGCCCCGTCTCCGTCGTCGTGGCGCCCGTACGTTCCGTGCTCCAGCCGCAGGTCAAGGGCCTCGGCGACCTGGAGCCGGTCTCCCTGAAGCCGGGGCAGACCGTCGACCTCGGGGAGATCGTCGAGGCCCTCGCGGCCGCCGCGTACGCGCGCGTGGAGCTGGTGGAGAAGCGCGGCGAGTTCGCCGTGCGGGGCGGCATCCTCGATGTGTTCCCGCCCACCGAGGAACACCCCCTGCGCATCGAGTTCTGGGGCGACGACGTAGAGGAGATCCGCTACTTCAAGGTCGCCGACCAGCGCTCCCTCGAAGTCGCCGAGCACGGCCTGTGGGCGCCGCCGTGCCGCGAACTGCTGCTCACCGAGGACGTCCGCGCGCGTGCGCGTGCCCTGGCCGAACAGCACCCCGAGCTCGGTGAACTGCTCGGCAAGATCGCCGAGGGGATCGCGGTCGAGGGCATGGAGTCCCTCGCTCCGGTCCTCGTCGACGACATGGAGCTGCTGCTCGACGTGCTGCCCAAGGGCGCCATGGCCGTCGTGTGCGATCCGGAGCGGGTCCGCACGCGCGCGTCGGACCTGGTGGCCACCTCGCAGGAGTTCCTGCAGGCCTCCTGGGCGGCCACCGCCGGCGGCGGCGAGGCACCCATCGACGTTGGCGCGGCCTCCCTGTGGTCCATCGCGGACGTCCGGGACCGCGCCCGCGAGCTGGACATGATGTGGTGGTCGGTGTCGCCGTTCGCCGCGGACGAAGAGCTCGACTCAGACACCCTCAAGCTGGGGATGCACGCCCCGGAGACCTACCGCGGGGACACCGCCAAGGCCCTCGCCGACACCAAGGGCTGGCTCGCCGACGGCTGGCGCACGGTGTTCGTCACCGAGGGACACGGCCCGGCGGCCCGTACGGTCGAGGTGCTGGGCGGCGAGGGCATCGCGGCCCGCCTCGACTCCGACCTCGCGGAGATCTCCCCGTCGCTGGTGCACGTGGCGTGCGGCTCGATCGAGCACGGCTTCGTCGACACGGCCCTCGGACTCGCGGTGCTCACCGAGACCGACCTGACCGGCCAGAGGGCCGCGGGCCGCGACGGTGCCCGGATGCCGGCCCGCCGCCGCAAGACCATCGACCCGCTCACCCTGGAGCCGGGCGACTACATCGTCCACGAGCAGCACGGCGTGGGCCGCTACATCGAGATGGTGCAGCGCACCGTGCAGGGCGCGACCCGCGAGTACCTGGTCGTCGAGTACGCGCCCGCCAAGCGCGGCCAGCCCGGCGACCGCCTCTACATCCCCACCGACCAGCTGGAGCAGATCACCAAGTACGTCGGCGGCGAGGCCCCCACCCTGCACCGCCTGGGCGGCGCCGACTGGACGAAGACGAAGGCCCGCGCGAAGAAGGCCGTCAAGGAGATCGCAGCCGACCTCATCAAGCTGTACAGCGCGCGCATGGCGGCCCCGGGACACGCCTTCGGGACGGACACCCCCTGGCAGCGCGAGCTGGAGGACGCCTTCCCCTACGCGGAGACGCCCGACCAGCTCACCACCATCGCCGAGGTCAAGGACGACATGGAGAAGACGGTCCCGATGGACCGGCTGATCTGCGGCGACGTCGGCTACGGCAAGACCGAGATCGCGGTCCGGGCCGCCTTCAAGGCCGTCCAGGACGGCAAGCAGGTGGCCGTCCTGGTGCCCACGACCCTGCTGGTCCAGCAGCACTTCGGGACGTTCAGCGAGCGGTACGCGCAGTTCCCGGTCAGCGTGAAAGCACTCTCCCGCTTCCAGACCGACACCGAGGCCAAGGCGGTCCTGGAGGGCCTGCGCGAGGGCTCGGTGGACATCGTCATCGGCACGCACCGGCTGTTCTCGTCGGAGACGAAGTTCAAGGACCTGGGCCTGGTCATCGTCGACGAGGAGCAGCGCTTCGGCGTGGAGCACAAGGAGCAGCTGAAGAAGCTCCGGGCGAACGTCGACGTCCTGACGATGTCCGCGACCCCGATCCCCAGGACCCTGGAGATGGCGGTCACGGGCATCCGGGAGATGTCGACGATCACCACCCCGCCCGAGGAGCGGCACCCGGTGCTGACCTTCGTGGGCCCCTACGAGGAGCGGCAGATCGGCGCCGCCATCCGCCGTGAACTGCTGCGCGAGGGCCAGGTCTTCTACATCCACAACCGGGTCGAGTCGATCGACCGGGCCGCGGCCCGGCTGCGCGAGATCGTCCCCGAGGCGCGTATCGCCACCGCCCACGGCCAGATGTCGGAGGGGGCGCTGGAGCAGGTCGTCGTCGACTTCTGGGAGAAGAAGTTCGACGTGCTCGTCTCCACGACCATCGTCGAGTCCGGCATCGACATCTCCAACGCGAACACGCTCATCGTGGAGCGCGGCGACAACTTCGGGCTCTCGCAGCTGCACCAGCTGCGCGGCCGGGTGGGCCGAGGCCGCGAGCGCGGGTACGCGTACTTCCTCTACCCGCCGGAGAAGCCGCTGACCGAGACCGCGCACGAGCGGCTCGCGACCATCGCGCAGCACACGGAGATGGGCGCGGGCATGTACGTGGCGATGAAGGACCTGGAGATCCGCGGCGCGGGCAACCTCCTCGGCGGCGAGCAGTCCGGGCACATCGCGGGCGTCGGCTTCGACCTGTACGTACGCATGGTGGGCGAGGCCGTCGCGGACTACCGGCGTCAGCTGGAGACCGGCGGGATCGAGGAGGAGCCGCCGCTCGAGGTCAAGATCGAGCTGCCCGTCGACGCGCACGTCCCGCACGACTACGCGCCGGGCGAGCGGCTCCGTCTCCAGGCGTACCGCGCCATCGCCTCCGCCAACACGGAGGAGGACGTCAAGGCCGTCCGCGAGGAACTCGTCGACCGCTACGGCAAGCTGCCCGAACCGGTGGAGAACCTGCTGCTCGTCTCCGGCCTGCGGATGCTCGCGCGCGCGTGCGGGGTCGGCGAGATCGTGCTCCAGGGCACCAACATCCGCTTCGCCCCCGTGGAGTTGCGCGAATCGCAGGAACTGCGGCTCAAGCGGCTCTACCCCGGGACGGTCATCAAGCCGTCGGTGCACCAGGTGCTGGTACCGCGCCCGAAGACCGCGAAGGTCGGCGGAAAGCCGCTGGTCGGACGGGAGTTGCTGGCGTGGGTCGGGGAGTTCCTTACGTCGGTGCTGGGGTCCTGATGCCCTGATGCCCTTGACGTCAGCCGGTGTCGGCACGTCGGAAGCCGCCCGCGGGAGGTGCGTAGGCGTCTCCCCGGACGGCCTCTGAAGGGAGGAGAGGCTCTATTGCTGGTCGGGCCGGTCGCGGTCCCGGTCCATGCCGAGCGAGCCTTCCACCCGCTGCTGCCCGGAGTCGACCTGGTCCTCGTACTTGCCGCCGGTCCTCTCGTTGGCCTTCTGTTCCGCGGTGTCCGAGCCTTGCTTGCCCTTGTGCCGCGCCTGGCTCTTGAGCTTGTCGAAGATGCCCATGCAGAACTCCTTCAGGAGGTGACTCAGAACCGACGATACGCGCGACATGAGAGGTATGCCCCTTTAGGTCCGATGTGGTCTGGACCTCTTCCTCGCTACCGTGGGGCCAGGCAGAGGCAAGCAGGGAGGGGCGCACGGTGACGCGTCTGAGGGGCGGGGCGGCACTGGCTGTCGCGATGGTGTTCGCCGGTTCGGGGCTGGTCGGCTGCGAGGGCCTGGCCCCGCCCGCGGACGGCGGCGGACCCTCCGGTTCCGGTGTCCCGGCCGACGGTGACGGACGGGGCGACGGCCGGGCGGTGAACCCGCTGGACAACCCGGACGGCACCAAGCCGGGGCTCGCGGCGATCACCTCCACCACGGACCGGGCGAAGGCACGCGCCTTGATCGAGAAGGTGGGGACGAAGGGGCGCGGCCCCAGGACGGGATACGAACGGGACAAGTTCGGCTACGCGTGGATGGACTCGGCGCCGCGCAACGTTCCCTTCTCGCACAACGGCTGTGACTCGCGGAACGATCTCTTGAAGCGCGACGGGGAAGACCTCCGTTTCCGCTCGGGCTCGGACTGCGTCGTCATGGCGCTGACGCTGAACGACCCGTACACCGGGAAGGTCATCGAGTGGACCAAGTCCCGCGCGATCGCGGTCCAGATCGACCACGTCATGCCGCTGTCGTACGACTGGCAGATGGGCGCCGCGCGCTGGACGAAGGACAAGCGGGAGTCCATCGCCAACGACCCGCTCAACCTCGTCCCGGTGGACGGCCCGACCAACAGCTCCAAGGGCGACTCCGGCCCGGCGTCCTGGCTGCCACCGAACAAGCGGATCCGCTGTTCCTACTCGGTGCGCTTCGCCCAGGTGTCGCTGAAGTACGACCTGCCCGTGACGGCGGCCGACAAGGAGATGATGCTGCGGCAGTGCGGGGGGTGAAGGGGCTAGCGTCGTTCGTCATGACGGCCGATTCGCTCGACGCCATGCGGACCGAACTCCGGGGCATGGCGGAGCCGGGGGTCAGAGTGCAGCAACTGCGGGTGCTCCGCCCCTCGGAGGACGACGAACTGCTCGGCGTGCGCGTGCCCGTGCTGCGCCGGCTGGCCCGTGCGCACCGGGACCTCGCGCTCGACGACGTGGAGGTGCTGCTGGACAGCCGCGTCCACGAGGAGCGGTTCGCCGGACTCCTCGTCCTCGCCGAGCGGATGCGGAGGGCGCGCGGGGCCGAGCGCGCGGTGCTGGTCGACTTCTATCTGGCGCACACCGGTCGCGTGGACAACTGGGACCTGGTGGACGCCTCCGCGCATGTCGTGCTCGGGCCCTGGCTGGTGGACGGACCGGCGGACGCCCCGGAGATCCTGGACCGGCTGGCCGCCTCGGCGTGGCTGTGGGACCGCAGGATCGCCGTGGTCGCGACGCTGGCGTTGATCCGCGAGGGACGTTTCGAGCCGACACTCCGCCTGGTGCGCGCCTTGTGCCGGGATCCGGAACCGCTGATCCACAAGGCGCTCGGCTGGATGCTGCGCGAGATCGGCCGCCGGGACGCGCCCCTGTTGGTGGCGTTCCTCGAACGCCACCAGACCGAACTGCCGCGCATCACGGTGCGCTGCGCGACCGAGCTGCTCCCGGCGGACGAGCGGGCGCGGTTCGTACGCACGCGATAGGGCGCACGCGACGGTGCGCACGCGAAACGGGCTGGTGGTCGCCGCACGCCGGGCCGGGTCGCCCCGGACGACGGACCGGGTCCCACCTGGTAATTCGATACCGGGTCCCCACCTGGTAATTCGATACCGGGTGTGCGCCCCCTCGCCTAGCGTGACCGCATGCAGCCGAAGATATCGAGCCTCGCCGACCGCCCGGACATGCTGGAGAGGGTGGCCGGAATGGCGGACAGCTGGCCGGAGTTCGTCATCCAGGACCTCGTGGGCGCCGCGCACTTCCCCCGGATCGCCGCCGAACTCCCGGAGTACGTCCTGTTCGCCGAGGACGAGCAGGGCGAGGTCGTGGCGAGCGCCTACAGCGTGCCCTTCGCTCTCGGCGCCGAGGGCCGCGGCGAACTGCCCTCAGGCGGCTGGGACACGGTCCTCGTATGGGCCTTCTCCGACCTGCGCAGGGGTGTCCGTCCCGACACCGTCAGCGCGATCTCGGTCTCCGTCGCCCCGCACGCACAGGGCCGCGGCCTGTCCGCGGTGATGCTCTCGGCCCTGCGCGACAACGCCCGGGCCCGCGGCTTCCGCGAGGTCGTCGCCCCGGTCCGCCCCAACGCCAAGCACCTGGAACCGCACACCCCGATCGAGGAGTACGCCCACCGCGTACGCCCCGACGGCCTGCCCCAGGACCCGTGGCTGCGCGTCCACGCCCGGGCCGGCGCCACCATCGACTCCGTGGCACCCACCTCCATGACGGTGGCCGCCTCACTGGTGCACTGGCGCCGCTGGACGGGACTGCCCTTCGACACCGAGGGCGACATCGAGCTGCCCGGCGGCCTGGTGCCGGTGCGCTGCGAGCCCGCGCGCGGCTACGCGGTGTACGTCGAGCCCAACGTGTGGATGCGGCACGCCCTGTAGACGCCGACCAGGAGGTGTGACGGCGCGAAGTGATCAGCACGACAACGGTTCGGTACAACCCGTGACGGGTTGTCCGTGTCGGGCTATACGCTCGGACTCCCATCCGGGCTCTGTCACTCGCACATCCGTCCCCATCGGCTACACCGGTCCAGGAGCAGTCATGTACGGCCACGGCGCGGCACCGCCTCCCCGCAGCGCGGCAACGGTCATCTCCCTGCGCGTGCTGATCGCCGCCGCCGGTTTCCTCACGTGCGGCGTGCTGGCCTGCGTACCCCTGTTCCGGGTGGCCGTCCTGCGCGGACGGGGCCTCCACTGGACACTGGCCTGGGTGAGTCTGCCCCTGTCCATCGCGTGCTTCGCGGTGATCGGCGTACTGCCGGAGGGCGACTACCGCAGCGACATCGCGCTGGCCCTGATGCTGCTGATCGGCCTGGGCGCCTCCATCTGGTTCCTGATCGTGGACATCGGCCACCACAGCGAGCCGCGGCAGTTCGCCGGCTACCCGTCGCCCCACGCGCAGACGGCGGCGCACCCCCCGTACGGCTACCCGCACCCCGCCGCGCCGCCCTACGCCCCGGCCTCCACGCCGATTCCGCAGCAGCCGCCGCACCACACACCCGTCACCGGCGACGCCCCGCCCCAGGGCCCCGTACCGCCGTCGCCGCAGCGCCCCGCCCCGGCCCGCATCGACCAGGTACGCGCCGAACTCGACGAACTCAGCGACTACCTGCGCCGGCACGAGGGCGAAGGCCACCGGGACGGCACCCCCGAGGGCGGCAGGTGAGCGCGGCGGCAGGACGTGTCGTCGCCGGCCGCTACGAGCTGTCCACGCTCCTCGGCCAGGGCGGCATGGGCCAGGTCTGGACGGGGTACGACCAGCGGCTCGACCGGCGCGTGGCGGTGAAGCTGCTGCGCCCCGACAAGGTGGCCGGGCAGGACGCGGAGGAACTGCGCCGCCGCTTCGTACGCGAGTGCCGGGTGACCGCGCAGGTCGACCACCCGGGCCTGGTCACGGTGCACGACGCGGGCAGTGAGGGCGAGGAACTGTTCCTCGTCATGCAGTACATCGACGGCGCCGACCTCGCCGGCCATCTCGCCGGGCGCGACCCGTACCCCTGGCAGTGGGCGGTGGCGGTCGCCGCGCAACTGTGCGCCGTGCTCAGCGCCGTGCACGCCGTGCCGATCGTCCACCGCGACCTCAAGCCGCGCAACGTGATGGTGAAGCAGGACGGCACGGTCACCGTCCTCGACCTGGGCATCGCCTCCGTCATGGACACGGACACCACCCGCCTCACCCACACCGGCACCCCCATAGGATCGCCCGCCTACATGGCCCCCGAGCAGGCGATGGGCGGCGCGGTCGGCCCGTACACCGACCTCTACGCACTCGGCGTCGTCCTGCACGAACTGCTCAGCGGCGACGTCCCCTTCTCCGGCTCCACCGCCCTCGGCGTACTGCACCGGCACCTCTACGAGCCCCCGCTGCCCGTGCGCCGGACCCGCCCCGAGGTCCCCGAGGCCCTGGAGGCCCTCGTCCTGCGCCTCCTCGCCAAGGACCCGCAGCACCGGCCCGCCTCCGCGCAGGAGGTGTACGAGCATCTGGAGCTGCTCCTGCCCGCGCGCGGGACGCCCACCGGAGCACCCCTCGACCCCACCCGCCCGTTCCTGCGCCCGCACGCCCCCTGGCCGGACCGAGCGCGCACCCCGGCGCCCCAGCCCGCGCCCGCCACGCCCGTCACCGAGACGCCGGGCAAGACGGACATCGCCCGCGCCGTCGACGAGGTCAAACGGCTCCTCGGCGAGGGCCGCATCACCCAGGCCGTCGACATCCTCGGCGCGACCCTGCCCGCCGCCGCCGAACAGCACGGCGAGCACTCCCCGGTCGTCCGCACCCTGCGCAAGCAGTACGCGGCCACGCTCCTGGACGACGGCCAGTACCGGCGTGCCCTGCCCGAGCTGCGCCGCCTCGCCGACGAACGCGCCGCCGAGGCCGGCCAGGCCGACCCGCAGTCCCTGCGCTTCCGCTACGAGGCCGCCCAGTGCCTGGAACAGCTGGGCGAACCGGCCGCCGCGCTCGCCGAGTACCGGGCGGTGCTGCCCTACTACGAGAACCAGTACGTCGCCGCCGGCGGCCCCGAACTCGCGCACGACGTCCGCCGCCGCATCGGCCATCTCCTGCTCGCCCTCGGCGACCGCGGCGCCGCCCACGACACCCTGGCCCGGCTGCTGCACGACGTGGAGCGCACCCACGGCCCCGGCCACCCGCTGGGCGCGGAGATCCGCCGGACACTGCAGTGGCTGGGGCAGGTCCGCGGCTGAGCCCGGCCCGGGGGCGGCGCGGCGGTGCCGGAAGTCCTGGTGAATCGTTGGTCGAATGGGTTGGCCAGAGCCCGCTCACTGCCTAACATCGATCAACGCAAGACCTTGTGCACCGTCGCACAATCTCCTCAGGAGGTTTCCTTGCACCGCCGCCGTCGCACCGCGCTCGTCCTCACCGCCGCGATCGCCGCCGCGGCGCCCCTCCTCACCGCCTGCGGGAACGACGCGCATCCCGGCGCCGCGGCCGTGGTCGGCGGGCAGCGGATCACCGTCTCCCAGCTGGAGGAGCGGGTCGGCGAGGTACGCGCGGCCCAGCGGGCGGCCGTGCCGAACGACGCCCAGTACCAGCAGGCCATCGCCCGGACCGGCACCCTCACCCGCGACACCCTGCACACCATGGTCCTCGACCGGGTACTGCACCGCGCCGCCGAGAACGCCGGGGTGACCGTCACCCGCAAGGAGATCCAGGAGATGCGGTCCGGCCTGGAGGAGCAGGCCGGCGGCGCCAAGGCGCTGGAGACGACCTGGCTCCAGCAGTACGGCATCCCGCCGGAGCGCCTGGAAGACAACCTCCGCCTCCAGCTCGAGGCCCAGAAGCTCGCCGAGAAACTCAACACCGACACCAGCCGTCCCGAGTTCTGGAAGGCCCTGTCAGAGGCTTCCGAGGACCTGGACGTCGATCTCAACCCGCGGTACGGCGCCTGGGACGTCCAGAAGAGCAGCCGTGCCGACGCCAAGACGCCGTGGGTGCGGGACGTGACGGCGGCCCAGCCGCAGCAGGGCATGTAGGCCGCCCCTCCGCGGGGCCTGTGGACAACTCGGGCGCCGTGGGACCCGGGGCCTGTGGATAACTTCGGGGGCTGTCGGCGGCGTGGGATAGCTTCGAACCGTGAACGCAACCAGTGCCGAAACAACCCCCGCCCCCGGCCGCATCGTCCTGCTCACCACCAGCCACCGCGTCGCCCCCGGCCTGCTCTCCTGGCCCGCCTGGCAGGCACTGCACGCGGCCGACCTGGTGCTGTGCGCGGACGGCGCCCACCCGCAGCTGCCGTATCTGCGCGAGGCGGGGATAGCCGTCGGCGAGGCGTCCCCGGCCGCCCAGGAGCTGGTCGAGGCCTGCGCCGGGGGCCGCACGGTGGTCGTCGTGGCGACGGGCGAGGGCGAGCCGGTCCTCACGGACGGCCTGGCGCGCCTGGCCGGCACCGGCCGCGTCGACATGCCCGAGCTGGAGCTGCTCCCCGCCTCCTACGACCTGCCGGGCGCCCGCCTCCTCGACCTCGTCCAGGTCATGGACCGCATCCGCGCCGAGTGCCCCTGGTCGTCCCGGCAGAGCCACAAGGGCCTGGCCAAGTACGGCATCGAGGAGGCGTACGAACTCGTCGAGGCGATCGAGGAGGGCGACCGCGACGAACTGCGCGAGGAACTCGGTGACGTCCTCCTCCAGGTGGTCTTCCACGCCCGCATAGCCGAGGAGGACCTGGAAGCACCCTTCTCCATCGACGACGTCGCCGGCGGCATCGTCGCCAAGCTCATCCACCGCCACCCGCATGTCTTCGGCGACGAGACGGCCACCACCCCCGAGGAGGTCAAGGAGCACTGGCTGCGCACCAAGGCGGTCGAGAAGCAGCGCACCTCCGTCACCGAGGGCATCCCCCTCGGCCAGCCCGGCCTGGCCCTCGCCGCCAAGCTGGCCTCCCGGGCCCGCACAGCGAACCTGGACATACCGCTCCCACCCGTCGAAGGCATCGGCTACGACCTCCTGGCCCTGGCGGTCCGCGCCGAGTCGGAGGGCGTGGACCCGGAGGCGGCCCTGAGAGCGGCGGCCCGCGCCTACCGGGACGCGATCAGGGAGACCGAGGGCTGAGCGGACCGAGGCAGGGCAGCCCCGGAAGGCCGGATACGGTCGAGGAGTGACCGACCAGCACCGGCCCAGCCCGCCCGCCGCCGCTCCCGACCTCTTCACCTGGGAGTTCGCGAGCGATCCCTACCCCGCCTACGCCTGGCTCCGCGAGCACGCCCCCGTGCACCGGACCAAGCTGCCCAGCGGTGTGGAGGCCTGGCTGGTCACGCGCTACGCCGATGCCAAGCAGACCCTCGCCGACAACCGGCTCTCCAAGAACCCGGCGCATCATCGCGAACCCGCGCACGCCAAGGGCAAGACCGGTATCCCCGGTGAGCGCAAGGCCGAGTTGATGACGCATCTGCTCAACATCGATCCGCCGGACCACACCCGGCTGCGGCGGCTCGTGTCCAAGGCGTTCACGCCCCGCCGGGTGGCCGAGTTCGAGCAGCGGGTGCAGGAGCTCACCGACGGTCTCATCGACGGGTTCGCGGAGCAGGGGTCCGCCGACCTGATCCACGAGTTCGCCTTCCCGCTCCCGATCTACGCCATCTGCGACCTGCTCGGCGTCCCCCGCGAGGACCAGGACGACTTCCGGGACTGGGCGGGCATGATGATCCGTCACCAGGGCGGGCCCCGGGGCGGCGTGGCACGCTCCGTGAAGAAGATGCGCGGCTACCTCGCCGACCTCATCCACCGCAAGCGGGAGGCGCTCCCCGCCGAACCCACCCCCGGCGAGGACCTCATCTCCGGTCTCATCCGCGCCTCCGACCACGGCGAGCACCTCACCGAGAACGAGGCCGCCGCCATGGCCTTCATCCTGCTGTTCGCCGGTTTCGAGACAACCGTGAACCTGATCGGCAACGGCACCTACGCCCTGCTCACCCACCCCGAGCAGCGCACCCGGCTCCAGGCGTCCATCGCCGCCGGAGAGAGAGGCCTCCTGGAGACCGGCGTCGAGGAACTCCTGCGCTTCGACGGCCCCGTCGAGCTCGCCACCTGGCGTTTCGCCACGCAGCCGCTCACCATCGGCGGGCAGCGCATCGAGGCCGGCGACCCGGTCCTCGTCGTGCTGGCCGCCGCGGACCGGGACCCGGAGCGGTTCGCCGATCCGGACGTGCTCGACCTCGCCCGCCGCGACAACCAGCACCTCGGATACGGCCACGGCGTCCACTACTGCCTCGGCGCCCCGCTGGCCCGCCTGGAGGGCCAGACCGCCCTCGCCACGCTCCTCACACGCCTCCCGGACCTGAGGCTCGCGGCCGACCCGGCCGAGCTGAGGTGGCGCGGCGGCCTGATCATGCGCGGGCTGCGCACGCTGCCGGTGGAGTTCACACCCGCACAGAGGTGACACACCGTCAGGCTTGTGATCTTCACGTGATCTACGCGGCATTAACTTGTGACAAGTGATCGTCTGCCTATACGTTCACCCATCATCAGTGCGGCCCGGGAAAACCTGCGGAGCGCTGGTCACTGCTGTCTTCGCGAAAGGTCTCCGTATGCTCTCCGGGAACGGTCGGCACCGTCGCCCCCGCCAGGCTCCGGCTCTCCTCGTCGCGGCCGGAGTGACCGGCTCCGCCATCGCGATCCCGCTCCTCGGAGCCACCGGCGCCAGCGCGGCCGACGGCACGACCTGGGACCGGATCGCGGACTGCGAGACCGGCGGCGCCTGGAGCCAGAACAGCGGCAACGGCTACTTCGGCGGCCTGCAGTTGTCGCAGGAGGACTGGGAGAACAACGGCGGGCTCGACTACGCCCCGAGCGCCGACCTGGCCAGCCGTTCCCAGCAGATAGCCGTGGCCGAGAGAATCCTCGCCGACCAGGGAGCCGGCGCCTGGCGCACCTGCGGGCTGCTCTCCGGCCTCGAGCAGGACAAGAACTCGTCCGGCTCGGACGGCTCGTCCGACTCATCTGATTCGTCGGATTCATCCGGATTGCTCGACTCGCTCGGGTCGTCCCCCTCGTCGTCCGGCTCGTCGTCTTCCGGCGAGTCGTCGACCTCGAAGGACGAATCCACCAAGTCCGACAAGTCGCCCGACTCCGAGGATTCCGCCTCGGGGGACCAGGAGCCCGACAGCTCCCCCTCGGCGACGCCCGAGCCTGGCAAGTCCGACAACTCGCGGCAGGACGACGACTCTTCGGCGTCCGCCGAGACCGACACCGGCTCCGGCCGCCATCGCGGCCCCAGCGCCGACGAGACCCCCGCGTCCGAGAGCGGCCGCGCGGGCGAGTCCACCGGTCGTCACGCCTCGCGCGACGACCGCGGCGACGAGGGCTCCGGTGACTCGTCGGAGGGCGCCTACATCGTGGGGATCGGTGACAGCCTCTGGTCCATCGCCGACTCCCTTGACATCACCGGCGGATGGCACGAGCTCTACGACGGCAACAAGAAGGCCGTCGGTGCCGACCCGGACCTCATCCGCCCCGGTGAGAAGCTCACGGTAGAGGGCGAAGCGGACGGGAAGTAGCGGTTCGGGCAGTGCGGAAACGGGGGTGGAAGTCGCCCCGAAACCGCGCGAGTTCGCGTCATGTTTCGCGGCGAATGTCCCGTTTGGTGCCCGTGAGAGATAGATCTCAGAAGCCCTGATCGTCTTTGAAATTCGGCGGATCGCGTGGCTACGGTCGGGACCGCTCGTCACCACGAGCCCCGGCTGCCGCAACGCCGAATCCTGCCAGCGGCCGTACGGGAACAGTCGTCGCGTCAAGCGCCGTAGGCAGGAGCGGGGGACCCAAGGTAGGTGCCCGACCGGCCAGTTGCGCCGGAAGGGCTTGGGGTGAAGCCGTGTCCCGGGAGGGACGCGGCCGGGCAACTCAACCGGCCCGAACCCGACAGCTCACCTCGCAGGCGTCGGTGAGGGGATCCTTCCATGCTGTTTTCCAGCAAGGGCAAGCACCGTCGTCCGTCCAAGGCCAGCCGTGCCATCGCCGTCGCCGGTGTCACCGGTGCCGCTGTCGCCGCCCCGCTGATGGCGGCCGGCGGCGCCTCCGCCGCCACCGCCTCCGAGTGGGACGCCGTCGCCCAGTGCGAGGCCGGCGGCAACTGGTCCATCAACACCGGCAACGGCTACTACGGCGGTCTGCAGTTCTCCGCCTCCACCTGGTCCGGCTACGGCGGCACCAAGTACGCCGCCACCGCCGACCAGGCCACCAAGGCGCAGCAGATCGAGATCGGCGAGAAGGTCCTCGCGGGTCAGGGCAAGGGTGCCTGGCCGGTCTGCGGCAAGGGCCTGTCGAACGCCAGCGGCGGCGGCTCCTCCTCGAACGACTCCGGCGACTCCGGCAGCTCCTCGCAGCAGAGCGAGCAGAGCACCGAGTCCCGCGAGACCCAGCAGCAGCCGGCCTCCCGCTCCGACGAGCGTCCGGCCGCCAAGAAGACCGTCACCACCCCGACCGGCAAGAAGGTCAAGAAGGGCGACGGCGAGTACAAGGTGGCCAAGGGCGACACCCTGAGCTCGATCGCGGCGGACAAGAAGGTCGAGGGCGGCTGGGAGAAGCTGTTCCAGCTGAACAAGGACATCGTCGAGGACGCCAACCTCATCTACCCGGGCCAGCAGCTGCACCTGAAGTAAGCAGCGGCCCTCCGCCCCTCAGGGGGCGGCCCCCGTCCCCACGGGCTCCCCGCTCCGGTGCGTCTTCCCCCCGTACGCACCGGGGCGGGGTTTTTTCTGCCGGTCTTTGCGTTCCGGCTTTGTTCCGTTCGGAAACAATTTACTCTCGGTTCTGTCCATGGGGTGGGCGACCCGGTGGCCGATCGGCCCGAGCCGGTTAGGCTCATGTCGCGAGCCACCACGGCCCGCACCTCGCCGGGTCCCCGCGGCCCGCGTACCCGCGTCACATAAGAAGGAGATGCTCGTGCCGTCCATCGACGTCGTCGTAGCCCGGGAAATCCTGGACTCCCGAGGCAACCCCACGGTCGAGGTCGAGGTCGGCCTCGACGACGGCAGCACCGGTCGTGCCGCCGTCCCGTCCGGCGCCTCCACGGGCGCCTTCGAGGCCATCGAGCTGCGTGACGGCGACTCGAACCGCTACCTCGGCAAGGGTGTGGAGAAGGCCGTCCTCGCGGTCATCGAGCAGATCGGCCCGGAGCTCGTCGGCTACGACGCCACCGAGCAGCGCCTGATCGACCAGGCGATGTTCGACCTGGACGCCACCGACAACAAGGGCTCCCTCGGCGCCAACGCCATCCTCGGCGTCTCCCTCGCCGTCGCCCACGCCGCCTCCGAGGCCAGCGACCTGCCGCTGTTCCGCTACCTGGGCGGCCCGAACGCGCACCTGCTCCCGGTGCCGATGATGAACATCCTGAACGGCGGCTCGCACGCCGACTCCAACGTGGACATCCAGGAGTTCATGATCGCCCCGATCGGCGCGGAGTCCTTCTCCGAGGCCCTGCGCTGGGGCGCCGAGGTCTACCACACGCTGAAGAAGGTCCTGAAGAGCAAGGGCCTGGCCACCGGCCTCGGCGACGAGGGCGGCTTCGCCCCGAACCTCGGCTCCAACCGCGAGGCCCTCGACCTCATCCTCGAGGCGATCAAGGAGGCCGGCTACACCCCCGGCGAGCAGATCGCCCTCGCCCTCGACGTGGCCGCGTCCGAGTTCTACAAGGACGGCGCCTACACCTTCGAGGGCAAGACCCGCTCCGCCGCCGAGATGACCGAGTACTACGCCGAGCTCGTCGACGCGTACCCGCTCGTCTCCATCGAGGACCCGCTGTTCGAGGATGACTGGGACGGCTGGAAGGTCCTCACCGAGAAGCTCGGCGACAAGGTCCAGATCGTCGGCGACGACCTGTTCGTCACCAACCCCGAGCGCCTCGCCCGCGGCATCGACGAGAACGCCGCCAACGCCCTGCTGGTCAAGGTCAACCAGATCGGCTCGCTGACCGAGACCCTGGACGCCGTCGAGCTGGCCCAGCGCAACGGCTTCAAGTGCATGATGTCCCACCGCTCCGGCGAGACCGAGGACGTCACCATCGCCGACCTGGCCGTCGCCACCAACTGCGGCCAGATCAAGACCGGCGCCCCGGCCCGCTCCGAGCGCGTCGCCAAGTACAACCAGCTGCTGCGCATCGAGGAGATCCTCGACGACGCGGCGGTCTACGCCGGCCGCAGCGCCTTCCCGCGCTTCAAGGGCTGACCCGGGTGACCCGTTAAGGGTCAAGCCTGAGCCAGTCGTACGTACGTCCCCGTACTCGGTCCCGTACCGTGTCCGGGGACGTACGCGCGTCGGACGGTGGAGCGGGAGAGCGGGGAGACCATGGCCGTGAAGGACCGGGACCGTTTCTCCACCGCGACCAGGATCCGGCTGCTCGGCGAGCAGACCGCGGCCCGGGTCTACCGCTCCCAGACCCGGCGCCAGGCCCGCCGCTCCCGGCTGACCGGCCGGGCCGCGCTGCTCGCCCTGGTGATGTGCACGCTGATCGTGGCGCTGGCCTACCCGATGCGGGAGTACGTCTCCCAGCGCGCCGAGATCGACGACCTCCAGCGCGAACAGCAGCAGGCCCGGCAGCGTGTCGAACGGCTGCGCGACCAGAAGGCGCGCTGGCAGGACGACGCGTACGCGGAACAGCAGATCCGGCAGCGGTTGCACTACGTCATGCCGGGGGAGACGGGATTCATCGTCGTCGACCCGCACGCGGCGCGGCAGTCGCACGCCGTGCTCGGGACGGCCGACCGCCCCTGGTACGCCAACGTGTGGGACGGCGTCGACAAGTCCGACGCCTCCGACCGATGATTCCGGAGACCCAGCCGGTCGTCCGACTCATATCTGACTCAAAGAAAGACAGCCTGAAGACAGTCATGGAAACGCCCCCGCCGACCACCCCGCGCACCGAGCCCACCGACGCGGACGTCGAGGCCTTCAAGCAGCAGCTCGGTCGGCCCCCGCGCGGTCTGCGCGCGATCGCGCACCGGTGCCCGTGCGGGCAGCCCGACGTCGTCGAGACGGCACCCCGGCTGCCGGACGGAACGCCGTTCCCGACGCTGTACTACCTGACGTGCCCGCGCGCCGCCTCGGCCATCGGCACGCTGGAGGCGAACGGCGTGATGAAGGAGATGACCGAGCGGCTGGCCTCGGACCCGGAGCTGGCGGCGGCGTACCGGGCGGCGCACGAGGACTACATCCGGCGCCGCGACGAGATCGAGGAGCTGAAGAACTTCCCGAGCGCGGGCGGCATGCCGGACCGGGTGAAGTGCCTGCACGTGCTCGTGGGCCACTCGCTGGCCGCGGGACCCGGGGTGAACCCGCTCGGCGACGAGGCGATCGAGATGCTGCCGGAGTGGTGGCGCAAGGGCCCGTGCGTGACGGGCGCGACGACCGCCGAGGAGGACGACCGGTGACCCGTGTCGCCGCCGTGGACTGCGGTACGAACTCCATCCGGCTCCTGGTCGCCGATTGCGACCCGGCCACCGGCGAGCTGGTCGACCTGGACCGCCGTATGACGATCGTGCGGCTCGGGCAGGGCGTCGACCGCACCGGCCGGCTCGCCCCCGAGGCGCTGCGGCGGACCTTCGCGGCGTGCCGCGAGTACGCCGGGATCATCAAGGAGCACGGGGCGGAGCGGCTGCGGTTCGTGGCGACCTCGGCGTCCCGGGACGCCGAGAACCGCGACGAGTTCGTGCGCGGCGTGCTGGACATCCTGGGCGTCGAGCCCGAGGTGATCTCCGGGGACCAGGAGGCCGAGTTCTCCTTCACCGGCGCCACCAAGGAACTCGCCGGGGGAGACCACCTCCCCGAGCCCTACCTCGTCGTGGACATCGGCGGCGGCTCGACCGAGTTCGTGGTCGGCGACGACCAGGTGCGCGCGGCCCGCTCGGTGGACATCGGCTGCGTCCGGATGACCGAGCGCCACCTGGTCCGGGACGGCGTGGTGAGCGACCCGCCGTCGAAGGAGCAGATCGCGGCGATGCGGGCGGAC
Source organism: Streptomyces sp. NPDC041940 (assembly GCF_055589465.1). Classification (NCBI taxonomy): domain Bacteria; kingdom Bacillati; phylum Actinomycetota; class Actinomycetes; order Kitasatosporales; family Streptomycetaceae; genus Streptomyces; species Streptomyces sp. NPDC041940. Next base: position 185,665 of record NZ_JBVJBP010000013.1, read on the forward strand.
ATCGAGGCCGCCCTCGACCTCGCCGAGGAGACGGTCCCGCTGCGCGAGGCCCGCACACTGGTGGGCCTGGCCGGTTCGGTGACGACCGTGTCGGCGATCGCCCAGGAGCTGCCCGAGTACGACTCGGAGGCCATCCACCACTCCCGCGTCTCCCACGCCCGGGTCCGCGAGATCACCGAGTGGTTGCTGCGCTCCACCCACGCCGAGCGCGCGGCCGTGCCCTCCATGCACCCGGGCCGGGTCGACGTGATCGGCGCGGGGGCTCTCGTACTGCTGTCGATCATGGAGCGGATCGGCGCCGAGGAGGTCGTGGTGAGCGAGCACGACATCCTCGACGGCATCGCGTGGTCGGTCGCGTAGCCCGCTTCTGAGCAGGCATGGATCACGTTTGAGCGCGTCCGGGGGGCTCGTACGGACCCCCCGGCGACAGCTCGTCGGAAAAGTTCGTGAAGTTCTTCACAAGGAATTCGGCCCGCGAGAGCGACAAGAGGGGTCCGGTTGACCCATCCGGGGCCCCAAGGTGCCTTTGAACATGTTCAGAAGCATGGTATGGAGGTGCCGGGGAAGGAGCCCGGAGCGGGACTCCGGGGTGGCCTCACGGAGGCCCTTTCCGCTCAGAGAGGCAGCTCACGCGGCATTGACAACGGTCCGGGGTGCACAAAGGATCCCGGTTGTCACCATGACATGGATCACGCGAGCCGCGGAGGATAACACACACCCTGCCCGAGCTTGTGAAGGGGCGCACGAGCCACCCCCCTGAGGCGGGTGGATACTCGATGGCATGAGCACCACGGAGCGTCCCAGGATCCTCGTAGTAGGCGGTGGGTACGTAGGCCTGTACGCAGCTCGGCGCATCCAGAAGAAGATGCGCTACGGAGAGGCGACCGTCACGGTCGTCGACCCCCGGTCGTACATGACCTACCAGCCCTTCCTCCCCGAAGCCGCCGCCGGCAACATCTCCCCGCGCCACGTCGTCGTCCCGCTGCGACGCGTGCTGCCCAAGGCGGAGGTTCTCACCGGCCGGGTCACCACCATCGACCAGGACCGCAAGGTCGCCACGGTCTCCCCGCTGGTCGGCGAGGCCTACGAGCTGCCCTTCGACTACCTGGTGATCGCGCTCGGCGCGGTCTCCCGCACCTTCCCGATCCCCGGCCTCGCCGAGCAGGGCATCGGCATGAAGGGCGTCGAGGAGGCCATCGGCCTGCGCAACCACGTGCTGGAGCAGCTCGACAAGGCCGACTCCACCACCGACGAGGAGATCCGCCGCAAGGCGCTCACCTTCGTCTTCGTGGGCGGCGGATTCGCCGGTGCGGAGACCATCGGCGAGGTCGAGGACATGGCCCGCGACGCGGCGAAGTACTACAAGAACGTGTCCCGTGAGGACATGCGCTTCATCCTGGTCGACGCCGCCGACAAGATCCTCCCCGAGGTCGGTCCCAAGCTCGGCAAGTACGGCAAGGAGCACCTCGAGGGCCGCGGCGTCGAGGTCTACCTGTCCACCTCCATGGACTCCTGCGTCGACGGCCACGTCGTGCTGAAGAACGGCCTCGAGGTCGACTCCAGCACCATCGTCTGGACCGCCGGCGTCAAGCCCAACCCGGCCCTGTCCCGCTACGGCCTGCCCCTCGGCCCCCGCGGCCACGTCGACTGCGAGCCGACGCTCCAGGTCAAGGGCACCGACTACATCTGGGCCGCCGGCGACAACGCCCAGGTCCCGGACCTCGTCGGCCGCAAGGCCGGCAACGAGAACGCCTGGTGCCCGCCGAACGCCCAGCACGCGCTGCGCCAGGCCCGGGTCCTCGGCGACAACGTGGTCTCCGGCATGCGGGGCTTCCCGCAGAAGGACTACGCCCACGCCAACAAGGGCGCGGTGGCCGGTCTCGGCCTCCACAAGGGCGTCGCGATGATCGTCATGGGCAAGATGAAGATCAAGCTCAAGGGCCGTCTCGCCTGGTACATGCACCGTGGCTACCACGGTCTGGCGATGCCGACCTGGAACCGCAAGATCCGCGTCTTCGCCGACTGGACCCTGGCGATGTTCCTCAAGCGCGAGGTCGTCTCCCTCGGCGCGATGGAGACGCCGCGCGAGGAGTTCTACGAGGCCGCCAAGCCGGCCCCGGTCGCCGCCGCGCCGAAGGAGAAGACCGAGGAGAAGGCCAAGGCCTCCTGACCCTCCCCCGGTCACCCGTCTGACGAAGGACCTCCCGCCATCCGTGGTGCGGGAGGTCCTTCGGCGTTGTACGGAACCCGCCGCCGGGTGGGCGAAGTGGCGGCTTTGCTCAGAGATGACGCGTGCCGGGGACTGCGGTGGGGCCCCGCAGGTGTTTACGTGGTGTCGGACATTCCGGGATTCCCCGTCACGGAGGTGTACACCATGGCAGACGCCGCGCAGCGGCTGCAGGGCCTCTTCGCACAGTTGCTGGGAGCACCGCCCCCGGTGCGCATCCGCGCCTGGGACGGTTCGCAGGCGGGCCCGCCGGGCGCGCCCGCCCTGGTCGTGCACAACCGCCGCGCCCTGCGCCGCCTGCTGTGGAAGCCGGGCGAACTGGGTCTGGCCCGCGCCTGGGTGGCGGGCGACCTGGACATCGAGGGCGACCTCTACACCACCCTCGACCTGCTCGCCGGAGACATCTGGGAGCGCGGCGAGGACGCCCGCACCCTCACCCAGGCCCTGCGCGACCGAGAGGTCCGCTCCGCCGTACGCGGGTTCATCAAGCTCGCCGGGACCCCGCTGCCGCCCGCCCCGCCCCCCGAGGAGGCCCGCGGCCCCCGCCGCCACCTGCACACCAAGCGCAGCGACAGACGCGCCATCAGCCACCACTACGACGTCGGCAACGACTTCTACGAGATCGTCCTCGGCCCGTCCATGGTGTACTCCTGCGCCTACTGGCCCGGCCCCGACGCCACTCTCGAACAGGCCCAGCGCGACAAGCTCGAACTCGTCTGCCGCAAGCTCGGCCTGAGCCCCGGTCAGCGGCTGCTGGACGTCGGCTGCGGCTGGGGCTCCCTGGCCATCCACGCCGCCCGCGAGCACGGCGTGAGCGTCGTCGGCGTCACCCTCTCGCAGGAGCAGGCCGCCTACGCCCGCAAGCGCGTCGCCGAGGAGGGCCTCACCGACCGGATCGAGATCCGCGTACAGGACTACCGAGACGTCCGCGACGGCCCCTACGACGCGATCTCCTCCATCGGCATGGCCGAACACGTCGGCGCCGAGCGGTACCTGGAGTACGCCGACGGTCTGTACGACCTGCTCAAGCCCGGCGGACGGCTCCTGAACCACCAGATCGCCCGCCGCCCGCAGCGCGACGAGACGACGTACGAGGTCGACGCGTTCATCGACTCCTACGTCTTCCCCGGCGGCGAACTCCAGCCCATCGGCGTCACCGTCACCCAGCTGGAGCGCGCCGGGTTCGAGGTGCGCGACGTCGAGTCGATCCGCGAGCACTACGCCCTCACGCTGCGCCGGTGGGTCACCCGCCTGGAGGCCGACTGGGAGCGTGCCGTCCAGCTCACCGGCCCCGGCCGCGCCCGCGTCTGGCGCCTGTACATGGCCGCCTGCGTCGTCGCCTTCGAGCGCAACCGCATCGGCGTCAACCAGGTCCTGGCCGTGCGGGCCCCCGAATCAGGGGAGTCGGGCATGCCCCTGCGCACCCGTACCTGGAACTGACACGGCGAAGGCCCCCTCTCCCGCCGGTGGGAAAGGGGGCCTCCGTCGTTCCCGCTACTCCGCCTTGATCGCTTCCAGCATGTTCAGCCGGGCCGCCCGCCGGGCCGGCCACAGCGCCGCGAGGACACCCACCGTCGCGGCCAGCAGCAGGAAGACACCCATCCGCGCCCAGGGCAGGACCAGCGCGTAGGTCGGCATCTTCGAGGCCACCAGCTCGCCGGCCGCCCAGCCGAAGAACACGCCCAGGCCGATGCCCAGCACCCCGCCGAACAGCGAGATCACCAGGGACTCCATGCGGACCATCCGCTTGATGCCCTTGCGGTCCAGGCCGATCGCCCGGAGCATGCCGATCTCCTGGGAGCGTTCGAAGACCGACATGGCCAGGGTGTTGATGACCCCGAGGACCGCCACGATCACGGCCATGGCGAGCAGTCCGTAGAGCATGTTCAGCATCAGCGTGAACATCTGCGCGATCTCGTTGGAGATGTCCTGCTTGTCCTGGACCTTGATCGCCGGGTTGTTGTCGAGGGCCTTCTCCAGCTTGTCCTGGGCCGCGCCGGACGGGCCGCCGGAGGTCTTCGCCATGACCTTCATGACGTACGGGTCGGACGTGTGCGGCGCGAGCGCCGACTGGTCGAGCAGGATGCCGCTGAGGTACTCGTTGCTCTCGTACGTCCCGGCGACGGTGAACCGCTGCTTCTTGCCGTCCTCGAAGGCGACGCTGAAGCTCGAACCGGCCTTCCAGTGGTTGGCCTTGGCGGTCGTGCCGTCCACGACGACCTGGGAGCCGCCGACCTCGAACGAGCCGTCCTCGACCTTCGGAGCGGCCAGCTCGCCGATCGCGGCGCCGTTGACACCGGTCAGGTACTCGTCGGTCTTGCCGTCGACACGGGCCATGGCGTTGGTCATCGCGCTGGTGGCGGTGACGCCGTCGGTCTGCTTCAGCTTCTTCTCGACGTCCGGGGAGAGCGGGTTGCCGTTCGCCATGGACACCACGTAGTCCGCCTTGATCGCGGACGCCGCCATCTTGTCGATGGCCTGCTGGAGGCTGCCCGCCGTCACCGTCATACCGGTGATCAGGGTCAGGCCGATCATCAGCGCGGAGGCGGTGGCGGCCGTACGGCGCGGGTTGCGCACCGAGTTCTGCCGGGCCAGCTTGCCGGAGACGCCGAAGGCGCGCAGCACCGGCGCAGCGGCGGCGATCAGCGGCCGGGACAGCAGCGGGGTCAGGATGAACACGCCGATGATCAGCAGCACCGCGCCGAAGCCCATCGGCATCTGGCCGTCCGAGCCGTCCATGGTCGTGGCCATCAGGACCACCGCGATGCCCGCAGCCGAGAACAGGGTGCCCAGCGTGTTGCGCAGCACCAGCGACTTGGTCGTGGCCGTGGCATGGACGCTGCTCATGGCCGCGACCGGCGGGATCTTCGCGGCCCGGCGGCCCGGCAGCCACGCCGCCAGCATGGTCACCAGGATGCCGACGGCGAACGCGGCGGCGATCGTGGCCGGCTCGATGACCAGCGGGCCGTCGGGCACGGTCGCGCCGAACGAACCCATCAGGGAGCGCATTCCGGCCCCGATGCCGATGCCCGCGACCAGACCGGTCACGGCGGCGACCGCCCCGACCACGAACGCCTCGATCAGCACCGACCGCGTCACCTGCCGGCGCGAGGCGCCGACCGCCCGCATCAGCGCCAGCTCCTTGGTCCGCTGGGCGACCAGCATGGTGAAGGTGTTGGCGATGATGAACGTGCCGACGAACAGGGCGATGCCGGCGAAGACCAGCAGAGCCGTCTGCATGCCGCTCATCGACCGGGAGATGGTCTCCGCCTGGTCGTCGGCGAGCTGCTTGCCGGTGGTGGTCTGGACGGTGCCCTCGGGCAGCGCCTTGTCCAGCTCCGCCTTGAGCGCGGCCTGCGAGACGCCCGGCTTCGCCTTGACGTTGATCTGGTCGTAGACGCCCGCCTTGCCGAACTGCTGCTGCGCGGTCGCCGTGTCGAACAGGGTCAGGCTGCCGCCGGCCGCGACATTGCCGTCGTCGGTGGTGAAGATGCCGGCGATCTTCGGGGTCAGGACCGGCCCGTCGACCGACATGCGTACGGTGTCACCGACCTCGTACCCGGCGCGCTTCGCCGTCGCGGAGTCGATGAGGATCTCACCGGCGCCCTTGGGCGCGTGCCCGCTCGTCAAGGGGTAGCGGGGGTCCTTGTCCCCCCAGTAGTTGCCGCCCTGCGACTGGAAGCCCTCGCCGATCAGCTTTCCGTCCTTGCCGGCGATGGCGGTGAAGCCCTGCACGACCCCGATGGCGGACGCGGCACCGGGAACCCGCTCGCTCTTGTCGAGCACGGCCCGGTCCAGGTCGTGGACCTTGCCGACCTTGTCGCCCTCGGATTCCTGGTAGTCGGAGGTCATGGCGACGTCGACCTGGTCGAAGCCCTTGGCGGAGCTCTTCTGGAAGGCGTCGGAGATGGTGTTGGTGAAGACCAGGGTCCCCGACACGAAGGCCACGCCGAGCATCACGGCGAGGACGGTCATCAGGAGCCGGGCCTTGTGCGCGAGCACGTTGCGCAAGGCGGTACGGAACATGGGTTCTTCTTCTCAGTCCTGTCGGTCCTGACGGGGGATCAGCTGGTGCGGCCCTTGGCGTCGAACGCCTTCATCCGGTCGAGCACCGAGTCGGCCGTGGGCCCGTGCATCTCGTCCACGATCCGGCCGTCCGCGAGGAAGACGACCCGGTCCGCGTAGGCCGCGGCCACCGGGTCGTGCGTCACCATCACCACCGTCTGGCCCAGCTCCCGCACGGAGTTGCGCAGGAAGCCCAGCACCTCGGCGCCGGAGCGCGAGTCGAGGTTTCCGGTGGGCTCGTCACCGAAGATGATCTCGGGCTTGGAGGCCAGCGCCCGCGCCACGGCGACGCGCTGCTGCTGACCGCCCGACAGCTGCGAGGGCCGGTGGCCCAGCCGGTCCGCCAGGCCGACCATCCGGATGACGGAGTCCAGCCACTGCTTGTCCGGCTTACGGCCCGCGATGTCCATCGGGAGGGTGATGTTCTCCAGGGCCGTCAGGGTCGGCAGCAGATTGAACGCCTGGAAGATGAAGCCGATCTTGTCCCGGCGCAGCTTGGTCAGCTGCTTGTCCTTCAGGGAGCCGAGCTCGGTGTCGCCGATGCGCACCGACCCGGAGGAGAAGGAGTCGAGACCGGCCACACAGTGCATCAGGGTCGACTTGCCGGAGCCCGAGGGGCCCATGATCGCGGTGAACTCGGCCTGCCGGAAGTCGGCGGAGACCCGGTCCAGGGCGACCACCTGGGTCTCACCCTGCCCGTAGATCTTCGACAGATCCGTGGCGCGCGCGGCCACGGTGGTGGCCCGGTCGGCGAGGGAAGCGGTGGTCACGGGATGGCACTCCTGTCGGACGGTGATGCGGTCAGGGGGATGTGATCCATCGTCCGGGTCCCCCGCCGCCGTGTAGTCACCCGCAGTTCCCGTTCCGGGGGCCGACTTCAGACTGACCGGGCGCGGCCGGGTCATACCTGGGGATGACGAACGCCCCTGAGCGGCCCCGGTGTCGGCGACCTGAGCGGTCCAGATGTCGAGAACAGGTGGAGTGCCCTCGTTCGGGCGGTGAAATTCCGTCATTCCGTATGCGGTGCCCACCGCCGCACGCAAGGCTATTGGCAAGTGCGGATGGCGTGTTCCGTGTGCTGATGCACCCTCAGACGTCAATAAAATAAGACAACATCGGTCCGTGCTTCCGCTGTTCGGGGGATCCGTCCCGATAGTCTCGGAACCTCGACGCGGAGCCCATGGCCTGCCCGGATGGTGGAATGCAGACACGGCGAGCTTAAACCTCGCTGCCCCTTCGCGGGCGTGCCGGTTCGAGTCCGGCTCCGGGCACCTTCCGACTCCTGCATGGTTCATTGAAGACTTCACGGCATGCCCGTTGACAGCGGGCGCATGCCGTCGGAAACTCACATCGAACAGTGGTGAAAAAATTTTCACCACACGAACAAGAGTGAGAGAAGGTGCCCGATGCGCACCACTGTCGGCATCATCGGAGCCGGCCCCGCCGGCCTCCTCCTCGCCCGGCTGCTCCACAACGCGGGCATCGACTCCGTCGTCCTGGAGAGCCGCGACCGCGCCTACGTCGAACGGCGGCAGCGGGCCGGGATCCTGGAGCAGGGCACGGCCGACGTGCTGCGCGCGGCCGGCGCCGGGGAGCGCCTGGACCGCGAGGGCCTGCGCCACGACGGCATCGAACTGCGCTTCGACCGCCGACGGCATCGCGTCGACTTCCCCGCCCTCACCGGTGGCCGGTCCGTGACGGTCTACGCCCAGACCGAGGTCTGCAAGGACCTCATCGCGCTCCAGCTCCAGGAGGGCGGCCCGCTGCTGTTCGAGGCGGAGGCGCTGGCCGTGGAGGACGCCGGCACCGACGCCCCGCGCGTCCGCTTCCGGCGCGAGGGCCGCGAGGACGTCCTGGAGTGCGAGTACGTCGTCGGCTGCGACGGCTTCTGGGGCGTGGCCCGCCAGGCGATCCCGGCCGAACTGACCCAGGTCTTCGAACGGACGTACCCCTTCGGCTGGCTCGGCATCCTCGCCGACGTACCGCCCTCGCACGACGAGCTGGTCTACGCCCGCCACGACCGCGGCTTCGCCCTGCTCTCCATGCGCTCGCCGTCCGTCTCCCGCCTCTACCTCCAAGTGCCCGACGGCACCGACCCCGAGGCGTGGAGCGACGAGGAGATCTGGGACGAGCTGGAGCGCCGCTTCGAGACCGCCGACGACTGGCGCCTGGAGCGCGGCCCGATCACCCAGAAGTCCGTCACTCCGATGCGCTCCTACGTCCACGAGCCCATGCGCCACGGCCGCCTCTTCCTCGCGGGTGACGCGGCGCACATCGTGCCGCCGACCGGCGCCAAGGGGCTGAATCTCGCCGTCGGCGACGTCGTGACGTTCGCCCGGGCCCTGACACACCGGAAGGAGACCGGTTCGGCGGAACTGCTCGACGCCTATTCGCCGACCTGTCTGCGCCGGATCTGGCAGGCCGAGCGGTTCTCCTACGACATGACGACCCTGCTGCACCGCGCCCCCGGCGCGACCGGCTTCGAGGACCGGCTCCAGCTCGCCCGCCTGGAGCGCATCGCCTCCAGCCGCGCCGCCGAGACCGACCTGGCGGAGGGGTACACGGGCTTCCCCTTCGGGTGAGACATGAGTGACCCCCTCCGGTGAGGGGAATCACGAAGCCGCGTAGCGTGTTGCGCAGCACGATGAGGGAAAGATCCTCCCCAAGCAGTAGGGTCATTCCTTTGCCTACCTATTACTCTTGAGCCAAGGCCATGACGTGTGGCCGTGGAGGAGTGAAATGAGGAGCAGAAACCCGGTCTTCTCGCGACGGGGGTTCAGCCGCGACAACGGCTACGCGGGCTTCAACACCGCGCCGCAGGCCGGGGGTCCCGCTGTCGCCACGCAGGGCAACCCGTACGCGCAGCCGTCGGGCGACCAGTACGCGCAGAACCCGTACGCGCAGAACCCTTACGCCCAGCAGGACCTGCAGCACGGCGCACCGCCGCAGGCGCCGGCCACCACCGGCCGGATGACCATCGACGACGTCGTCCTGCGCACGGGGAGCACGCTCGGTGTGCTCGTCCTCACCGCGGCGCTCTCCTGGGCCCTGCTGCCGATCGACGACGCCAACATCGGCCGTAGCTACGGCATCGGTATCGGCGCGGCGCTGATCGGCATGGTGCTGGCGTTCGTACAGTCCTTCAAGCGCAAGGCCTCGCCCGCGCTGATCCTGACGTACGCCGCGTTCGAGGGTGTCTTCCTCGGCGTCGTCTCCAACATCGTCGACAACCGCATCGCCGACGGCGCGGCCATGCAGGCCGTGATCGGCACCATGGCGGTCTTCGCCGGTGTGCTGATCGCCTACAAGGCCGGCTGGATCCGCGTCAACCGCCGCTTCTACGGCTTCGTGATGGCGGCCGCGCTCGGCTTCATCCTGCTGATGACCGTGAACCTGCTGTTCGCGGTGTTCGGCGGCGGTGACGGCCTCGGCTTCCGCAGTGGTGCCCTCGGCGTCATCTTCGGCGTCATCGGCATCATCCTCGGAGCCTGCTTCCTCGCCCTGGACTTCAAGCAGGTCGAGGACGGCATCGCCTACGGTGCTCCGCGTGAGGAGGCGTGGTTCGCGGCCTTCGGCCTCACGCTGACGCTGGTCTGGATCTACCTGGAGTTCCTGAGGCTCATCTCGATCCTCAACAGCAGCGACTAGTACGGCCAGTCCTGACCGTCGTACGCGATAGGGCCCCGGCTTCGGCCGGGGCCCTTCTCGTTGTCCGCGCCTAGAGCAGTTTGCGCGCGGCCCTCCTCAGGTCGTACTCATGGACGATCGCCTTGGCGTGGCCGTAGGCCAGGTTGTGTTCGTGCCGGAGCCAGCTGACCTTTTCCTCGAAACGGAAGAGCGCCGGGCCATCTTCGACGGTGCGAAGCCAGTCGGTGATCTCACGACCGGTGCAGTGCGGGATGCGGGCTAGCAGGTTGCGATGGGTCTCTTCGGAGAAGACTTGGGACATCGGCGCCTCCGGACGCTGGGATGTAAGCCGGTCCTTCAGGTCACCGTGCCTGAGTGTTCGCCCGTTGGCAACAGTCCCGGTGCGACGGCTACGCTCGCGGCGTGGTTGATACGACGCCTCTGACCCGTGCGGTGGATCACTTCGCCGATCGTTTGAGGGCCGCGCCCCAGAGTCGGTTGCAGCGTAGTGCTGCCGCTGAGGCTCTGGAGCTGGCCCGGGAGTTGGCCCGTAGGGCGCAGGCTCTTGAGGAGCCGGGTGTGGAGCCTCGGGAGATGCCGGATGCGGGGATGTTTGCTGCCGCAGATCAGATCACCGTGGCCGGGCATGATCTGGCCGTGGTGATTCCCAGTGACGCCGACGTCGATGACGCGGTGAGGGTGGTGGAGGAGGCGCAGAAGCGGGCGGGGGTGTGAGCGCCGTTTGCGTGTGCCGGTTGTGTGTGGTTGCTCGCGCAGTTCCCCGCGCCCCTTAAAGGGACGCGATCACTCGGTCGGCCAGGATGTAGACGTTCTCCTCGCCGCACTCGAAGGTGAGCGAGTACGCGCCTGACACGCCCGAGCCGCCCAGGAGGACCGGGGTCTCGCCCGCGCGCAGGGCCGTGGCGAGGTGTTCAGCTGTCTCCCGGTGGCCCGGGGTCATGCACAGGGTCGTGCCGTCGGCGAAGACGTAGACGTCGAGGGTGCCCAGCGGGCCCGGGCGGACGTCCGTCAGCTCGACGCGGGAGGAGGCCAGCTCCTCCAGGGTGGCGACCGTGCGCTCGTGGTCGTTCACCACAGGGGACTGCGCCGGCACGAAGTCCGGGTGGGAGGGGTGACGGCGGCGGGCCGCGGCCAGCTCCGGGGACTCGCCGGCCGGCTCCTCGGTGTCGGCGCCCGTCTCGGACACCGGCTCAAGGCCCGCGAAATCGGCCTGCCGGGGCAGGAACAGATCGGGGTCGGGCAGGCCCAGCAGGGTCGGCGCGTCGGAGGCGTCACGGGTCTCCTGGGCGGCCCAGAACGCCCGCGCCTCGGCGAGCTCCCGCTCCCGTTCCTCCGCGAGGGCAGCCGCGACGGCGGCGCGTATCTCCTCGGCGTCGGCGGTGGTGCGGGCGGCCGGCAGCAGCGCACGGGTGGTGGCGGCCCGGCTCTCGGCCAGCGCGGTGTGCAGGGCCGCGACCTGTCGCCGCAGCTGCAGCACGGTGCGCAGGACGGCAACACCCACGGCGCCCGTGGCGGCCGTGGTGACCAGCAACGCGATCGGCATGGCGCTCACTGACGTACTCCCGGTTCAAAGTCGACCCCCGACTTCCTACATCAGCTTGAAGGGCGGACTAACCACCTGTCAGTGCGTAACGTCACCAAAGGGACAGGGCTCGGGCCTCGGGGGAGGGGGTGTGGCTGCTGTGACCTGCGCTTCTCCCCGGATGGAGGGAGATAGGTCACATCCTGGGGGAGATTGGATCACAAAACGGCCCAGAACCCTGGGGATTTCAGGGTTCCGGGCCTGCACCTCACAGCCGGTGCTACGGCGGCTACGGTGCGGTGCTCAGCTGAGGCGCTCGATGACCATGGCCATGCCCTGGCCGCCGCCGACGCACATCGTCTCCAGGCCGAACTGCTTGTCGTGGAACTGGAGGGAGTTGATGAGCGTGGTGGTGATGCGGGCGCCGGTCATGCCGAAGGGGTGGCCGACGGCGATGGCGCCGCCGTTGACGTTCAGCTTCTCCAGCGGGAGGCCCAGGTCGCGGTAGGACGGGATCACCTGGGCGGCGAACGCCTCGTTGATCTCGGCCAGGTCGATGTCGTCGATGGTCAGCCCGGCCCGCTTGAGGGCCTGCTTGCTCGCCTCGACCGGGCCGAGGCCCATGATCTCGGGGGAGAGGCCGGAGACGCCGGTCGACACGATGCGGGCGAGCGGGGTGAGGCCCAGCTCGCGGGCCTTGGTGTCGGACATGATCACGAGCGCGGCGGCGCCGTCGTTCAGCGGGCAGCAGTTGGCGGCGGTGACCAGGCCGTCCGGGCGGAAGACCGGCTTGAGGCCCTGGACGCCTTCCAGGGTGACGCCGGCGCGGGGGCCGTCGTCCTTGGAGACGACCGTGCCGTCGGGAAGGGTCACCGGGGTGATCTCGCGCTCCCAGAAGCCGTTCTTGATGGCTTCCTCGGCGAGGTTCTGCGAGCGGACGCCGAACTCGTCCATGTCCTGGCGGGTGACGCCCTTGGAGCGGGCCAGGTTCTCGGCGGTCTGGCCCATCGCGATGTACGGGTCGGGCAGCAGGCCGTCCTCGCGCGGGTCGTGCCAGGTCGAGCCCTCGGACTGGGCGGTCTCGACCGTGCGGGCCTCGGCGTCGGCGAAGAGCGGGTTGTGCGTGTCGGGCAGGCCGTCGGAGCTGCCCTTCGCGTACCGGGAGACGGTCTCGACGCCCGCCGAGATGAAGACGTCGCCCTCGCCCGCCTTGATGGCGTGCAGGGCCATGCGGGAGGTCTGCAGGGAGGAGGAGCAGTACCGGGTGACGGTGCAGCCCGGCAGGTGGTCCATTCCCATCTGTACGGCCACGACGCGGCCGAGGTTGTGGCCCTGCTCGCCGCCGGGCAGGCCGCAGCCGAGCATCAGGTCGTCGATGTCCCTCGGGTCCAGCTCGGGGACCTTGGCCAGGGCGGCCTGGATGATCGTGGCGGTCAGGTCGTCCGGGCGGAGGTCCTTGAGGGAGCCCTTGACGGCGCGGCCGATGGGGGAGCGGGCGGCTGAGACGATCACGGCTTCGGGCATCACGGCTCCATTGACGTACCGGGTGGTCTGGCTGGGCTGTCTGGGAAGTTACCCGTACGTATGGCCTGGGTCACGGGTCTCGCGGTGTGACCCTGACCGCAGTTTACTAAGCGCTTGCTTTCCCTGTCCTCAGTTCGAGGGCGTGGCAGGCGCCGGCTCCTGCTCGGGTACCCGCCGGCGCCGCCTCCGCTTCAGCAGGGCCCAGGGTCCCCGCGACCCGGTCGGCATCGCCGCCGCGACCTCCGTGCCGGCCTCCGACGCGGCCTCCGCCGCCGCCCGGGCCACCGGCAGGAAGCCCTCGCGACGGGAGGCGTCCGGGCGCTCCTCGTCGGCCGGCCACAGGCCGAGGGAGGCGCAGACGCTCGGCAGGACCGCCATCGCCGCCGTCGCGTAGCCCTCGGCGGAGGGGTGGTAGCTGTCGGGCCCGAACAGCTCGCGCGGGTTCTCGGCGAACTCGGGGCCCAGCAGGTCGCCCAGGGACACCGTGCGGCCGCCCTGCTCGACGACTCCGATCGTCTGGGCCGCCGCCAGCTGGCGGGAGGCCCGTCTCGCCAGCCAGCGCAACGGCTGCCGGACCGGCTCGATCGTGCCCAGGTCGGGACAGGTGCCGACCACGACCTCCGCACCGGCCGTGCGCAGCCGGCGTACCGCCGACGCCAGGCAGCGCACCGAGCGGGTCGGGGGCATGCGGTGGGTGACGTCGTTCGCGCCGACCATGATCACGCAGATGTCGGGTACCGGATCGGGGTCGGCCAGCACCAGGGCCACCTGGCGGTCCAGGTCGTCCGAACGGGCCCCGGGCGTCGCCACCGTGCGCAGCCGCACCGGGCATTCCGCCAGTGCCGCGAGCCCCGAAGCCAGCAGCGCGCCCGGTGTCTGCCCGGACCGGTGCACGCCCTGGCCCGCGGCCGTGGAGTCGCCCAGCATCGTCAGCCGCAGCGGCGTCTCACCGGCGCCGGCGTACGCACGGCCGTACAGCCCGTCCGCGTGCGGCACGTGACCGGACGTGCCGTTGCCCACCCGGCGCCGCGCCAGTTGCACCTCCGCCAGCACAAGACCCACGGCGGCCGCACCCGCCAGACCGATACCGCCGCCGCCGTACGCCGCGCCGGCCGCGATCCGCCGGGCCACCCTCGCCCTCGACATGCTCGTCATGCGTCGCCGCCACCTCCTCGAACCCGTACACCCAGTGCTTGCCCCGTACAGGCCGTCGCCCAATCTCAACGCGGAGTGAACGACCGTCACGGACCACGGCCAGCACATAGGCTGGCGGCACCACTCAGACCACTTCTTCTGCGGCATCCGGAGACAACGGTGCAGTTCCACGACTCGATGATCAGCCTCGTCGGCAACACCCCGCTGGTGAGGCTCAACAGCGTGACCAAGGGCATCAGGGCGACCGTCCTGGCCAAGGTGGAGTACTTCAACCCCGGCGGCTCCGTGAAGGACCGCATCGCCCTGCGCATGATCGAGGCGGCGGAGGAGAGCGGCGCGCTCCAGCCCGGCGGCACGATCGTGGAGCCGACCAGCGGCAACACCGGGGTCGGGCTCGCCATCGTGGCGCAGCAGAAGGGGTACAAGTGCATCTTCGTGTGCCCCGACAAGGTGAGCACCGACAAGATCAACGTACTGCGCGCGTACGGCGCCGAGGTCGTCGTGTGCCCGACCGCGGTGGACCCCGAGCACCCGGACTCCTACTACAACGTCTCCGACCGGCTGGTCCGTGAGACGCCGGGGGCCTGGAAGCCCGACCAGTACTCCAACCCCCACAACCCGCTCTCCCACTACCACTCCACCGGCCCCGAGCTGTGGAAGCAGACGGAGGGGAAGATCACCCACTTCGTCACGGGCGTGGGCACCGGCGGCACCATCTCCGGGACCGGGCGCTACCTCAAGGAGATCAGCGACGGCACGGTGCAGGTCGTCGGCGCCGACCCCGAGGGCTCCGTCTACTCCGGCGGCTCCGGGCGGCCGTACCTCGTCGAGGGCGTCGGCGAGGACTTCTGGCCGACCGCCTACGACCGGACCGTCGCGGACGAGATCGTCGCCGTGTCCGACAAGGACTCCTTCCAGATGACCCGCCGCCTGGCCAAGGAGGAGGGCCTCCTGGTCGGCGGCTCCTGCGGCATGGCGGTCGTCGCCGCGCTGGAGGTCGCCGGGCGGCTCGGGCCGGACGACGTCGTGGTGGTGCTGCTGCCGGACAGCGGGCGCGGCTACCTCAGCAAGATCTTCAACGACGAGTGGATGGCCGACTACGGCTTCCTGGAGGACACGGGCCCGAGCGCCCGTGTCGGCGACGTCCTCGCCGACAAGGAGGGCGACCGCATGCCCTCTCTCGTCCACATGCACCCGGACGAGACGGTCGGCCAGGCCATCGACGTGCTGCGCGAGTACGGCGTCTCGCAGATGCCGGTCGTCAAGCCGGGCGCCGGCCACCCCGACGTGATGGCCGCCGAGGTCGTCGGCTCGGTCGTGGAACGCGAGCTGCTGGACGCCCTGTTCAGCAAGAGCGCCTCGCTCGACGACCCGCTGGAGAAGCACCTGTCCGGCCCGCTGCCCCAGGTCGGCTCCGGCGAACCGGTCGAGGACCTGATGGCCGTGCTGGGCAGGGCGGACGCGGCGATCGTCCTGGTCGAGGGCAAGCCGACCGGTGTGGTCAGCCGGCAGGACCTGCTGTCCTTCCTCGCCAGGACCGGGAAAGCGGCGGCGAACGCCCGGTGAACCACCCGTGAACCGGGTGAACTTGCGGCGTCCGTGATCTTCGTGGACTTCGCGGAAGTGGTACGAGGGTGTCACGTTCGCGCAGCACCCGCTTAACACGAGTCCTGCACATTGGTGGGTGTCGGCAGGGCGGGAGCGGCTCCCCGCCCCGGCCGGCACCGTAGGCGTCACAAGGACCTCCGGAGCGGCTCCCGGACCTCCACGGACGCCACGGACGCGGGGGCCAGGCCCTGACCGGGTCCGCGTCCTTCGCGGGGACCGCCGTCGTCCCGCCCCCCGAACAGGGGGTGCGGCGGTCCCCGCGCAAGCTTTCTCAGACCGTGTGGTCCGTCACCCAACTCCCCAGCAGCGCCAGGCGCTCCGCCGTCTCCGACCCCGCTTCCGGCGTGTAGGCGACGATCGTCTGGTCCGGCGCGCCGGGGATCGTGAGGGTCTCGTACGGAAGGGTCAGCAGGCCCGCGACCGGGTGCCTGAGGTGCTTCACCCCGTGGTCGCAGGGCTTGACCAGGTGGTCGGCCCACAGGCGGCGGAAGTCCTCACTGGCGCGGGAGAGTTCGGCGACGAGTTCCCCGGTGGCGGCGTCCCCGGGGTGGTGGCCCGCCTGCAGCCGCAGATGGGCGACCGTCTGGCCCGCGATGGCGGCCCAGTCCGGATAGATCTCGCGGGCGGCGGGGTCGAGGAAGACGCGGCGCGGGATGTTGTGCTCGTCGGAGCCGGGGCCGCTGAAGTCGAGCAGGGCGTCGGCGAGCGCGTTCCAGCCGAGCACCTCCATGCGGTGGTCCAGGACGTACGCCGGGTTGCGGTCCATGCCGTCGAGGATCAGCTGGACACCCGGGCGCACCCGGGACGCGGCCGGAGCGCTCCCGGCCCGGCGGGGCCGGGCGACCGCCCGCAGATACGCCTGCTCCGCCTCGTCAAGACGCAGCACCCGCGCCACCGCGTCCAGCACGGCGTCCGACACACCCCCGGACTTCGTCCGGGACGGATCCCCGGGGCCCCTGCCCTGCTCCAGGCGGACGTAGTAGTCGACGCTCACCCCGGCCAGCTGCGCCACCTCCTCGCGGCGCAGACCCGGGACACGGCGGCGGCCGTAGGAGGGCAGCCCCACCTCCTCCGGCTGGATACGGGCGCGGCGCGAGCGCAGGAAATCTCCCAGTTCTCCGTCCATGCCTTCGAGCCTAGGCGCCCCGCGCGCGGTGAGCCTGGTACCGGCAGACCCAGGAAAAGCGCCCCCCTGGGTACGGCGGCCGACGGCGCCGAGGGTGGTGGACGAGGCCGGGGAGACGCCCCGGCCACCACCGAGGGGACCTCCCATGTCGTACGAGAACCTGGCCGGCCGCACCGCCGTCGTCACCGGAGCCGCGAGCGGGATCGGCGAGGCCATCGCCGTCCTGCTGGCCGCCCGGGGCGCACGGGTGGCCCTGCTGGCCCGGCGTGAGGAACGGCTGACGGAACTCGCCGGGAAGATCCGGGCCGACGGCGGACAGGCCCTGGCCGTCGTCGCGGACGTCACCGACGACGCGTCCGTGGCGGCCGCCGCCGACCGGATCCACACCGAGTACGGGCCCGTCGACCTGGTCGTCAACTCCGCCGGCGTCATGCTGCCGCACCCCGTCGACGCCCGGCGCGCCGACGAGTGGCAGCGCATGCTCGACACCAACGTCGCCGGCGTGCTGCGGATCACCGGCGCCTTCACCGGCGACCTGGTGGGCGCGGCGGCCGACGGCCGTACGGCCGACATCGTGAACATCTCGTCCATCGCCGCGCACGTCAGCTTCCCGAACTACGCGGTGTACGGCGCGACCAAGGCGGCCGTCACCTACCTGTCGGAGTCCCTGCG
This sequence comes from Streptomyces sp. NPDC041940, assembly GCF_055589465.1. Lineage (NCBI taxonomy): Bacteria > Bacillati > Actinomycetota > Actinomycetes > Kitasatosporales > Streptomycetaceae > Streptomyces > Streptomyces sp. NPDC041940. Next base: position 203,212 of record NZ_JBVJBP010000013.1, read on the forward strand.
CGGCGAGTTCGGGCCGCGGGACGTCCGGGTCACCAACATCGAGCCCGGGTTCGTCGAGAGCGAGCTGCTCACCCACATCGGTGACGCGGAACTGGCCCGGCAGGTGGCGGAGATGCGGGACCAGGTGGGCGCGCTGTCCGCCGAGGAACTGGCCGACCTGGTGGCCTACACGACCAGCCGGCCGCGCCGGGTCAATCTGCGGCAGATCGTCGCGCTGCCCACCCGGCAGGCCTGAACCGCGTACGCCCGCTCAGTCCTCCCAGCCGCTGTCCCGGGAGGACGTGCGGCGTCCGAACAGGTCCGGGTTGGTGCGGAGGGCCTGGACGACGTTGACGCCCACGATGCCGGCCCAGGCGACGAGCATGCCGGGCAGCTGGGCCACGCCCCCGCCGATCGCGGACAGCGGCACCGCGAGGACCAGGGAGACGATGCCGAAGCCGAAGCGCTCGCCCCAGGAGTCCGTGGGCCGCGGCGACCGGGACTCCCGGGCCGTCTGCATCTGCTGCTCGGCGAGCTGCCGGCGCACCCGGCGGTCCACCGCGCCGTCGATCCGCTGGTCGACCTTCTCCAGGAACGAGTCGACCAGCGCGGACTCGTACTCCTCGCCCAGCTCCCTGCGCGCGTGCAGGGTGGCGTCGAGTTCCTTCTTCAGCTCGGTGTCCCGCGCGTCCATTCCGGTCATGTGACCCACGGTAGAAAGAAGCGATGCCCGCCGCACTGGGGTTAGCCCCCGTGTCGGGACGGGGGGCGGCCCTCGGCACCCGCTTGCCGGTCTGCATATGCTCATGCAGAATCCTCAGCTACTGAATAGGCGAGGGGGAGCACGTCATGAGCGTGACCGAGGGCCCTGCCGCGCGGCTCCAGGCGCTCTTCGAGGGCCACCGGCTGACGCCGACCCAGCGGCGCATCGCACACAGCATGGTGCGGCGGGCCGCCGACGTGCCGTTCCTGTCGAGTGTGGAGCTCGCCGAACTGGCCGGGGTCAGCCAGCCGTCCGTGACCCGCTTCGCCGTGGCCCTGGGCTTCGACGGGTACCCGGCCCTGCGCCGTCATCTGCGCGAGGTCGCCCCGGCCGAACCCGCGGCGGACGCCGGGTCCGTCAACGAGTACCAGCAGGCCGTCGAGGCCGAGATCGAGAACCTGCGCCATCTGGCGGAGGCCCTGGCCGACACCGGGCCCGTGCGGCGGGCCGGGCGCCTCCTCGCGGCCTCCCGTCCGCTCCCCGTCCTGGGCCTGCGGGCGGCGGCAGCCCAGGCGCACGGCTTCGCCTACTTCGCCGCCAAGGTCCATCCCGACGTACGGCTGCTCAACGAGGGCGGCACGATGGTCCAGGACCGCGTCGACGCCGCCGTCCGGGCCGGTGCGACCGCACTGCTCTGTTTCGCCCTGCCCCGGCATCCCCGCGAGGTCGTCGACACCCTCGCCCATGCCAAGGAGGCCGGGCTCACCGTCGTCACGGTCGCCGACTCCGCCTTCGCACCGGTCGCCAAGGTGTCCGACCTGCTGATCCCCGCCGCGGTCGGCACCGGCCTGGCCTTCGACACGGCCTGCGCCCCGATGCTGCTCGGCCGGGTGCTGCTGGAGGCGATGTGCGACGACCTGCCCGAGGCCCAGTCCCGCCTGGAGGAGTTCGACGCGAAGGCCGCGGCCCGGGGCCTGTTCGTGGACTGACGGCGCGCCCTGCCGCCTTCTCCGGCTGGTCTCACGTCGTGTCGCTGCCGTGCCTCTCGGGCAGAGCGCTCGGCGCCCGGCCACTCAGCAGCGCCTCCACATGCGCCCCACCGGACTCCGCCACAACCTCCGCCACCGTCTGCGCCTCCCGCACGACCGCGAAGACCACACCCCCCTCCCCACCGGGCCCGAACCCGTAAACCCCGGGCCGGACGAGGGAGTTGTACCCATAGTGATGCGCGAAGTAATACGCCCCCGTATCCAGCGCCGCCGCGTAGTCCCCCTGCTCCAGCACCGGCATGGACCGCCCCTCCGCCAGCAGATCCCCCGAGAAGCAGGCCGGCCCCGCGACGTCCTGCACCACGACGGGACCCTCCTTCACCCGCCCCTTCGCGTCATACGCCGCGATCCTCAACGGCCAGCTCTCCGGCGCGTACACCGTCCGCGTGGCGACCTGCACACCGGCATGCGTCACCGCGACCGCCCGCCCGCCGGAGGACTTCGCGTACTCGACCCGCGCCAGCACCGTGCCGTGCTTGGCCAGCAGCGACCGCCCGAACTCCGTGACCAGCCCGTACCGCCCGTCGAACAGCCCCGGCACCTCCGCGGCCAGCATCCGCGCGTACTCCGCGTACGTCGGCGTCGTCGCGTCCGACGCGAAGTTCACCGGCAGCCCGCCGCCGATGTCGAGCGTGTCGATCTGCCGCCGCCCGATCCGCCCGTTGATCTCCTCGGCGAGCGCGTACACCTCCGCGACCCCCCGGGCCAGCAGCGACAGCGGGATGCCCTGCGACCCGGTGTGCGCGTGCAGCCGGGTCAGCCACGGGCGGTCCTGGTACGCCCGCACGACCCACTCCCGGGCCCCCTCGTCGCGCAGCGCCACCCCGAACTTCGACGTCGCCGTGGCCGTCGAGGTAGCCCCGATGGAACCCCCGCCGACCTGCGGATTCACCCGGATCCCGAGCGGGGAGCGACTGCCGCCGGCGCTCATGAGGCCGTCGATGCGGTCGAGCTCCTGCGGATTGTCCGCGTTGACGGCGATGCCCAGGTCCAGCGCCTCGCGCAGTTCGGCCGGTGTCTTGGCGGGTGAGTCCAGGACCGTCATCTCCGGGCCCAGCCCCGCGGCCCGCGCCAGCGCCAGCTCACCCGGGCTCGCCACCTCCGCCCCGATGCCCTCCTCGCGCAGCAGCCGCAGCACCGGCACCAGCGGGGTCGCCTTCACCGCGAAGGCGTGCAGCACGGGCGTGCCCGGTGCCACGACCGCGTCGAACGCCGCCCGCAGCTCCGCCGCCGACTCCCGGATGCCGGTGACGTCCAGCAGCCCGACGACGGGGCTGCCGGCCCCGACCAGCCCCTGCTCCACGGCCGCCCGCACCGCCTCGTCCCGCCGGGCCGCCCGCCCGGCGCCCAAGTCACCTGCCCGCATGTCGTCATCCATGGATCCAGCCAAACATCCACGGCACCGCCGCGCCGACCTCCCGATGTATTGACTAGCTCTATTCATAAAGCCAGGATGTGAATAGACGTAGCAACAGACCGCCGGGAGGCAGACCATGTCAGGACCCCGCACCGTCCGAGCGCCGCGCGGCACGGAACCGAGCGCCCTGGGATGGCAGCAGGAAGCCGCCCTGCGGATGCTGCAGAACAACCTCGACCCGGAGGTCGCCGAGCACCCCGACAAGCTCGTCGTCTACGGCGGCACCGGCAAGGCGGCCCGCGACTGGCGCTCCTTCGACGCGATGGTCCGCACCCTGAGGACGCTCAAGCAGGACGAGACGATGCTCGTCCAGTCCGGCCGCCCCGTCGGCGTCATGCAGACCCACGAGTGGGCCCCGCGCGTCCTCATCGCCAACTCCAACCTCGTCGGCGACTGGGCGAACTGGGAGGAGTTCCGCCGCCTGGAGGCCCTCGGCCTGACCATGTACGGGCAGATGACCGCCGGCTCCTGGATCTACATCGGCACCCAGGGCATCCTCCAGGGCACCTACGAGACCTTCGCCGCCGTCGCCGCGAAGAAGTTCGGCGGCACCCTCGCGGGGACCATCACCCTCACCGCCGGTCTCGGCGGCATGGGCGGCGCCCAGCCGCTCGCCGTGACGATGAACGACGGCGTCGCCATCTGCGTCGACGTCGACCCGCGCGCCATCGAGCGCCGCATCGAACACCGCTACCTGGACGTGCAGGCCGACAGCCTCGCCCACGCGCTCCAGCTGGCCACCGAGGCCCGCGACCAGCGCAAGCCGCTGTCCATCGGCCTCCTGGGCAACGCCGCCGAACTGCTCCCGCAGATGCTCGCCGAGGGCGCCCCGATCGACATCGTCACCGACCAGACCTCCGCCCACGACCCGCTGGCCTATCTGCCCCTCGGCATGGCCTTCGAGGACATGGCCGACGCCGCCGCGAAGGACCCGGCCGGCTTCACCACCCGGGCCCGCGAGTCCATGGCCACGCACGTCGAGGCCATGGTCGGCTTCATGGACGCCGGCGCCGAGGTCTTCGACTACGGCAACTCCATCCGGGGCGAGGCCCGGCTCGCCGGCTACGACCGGGCCTTCGCCTTCCCCGGCTTCGTCCCCGCCTACATCCGCCCGCTGTTCTGCGAGGGCAAGGGCCCCTTCCGCTGGGCCGCGCTGTCCGGCGAGGCCTCCGACATCGCGAAGACCGACAAGGCGATCCTCGACCTCTTCCCGGAGAACGAGTCCCTGGCCCGCTGGATCCGTATGGCCGGGGAGCGGGTTCACTTCCAGGGCCTGCCCGCCCGTATCTGCTGGCTGGGCTACGGCGAGCGCGACAAGGCCGGTGAGCGGTTCAACGACATGGTCGCGAGCGGGGAACTCGCCGCGCCGGTCGTCATCGGCCGCGACCACCTCGACTGCGGATCCGTCGCCTCCCCCTACCGGGAGACCGAGGCCATGCTCGACGGGTCCGACGCGATCGCCGACTGGCCGCTGCTGAACGCGATGGTGAACGTGGCGTCCGGGGCGTCCTGGGTCTCCCTGCACCACGGGGGCGGGGTCGGCATGGGGCGGTCGATCCACGCCGGGCAGGTGACGGTCGCCGACGGCACGAAACTGGCCGGTGAGAAGATCCGCCGGGTCCTCACGAACGACCCCGGCATGGGCGTCATCCGGCATGTCGACGCCGGGTACGACATCGCGGAGTCGGTCGCTCAGGACAAGGGCGTCCGTGTCCCGATGCGCGAGGGTGACGACGCGTGACCCAGGAAACCGCCGGCCCCCGGCCGGGCCCCACCGGCGACTCCTTCCACCGGATGTGGCGCGAGCTGCTCCCCCTCGGCCGCCACCCCGCCTCCGGCGGCTACCGGCGCTTCGCCTGGAGCGGTGTCGACGGGGACTGCCGGGCCTGGTTCCAGGAGCAGGCCCGGGCGCGCGGCCTCACCTACGAGACCGACCGGAACGGCAACCAGTGGGCCTGGCTCGGCGACCCCGCCGCCGGGGACGCCGTCGTCACCGGGTCGCATCTCGACTCCGTGCCGGACGGCGGGGCCTTCGACGGGCCCCTCGGAGTCGTCTCCGCCTTCGCCGCGCTGGACGAACTGCGCGGCCGGGGCACGCGGTTCACCCGCCCCCTCGCCATCGTGAACTTCGGTGACGAGGAGGGCGCCCGGTTCGGGCTCGCCTGCGTCGGATCCCGGCTCACCGCCGGACAGCTCACCCGCGAGCACGCGCACCGGCTCACCGACGGCGAGGGCGTGACACTGCCGCGCGCCATGGAGGCCGCCGGATACGACCCCGACGCCATCGGACCCGACCCCGAACGGCTCGCCCGCATCGGTGCCTTCGTCGAACTCCACGTGGAGCAGGGCCGGGCCCTGGACCTGTCCGGCGACCGGGTCGGCATCGCCAGCGCGATCTGGCCGCACGGCCGGTGGCGGTTCGACTTCCGGGGCGAGGCCAACCACGCCGGGACCACCCGGCTCGCCGACCGGCGCGACCCCATGCTGTCCTACGCCGAGACCGTCCTCGCCGCCCGCCGCGAGGCCGAACTCGCCGGTGCCGTCGCCACCTTCGGCAAGATCGCCGTCGAACCGAACGGCGTCAACGCCATCCCCTCCCTCGTGCGCGGCTGGCTCGACTCGCGCGCCGAGGACCAGCTGAGCCTCGACGCCGTGGTGGGCGGCATCGAGAAGGCGGCCCGGCAGTACGCGGACGCGCACGGCATCGACCTCGACGTCGTCCGCGAGTCCTTCACCCCCGTCGTCGAGTTCGACCACGCCCTGCGCGACGAACTCGCCCGCATCCTCGGCAAGGACACCGGCCTCACGGTCCCCGTCCTCGGCACCGGCGCCGGACACGACGCCGGGATCCTGTCCGGGAGCATCCCGACCGCCATGCTGTTCGTGCGCAACCCGACCGGCGTCTCGCACTCCCCGGCCGAGTCCGCGACCGAGGACGACTGCGTGGCCGGGGTACTCGCCCTCGCCGACGTACTGGAAGGACTGGCCCGCACGTGACGCCCACCCAGCAGACCCGCACGTACTGGCTGGAACACGCCTGGCTCGGCACGCACGTCGAGCCGGGCGTCACCCTCGACGTCCACGACGGCCGTATCACCGCCGTCCGGACCGAGGCCACCACCCCGCGCCCCGGCGCCGAGGTCCTGCGCGGACTCACCCTCCCCGGGCTGGCGAACGCCCACAGCCACGCCTTCCACCGGGCCCTGCGCGGCACCGCCCAGGTCGGCTCCGGAACCTTCTGGACCTGGCGCGAGGTCATGTACGCCACGGCCGCCCGGCTCACCCCGGACAGCTACCACGCCCTGGCCCGCGCCGTGTACGCCGAGATGGCCCTGGCCGGCATCACGGCGGTCGGCGAGTTCCACTACGTCCACCACGCCCCGGGCGGAGTCCCCTACGCCGACCCCAACGCGATGGGCGAGGCCCTGATCGCGGCCGCCGCCGAAGCCGGGATCCGCATCACCCTCCTCGACACCGCCTATCTCTCCTCCGGTTTCGGGCAGCCGCCCTCCGCCCAGCAGCTCCGCTTCTCCGACGGCACGGCGGAGGCCTGGGCCGAACGCTGTTCAGTTCTCAAGGAACGGGATCACGCGCGGATCGGAGCGGCGATCCACTCCGTACGGGCCGTGCCCGCCGACCAACTGGCGACCGTCGCCCGGTGGGCCGAGGAACGGCGGGCCCCGCTGCATGTGCACCTGTCCGAGCAGACCGCCGAGAACGAGGCCTGCCTGGAGATCCACGGGTGCACTCCGACCCAACTGCTCGCCCTGCACGGCGTCCTCGGGCCGCGCACGACCGGCGTCCACAACACCCACCTCACCGCCGAGGACGTCTCCCTCATCGGCGGCAGCGGCACCGGCACCTGCATGTGCCCCACCACCGAGCGGGACCTGGCCGACGGCATCGGGCCCGCGGCCGCCCTGCAGAACGAGGGCTCTCCGCTCTCCCTCGGCTCCGACAGCCACGCGGTGATCGACCTGCTGGAGGAGGCGCGTGCCCTGGAGCTGAACGAGCGCCTGCGCACCCGCACCCGAGGTCACTGGACGGCCGCTGCCCTGCTGCGGGCGGCCTCGGCCGACGGCCACGCGGCCCTCGGCTGGGAGGGCGCGGGAGTCCTGGAAGCCGGGGCGCTCGCCGACTTCACCACCATCGCGCTCGACTCGGTCAGGACGGCAGGGCCGCTTCCGCGGCTCGGGGCCGAGACGGCCGTATTCGCCGCGTCGGCAGCGGACGTGTCGCATACGGTCGTGGGAGGTCGGCATGTCGTACGGGACGGGGTCCACTCCCTCGTACCGGATGTGCCGAGAGCCCTCGCGGACGCCGTCGAAGCACTGCGCGGATGACGGCAGCGGGCCGTCCACCCGCACGGCCCGCGCCTGCCTCCGTCCCCGAACCCGACCCCACCGCCGACCAGGCCACCAAGGACGCCATGAGCAACGCGACGACCGTCAGCCCCGCCCACTCCGCGAGCACCGCAAGCACGCTCATCACGAACATCGCCAGCTTGGTCACCAACGACCCCTCCCTCGGTGACAGGTCCCCCCTCGGACTGGTCCAGGACGCGGCCGTCGTCATCGAAGGCGACCGCGTCGTGTGGACCGGTGATCAAAGCAAAGCACCCGCCACTGACAATCGGGTCGACGCGGGCGGCAGGGCGGTCGTCCCGGGCTTCGTCGACTCCCACTCCCACCTCGTCTTCGCGGGCGACCGGACGCAGGAGTTCAACGCCCGTATGTCGGGGCGGCCGTACAGCGCGGGCGGCATCCGCACGACCGTCGCCGCCACCCGCGCCGCGAGCGACGCGGAACTCGAGGCCAACCTCACCCGTTACCTCCGCGAGGCGCTGCACCAGGGCACCACGACCTTCGAGACCAAGTCCGGCTACGGACTGACCGCCGAGGACGAGGCCCGGGCCCTGCGCGTCGCCGCCGCCCACACCGACGAAGTCACCTATCTCGGCGCCCACATCGTCGCCCCCGAGTTCGCCGAGGACCCGGCCGGCTACGTCGCCCTCGTCACCGGCGAGATGCTCGACGCCTGCGCCCCGTACGCCCGCTGGATCGACGTCTTCTGCGAGAAGGGCGCCTTCGACGGCGACCAGGCCCGCGCGATCCTCACCGCCGGCAAGGAACGCGGTCTGCACCCCCGTATCCACGCCAACCAGCTCTCGTACGGCCCGGGCGTTCAGCTCGCCGTCGAGCTCGACGCGGCCAGCGCCGACCACTGCACGCACCTCACGGACGCGGACGTCGACGCCCTCGCGAGCGGCGACACGGTCGCCACCCTGCTGCCCGGCGCGGAGTTCTCCACGCGGGCCGAGTGGCCGGACGCCCGCCGCCTCCTCGACGCCGGGGTCACCGTCGCCCTCTCCACCGACTGCAACCCGGGCTCGTCCTTCACCTCGTCCGTCCCGTTCTGCGTCGCGCTCGCCGTACGGGACATGGGCATGACCCCGGACGAGGCGCTCTGGTCGGCCACGGCGGGCGGCGCGGCGGCCCTGCGGCGTACCGACATCGGCCGCATCGCCCCGGGCGCGTACGCGGACTTGACGCTCCTCGACGCCCCGAGCCACGTCCACCTGGCCTACCGCCCGGGTGTCCCCCTGGTCACGGGAGTCTGGAGGCGCGGCGAAAGGGTTCTCTGATCACCAACCGGGAGCGGGACGGATGACGAAGCACTGGTCGGCACCGCTACTGGTGAACCTGCTGCTCGGGATCCCGGCAGTGGTGCCGATCTGGTTGCTCTGGTACCTCACGGCGAATTGGCCGCTCACCGAACTCGGGCTGACGGTGCGGGAACCGACGGAGAACGACGGCATGGCCCTCTGGCTGGTCATCGTCGTCCCGGTCGTCGCGCTGTTCGGCCTGATCTGGTGGCTGGTCAACAGCCCCCTCAGGCGCCGGACGTCACTGGCCCCGCGTACGTACTGGCTGCTGAGCCTTCTGGCGCCGCTCCTCCCCACGGTCGTCCTGATCCTCGTCTCCTGAAGATCACGGCCGTGGCCGGCCTGTGGCACGCGCCCGGGGGCGGACCGTTCGGTCCGCCCCCGAAGGACACGTCACCCGGCAGGGATCACACGAGGATCACTCCTCGACGGTCAGCCCCTTGCGGAGCCGTACCAGCGTGCGCGACAGCAGTCGCGACACGTGCATCTGCGAGATGCCCAGTTCCTCGCCGATCTCCGACTGCGTGAGACCCGCGACGAAGCGCAGGGACAGGATCTTCCGGTCGCGCGGCGGGAGTTCGGCGATCAGCGGCTTCAACGACTCGACGTACTCGATGCCTTCGAGTCCGTGGTCCTCGTAGCCGATGCGGTCGGCGAGCGCGCCCTCGGAGTCGTCCTCCTCCGGCTGGGCGTCCAGCGAGGAGGCGGTGTAGGCGTTCGAGGCGGCCATGCCCTCGACGACCTCGTCCTTGGACAGGCCCAGGCGCTCGGCCAGTTCCGTCACCGTCGGGGCGCGGTCCAGCTTCTGCGCCAGCTCGTCGCCGGCCTTGGCCAGGTCGAGGCGGAGCTCCTGGAGCCGGCGCGGCACGCGCACGGACCACGAGGTGTCACGGAAGAAGCGCTTGATCTCGCCGACGATGGTCGGCATGGCGAACGTGGGGAACTCGACGCCCCGGGAGAGTTCGAACCGGTCGATCGCCTTGATCAGGCCGATGGTGCCGACCTGGATGATGTCTTCCATCGGCTCACTGCGGGAGCGGAACCGGGAAGCGGCGAACTTGACCAGCGCGAGATTCAGTTCGACAAGCGTGTTGCGGACGTACGAGTACTCGTGTGTGCCTTCCTCCAGCGCTTCGAGGCGCTGGAAGAGGGTCTTGGACAGAGCCCGTGCGTCGACCGCGCCGACCTGCTCGTACGGGGGGATGTCCGGAAGTCCGGCGAGAACGTCGTCCTGTGTGACGAGCGTCTCGTCCTGTTCGATGGGATCCAGATGTTCCGGAGGGGGTGTCGACGTCGCATTCTGGGTACGCGATGCGTCGAGCCGGGGTGACATGATGTCCTCCATCGTTCTCGGCATAAGGCTGCCGGAGCCGTTACGTGCACTGCGGTGTGCGGCGCCTCCAAAGCCGGCCGTGGTGTCGGGTACGTGTCCTTACTAGGCCTACCCGCTTTCCTGAGCCCACCGCAAGTGCGTTCTGTGGGCATATGTCCGTTTGTGTGTAGTTGTTCGGGTGTCGAAGCACGTCAGGAAGGCGTAGTGTTCGAGGGCGTCAGCAAGCAGCCTCGACGTCAGGAGAGAGAGACGGCATGGACCGCGGGACGGTCGGCAGCGCACAGTCTGGCCGGCTTCTGGTGGAGGTGCGGGAAGAGGGCTCTAGTGCCGTCGTGACTCCGGCGGGTGAGTTGGATCACCACACCGCCGATTTGTTGCGTGAGCCACTCGAGGACTGCCTCGCCAAGGGATTCAAGCGCCTGGTCATCGACTGCGCGCGCCTGGAGTTCTGCGACTCCACGGGGCTGAATGTGCTCCTCGGCGCACGGCTGAAGGCGGAGGCCGCCGGTGGCGGCGTGACCCTCGCCGGGATGCAGCCGGTGGTGGCGCGCGTCTTCGAGATCACGGGCGCGGACGCGGTCTTCACCGTCCACGACACGCTCGAGGCGGCCCTGGCCGACGAGTCGAGCTGAGCGGCGGTGCGTCGGCGCGCCGAGCCTCGGCCTTCCCCCTGTGACCGACGTCCTATGTCCGTCACGCCTTTCGTGCCGAATCCGGGGGTGTTCCGCCGGGACGCCAGGGCAGGAGACATCCTGAACCTGTTGGCTACCGGGGTGGCGGGGGTGCAGCGAAACCGATATGCCGCGCGCTGCGTGACTGACTGTGTACAGAATCTTTTGAATCGTGAACTGGTGAATCGGTGAGGTGAAGCGCTGATGAGCACCACCCGGCCTTACCCGCCGGGCGACCGCGGGCCGGAGCCCAGCGGCGCTTCCGGGGCGTCCGAAGGTGGCGTGCCGGCGGCCACGGTGTCCGGCGAGGGCGTGGGCGCGCCGTCCGGAGCTGCGGCGCCGCCGGGGGGCCGGCAGGTGCGCCGGCTGAGCTTCGAGGGGGAGAGCGGTGTCGTCCCGCTCGCCCGCGACTTCACCCGCCAGGCGCTGTACGCGTGGGGCTGGCTGCCGGCCGCCTCCGCCGACCAGCGGGCCGCAGCGGAGGATGTGCTGCTCGTCGTCTCCGAGCTGGTCACCAACGCCTGCCTGCACGCCGAGGGGCCGGACCAGCTCTGGATCACCTGCGACAACAAGGTGATCCGCCTGGAGGTCGCCGACCGGGGCACCGGGCAGCCGGCTCCCCGTAACCCGCACCGGGCGGGGCGTCCGGGCGGCCACGGCATGTTCATCGTCCAGCGGCTCTGCCTGGACTGGGGTGTCGTGCGCACGCCGGGAGTGGCCGGCAAGACGGTGTGGGCGGAACTGGGCGCACCTGCCTGACGGGCTGCGGTCCGACCGGGCGCTGCCCGACCGGATCCCGCGCCCGGGGATTTCTCCGCCGTACATCCCTCATACGTCACTTTCACCGCGCGCCGGATCGTCATGGATCCGGCGCGCTCTGTGTCTTCCTTCCTCAAGGCCCCGGGCGTACCTTGACGGCCCGATCTGATGCGCCGTCAGGAAACAGGAAGGGGAGTGGCACCGTGTCGTACCGGAATCGAACCGCCGCGCTCGCGTCCGCCGCGGCCCTGGCCGGCTCGGCGGTGTTGATGGCCGCCCCCGTGGCCCGGGCCGAGGTCGTCGACGTCAACTACCAGTGCAAGACGCCGATCGGCGACAAGAGTGCCGTCTCGCCCATCGACATCAAGGGTGTCGAGGACGGCGACGGCTACAAGATCACCATGTCCTGGCAGAAGGGCGTCTCCTCCAGCCCGGTCGAACTGGGCAAGGGGGCGATGACCCCGAGCGCCACGATCGCCCTGGGCGGCGCCGACAACGGCACGCTGACGGTGACCGGCCCCGCCAACGACGCGGCCCTTCCCGCCAACACGCCGATCAAGATCAACGACCTGAGCGGGACGTACCTGCCGAAGAAGAGCGGCAAGGTCACCTTCACGGCCGGCGTCCTCACCATCAAGGCCCTCGGTACGACGACCACATGCACCCCGACCAACGACCCGGGACCGTCCCTGACCCTCGACGTCAAGGCCGCGAGCGGTGGCGGCAGCACCGGCTCCGCCCAGGGCGGCGACTCCGGCTCGGACTCCGGCACCGGCGCCGGGCTCCCGCAGACCGGGCCCGAGGACTCGGCCATAGCCCTCGGCACCCTCGGAGGGACGGTCCTGCTCGCCGGCGCGGCGGGCGCCCTGTGGCTGACCCGACGTCACCAGAGCGCACGCGCGGGCCGCTGACCGCGGGGGACACACGGCGGATCGCCTGCCGGCCGGCTGTCGAGTGCCGGACGTACCGGACGGGCACGGCCGGCCGCCGGGCCCGAGCGGCATCGCCGGCCGCCGGGCCGACCGGCGCCCGGCCCACCCGCGTCGGTCGTTCGTACGGCCGCTGCCGCTGCCGCTGCCGCTGCCGCTGCCGCTGCTGCCGCTGCTGGACCCGCCTGTCCGGATGGACCGCCGACGCGCTGCCGCTGCCGGACCCTGCCCCCTACGACCGTCGGAGCCGCTGCTGCCGGGCGGTCCCACCTTCGCGCTGCCGATGCCGGACCACTGGAAGCCGTGGCGCGCTGCCGATGCCGGACCACTGGAGCCGTGGCCGTGCTGCCGATGCCGGATGAGCTCCCAACTCCCGGAGCCCCACCCCCGATCTGCCCAAGCCGGATCAGCCCCACAAGCGCCGGAGCCGCGCCCGCCCGTACGACCGCTGGAGCCGCCCATGTCGCCCGCTGCCCGAGTCCCGTACCTGTCCCTGCCCGTCCTGCTGGTGCTCCTGCTGGTCCTGACGGGGGCCGGGCCCGTCGGGGCGGTGGATCGGCCCCGGGTCGAGTTGTCCGAGGGGCAGGCCGGAGCCGGTGGTTCGGTCACTGTCAGCGGCAGTGGCTGGCGGGCGCGTGCTCTGCTGACGTTGCTGGTCTGCGGGCAGGCCGAGCCGGACCGGGGCGTGACCGGTGGCACCAACTCCTGCGCCAACGCGGACGGCCGGGCCGTCACCACCGACGCCGAGGGACGCTTCCGCCGCGCACTGCCCATCGTCGAACCACCGGTGCCGTGCCCCTGCGTGGTGCACGTGGCGACGGCGACCGGCGCGGATGCCGAGGCCGACGCGGCCCTCCGGATCGCCGGGCACACGGTCGAGCCGCTGCCCGCGGAACGGTCCGGCGGGCGGCTCTCCCTGCTCGCGGACACCCGGCTGCGCGGCGCCGGCGGGCTGCTGACCTGGTTCGGCTCCCCGCCCGCCCGGACCCTCGAGGTCACCGTCGGCAACGTCGGCACGTCCCCCGTGCGGAACCCCGTCTTCCAGGTCGGCACCGCACACGGCGTGTTCGCCCCGCGGTGGCAGGACCAGCGATGGCGCGGCACGATCCGGCCCGGCGGCGAGGCCCGCATCGAGCTGCCCGTGGAACTCGCGGCCGGGGCGCACGGCGACTACACGGTGTCCCTCAAGTACGGCGGCAAGGTCCTCGCCGAACACCCCTGGGGCGTCGGCCGTCCCTGGGGCGTGACGCTGTTCTGGGCCCTGGTCCTCCTGGTCGTACCGGCGGCCGTGTTCCGCGCCGGCCTGGCCGTGGTGGACCGCGTACGGCCTCGCCACCCCGGCCACGCGGCCCGCCGGGCCCGTCGTACGGGGCTGCCCGCGCTGCCGCCGATGACGAAAAGGCGCGCCGGGACGGGCACCCCCACCGCGGCCCCGGCCCCGGCTCCGGCTCCGGCCCCGGCCCCGGCCCTGCCCTGGGTCACCCCCGACGCGGGCCCGGAAGACGCGGACCGGTCCTCCTCGCCACCCGTGAGAGACCCGACGACGAAGGCCTGACGTGCGTGAACACCCTCACGCACGTCGAAGGGCCGCCGCACCCTCGGGATGCGGCGGCCCTTCGTCATGGCCCGGCGGGGCGCGTCAGCGGACGTCGCCCATGAGTTCCTTGACCTTCTTGCGGTACATCCACACCGCGGCACCGGCGAGGACGGCGAGCGTGGCCTCGAGAGCCACGATGTTCGTCTTGTTCAGGTCGACCCCGGCGATGGAGAGCAGGCCGGTCGTGGCGTCACCGGCGGTGACGGCCAGGAACCAGACGCCCATCATCTGCGAGGCGTACTTCGCGGGCGCCATCTTCGTCGTCACCGACAGACCGACCGGGGAGAGCAGCAGCTCACCGACGGTCTGCGTGAAGTAGATCGCCACCAGCCACAGCGCCGCCGCCTTGTGACCGCCCTCGGCGATCGACAGCGGGGCCAGGAAGAGGAAGAAGGACGCGCCGACCAGGACCAGACCCGAGCCGAACTTCACGATCGTGCTCGGCTCCTTGCCGCGCCGGTTCAGCGCCAGCCAGAACCAGGCGAAGACCGGGGCCAGCGCCATGATCAGGACCGGGTTGACCGACTGGTACCAGGAGACCGGGAACCCCCAGCCGAAGACGCTGTTCTCGGCGGAGGAGTCCGCGAAGATCGACAGCGTCGAGCCGCCCTGGTCGTAGATCATCCAGAACACGGCCGCGGCCACGAAGAACCAGATGTACGCGGACATCTTCGACTGCTCGGCACCGTCCAGGTCCTTGTCGCGCTTGATGCGGACCAGGACCATCGTCGGGACGATCACGCCCAGCAGGGTCAGCGGGACCAGGACCCAGTTCAGCGTGTAGTGGCCGGAGAAGCCGACGATCGCGTAGAAGACGACCGCGATTCCGGCCCAGATCGCCGCCTTGCGCAGCGTCGAGGCCTTCTCCTCGCCGGACAGCGGCGTCGGGACGACGCTGGAGCGCTCGGCCAGGTTGCGCGAGCCGATCAGGAACTGGACGAGACCCAGCGCCATGCCGAGCGCGGCGAGCGCGAAGCCCAGGTGCCAGCTGACGCTCTCGCCGATGGTGCCGATGATCAGCGGCGCCGCGAAGGCACCGAGGTTGATGCCCATGTAGAAGACGGTGAAGCCACCGTCGCGGCGCGGGTCGTCCGGTCCGTCGTAGAGCTGGCCGACCATCGTCGAGATGTTGGCCTTCAGCAGACCCGAGCCGATCGCGACCAGGCCGAGACCGGCGTAGAAGGTGCCGGAGGAGGGCAGGGCCAGCGTGAGGTGGCCCAGCATGATGACGCCGCCCGCGATGGCGACGGTCTTGCGCGGCCCCCAGACGCGGTCGCCGAACCAGCCGCCGGGCATGGTGAGCAGGTACACCAGCGACACGTACACCGAGTAGATCGCCGTCGCCGTGCCCGCGTCGAGGTGCAGGCCACCCGGTGCCACCAGGTACAGCGGGAGCAGGGCCCTCATGCCGTAGTAGGAGAACCTCTCCCACATCTCGGTCATGAAGAGAGTGGCCAGTCCGCGGGGGTGGCCGAAGAAGGTCTTCTCGGAGCCGGGGGTGCCCGGACGGGCCGAGTCCTTCGTCAGGCTGGACGCCATGGTCGTTCCTTGCTGGTCGGGACGCGCCCCGCGACAGCGGTGGAGCGCCCGGTGGGGGGCTGTCGGCACCGGAGCGTACGGCCGTCGCCCCCGACGCCTACGGGGGTCCGCTCCGGGTCACGGAGCGGTGGGCGGTCGCCGGCCCGACAAAAAAGAGACCTTCAGGGCAGAGGGCCACAGAAGGTCGCCTAGGGCTACAGGCGCTGATTCACCATACGGCAGGACACTGCCGCATATGGAAGGACTTGAGAGGAGGATCACAGGTGTCGGGGGAACCGTGAGCCCTACTTCCAAGGTCCTTACCAGGATCGCACCCCATAGGCAGAGGTTCGTCCACGTTCCCCCGGAACGTAAGAAGTGGGTATGCCAACGGTAAGAATCAACGCTTCCGGTCACACCCCAGCTCACGGCCTCGCAGGTCTACCATCACTCCATGACCCGTGTACTGCTCGCCGAGGACGACGCGTCCATCTCGGAGCCGCTGGCCCGTGCTCTGCGCCGGGAGGGCTACGAGGTCGAGGTGCGTGAGGACGGCCCCACCGCTCTCGACGCAGGACTGCAGGGCGGCGTCGACCTGGTCGTGCTCGACCTGGGTCTGCCCGGCATGGACGGTCTGGAGGTGGCCCGCCGCCTGCGTGGCGAGGGCCACACCATCCCGATCCTCATCCTGACCGCGCGCGCCGACGAGGTGGACACCGTCGTCGGGCTCGACGCGGGCGCCGACGACTACGTCACCAAGCCCTTCCGGCTCGCCGAGCTGCTCGCCCGCGTCCGGGCCCTGCTGCGGCGCGGTGCCGCCGAGCCGCAGCAGCCGCCCGCCACGCACGGCGTGCGCATCGACGTCGAGTCGCACCGCGCCTGGATGGGCGAGGAGGAGCTCCAGCTCACCGCCAAGGAGTTCGACCTGCTGCGGGTGCTGGTGCGCGACGCGGGCCGGGTCGTCACCCGCGACCAGCTGATGCGCGAGGTCTGGGACACCACCTGGTGGTCGTCGACCAAGACCCTCGACATGCACATCTCCTGGCTGCGCAAGAAGCTCGGCGACGACGCGGCCAACCCCCGCTACATCGCCACCGTGCGCGGTGTGGGCTTCCGTTTCGAGAAGAGCTGAGCCACGGAGCAGGCAGGCACGGGTAACAGGACATGCGCCGCCGACTGATCCAGTCCACGCTCGCCGTGGTGCTGGTCGTGATCGCCGTCTTCGGTGTCTCGCTCGTCATCGTCGAGACCAGGACGATCAGCAACAGTGCCCAGGAACGGGTGGAGTCCGAGGCGGTCCGCCTCGCCAGCATCGTCGACAGCCGGCTCTTCGGTGCCCAGCAGGTCGACGCCGAGGTGCTGCGCGACCAGGTCACCCAGGACCGCTACTACGCGGTGATCCGCCTCCCCGGCGAGGCGCCCATCGAGGTCGGCAGCAAGCCCTCCGGTGACGTCATCAGCGCGACCGCGCCCGGCGAGGAGGGCGAGACGGTCACCGTCCAGGAGCCGCGCTCCTCGGTGACCCGCGAGGTCGGCCGCACGCTGCTCATCATCGCGCTGGTCGCGCTGCTGGCGGTGGTGGCCGCCGTACTGCTGGCGGTCCGCCAGGCGAACCGGCTGGCGTCCCCGCTGACCGACCTCGCGGAGACCGCCGAGCGGCTCGGCTCGGGCGATCCCCGCCCCCGGCACAAGCGGTACGGCGTGCCCGAGCTGGACCGGGTGGCGGACGTGCTGGACGGCTCCGCCGAGCGCATCGCGCGCATGCTCACCGCCGAACGCCGACTGGCCGCGGACGCCTCCCACCAGCTGCGGACGCCGCTCACGGCCCTGTCCATGCGGCTGGAGGAGATCACCCTCACCGACGACCCGGACACGGTGAAGGACGAGGCGACGATCGCGCTCACGCAGGTCGAGCGGCTGACGGACGTCGTCGAGCGGCTCCTGACCAACTCCCGCGATCCGCGCACCGGCTCCGCCGTCACCTTCGACCTCGACGAGGTCATCCAGCAGCAGCTCGCCGAGTGGCGGCCGGCGTATCGCAGCGCGGGCCGGGCCATCGTCAGCTCCGGCAAGCGGCATCTGGAGGCGGTCGGCACGCCCGGCGCGGTCGCGCAGGTGCTGGCCGCGCTGATCGAGAACTCCCTGATGCACGGTGGGGGCACCGTGGCCCTGCGCACCCGCGTCACGGGCAACCAGGCGGTCATCGAGGTCACGGACGAGGGCACCGGCGTCCCCGCCGACCTGGGCGCCCGCATCTTCGAGCGGGCGATCAGCGGCCGGAACTCCACGGGCATCGGCCTCGCCGTCGCCCGCGACCTGGCGGAAGCGGACGGCGGCCGTCTGGAAATGCTCCAGACCAAGCCCCCGGTCTTCGGCCTGTTCCTGTCCCGTACGGCCGCCCAGTCGTCGATGACGGACGAGGACGAGCCGATGGTCCGCTGAGGCCCTCGTCGCGGTACGGCTACGGCACCCGCTGCTTGTTCCGCTCCGGCTCCGCCGTCGGGCCGGTGTCCTCCGACGCAGGTGCCCGGGCCGGGAGCGCGACGAAGACCCACGTGCGGTACGACCAGAAGCGGAAGAGCGTGGCGACGCCGATGCCGACGAACTTGAAGATGTTGTTCTGCAGCGGGGTGTTCCAGCCGAAGCCGTAGGTCGCCGCGTACAGCACGCCGTTCTCGATGACCAGGCCCACCGCGCTGAACAGCAGGAACAGGGTCATTTCCCGGGTGCGACCGCCCTTGTCGCGGTCGCGGTACGTGAAGTAGCGGAAGCCGACGTAGTTGAAGATGATCGCGACCACGGTCGCGATGACGCTCGCGCGCACCACCTGGAGGTCGGTGACATGCCGCACCAGGTTGAACACGAGGAGGTTGACGAGCACCCCGGCCCCGCCCACCGCGCCGAACTTGGCGACTTCGCGAACGAGCCCTCGGAGCCGAGCGGCACCATGTCCCATGGTCGTGCAGGCCCCCGTCCCTCAATTGGCGTCAACGCAGCCATGCTAACCACCCTCCCGCGCGATCTTCCTGCGGATACCGGTGGACGGCCGGAGATGGTCCGGGACGGGGCGGGGAGGGACAGGAAACCGGCCACCTTGGCGCGGCCGATACCCTGAGGGAGTGACGTTTCCGGTAGTCGGCATGGTCGGCGGTGGCCAGCTCGCTCGTATGACACACGAGGCGGGCATCCCGCTGGGCATCAGGTTCAAGCTTCTCAGTGACACCCCGCAGGACTCAGCTGCGCAGGTCGTGAGCGATGTCGTCATCGGCGACTATCGCGACCTGGACACGCTGCGCGAGTTCGCCCGCGGGTGCGATGTGATCACCTTCGATCACGAACATGTACCCACCGAGCATCTCAGAGCCCTGGAGGCGGACGGCATCCCCGTGCGCCCCGGCCCCGACGCGCTCGTGCACGCCCAGGACAAGGGCGTGATGCGAGCGAAGCTCGACGCGATCGGCGTGCCCTGCCCCAGGCACAGGATCGTCTCCGATCCGCAGGACGTGGCCGCCTTCGCCGCGGAGGGCGACGGCTTCCCCGTCGTCCTCAAGACCGTGCGCGGCGGCTACGACGGCAAGGGCGTGTGGGTCGTCGACTCCGTCGAGGAGGCCGCCGACCCGTTCAAGGCCGGTGTCCCCGTGCTCGCCGAGGAGAAGGTCGACTTCCTCCGCGAGCTCGCCGCCAACGTCGTACGGTCGCCGCACGGCCAGGCCGTCGCCTACCCGGTCGTGGAGTCCCGCCAGGTCAACGGCGTCTGCGACACGGTCGTCGCCCCGGCCCCCGGCCTCGACGAGGACCTCGCGGTCCGGGCCTCCGAGATGGCCCTGAACATCGCCAAGGAGCTCGGTGTCGTCGGGCACCTCGCGGTCGAGCTGTTCCAGACCCGCGACGGACGCATCCTCGTCAACGAGCTGGCGATGCGCCCCCACAACTCCGGCCACTGGTCGATGGACGGCGCGGTCACCAGCCAGTTCGCCAACCACGTCCGGGCGGTCCTGGACCTGCCCCTCGGCGACCCGCGCCCGCGCGCCCCGTGGACGGTCATGGTCAACGTCCTCGGCGGCGACTTCCCGGACATGTACTCCGCGTACCTGCACTGCATGGCCCGCGACCCCCAGCTCAAGATCCACATGTACGGCAAGGACGTGAAGCCCGGCCGCAAGGTCGGACACGTCAACACCTACGGCGACGACCTGGACGAGGTGCTGGAGCGCGCCCGTCACGCAGCCGGCTACCTGAGAGGCACCATCACCGAATGAGCCCTGTTGTTGGCATCGTCATGGGGTCCGACTCCGACTGGCCCGTCATGGAGGCCGCCGCGAAGGCCCTCGACGAGTTCGAGATCCCCTACGAGGTGGACGTCGTGTCGGCCCACCGCATGCCGCGCGAGATGGTCGCGTACGGCGAGCAGGCCGACGGCCGCGGGCTCAAGGTGATCATCGCCGGGGCCGGCGGCGCCGCCCACCTGCCCGGCATGCTCGCCTCGGTCACCCCGCTGCCGGTCATCGGCGTGCCCGTGCCGCTGAAGTACCTCGACGGCATGGACAGCCTGCTGTCGATCGTGCAGATGCCGGCCGGTGTGCCCGTCGCGACGGTCTCCGTCGCCGGTGCCCGTAACGCCGGTCTGCTGGCCGCCCGCGTCCTCGCCGCCCACGACGAGGAACTGCGCGGCCGGATGCGCGATTTCCAGCAGGAGCTGAACGACCAGGCCACCGAGAAGGGCAAGCGCCTGCGCGCCAAGGTCGAGGGCTCGGGCGGCTTCGGCTTCGGCGCGGGGAAGTGACGGCGATGACCTCCCTGGAGTCGGCCCGGGAACTCCTGCACGAGTTCCCGGTCGCCGACGGCCACAACGACCTGCCCTGGGCGCTGCGCGAGCAGGTCCGCTACGACCTCGACGCCCGCGATGTCGCCGCCGACCAGAGCGCCCACCTGCACACCGACATCCCCCGGCTGCGCGCGGGCGGCGTCGGTGCGCAGTACTGGTCGGTCTACGTCCGTACGGACTCGCCGGACCCGGTCGCGGCCACCCTCGAACAGATCGACTGCGTACGGCAGTTGCTGGCCCGCCACCCCGGTGACCTCAGGCCCGCGCTGACGGCCGCCGACATGGAGGCCGCGCGCGGGGAGGGCCGGATCGCCTCCCTCATGGGCGCGGAGGGCGGCCACTCCATCGCCAACTCCCTGGGCACCCTGCGCGGTCTGCACGGGCTCGGTGTGCGCTATCTGACCCTCACCCACAACGACAACGTGGACTGGGCGGACTCCGCGACCGACGAACCGAGGGCCGGTGGCCTCACCGCCTTCGGACGCGAGGTCGTCCGGGAGATGAACCGGCTCGGCATGCTCGTCGACCTCTCCCACGTGGCGGCGACCACCATGCGGGACGCGCTCGACACGAGCACCGCGCCGGTGATCTTCTCCCACTCCTCCGCGCGGGCCGTGTGCGACCACCCGCGCAACATCCCGGACGACGTCCTGGAGCGGCTGCCCGCCAACGGCGGTGTCGCGATGGTCACGTTCGTACCGAAGTTCGTGCTCCAGGCGGCCGTGGACTGGACCGCCGCGGCCGACGAGAACATGCGCGCCCACGGCTTCCACCACCTCGACACCACCGCCGAGGCCATGAAGGTCCACCGCGCCTTCGAGGAGCGCCGGCCGCGCCCGGTCGCGACGGTGGCGACGGTCGCCGACCACCTGGACCACATGCGCGAGGTCGCCGGCGTCGACCACCTCGGCATCGGCGGCGACTACGACGGCACGGCCTTCACCCCCGACGGCCTCGACGACGTCTCCGGCTACCCGAACCTCCTCGCCGAGCTGCTGGAGCGCGGCTGGTCGAAGGCCGACCTGGCCAAGCTGACCTGGAAGAACGCGGTACGGGTGCTGGGCGCGGCGGAGGACGTGTCCCGTGGCCTTCAGACGACCCGGCCGGCGTCCAACGCCACGATCGAGTCACTCGACGCGCTCGACGGCTGAGTGTCCAGGGCGGGGCAGCCGGTGTAACCGGCCGCCCCGCCCACGTACATCCCGGGGCACCCTGGACGAGGTGATCCGTACTCCGAACGCCCCGCTCACCAGGAACAGCCCTGCGCTCCGTGCGACGGTGACCGTACGTCACGAGCACCGTACGGAGCCGCCATGGCAGATCTCCAGCACGACCTGCGCCCGGCCGCCGCAGCCGGAGAGTTCGACGACCTGACCGAGCAGTACCCCGACGAGGGTGTCGTCGCGGCGGAGCCCTACGAGCCCGTCTCCGATCCGGACGACGCGCCCCTGACCCGGGCCCACGCCGTCCTCGCCGCCCACCCCGTCGCCGACGGGTACAACGGACTGCCCTGGGCGCTCAAGCGGCTGTCCTACTACGACCTCGAGGACGGCGAGAGCACCGTCGACACGGATGTGCCCCGGCTGCGCAGCGGCCACGTGGGCGCGCTGTTCTGGTCGCTGCACCTGCCCGAGGGCCTCGACGGCGACCGGGCCGTCGGCGCCACCCTGGAGCAGCTCGACCTGGCGAAGTCCATCGTCCGCACCTGCGACGAGGGCCTGCGGCCCGCCTCCACGGCCGGGCAGGTCGCCGACGCCCGCAACTGCGGCCGCGTCGCCGTGCTCCTCGGTCCGGCCGGGGCCTCGGCCGTGGGCGACTCGCTGGGCACCCTGCGCCAGCTGCATCTGCTCGGCCTGCGGGCCCTGACGCTGACCGGTGTGTCCTGGGCGAGCGACGCGGGGCTGACCCGGTTCGGCGAGGAGGTCGTGCGCGAGATGAACCGGCTCGGTGTCATCGCGGACCTCTCCGGCGCCCCGGAGCAGACCGTCCGCCGCGTGCTGAGCCTCTCCCGGGCACCCGTGCTGTTCAGCCGCTCCGCGGCCCGCGCGATCCGCCCCCACCCGGTCAACCTCCCCGACGACCTGCTGGCCGAGCTGGGCGCGGCCAAGGGGCTGTGCCTGGTGCCGCTGACGGCCGAGCAGACCGGCCCGACCGTCCGTGACGTCGCCGACCACCTCGACCACATCCGTGCCGTGGCCGGGGCGCAGTGCGTCGGACTGTCCGGCACCTACGACTCCGGCTCCGCCCATCCGCAGGAACTCGGCGACATCTCCTGCTATCCGCGGCTGATCGCGGAGCTGCTGCGGCGCGGCTGGGAGGAGGGCGATGTGGCCCTCCTGACCTGGGGCAACGTCCAGCGCGTCCTGCGCGGGGCCGACTTCACCGCGCGCGCCGCCCAGCAGCGCCGCGCGCCGTCGAAGGCGACGATCTCGGAGCTGGACGGGTAGACCCCCGCCCGGGTCAGTCGTGCGCGATCCGGCAGAGGCAGAACGGGTGGCCCGCCGGGTCCGCATAGACCCGGAAGTCCTTCTTCTCGTCGCCCTCCTTGTCCAGCACCCGCGCCCCCAGCGCCAGCACCCGCTCCTCGGCCGCGTCGATCTCCTCCCAGGTCGCGCCGCCGTCGAAGTCCAGGTGGAACTGCTGGGCGTCGCGGTCGGAGCGGGGCCACTGAGGCGGCGTGTGGCCGGGCGAGCGCTGGAACGCGAGCCGGGGCCCGCCGGGGAGGCGCAGCACCACCCAGTCGGGGTCGTCGTCCTCGGGGGTGCCGCCGCCGAGCCCCGCGTAGAAACGGGCCAGCTCGCGCGGGTCGGGGCAGTCGACGACCACGGAACGGAAATGTGCCACGGCGGACATGAGGCCTCCCGGTGTCAGCAGGCGCAGAGGCAGAACGGGTGCCCGGCCGGGTCGGCGTAAACCCGGAAGGTCCGGGAGCGGTCCTCGGCGTCCAGCGGCTTGGCGCCGAGCGCCAGCACGCCCTTCTCGGCCGCGTCCAGGTCCTCCACGACCAGGTCGAGGTGGAACTGCTGCGAGTGGTCGGGCGACGGCCACGTCGGCGGTACGAACCCGGGGGCGGCCTGGAAGGCCAGGGGTGTGGCGCCCGGTACCTTCAGGTCGACCCACTCGTCCTCCCCGTCGGTCGCGACCTCCGGCGTGCCGCCGAGCAGTTCGGCGTAGAAGGCGGCGAGCGCGTGCGGGTCGGGACAGTCCAGGACGACGACGCCCAGCTTGGCGAGAGCCATGACTTCCTCCTCGGAGCCGCGGTTACCCTCAAAGGTAGGTAACCAGTAACCGTTACTGCATGCTCCCCCATTGGCGGTAACCTCGCAAGGGAAAACGCGAGAGGTACGGTCCAGTCATGACGGAGAGATCGCCCGCGCCCGGCGGCCTGGCCCTGGTCGAGGCCCTGGTGAACACGCTGGACATCGAGTCGGGCGCCGACGCCCTGGACTCGCCCGAGGGCCGGGCGCGCTTCGGGATCACCCCGGACGAGACGGACCGGGCCCGCGCCCTGCGCGAGTCCCTGCGCGCGACCCTCCTCGCCCACGCCGGCCACCCACCGCACCGCGAGACGCCCCCGCTCGGCGAACTCCTCGCCCGGGCCCCGCTCGTCGTCACGGTCGACCCGACGGACGGCACGGCCGCCCTGACCCCCGCCGACGACCACTCCCTGCACGCCCGCGTGGCCGCCGCCGTCGCCGAAGCCCTCGTCGCCGGCACATGGACCCGCCTCAAGGCCTGCGAGGCCGCCGACTGCCTCTGGGCCTACTACGACCGCAGCCCGGCCGGCCGCGGCCGCTGGTGCTCGATGCAGGTGTGCGGGGCCCGCGCGAAGATGCGGCGCTATCGGGCGAAAGGGATGTGACCCGCCCGCGCACGGGTCCGGTGGGGCAGAATGCACGGTGACGCCGGTTCGGCCGACTGAGCCTCGGCCGAACCGGCGTCACCTTTCTCACACATCGTCAGGCCTTGGGGCGCCCCATCGCGCGGTACGTCCAGCCGGCCTTGCGCCAGCGGTCCGGGTCGAGGGCGTTGCGGCCGTCCAGGACGAGACGGGTCGACGCCACTTCGCCGAGGGCCTCCGCGTCCAGCTCCCGGAACTCCCGCCACTCCGTCAGATGCAGCACTATGTCGGCGCCCCGGACGGCCTCCAGCGCCGAGTCCGCGTAGCCCAGGGTGGGGAAGACCCGGCGGGCGTTGTCCATGCCCTTCGGGTCGTAGACCGTCACCTGGCCGCCCTGGAGGTGGATCTGCCCGGCGACGTTCAGCGCGGGGGAGTCCCGTACGTCGTCCGAGTCCGGCTTGAAGGTCGCGCCCAGCACCGCCACCCGCTTGCCGAGGAACGGCCCGCCGCCCAGCGCCTGCCGCGCCAGCTCCACCATCTGCCCGCGCTGGCGCATGTTGATGGAGTCGATCTCCCGCAGGAACGTCAGCGCCTGGTCCGCGCCCAGCTCACCGGCGCGCGCCATGAACGCCCGGATGTCCTTCGGCAGACAGCCGCCGCCGAAGCCGATCCCGGCCCGCAGGAACTTCTTGCCGATCCGGTCGTCGTAACCGATGGCCTCCGCCAGCTTGGCGACGTCACCGCCCGCGGCCTCGCACACCTCCGCCATGGCGTTGATGAACGAGATCTTCGTGGCGAGGAAGGAGTTCGCGGAGGTCTTCACCAGCTCCGACGTCGGGAAGTCCGTCACCACGAACGGCGAGCCCTCCGCGATCGGCGTGGCGTACACCTCCCGCAGCAGTTTCTCGGCCCGCTCGCTGCGCACACCCACCACCAGCCGGTCGGGATGCAGCGTGTCGTCGACCGCGAAGCCCTCACGCAGGAACTCCGGGTTCCAGGCCAGCTCGGCGTCCTCACCGGCGGGCGCGTGCGCGGCCAGATAGGCGGCGAGGCGGTCCGCGGAACCCACGGGCACGGTCGACTTGCCCACGACCAGGGCCGGACCGTGCAGATGCGGGGCGAGCGAGGCGATCGCGGAGTCGACGTACGACATGTCACAGGCGTACTCGCCGTGCCGCTGCGGAGTGTTCACGCAGACGAAGTGCACATCCCCGAAGGCACCGACCTCGGCCCAGTCCTGGGTGAAGCGCAGCCGCCCGCTGGAGCCCTCGATGCCGGAGACGTGCTTGCGCAGCAGCTCTTCCAGCCCCGGCTCGTACATCGGCGCCTCGGCGCGCTCCAGTTTCTCGATCTTCTCGGGCACGACGTCGAGGGCGAGCACCTCGAAGCCCAGCTCGGCCATGGCCGCCGCGTGTGTCGCGCCGAGATAACCGGTGCCGATCACGGTGATCTTCAGGGCCATGGGGTGCTCCAGGGGTCTACGGCATGCGGTGCGCGCCCGAGCATAGCCGGGGCATGGGAGCGCGCTTCACTGGGCAACTTCTCCGCTGTCGTCTAGCTCACGTATCACTCCCGGGGACGACCCCATAAACTTTTGATTACTTAACGGTAGTTAGCGTCAGCATCGCAGCGTTTTGGAGCGTGAGAGACCTTGGCCGGATCGGCTGACTTCGACCTGTACCGCCCGTCCGAGGAGCACGACATGCTCCGTGACGCCGTCCGCTCCCTGGCCGAGGCGAAGATCGCGCCGCACGCCGCCGCGGTGGACGAGGAAGCCCGCTTCCCGCAGGAGGCGCTCGACGCGCTCGTCGGCAACGACCTGCACGCCGTGCACGTACCCGAGGAGTACGGCGGCTCGGGCGCCGACGCGCTGGCCACCGTCATAGTGATCGAGGAGGTCTCACGCGTCTGCGCCTCCTCCTCCCTCATCCCCGCGGTGAACAAGCTCGGCTCGCTCCCGGTGATCCTCTCCGGCTCCGAGGACCTCAAGAAGCGGTACATGACCCCGCTCGCCAAGGGCGACGGCATGTTCTCGTACTGCCTCTCCGAGCCGGACGCCGGCTCCGACGCCGCCGGCATGAAGACCAAGGCCGTCCGCGACGGCGACCACTGGATCCTCAACGGCGTCAAGCGCTGGATCACCAACGCGGGCGAGTCCGAGTACTACACGGTGATGGCCGTCACGGACCCGGCCAAGCGCTCCAAGGGCATCTCGGCCTTCGTCGTCGAGAAGTCGGACGAGGGCGTCTCCTTCGGCGCCCCCGAGAAGAAGCTCGGCATCAAGGGCTCCCCGACCCGCGAGGTCTACCTCGACAACGTCCGTATCCCCGCCGACCGCATGATCGGCGAGGAGGGCACCGGCTTCGCCACGGCGATGAAGACCCTCGACCACACCCGCATCACCATCGCCGCCCAGGCCCTCGGCATCGCCCAGGGCGCCCTCGACTACGCCAAGGGCTACGTCCAGGAGCGCAAGCAGTTCGGCAAGGCCATCGCCGACTTCCAGGGCATCCAGTTCATGCTCGCCGACATGGCCATGAAGATCTCGGCCGCCCGCGCCCTGACCTACCAGGCCGCCGCCGCCTCCGAACGCGGCGACGCCGACCTCACCTACCAGGGCGCCGCCGCCAAGTGCTTCGCCTCGGACGTGGCGATGGAGGTCACCACGGACGCGGTCCAGCTCCTCGGCGGGTACGGGTACACCCGGGACTACCCGGTGGAGCGCATGATGCGCGACGCCAAAATCACACAAATCTACGAGGGCACCAACCAGGTCCAGCGCATCGTCATCGCCCGCAACCTCCCGTAAGGCACCTCACGGCCGCCGCTCCGCTCCACCGGTCGCCCTCCGCCCGTTCCGCCGGGCCGGAGGGCGACCGTCGTTCCGGGAGGCCCTGACGCACGCATGGCGGATTACTTCCCTCCGCCCCATGGCGGGCAGCGCCGCGCAGGCGTAGGACGGAAGGCACGGGGGCCGACCCCGGCCCTCCCCGTCCCCCCCGGAGGAAGTCATGACCCAGCAGCCCGCCACCATGACCCCGCTGAGCAAGGAGATGCAGGACTGCGTCCAGGCGTGCATGGCCTGCCACAGCGTGTGCGAGGAGACCATGAGCTCCTGCCTGCAGATGGGCGGCCCGGCCCAGATGCAGATCATGCGCGCCGTCATGGACTGCGCCGAGATGACGCGCATGTGCGCCGACATGATGATGCGCCGCTCGCCGCTGTCGGCCGAGATGTGCGCGATGTGCGCCAAGGCCTGTGACATGTGCGCCGAGGCGTGTATGTCCATGCCGGACGACACCCAGATGATGCGCTGTGCCGAGGCGTGTCGCCGCTGTGCCGAGATGTGCCGCTCGATGTCGGCCGCCACGATGTGAGGACCGCCTCACAGCAGTCGGGGGCACCCCTCATGGGGTGCCCCCGACCGCGCGTCGGTGCTCAGTTGCTGGAGACGGTGACCGTCTCGTCGTTCTTCAGCTGGTTCACCAGCGTCTTCACCTTGGCGGTGTCCCACTGGAGGTTGCCGTTCGCGGAGTTCCCCGAGATCGGCATGTTCATCGACTTGCCCTCGCCGCCGCTGACGCCCTTCATCGCCCAGAACATGGACGCCAGGTCGAACAGGCCCATGTCCTTGTCGACCACGAGGGAGTCCAGGCCCGCGCCCATGGTCGGGTACAGCTTGAACGGGTTGAGGACCGTGCTCGGCGTGGCGACCTGGTTGGCCAGGGCCGACAGGAACTTCTGCTGGTTCTTCGTACGGTCCAGGTCGGAGCCCTTGAGGGCGTAGCGGGTGCGGACGAAGGCGAGGGCCTGCTCGCCGGTCAGCGTCTGCTTGCCCTTCTTGAGGTCCGCGCCGGACTTGGTGTCCTTGATGTCCTGCGGGATGTCCATCTCGACACCGCCGACCGCGTCCACGATGCTCGCGAAGCCGCCGAAGCCGATCTCCACATAGTGGTCGATGTGCAGGTCCGTGTTGGCCTCGACGGTACGGACCAGCAGCTCCGGGCCGTCCTCCGCGTACGCCGCGTTCAGCTTCGTCTGGCGACCCGTGCCCGGGTAGGACTTGCCGGAGTCGGAGCCCACGAACGACGGGATCGTGACGTTCGAGTCACGCGGCAGGGAGACCAGCGTCGGGCCGTTGCTGCCGGTGTGCAGGATCATCATCGAGTCCGTGCGCTTGCCCTCGGCGGAGCCGGTGCGAAGTCTCTTCTTCTCCTCGGCCGACATGCCCGCGCGGCTGTCGGAGCCGACGATGAGGTAGTTCGTGCCCTCGCCCGCCTCCGGCCGCTCGATGACCTTCGACAGGTCGACGTCGCGGTTGAGCTTGGAGTCGGCCCAGAAGTACGTGGCGACGCTCGTCACGACCAGCACCGTCACCAGCGTGATGGTCGTCACCTTGATACGGCGGCGCCAGTTCGGCGCGGGACGCGGCTCGTACATGCCGTCGCCCGGGCCGCCGGGGCCTCTGCCACCGGGGGAGCCGTAGACCTGGCCGGTGTTGTAGCCGCTGTCGTAACCGCCGTCGACGTACGACGGCTGCTGCGGTACCCCGCCGCCGTACGGCGGCGCACCGCCGTACCCGGCCTGCCCGGGCGACGGCGCCGGGCCACGGCGGACCTGCCGCATGACGCGGGCGCTCTCGGGCTGTGCGCTCGAGCTTCCGTGTCCGTAGCGGTTGCCGCGGTTGTCGTCGGACCGCCCCTCGGGCCAAGTGTTCATGCGGACCAGTGTGCAGGTCCCTGTAGTGCGCCATACAAGAGTCGTCGGAAAATCAGAGCACGGCTGTGGCGAAGCTGACACAAAACGTCCCCATACCGCCTCGGCATAGGGTGGGGGCCATGACAGACCAGGCCCCAGCTGCGGATTCCGGCAGTACGGATATCCCGGGCAAGCCGACTTCGGCGTCCCGCACCACCCTCAGCCACATCATGACCCACAACGACACGAACCTGCTGGGGACCGTGCACGGCGGGGTGATCATGAAGCTGGTCGACGACGCGGCGGGGGCCGTGGCCGGGCGGCACTCCGGAGGCCCGGCGGTCACCGCGTCGATGGACGAGATGGCGTTTCTGGAACCCGTCCGTGTCGGTGACCTCGTTCACGTCAAGGCGCAGGTCAACTGGACCGGCCGGACCTCCATGGAGGTCGGCGTCCGGGTCCTGGCCGAACGCTGGAACGAGTCCGCCCCGGCCACCCAGGTCGGCTCCGCCTACCTCGTCTTCGCCGGGGTCGACGCCGACGGCAAGCCCCGCCGGGTCCCACCGGTCCTCCCGGAGACCGAACGCGACAAGCGCCGCTACCAGGAGGCCCAGATCCGCCGCACCCACCGCCTGGCCCGCCGCCGCGCGATCATGGAGCTGCGGGAGAAGCGGGCGGCGGAGGGCTTCGAGGACTGACCGGCCCGGCCTCCCGTCCTCCGGCGAGCTTCTACGAGCAGGCCACCTCGTCCCCCCGCACCACCACCCCCGACTCGCCCTGCCCCGTGTCCTCCGCCCGCACCTTGCGTACGCGTTCGAAGTCCGTGCCCGCGATGACCTTCAGGGTCGCGCCCAGACCCGGGGCCGCGCGCAGTTCGCTGCCCGGCAGGGCCGCCGCGAGGGACTTGGCGGAGCGGTCCCAGCGGGGGTCGTAGACGATGACCGTTCGCTTCACGTCGGGGGTGGCGGCGTTCACCGGGGCCCCGGTCGTACGGAAGCCCGTCGCGACCAGCGCCGCGTCGACCCGGCGGCCGAGGCCGGGCGTGGGGGTGCCGTTCTCCACCTGGACGCTGATCTGCTGCGGGGCGACCGGGACGACCCGGGCCTCGCTGCGCGGCCGCCGCACGGACAGGGGCTGGTCCGCGCGCAGGGCGTGGAAGAGCCGCTCCGCCTTCACGGGGTCCCACTTCAGCGTCGAGCCGACGCCCTCCACGGCGTATCCCAGCTGCCCGATCGGGACGGTCGTGAACTCGGAGGAGGAGGGGGAGAAGTTCCGCATGGCCCGGCCCAGGGCCAGCATCTCGTCCGTGCCGAAACCCTTGTCGGCCCGGACCGAGCCGAGCACCGCCCTGGTCACGTCCCGGAACTTCATCGGGTTCAGCAGGATCCCGGAGGACATGACCCGCTCCACGAGCGCCGCCATGAACCGCTGCTGCCGTTTCATACGGCCCAGATCCGACGCCCCGTCGACATGGCGTGCGCGCACATACTGAAGCGCCTGCCCGCCTTCGAGCGTGTGGCGCCCGGCCGGCAGGTTCAGTCCCGTGTAGGTGTCGCTCAGGGGGGCGGCCGTGCAGATCTGCACGCCCCCGACCACGTCCACCGTCTTCATGAAGCTCGTGAAGTCGACCTCCAGATAGTGGTCGATCTTCACCCGGGTCATGTTCTCGACGGTCCGCACGGTCAGCGGCGCCCCGCCCTCGGCGTACGCCGCGTTCAGCTTGATCGGGTGGCCCTCGTGCCGTCTGCCCGTCGTACGGTCGACATGCGCCGGCGTCACGGCGTACGAGTCGCGCGGCAGGCTCACCACACTCGCCCGCTCCCGGTCCTCCGAGATGTGCACGATCATCATCGTGTCGGTGCAGTGGCAGGGCGCGCCGCCGAGCCGGTACTTCTGCCGCTCGTCCTGGCTGATCTTCTCGCGGCCGTCGGTGCCGACCAGCAGGACGTTCATGCCGTGGCCCGCCTCGGGCCGGTTCTTCATGTCCTTGAAGGCGTCGACCCGGGCGATGTCCGCGTCCAGGCTCGTGACCACCGCGTGCCCGATGCCGGCGGACGCGAGGACCACCACGGACAGCGTGGTCGCCGCCCGCATGCCCCACCGCGGCTTCCCGCGCCGCACGGGCCTGCGCGGGTGCCGGCGGGAGGAGGGCGGCTGCGGGCGGCGCTGCGGGGCGGCGGTGGTCCGGGGGGACCGCGGCGGCGTGGGCAAGAGGACACCTCCGGACGAGGGCCGTACGTGGGATCCGTGACACCGTAGGCCGATACGATCTGCAGCCCGCGGTACCGGCCCGGCGGCGCGCAACGGTGTCCCCCGTTCGCGGTAACGTGAGGCCCCTATGAACGCCAATCCCGACGTGCGCCACCCCGCCGTTTCCGTGATCATGCCCGTCCTCAACGAGGAACGGCATCTGCGGGGAGCAGTCCAAGCGATCCTCGCGCAGGAGTACGCCGGCGAGATGGAGGTCGTGATCGCCCTGGGTCCGTCCACGGACCGCACGGACGAGATCGCGGCTCAGCTCGTCGCGGACGACCCGCGTGTGCACACCGTCCCGAACCCGACCGGCCGTACGCCGGCCGCCCTGAACGCGGCGATCAACGCCTCCCGCCACCCGATCGTCGTACGCGTCGACGGGCACGGCATCCTCTCGCCGAACTACATCGCCACCGCCGTACGGCTCCTGGAGGAGACCGGCGCGCAGAACGTCGGCGGCATCATGCACGCCGAGGGCGAGAACGACTGGGAGCACGCCGTCGCCGCCGCGATGACCTCGAAGATAGGGGTCGGCAACGCCGCGTTCCACACCGGCGGCCAGGCGCAGCAGGCCGACACCGTCTACCTCGGCGTCTTCCGGCGCGAGGCCCTGGAGCAGCAGGGCGGCTACAACGTGGAGTTCGTCCGCGCCCAGGACTGGGAGCTGAACTTCCGCATCCGTGAGGCCGGCGGGCTGATCTGGTTCTCGCCCGAGCTGAGGGTGTCGTACCGGCCGCGGCCGAGCGTGAAGGCCCTCGCCAAGCAGTACAAGGACTACGGCCGCTGGCGGCATGTCGTCGCCCGGTACCACGAGGGTTCGATCAACCTGCGCTACCTCGCCCCGCCGACCGCCGTGTGCGCGATCGCGGCCGGGGTCGTGGTGGGCGCGCTGCTGACCCCGTGGGGCTTCGTGGTGCCCGGCGGTTATCTCGCGGCGATCCTCGCCGGTTCGGTACCGGCGGGCAAGGGGCTGCCGCTGAAGGCGCGGCTCCAGATTCCCGTGGCGCTGGCCACCATGCACATGTCGTGGGGCTGGGGCTTTCTGACCAGTCCGCGGGCGCTGGCCCGCAAGGTGATCGCGAGCCGTCGGCCGGCGGTGCGCGCGGACGCCTCGGCGAGCTGAGTCACCGGCGTGTCGACGCGGGCCCTTTCCCTCAGCGGGAAAGGGCCCGTCGTCGTTCAGTCCCAGGTGAACGCCGGGTTCACGTGCATGCAGGCCTTGTCGTCGGCGCCGTTGAGCGCCTCGGCCGACTTCGGGGTGCTGTCGTTCTTCTCGGGCGCCTTGTAGGACGTGCCCTCCCGCCAGTCGGCGCCCACGACGAGGGTGATGCCGGAGACGTCGGTGGACCGCTGCACCGAACTCAGCGGGATGCCCAGGGCCTTGGCGAGACGCTGGGCGTCGCCCTCCAGGTCGGCGCTCGGGTAGCGGACGACGGTCCTGTCCTCGGTCCACGACCCGTTGGTGTCGGCGACGGCCTGGGTGAAGCCCTCCTCCTTCAGCAGGCCGGCCACCGTGCCGGCGCGTCCCCGGGCCGCGGCCAGGGTGTCGGTGCGGGTGCCGTTGCGGACCTGGACGGGGATCTCGTCGTCGGCGGCGGCCGGGTCGGCGGAGGCCTGCTCGGCGGCGGGCTTCTTCGCCTTGTCCTTGCCGTCCAGGGCGATGTCCTCCCGCACCAGCCGGAACAGCTGCTCGGCGTCCTCCGTGGGCTCGACGCGGGCGCCGACGTAGCGGTTGGGCATCGTGGTCATGGTGATGCGCTTCGGCTCCACCCTGCGCAGCTCGTCGCTGAGGTCGTAGAGCTTCTTGACGGTGTCGAGTCCGGGGTCGACCGTCATGGCCCGGGTGGCCTCCTCGGCCAGTCTGCGGAGCTTGTTCGGGCTGCTCAGGGTCATGTTGTCGCGCAGCTGGCGGACCATCGCGTTCATGTACATGTGCTGGGCCTTGGCGCGGGCGAGGTCGCTGCCGTCCTCGAAGCCGTAGCGGGTGCGCAGCCACTGCAGGGCCTGCTCGCCCTGGATGTACGAGGTGCCCTTCTCCAGTTTCAGGCCCGAGCCCTTGCCGTCGGAGGTACGGGAGCGGATGTTGGCGTCGACGCACACGGGGACGCCCCCGACGGCGTCGGCCATCGACACCACGCCCGCGAAGTCGACCATGATGAAGTGGTCGATGTGGATGCCGGTGAGCTCCTGCCAGGTGGCCACGGCGCAGCCCGGACCGCCGTGTCCGAGGCTCTGGTTGGTCATCGTGCGCCCCTGCGTCGCCTGGTACACCTTCCCGTCGTCCGGGTCGGTGCACTTCGGGATCTTCACGAGGGTGTCGCGGGGCATGCTGATGACCGACATGTTGGTGCGGTCGGCGGACAGGTGCAGCAGCATCTGGACGTCCGCGAGGGGCGTGCCGCCGAACGTCTCGCGGGCGCCGCCGAGTTTCTGGTTCTCCTTGCTGTCCCGCGCGTCGGAGCCGATGAGCAGGATGTTCAGCGGGGTCTGCCCGGCTGCGTTGGGCGTCGGAGCGGCGACCTTGCCGTCGCCGAGGTTCAGGGTGTCCTTCTTGATGTTGCCGTTGAGATGCCGGTAGTAGAGGTAGCCGGACCCGGCCGTCCCGAGTATCAGCACGGCCAGCACGACAGCGGACCACTTCAACACCCGCCGCCTGCGCGCGAACCGGCCCCCACGCCGCCGACCGCCTTCCCCACCGTCGCCGCCGGGTGAGTTCGGGGCGGTCGCCGATGCGCTGTCGCGGCCGGGCGTACTCGTGCTTCCCGCCGGCAGGTCGTCGGCGTCTGGTGCGCTCGAACTCCCTGTCGACAGGCGGTCGGTGTCGGGGGTGCTCTCGCTTTCCGCCGGTGGGCGGTCGGTGTCGGGGGTGCTCTTGCTTCCCGTCGGAGGGCGGTCGGTGTCGGGGGTGCTCGGGCTTTCCGCCGACAGGTCGTCGGCCTCGAGGGCGCTCTCGCTTCCCGCCGACAGGTCGTCGGCCTCGAGGGCGCTCTCGCTTCCCGTCGGAGGGCCGTCGATGTCGGGCGTGCTCGGGCTCCCCGCCGACCCGCCCTCGTCGGCGGGCGTCTCCGCGTCTCCTGTCGACGTGTCCTCGCCGTCGGGCGACTGGCTGCCCGTCGTCGGCTTCTCCTCGCCCGGGTCCGGTTCGTGGCGGACGCTCTGCCGCTTACCGTCCTCCCGCACACCGCTCTGCGTCACTTCCCCGGTCCTCTCCGCCCCCCGGCGCATGCAGCAGGCCCGCCCTGCCTCCTGTTAGACGCACGACGGGCCTGTCAGTTGCCCTCAAAGGGTCAACTAGCGCACTTCACCTTGTCCGCGGTGGACTTCTCCACGTCCGCCGCCTTGGCCGGGGCGTTGAGCTTCACGCCGGCACCCTTGAAGTCCTTGCCGAGGGTCAGGGTCATCGCGGGCACGCCCTGGGAGTTGGTCACGCTCTCGCCGGGCTTCATTGCGGACCCGGACAGCCCCATGATGTCGGCGAGGCGGCGGGCCTGGTCGGCCTGGTCGGGGGCGTACTCGAGGGTCGTCCTGGCCAGCTCGGCGGGCGCGTTGCCGGCGTTCTCCGACTTGGTCACGCCCTCCTCGACCTGGAGGTACTGGAGGGTCGTCTGCGCACTGCCGCCGACGGCACCGCCGTTCATGATCCGCACCCGTACCTCGGAGGCCGCGGCCTTGGTGCCCTTCAGCCGGGCGGCCTGGGCGTCCTTCTCCTGCTTCTCCTGCTGCTTGACCTCGGTGAGCGACACGTCGTTCTCGATCATGTCGAACACCTGCGGGGCCTTGGAGTCGTCGAGGACGACCGTCGCCTTCACCGTCTCCGCCGGGTTGTCCACCACCGGCACCGTCGTGAAGCTGATGTTCTTCGTCGGCACCTTCTTCAGTTCGAGGGCGACGTCCTTGAGCGTGCTGACCCTGCCGATCGCCTGGTCCACGGTCAGCGCCTTCGTCGCGGCCTCGGCCAGGTTCAGCAGCTTCGAGGGACTCGTGAGGGTGTCGCTGGAGGCCATCTTCCGCATCAGCGACCCCAGGAACTGCTGCTGCACCTTGATCCGGTCGAGGTCGCCGCTGTTGCCGAAGCTCTTGCGCGTACGGACGAACGCGAGGGCCTGCTCGCCCTCGACCGTCGACTCGCCCGCGGGCAGGACGAGTTTGGACTGCTTGTCGTTGACGGCCTTCTCCACGCAGACGTCGACCCCGTCCACCGCCGTCGTCAGCGTCTTCACCGCGTTGAAGTCGGCCATCATGAAGTGGTCGACGGTGATGCCGGTGTTCTCCTTCACCGTGCGCATCGTGCAGCCCGGGTCCCGGCCGCCCTCCCCGAGGCTCCGGTTGAAGCGGACGCCCCGAGTCCCCGGGACGACCTTCTCCGAGCCGTCCTCCAGCTTCGTCGGGCAGTCGGGGATGTTCACGATCAGGTCGCGGGGGATGCTGAGCGCGGTCGCGTTGGAGCGGTCCTTGGCGACGTGCAGCAGGATCGTGGTGTCGGCGTGACCGGTGCTGCCCTTGTCGCCGTAGCCCCCGTTGCCCTCACCGGTGCGCTTGTCCGTACCGATGATGAGGACGCTGAAGGCCTCGTCCTTGCTGAAGTTGCTGGCACCCGCGCTGCCGACGTCGGTCGTCGAGACGTTGCCCTCCAGGTGCTGGAGGTAGAAGTAGCCGGCCGCACTGACCCCGACCAGCACGAACGCCATCGTGCCGCCGGTCCACAGCAGCACCTTCTTCGCCTTGTTCGGCTTCTGCTGCACCGGCCGGCGCCCACCGCGGCGCCCCGGCGGCGGCTCCTCGGGAGCACCGCGCCGCCTGCGCTGCGGCGGAACGTCGGTGCGGGTCGCGCCCCCACGGGAGGCGGCCCCACGGGAAGCGGCCCCACGGGAAGCCCCCTCACGGGGTGCGGCCGAACGTGCGGGTGTCGAACGTGCGGTGGCGGTACGAGGAGCCGTCCGCGACTGCGCTGCGGATGGATTCAGTCGCAGTTCGTATTCGCCGGTGTTCGGATTGAGTACCCACTGGTCTGCGGGGTCCATCTGTTCCCCCCGCCCACGGCGTTGCGCGTCCACGGTTGTCCGATTCCTCCGTCGGGGCACGCGGCGCCTTCTCCCCCCGGAAGGCGCGCGGGTACTTGGTCATCACAGAAGCACTGGATCGCTCACACTATCCGCCCAGTTGAACGCCGGTGTGCGCCGAATGACAAATTCGACGTCCCTACATTTGGGCAATCCAGCCCAATTCCAAGCTGTGAATCTCTACCAGCGGTAGGGCGCGTACACGTTCATGCACTTACCGGCGTCCGAACCGTTGAGCGCGTCCGCGTCACCGGGCAGGTCTCCGGCCTTCGGCGCCGGCTGCTTCGGATACGCCGTCCCCGTACGCCAGTCGGCGCCCACGACGACCGTGACGCCGGACACGGCGGTGGAGTGCCGCACCGAACTCAGCGGAATGTCCAGCGACTTGGCGACACGCTGGGCATCGCCCGCCAACTCGGCGCTGGGATAGCGCACGACGGTCCGCTCCTCGGCCAGCGCGCCCGAGGTGTCCGCCACGGCCTTCGTGAAGCCCTGGCCCACGAGCGACTGGGTGATGGCGCCCGCGCGTCCGCTCACCGGGCCGAGGGTGCTGGAGCGCGTGGCGTTCTGCACCAGGACACCGATCTCGCCGTCCGCCGCGGCCGGATCCCGGGAGGCCTTCTCGTCCTTCCCGGGCTGCGTCTTCTTCGCGCCCGGCTTCCCGCCCTTGCCGTCGAAGGGCACGTCGTCGCGGATCATCTCCCACACCCGGTCGGCGTCGGTGCCGGCCGGGATCAGGTGGTTGGCGTCCTCCGGGTCCGCGGCCGTGGGTAGCGTCGTCATGGTGATGCGGTCCGTCGGCACCGTCTTCAGCTGTGCCCCCAGGTCGTACAGCTTCTTCACCGTGCCGATCTCCTCGGAGACGTGCAGCGACTCGGTGGCCGCCTCCGCGAGGTCCGTCAGCCGGCCGGTGTCGGTGAAGACGTTCTGCGACTTGAGCGTGCGGATCATCGAGTTCATGTACATGTGCTGCGCCCTGGCCCGCAGCGGGTCGCTGCCCCAGGCGTGACGGGTGCGCAGCCACTGGAGGGCCTGCTCGCCCTGGACCTTCGTCCGGCCGGCCTTCAGCTTCAGGCCGGAGCCGCCGGGCACACGGGGCAGCGGGCGGTCCCACACGTTCTGCTCCACGCACACCTCGACCCCACCGATGGCGTCGGCCATCTTCACCACGCCCGCGAAGTCGATCGTCATCCAGTGGTCGATGTAGACCCCGGTGAGGTTCTCCCAGGTCGCCAGCGTGCAGCCCGCTCCG
Source organism: Streptomyces sp. NPDC041940 (assembly GCF_055589465.1). Classification (NCBI taxonomy): domain Bacteria; kingdom Bacillati; phylum Actinomycetota; class Actinomycetes; order Kitasatosporales; family Streptomycetaceae; genus Streptomyces; species Streptomyces sp. NPDC041940. The sequence goes on from NZ_JBVJBP010000013.1 coordinate 240,761, forward strand.
CCCCGGGCCAGCGAGGCGTTGATGATCGTGTTGACCGGCGGGTACGTCCGGCCGGACTTCGGGTCGGTGCACTTGGGTATGTCGACCCGGGTGTCGCGCGGAATGCTCACCACGGAGGCGCTCTCGCGGTCCGCGGCCAGGTGGATGAGCATCTGCACATCGCCGCGCGGCGGAGTGCCGCGGTCGTTCCTGGCGCCGCCCAGCTTCACGTTCTCGTCGGAGTTACGGCTGTCGGAGCCGATCAGCAGGATGTTCAGGGGCGTCTGCCCGGCCGCGTTCGGAGCGGCCCGCCGCGCCTTGGAGTCGCCGCTGCTGCGCTGGCCCTTCTCGATGTTGCCGTTCAGGTGCTCGTAGTAGAGGTAACCGGCGCCGGCGGTCGCGAGGACCACCAGGGAGAGGGTGGTCGCCGACCAGCGCAGGACACGGCGTCCGCGGCGGGCCCGACGGCCTCTGCGACCGTCCCCGCCGCCCGGCCCGGTGGATCTGCCCGGGGCCGGCTCACGCGGAACCGCACCCGGTTTTGTCCCTTCCCCATACACACCGCTGCTGCGCGCCATCTGCTTCCCCCACCCCCGTGTCACCGAAAAGGCCTGCCGTACGCCCTGTGAGACGTACGCCAGGCCCTTCAGGTCACTCGGCGCACTCGACCTTGTCCGCCGTGGACTTGTCCACGTCCGCCGGTGCCTTGGCCGGGGCGGTCTGGGAAGAGCCCGCGCCCTTGAAGTCCTTGCCGAGGGTCAGGGTCATCGCGGGCACGCCCTGGGCGTTCTCCACGCTCTCGCCGGGCTTCAGCGCGGACCCGGGCAGGCCCATGATGTCGGCGAGGCGGCGGGCCTGGTCGGCCTGGTCGGGGGCGTACTCCAAGGTCGTCTTGGCCAGCTCGGCGGGGGCGTTGCCGGCGTTCTCCGACTTGGTCACGCCCTCCTCGTTCTGCAGCCAGCTGAGCGTCTCCTGGGCGCTGCCGGCGACGGCACCGCCGTTCATGATCCGCACCCGCACCTCGGAGGCCGCGGACTTGGTGCCCTTGAGCCGGGCGGCCACCGCGGCGGCTTCCTTCTTCTTCTTTTCCTTGACCGCGGTGAAGGAGACGTCGTTCTTGATCATGTCGAAGACCTGCGGGGCCGACGACTCGTTGAGGACGACCGTGGTCGGGACCTTCTCCGCCGGGTTGTCGATCACCGGGGTGGTGGCGAACGTCAGGTTCTTGGTGTTGAGCTTGCCCAGCTCGAGACCGAGGTCCTTCAGCTTGCCGATGCTGGACAGCTGCGAGTCGACGGTCAGCGCCTTCGTGCCCGCCTCGGCCAGGTCGAGCATCTTCGAGGGGCTGGTGAGGGTGTCGTTGTCCTTCAGCTTGCGCATCAGCGCGCTCAGGAACTGCTGCTGGAGCCCGATCCGGCTCAGGTCGCCGCCGAACCCGACCGCGTGCCGGGTGCGCACGAAGGCCAGCGCCTGCTCGCCCTCGATGGTGTGGTTGCCCTTCGACAGCTTGAGGTGCGAGTCCGGGTCGTCGATGTCCTTGCCCAGACAGACCTCGACCCCGCCGACCGCGCTGGTCAGCGTCTTGACCGCGTTGAAGTCGGCGACCATGAAGTTGTCCGGCTTGACCCCGGTCAGCTCCGTCACGGTGCGCATGGTGCAGCTGGGGGTACGGCCGTCCTGGCCGAGGCTGGTGTTGAAACGGGTCTGCGGCGTGCCCGGGATGACCTTCTGCGACCCGTCCTCCTGCGTGGTCGGGCAGTCCGGGATGTCGACGATCAGGTCACGGGGGATGCTCAGCGCGGTCGCGTTCGAACGGTCCTTGGAGACATGCAGCAGGATCGTGGTGTCGGCGTGCCCGACACTGCCCGCGTCGCCGTACTTCTCGTTGCCCGCGCCGGTGCGCTTGTCGGTGCCGATCAGCACGATGTTGATGGCCTTGTCCTTCTCGAAGCCACCGGTGCTCGCGCCGTCGTCGGAGACCGACGCGATGTTGCCGTTCAGGTGCTCGATGTAGAAGTACGCGGCACCCGCCCCGGCGACCAGCACGAACGCCATCACGCCGCCGGTCCACAGCAGGACCTTCTTGCCCTTCGCGGCCTTCTTGGCGGGCCGGCGACCGCGCCGCCCCGGCAGCGGTTCCTCCGGAGCGGGAGCCCCGCGGCGCCTGCGCGGCGGCGGCACCGCACGGCCGGGCGTCTCGGGCCTGGCGCGGCCGGGCGCCGCGGAACGGCCGAGCGGCTGCGTGGAGCCGAGCGCCGACGGGTCCGTATCGGGGGCCGGTGGCTTGCGGGGCCCGGGGACACCCGACTGCGGTGCGGAAGCGGGCAGTCGCATTTCGTATTCGCCGGTGTTCGGATTGAGCACCCACTGGTCTGCGGGATCGATGTCGTCCGCCCGCCCACGGCTTTGCGCGTCCACGGTTGTCTGATTCCTCCGTCGGGGCACGCGGCGCCTTCCCCTCCAAGGCGCTCGGTCTCGGTCACACAGTGCGGGATCTCAGGAACCGTCCTCAGAGCCGGGCGCACCGGGGTCGCTCACACTAACCGCCCAGTTCAGCGCCGAGCGACGACGGTGACGAAGTCCACGTCCCTACACCTGGGCAATTCGCCCATTTCCTGGTGAAGAGCGCGTTACCTTGAGGCGGCCTTGGTGTCCGCTTTACTCGCAGGTGTCCTCGGCTGCCGTGTTCCCGCGGAACGTGGGTGGAGGAGAAACGGTGACGACGGATTTCGTGAACGGGCCCGGATGCGGATCCCCGTACGACCCGTCACGCGATTCGGTGGGCCTCAACGGGGCAGAACCGTGCGGAACGTTCCCCGCGACGACCACCGGCGAGTCCATGCGCAGCCGCTCGAACAGCCTCTCCGCCTCGGGCTCCACGAGTTGGTCGCGATTGGCGTCGTACGCATACGACTCCCGGGGGACGGTCAGAAATTGCACTTGTTCCATGGGGATGTCGCGCAGGCCGCGCACGAGTTCGTACAAACCGCGCAGGCTGGCAAGATCCGGGTCCGTTGTGAGAGAGGACGTGGCGGCGTCCAGCACGGGATACAGCTTCACCGGATTCAGCAGGACGTCATTGCTGCGCACCTTGTTGACGAGTGCGCCGAGGAATCGTTGCTGCCGTTCCATCCGCTCCGTGTCGCTGCCGTCGCCGAGGGACTTGCGGGCGCGGACGTAGCCGAGCGCCTGCTCGCCATTGAGTGTGACGCGTCCTGCGGGCAGCCTCAGCTTGGCGGCCGGGTCGTCGACCGGCTTCCGCAGGCACACCTCGACACCGTCGACCGCGTCGACCATCTCCTTGAAGCCGTGGAAGTCCACGACGACGTGGTGATCGACGCGTACGTCGGTGAGCTTCTCGACGGTCCGGATGGTGCAGGCCGAACCGCCCAGGGCGAAGGCCTGGTTGAACATGGCGAACCGCGGCGCGCTGCGGGACCCGTCCGGGCGCCGGCAGCCCGGCAGCTCCACCATCAGGTCCCGGGGCAGGGAGACCGCGGTGGCGCTGCTCCGGCCCGCGGACAGGTGCAGCAGGATCGTGGTGTCCGACCGCTCGGTCCCGGAGTCCCGGCCGTAGCGGGCGTTGTCGTCACCCTCGCGCGAGTCCGAGCCGATCAGCAGGATGTTCCGCGCGTCCCTGACCAGCGAGGTGGGCCGCTCCTTCTCGTACCGCGCGAGCTCGGCCGCCGCCGCCTCGTCGGGCGTGATGTTTCCGCTGAGCTTCGCGTACACGGCCCATCCGGCCCCGGCGGCCGCCACGACGAGGCCGGCGATCCCGAACGCCGTGCACCGCACCCACCGCCGACGCCGCCGCCGCGCCAGCCCCCGCCCACTGGCCGAGGCCCCCGCACCCGGCCCGAGCCTCGGCAAGGACCCACCACCGGTGTCGGCCACGACAGGGACCACCCCTCACGTCGTACGAACGTGCGCGCGCACTGCTCCTACGACTGTGGCGTGGATGGGCCGTGGGGGAGGGGTCGGGATGGGCCGAACGGGGGGACGCCCGAACTGCGGGCAGGCGCGCCGCCCCCGCTGCGGGCATGCGTGCCGCTAAGGGCGGCACGGGTGGGCGCAGCGGCACCCCGCTACGCCGGGCTGCGAAATCCCCCGCCCCCAGCGCCAACACTCGGCACGGGAAATCGGCCTACCGGGCCAGCGCCGTAACCCGCTCACTCTCCACCCGCTTGTCCAGCACCCCGTCCCCCGCCAGCTCCAGATTCCGGCACAGCACCACGGAACCCCCCGTGGCCAACGGCCCGTACAACCCCGCGTTCAACCCCTCCCACGTGTCGTACGGCAACCCCGACAGAATCCGCGACCCGGGCCCGGTCAGTCCCAGCCCGGTCGCCCCCGCCCGAGCCCGCTCCACCACCTCGGCCCCGGTGAACTCCCGCCCCGCCACGATCAGCGCCGGCTCCTCCGGATCCACGGGCGCGTACGGCACGAACCGGTCGCCCTGCCCCGGCACCTCCACCGCGTAGTCGACGAACCCCTCGGGAGCCTGCGGGAACCGCCCCCCGAGCGGCCGCAGCGCCATCGCGATCCGCGCCCCGGAACACGCCCGGCCCGCCTCCAGCCCGTCCGGCCCGCTCACGACGACATCTGCGGCCCGGGCGTCCCCGGACACGTCCGCGACCACGCCGACCGACGCGCACGCGAGCAACCACACCGCCGTCTGCCAGTGCGCGGGCAGCAGCAGCGCGACCCGGTCCCCGGGCTCGACGGACAGCTCGTCCTGGAGCAGGTTCGAGGTCTTGGCCACCCAATTGGCGAAGGTGGCCACGGACAGTTCGACACGTTCGCCCGTGGCGTCGTCGTAGAAGGTCACCAGGGGGCGTCCCGGATCCGCGGCGAGCGCGGAACCCAGCAGGTCGGCGGGGGTGCGATCGGTGGCGTTCACCCGCGCAAGGGTACGCGGCACCCCGGCCTCCACCCAACGCCCCGGCCGCCGCCCCGCCCCGCGTTCACCACCGGTTCGGCCGAATCCCGGCCGACAGTCCGTCAACTCCCAAATGGACAGACTTATACGACTATGTCCAAGATCAGGGGCATGCGTGGATTCCTTGCTTCCTCGATCGGTGTCACCTGTGCGGCCGCTCTGGCCCTTCCCCTCACTCCGCCCGCCCTCGCGGCGACGGCGAGACCGGTGCCGACCACCGAGGTCGCCACGGCCGCGAGACCCGCGCCCCACGCGGGGACGCCCGACCCGACCCCGACCGACCGGCGCGCGGCCGAACCGTCCGCCGCCGGCAGCACCCAGTCCCTCCCCCTCGAACCCCTCACCCGCAACCGAGCCACCCCCTCCGCCACCGCCTCCGCCTCGGCCGCCGCCGAACAGGGCCTGTCCCGCCGTGCCGCACGCCGCTTCTCCCTCGTCGGCGTCATCTGGGACGACCCCCGTGCCGAACTGCACGGCCGCGTCCATGTCCGCACCCGCGCCGCCGGCACCGGCACCTGGTCGGGCTGGCAGGTCGTGGAGACGCACAACGCCGACCACGCGGCCGACCTGGACACCCCCGAGAGCACCTCGGGCCGCGTCCGGGGCGCCACGGCCCCGCTGTGGGTGGGCGACTCCGACGGCGTGGAACTCCGGGTCCGTTCGGAACTCCAGGGCACCGGCGGCCGCAGCGTCGCGGTCGCCGCGCCCCCGCTGCCCTCAGGCCTCCGTCTGGAACTCGTCGACCCCGGCGAGGGCGACGAGGCACTGCCCGGCGGTCCCGTGGACAGCCCCCGCACCGGCGGTCTGAACACCGAGACCTCGGCCGCCACCGACGCCTCCGCCGCCAACGCGGACCTCGCCCCCCTCGGCGCCACCGAGATCAGGGCACTGGGCCGCGCGGCGACCGAGCGCGAGTTCTACACGCTCCGTGCCGGAGGTTCGGTGGACCGGCAGCGGGCGAAGCCGTACGTCGGCCCGCGCCCGCGGATCGTCACGCGGCGCGGCTGGGGCGCGAACGAGGGGCTGCGGGAGCGGAAATTCGTCTACACGAAGAAGGTCAAGGCGGCCTTCGTGCACCACACCGCCAGCGGCAACAAGTACAACTGCTCGCAGTCCCCGTCACTCATCCGCAGTATCTACCGCTACCACGTCAAGAGCATGGGCTGGCGGGATGTCGGCTACAACTTCCTCATCGACAAGTGCGGAAAGATCTACGAGGGCCGCGCGGGTGGCGTGGCGAGGCCGGTCCTCGGCGCGCACACCCTTGGTTTCAACAGCAACAGCATGGGCATCGCCGTCCTCGGATCGTACGGATCCAAGAAGCCGTCGTCCGCCGCCGTCAAGGCCATCGCCCGCGTCACGGCGTGGAAGCTGGGCCTGTACGGGATGAACCCGCGGGGCAAGACCAACCTGAAGTCGGCTGGCAGCAATCTCCACCGCAAGGGTAAGAAGGTACGACTGAACGTGATCTCCGGTCACCGGGACGGCTTCAAGACGGCCTGCCCGGGACGGAAGCTCTACGGCAAGCTCGGCTCGGCCCGCTCCACGGCGGCCCGCTACCAGGGCCGCTGAGAACGAGGGGCCGGAATGCCGCACGGCCAGCGAAGGCGCCACGGAACGGTCTGCATACACTGACCGGCCGAAAGACAGTTCGGCCGGTCCCGGCAGGAAGCAGAGACGACACGTGACTGAAGCGATCCTCCTGGTCGGTGGCAAGGGCACCCGGCTGCGCCCGCTCACGGTGCACACGCCCAAGCCCATGGTCCCGGCGGCCGGGGTGCCCTTCCTCACGCACCAGCTGGCGAGAGCGAGAGCGGCGGGCGTCGAGCACATCGTCCTGGCCACGTCGTATCTGGCCGAGGTCTTCGAGCCGTACTTCGGTGACGGGTCCGCGCTGGGCCTGCATCTGGAGTACGTGACGGAGGAGGAGCCCCTCGGCACGGGCGGCGCCATCCGCAACGTCGCCTCCCGGCTGCGCTCCGGCCCCGACGACCCGGTCCTGATCTTCAACGGCGACATCCTGACGGGCCTGGACATCCGGGCCCTGGTGGACACCCACGAGTCGACGGGCGCGGACGTCTCCCTGCACCTCACGAAGGTCACGGACCCGCGTGCCTACGGTCTGGTCCCCACGGACGACACGGGCAGGGTCCTGGCGTTCCTGGAGAAGCCGCAGACGCCCGAGGAGATCGTCACCGACCAGATCAACGCGGGGGCGTACGTCTTCCGCCGCTCGGTCATCGACACGATCCCGCAGGGCCGGCCGGTGTCGGTGGAACGGGAGACCTTCCCCGACCTCCTCTCCGCCGGAGCCCACCTCCAGGGCATGGTCGACTCGACGTACTGGCTGGACCTCGGCACACCGGCCGCGTTCGTCCGGGGCTCGGCGGACCTGGTCCTCGGCCGGGCCCCGTCGCCCGCCGTCCCCGGCCGCTGCGGCGACCGCCTGGTGCTGCCGACGGCGACGGTCGCGGCCGACGCCAAGCTGTCGGGCGGCACGGTGGTGGGGGAGGGCGCCTTCGTCGCCGAGGGCGCGCGGGTCTTCGGCAGCACGGTCATGCCGGGTGCCGTGATCGAACCCGGCGCGGTCGTCACCGACTCCCTCATAGGCGCCCGGGCCCGAGTCGGCCAACGCACCGTCCTCACCGGCACGGTCATAGGCGACGGCGCGACCATCGGCCCCGACAACGAACTCCTGGAGGGCACCCGCATCTGGTGCGACGCCAAGATCCCAGCAGGAGCGGTCCGCTTCTCCTCGGACCAGTAACCACCCCGCGCCGGGCATGCGTGCCGCCCCCGCTGCGGGCATGCGTGCCGCTGGGGGCGGCACCCGTCCACAGAGAGCGGCACCCCGCACCGCCGGGCTGCGAAACGCCCCGCCCCCAGCATCAACGCCGAGCACGCAGCAACAGACAGAACCTCACAAACCCCCGATATCCCACCGCGGCATCTTCGGCGCCCGCCGCCCAGGCACCCGCCCACTCAACAGCACCAACCGAGCCGCCCGATGCCGCTGCCCCGCATACGGCTCCAACAACTCCAGCATCACGGAGTCATCCGCATCCCGATCCCCGCCCAACGCCCACCCCACGATCCGCGGCAGATGCAGATCCCCCGTCGTCACCTCGTCCGCCGCCCCATGACTCCGCTGCACCGTCTCCGCCGACGTCCACGGCCCGACCCCCGGCACCAGCTCCAGCCGCGCCCGGGCCGCCCCCGGCTCCATCCCGGCCGCCTCCTCCAACCGCCCGGCCACCCGCACCGCACGCAGGATCGTCGACGCCCGCTTGTTGTCGACCCCGGCCCGGTGCCACTCCCACGACGGAATCAACGCCCACGTCCGAGGCCCCGGCATCACATGCATCGGCCCGGGCACGGGCCCCGGCGCCGGTTCCCCGAACTTCCGCACCAGCAACCGCCACGCCCGGTACGCCTCATCGGTCGTGACCTTCTGCTCGAGAATCGACGGAATCAGCGACTCCAGCACCAGCCCGCTGCGCGTCAGCCGCAGCCCCGGCCGCCGATGCCGGGCCGACGCCACCAGCCGGTGCCGCGGCACGAACGCGGACGGATCATCGGCGGCCCCGAGCAGCTCGGGCAACCGCTCCAGCAGCCACTCGGCCCCGGGCCCCCAGGCCTCCCCGCGCACCCCGCCGCCGGACGCCTGCACCCGTAGCGTCCCGGGCCCGGCGGGCGTGAGAGCGGTCCGCCACACCGACCCGTCCGGCGTCGTCCGGAACGTCGGATCACCCGGCCCGCGCCGCAGCGGCCCGAGCACAAGACCGAGATCCAGCGGCCCGTCCGGCACATGGTCCCGCACCCGCCCCGGCCCCGCCGCCTGCCGGGGCACGCCCGCGCCCACGGCGACATGCCCGCCGCGCACGGTCGTACGGGTGGGCCGGGGAGCGAACCGTCCTGCCATGAATGAAGTCCTCGATGTCCTGGAACGCGGAGGGAGGCGGCCCTACGAGCGTAGACGCCGCCCCACGCCCCTCACCGCACCTCGATGAACGCCCCCGCGTCCCGCTCCGGCCGCTGCCGCGGTTCCTCCGCGGGATGCCCGACCGCCACCGCGCCCATCGGATCCCAGTCCGCCGGCAGCCCCAGCGCCTCGCGCACCACGTCCCGGCAGAACATCGTCGACGACACCCACGCCGACCCCAGCCGCTCGCCGGCCAGCGCGACCAGGAGGTTCTGCACGCCGGCGCCGGCGGCGACGACGAACATCTCCCGCTCGGCCCCGTCGCGCCGCGCGTCCCCGTACGTGTGCGACCCGTCCATGACCAGGCACGGCACGACCAGATACGGCGCGTTCCGCAGGACGTCCCCGCGCCGTACCCGCTTGGCGATGGACTCCTCCGTCTTGCCGTCCCGCCGCAGATCGGCGATCCAGGCGTCCCGCATCGCGTCGAGCAGCCGCGTCCGCGACTCCTCGGACTCCAGCAGCACGAACCGCCACGGAGTGGTGTGGTGCGGCGCCGGAGCCGTCACGGCAGCGGCCACCGCCCGCCGTACGGCACCGGGGTCGACGGGCTCGTCCGTGAACGCCCGGACCGTACGCCGCTGGGTCACCGCCAGCCGTACCGCCTCCGACGTGCCGAGGCGGAACATGTCGTCGCGCGCGACGCGCACCATGGCCCGCGCCCCCTCGCCGTCCTCGTCCCCGGCGACCAGGTCCGGGAGCCCGCGCACGACGGCCACGGGCAGTCCGGCGGCCTTGCCCTTGACCAGGTCGCCCGCGGAGGCGAGTTCGTCGGCCGTGGCGACGACGGTGGCGCTGAGCGGATTGCCGTGCGCGTCCGCGCCCCCGCGCAGATCGTCGAGTACGCGCACTCCGGCGGCGCCGATCGCGACATCCGTGAGCCCCGCGCGCCAGGGCCGCCCGAACGTGTCGGTGACGACGACACCGACCTCGACGCCGAGGGCGTCGCGCAGCCCGTCACGGATCGCCCGGGCGGACGCGTCCGGGTCCTCGGGCAGCAACAGCACGGTCCCGGAGGGGGTGTTGGACGCGTCGACCCCGGCCGCGGCCATGACCAGGCCCTGCCGGTTCTCGACGATCCGGAGGGCGCCGCGCCGGGCCACCACCCGTACCGTCTCCGCGTCGATGGCCGCCTCCCGGTCGGCGGCCTGAACGACCCGGCCCTCCGCCTTGGACACGATCTTCGAGGTGACGAGCAGCACGTCCCCGTCGGCCAGACCGGGCTCGGCGGCCGCGATCAGCTTGGCCAGATCGTCCCCGGCCGCGATCTCGGGCAGCCCGGCCACGGCCCAGACTCTGTACCCCTCGGCACCCTCGCCGCTCATGCGCCCCGCACCTCCTCCGCCAGGGCCAGCGCCTCGCGGGCCATCCGCGCGGTCGCGTCGGTGTCGGTCATCATCAGCGGCACGGCCCGGCAGCGCACCCCGGCCGCCTCGACCTGCTGCACCGCGCCCGCGTCCACCGTGTCCACGAGCCAGCCGTCCAGCAGGCCCGAGCCGTAGTGCTCGGCCACCGCGGCCGCGGTCGACTCGACGCCCACGGCGGCCAGCACCTTGTCGGCCATGCCCCGCACGGGCGCGTCACCGACGATGGGGGACAGGCCGATCACCGGCACCCCGGCGTCGGCGATCGCCTCCCGGATGCCGGGCACGGCGAGGATCGTGCCGATCGACACGACCGGGTTGGACGGCGGGAAGAGGATCACGTCCGCCTCGGCGATGGCCTCCAGGACACCCGGAGCGGGCTTCGCCTGGTCGGCGCCCACCGGCACGATCGCCTCGGCGGGCACCGAGGCGCGCAGCCGCACCCAGTACTCCTGGAAGTGGACCGCCTTGCGCTCGCCGTCGACCTCGACCGCCACGTGGGTCTCCACGCGGTCGTCGGACATCGGGATCAGCCGCACGCCCGGCTTCCAGCGCTCGCACAGCGCCTCGGTCACCGCGCTCAGCGGGAACCCGGCGCCGATCATCTGCGTCCGCACGATGTGCGTGGCGAAGTCCCGGTCGCCCAGACCGAACCACTCGGGCCCGACGCCGTACGCCGCGAGCTCCTCCTTGAGATGGAAGCTCTCGTCCGTACGACCCCAGCCCTGCTCCTCGTTGATGCCGCCGCCGAGCGTGTACATCACCGTGTCGAGGTCCGGGCAGACCTTCAGCCCGAAGAGGTGGATGTCGTCCCCGGTGTTGCCGATGACCGTGATGTCCGCGTCCGGCACGGCCCGCTTCAGACCACGCAGGAACCGGGCACCACCGATGCCGCCTGCCAGAACCACAATGCGCATGGGAGCCAGTCTGGCAGGCGCCTACGACAGTGGGTCAGGTAGTCAGGGCTTCCGGTACGCCCTGGGCCTCGCAGTGCGGGGTGGCGTGCATCGGCATCTGCGTCAGCCCCGGGTAGTAGACGTGCAGACTCACCGCCGACTCGAGTGCGTCATTCACCACCTCGTGTACATACCCCGGCGCGAACACGCGCTGCGCGCCCGCCCGCAACGCGCGTGTGCCCCGTTCCGTGCGCTCCGTCAGCGTGCCGTCCAGCACGGTCAGCACTCCGGAGGAGCGGCCGTGGTCGTGCAGCCCGCTGCCCTGCCCGGGCACCCAGGACAGCAGCCACACCTCGTAGCCCGGGCCGGTGCGCAGCCGGTGGTACCAGCGGCTGGCCGCGTCGTAGCGGACGAGGTGCTCCCACTGGGAGCGGTCGTCGGCGATGGAGCGGGCGAGTCCGACGAACTCGGCCACGGTGGCCGGGTGTTCGCGCTCCACCTGGAGCAGGTGCGGTACTTCGAGGATGTCGCCGGCGATCTGGAGGTCGCTGTCGCTGTTCATGGGGTGCGGTGGTTCCTCAGTGAAGTGGGTCAGAGGGAACGGGAGCCGGGGGACTGGTGGCCCGGCCTTCAGCTGGAGCGGGTGTGGCTCAACAGCTGGAACAGCAACAGCTACAGCGAGCGCGGGCAGCACCGTGGGACCCGGCGGTGCGGGTCGAGGTGAGTGCCGAGTTCGCGAGCATGCCCACTAGGACACCGGGTCACACCTCCACTGTCAACTCGGCACCCGGTATGTGGGACGAGGTTCACCTCATCCGGTCTTTCACTCAGATGAAAGGTTTGTTCATGGCCAGGCAGGGACACATGGCGTCCACCGGGCGCACAAACCTCGTTGCGCACTCGTGATCAGACTGTGATCAGATTCGCTTCGACGCGCGTACCGGAACGAGATCGAACTCCTGGGCGTCCTCCCCCGTACAGGTCCGTACGGGGCCCGGGTGACGGCGGGGTCCCTCGCGGGCTCCGTCTGCGTGTCAAGGTTTATGCCGATTTGAACACTTTCCGCACGGCCTTGGTTCCGCAGAGTGAATAAGGGGCTCAATAGCAGATCTCGGCTTGACTCGCCCGGAGCAGCACACTTGTAATTTCACTCGTGTCGTTCAGCCGCAATCGGTAACGGCTACATCACGGGGACGCGGAAAAGAACAGACGAGGGGCGCACATGACCGAGCTGGTGCAGCAACTGCTGGTCGACGACGCGGACGAGGAACTCGGCTGGCAGGAGCGCGCGCTGTGCGCCCAGACCGACCCCGAGTCCTTCTTCCCCGAGAAGGGCGGCTCGACCCGGGAGGCCAAGAAGGTCTGTCTCTCCTGCGAGGTCCGCTCCGAGTGCCTCGAGTACGCCCTCGCCAACGACGAGCGCTTCGGCATCTGGGGCGGCCTGTCCGAGCGGGAGCGCCGCCGGCTCAAGAAGGCCGCGGTCTGACCGGACTCAAGAGGTGCGTGAACGGCCCGTCGCAGGTGGGTTATCCACAGGCGGCGGGCCGCCTTGCCCTCCCGTCTCCCGGCCCCCGCCCCTCATCGAGGCGCTGCGCGCCGCCCCTGCTGGACTGCCGATAGTGTGGGCGCTCGTCCGAGACGCCCCGCGGCCCCCGCCGGTCGCAGGCGTCCACCGCAGTCCACCGAACCGGGGCCCGTACCTCGATGTCCGTGCACAGCCACCCGGCAGCTCATCACGACGCCGCTGCCACAGCCGTGTTTGACCCGGCCCACGCGTCTGCGTTCGACCCGGCCCACCCGCCCGAGTTCCCGCGTCATGTGGTGACCGCGGTCCTCGTCTCCCACGACGGCGCCCGCTGGCTGCCCGACGCGCTCGCCGGGCTGCTCGGCCAGGAGCGACCCGTCCAGTACGCGATGGGCGCCGACACCGGCAGCGCGGACGCCTCCGCCCAGCTGGTCACCGACGCGCTCGGCGCCGACCGGGTGCTGCACCTCGCCCGCCGTACCGGCTTCGGCCAGGCCGTCGAGGAGTGCGACCGCAGCGCCCCGGTCCTCACCCCGGAGCAGCTGCCGTACCTGAAGCGGCCCAGCGGCTGGGACCCGGTCACGCGCTCGTGGCGCGACGACGCCTACGACCTGCCCGAGCTCCCGCACGGCGAGCCCGTGCAATGGCTGTGGCTGCTGCACGACGACTGCGCCCCCGAACCCGACGCCCTGGCCCAGCTGCTGCGCGTCGTGGACAACGAGTACGAGCTGGGCCGCGAGGACGTGGCCGTCGTGGGCCCCAAGCTCCGCGGCTGGTACGACCGGCGGCAGCTCCTGGAGGTCGGCGTCTCCATCGCCAACTCCGGCCGCCGCTGGACCGGCCTGGACCGCCGGGAGCAGGACCAGGGCCAGCACGACCACGTCCGGACCGTCCTGTCGGTGTCCACCGCCGGCATGCTCGTCCGCCGCGACGTCTTCGAACAGCTCGGCGGCTTCGACCGGCACCTGCCCCTCATGCGCGACGACCTCGACCTGTGCTGGCGCGCGCACGCCGCGGGCCACCGCGTGCTGATCGCCCCGGAAGCCGTCGTCCGGCACGCCGAGGCGGCCTCCCGGGAGCGCCGCGCCGTCGACTGCGTGGGCCGCACCTCCGCCTCCCCGCACAAGGTCGACAAGGCCGGCGCCGTCTACAGCCTGCTCGTCAACACACGCACGGCCGTGCTCCCCTGGGTGCTGCTGCGCGTCGTGCTCGGCACCCTCCTGCGCACCGTCGCCTACCTCGTCGGCAAGGTCCCCGGACAGGCCGTCGACGAGATCCGCGGCCTCATGGGCACCCTGCTGCGGCCCGAGCGGATCCTCGCCGGGCGGCGCCGCAGAGGCACCCCCCAGGTCGACAAGGACGAGCTGCGGCCGCTGTTCCCGCCGCCCGGCGCGACCGTCCGCATGACCGTCGAGCAGGTGGCGGGCAACCTCGTCGGCAGCTCCGACCCCGAGGCCGCCGCCGGTGCCGGACGGCACGGAGGTGCCGTCGAGTCGGGTCCCGGCGGCGACGACGCGGACTTCCTGCAGATCGAGCAGTTCGCCCGGCTCAAGCGCATCGCGCGCAAGCCCGGCCCGGTGCTCTTCCTCGTCCTGCTGCTCGTCTCCCTGCTCGCCTGCCGTGAACTCCTCGGCGGCGGCGCGCTCGCGGGCGGCTCCCTGCTGCCCGCCCCGGCCGACTCCTCCGCGCTGTGGGCGCGCTACCTGGACGCCTGGCACCCGGTCGGCGCCGGCGGCACCTCCTCCGCGCCGCCGTACATCGCGCTCGTGGCGATGCTGGCGTCCCTGCTGTTCGGCTCGACCGGCCTCGCCGTCACCGTCCTGCTCGTCTGCTCGGTGCCGCTGGCCGGTGTCGCCGCCTACTTCGCCTCCCGCCCGCTGGTCGAGTCCCGGCTGCTGCGCGCGTGGGCGGCCGTCGTCTACGCCTTCCTGCCCGCCGCCACCGGCGCCCTCGCCGGCGGCCGCCTCGGCACCGCCGTCCTGGCCGTGCTGCTGCCGCTCATCGCCCGCGCGGGCATCGCGGCCAGTGGCCTGGCGAACCCGGCGGGTGCGCGAGGCAGTTGGCGCGCCACCTGGGCGTACGCACTGCTGCTGACCATCACCACCGCGTTCACCCCGATCGTGTGGCCCGTCGCGCTGATCCTCGGCGTGGGGCTGCTGGCCGTACGCCGGACGGACATCGCGGCGTACGGGCCGCGGTTCCTCGCCCAGCTCGGCACGCCCCTGCTGGTCCTCGCGCCCTGGTCGCTGTCGCTGCTCCCGTTCGGCTTCTTCCAGCAGGCAGGCCTGGAGTACGGAGCCGGCTCCGCCTCCGCCCTCGACCTGCTCGGCGCGAGCCCCGGCGGCCCCGGCACCGTCAGCGGCCTGATGCTCATCGGCATCGTGCTGGCCGCGCTCGCCGCCCTGCTGCGCGCGGAACGCCAGTCGGGCATCCGGACGGCCTGGGCGGTCGCCCTGGTGGGCTTCGTCTTCGCCGCTCTGTCCAACGGCTCCACCTGGGCCGGCCCCGCGACCCTCGTCTACGGCATCGCCCTCCTGGCGGCCGCCGCGCTCGGCGCCGACGGGGCACGCGCGCGCGTGGCCGAGCAGAGCTTCGGCTGGCGCCAGCCGGTCGCCGTGCTGATCGCCTTCGCCTCGGCCGCGGGCCCGCTGCTCGTCGCCGCCGGCTGGATGATCCGCGGCGCCGACGGGCCCCTGGAGCGGCGCGACCCGACACAGGTCCCCGCGTTCGTCGCCGAGGAGAGCGGCAGCCGCGACCAGGCCCGCACCCTCGTCCTCGACAGCGACTCCGGCGCCCACGTCGGCTACGTGCTCGTGCGAGGCTCCGGCGCCCGCCTCGGCGACGGCGAGGTCGCCGCGGCCGACGGCGAGAACAGCAGGCTCGACAAGGTCGTCGCCAACCTCGTCGCCGGCTCCGGCGCCGATCAGGCCGGCCAGCTCGGCGGCTTCGCCGTGCGCTACGTCCTCGTCCACCAGGGCGCGCCGCGCGAGGTCACCCGCGTCCTGGACGCCACACCCGGCCTGACCCGGCTCAGCCAGCAGAGCGGCGGAGCGCTGTGGCGCATCGACCGGGAGGTCGCGCGCGCCGCCATCGTCCCCGCCTCCGGATCCGGCACCCCGCAGCCCGTCGCCGCCGGGCCCGTCGACATCCACACCACGATCCCGACCGGCACCGACGGGCGCGTGCTGCGCCTCGCCGACACCGCCGCCGACGGCTGGACCGCCACGCTGGACGGCAAGCCGCTGACCCGCACCACGGTCGACGGCTGGGCCCAGGGCTTCGAACTCCCCGCCACCGGCGGCACGCTGGACGTCACCTACGACGACCCGATCGGCCACACCGCGTGGCTGTGGACGCAGGGCCTGCTCGCCGTCGTCCTCGTGGTGCTCGCCCTGCCCGGCCGGCGCCGCGACGTCGACGACGACATGCCCGAGGAGCCGGTCGTCCCGGCCCAGGCGGTCGCCGGCGAGGGCCGCCGCGCCCGCCGCCTGCGCGCCCAGGCCGAGGCCGAAGCCGAAGCCGAGGCCGAGCCCCTGACGGAACAAGCGGCCGGTCCGGGGGAGTTCCCGCCCCCGCAGCCCGAGCAGCCGCCGGCGGCGGTGCCGCAGCAGCAGAACTACGGCCAGTGGGAAGCCGCGGGTCACCCGGGGGGCGAGTACCCGGGCTACGGCGACCAGTACCAGGGCGCCGCGTACCCGGCGGACGCGTACGGCGGGCAGTACCAGGCGGATCCGTACCAGGGCGGCCAGTACGACCCGTACGCGTACGGCGGCTCGCCCCAGGCACCGCCGTACGACCAGGCGGGCTACGACCAGACCTACCCGCAGGGCTACGGCACCCCGTACGACCCGGCGCAGGAGCCGCACCACCCCCACGGCACGGGCAGTGAGCGTCCCGACGGGAGCCAGCAGTGAACCGCACCACCCTGTCCCTGATCGCCGGCGTGACCGCGCTGGCCGCCGTCACCGGATTCGCCGCGCTGTCCGCCCCGGACACCCCGGGCGCGGACGCCACCGCCAAGGCGGCCGCCCAAATGCCCGTGGAACGCACGAGCCTGCTGTGCCCGGCGCCGAGCACGTCCGACCTCGCCGAGACGTCCTACACGTCCTTCACGCCCGTCACGAAGGGCACGGACAGCGGCGGCAAGGCCGAACTCCAGGCTTCGGCCAAGGGCAAGTCCGAGAAGCCCGTGCTCACTCCCAAGGAACCCGGCAAGCCGGCCACCGGGGACAGCTCGGGTTCCGAAGCGCCCGCACTCGTCGGGACGGCCGACGGCAGGTTCGCGCCCGGCTGGACCGTCCAGGAGACCACGGAGGTCGCCGCGGGTACCGGGCGCGGCCTTCAGGGCGTCAACTGCACGGCTCCGGACACGAGTTTCTGGTTCCCGGGCGCCAGCACGGAGGCCGACCGCACCGACTACGTCCACCTGACGAACCCCGACGACTCGGCCGCCGTGGTCGACGTCGAGCTCTACGGCAAGGACGGCACCCTTCAGTCCCCGGTGGGGGAGGGCATCACCGTCCAGCCGCACTCCAGCGAGCCGGTGCTGCTGTCCACGCTCACGGACGAGGAGCAGACCAACCTCACCGTGCACGTCAACGTCCGCAGCGGACGCGTCGGCGCTTCCGTGCAGGCCCTGGACGACAAGCTCGGCGGCGACTGGCTGGCCGCGTCCACGGACCCGTCGGGCAGCCTGGTCCTGCCCGGCATCCCCAAGGACGCCACCTCCGTGCGCCTGGTCGCCTTCACCCCCGGCGACGAGGACGCGGACCTGAAGGTGCGCCTCGCCTCCCCCTCCGGGCTGATCACCCCGGCCGGGCACGAGACGGTGCACGTCAAGGGCGGCATGACGACGGCCGTCGACCTCGGAGACGTCACCCGCGGCGAGGCGGGCTCCCTGGTGCTGACGCCCACGGACCGGTCCGTGCCGGTCGTGGCGGCCCTGCGGGTCGTACGGGGCAAGGGCGACAAGCAGGAGACGGCGTTCATCCCGGCCACCCGCCCGGTCGGCACGCGCGCGACGTCCGCGGACAACAGCGCCAAGGGCAGCACCCTGTCCCTGACCGCCCCCGGCCGCGCCGCCACGGTCAAGGTCACCGCCTCGGCGGGCAGCGAGGGCGGCACCCCGGCGTCGAAGACGTACACGATCAAGGCCGGCACGACCCAGGACATCGAGCCCCCGGCCCCCGGCGGCCTCAAGGGCACCTACGCCCTCACGGTCGAGCCGGTCTCCGGCGGCCCGGTCTACGGGGCCCGCACCCTGGCGGCCGACGAGAGCGGCGTCCCCGCCTTCACCGTCCAGACACTCCCCGACGACCGGGGCACGGTGGCGGTACCGGAGGCGGACGAGGACCTGTCGGTGCTGCAGAAGTAGCAGGAGCGGGAGAGGGGGGGCGGATGGCGCCCCCGCCTAGCCCTGCTCCTCGCCGTACCGCGGATCCACCGTCTCCGGCGTGAGCCCCAGCAGTTCGGCGACCTGCTCGACGACGACCTCGTGCACCAGCGCCGCCCGCTCGTCGCGCCCCTTGGTGCGGATCTCGACCGGCCGCCGGTAGACCACCACGCGCGCGGGGTGCCCCTCGCGCGCGCTGATCGTGCCGCCGAGCGGTACCGCCTCTTCGTTCCAGGCCTCGCCGGGCCCGTCGAGCCGCGGCACCTCCAGGACCAGGAAATCGATGTCGGCGAGCTGCGGCCACCGCCGCTCCAGACGCTCCACCGAGTCCTGCACCAGATCCGCGAACGCCTCCGCGCGGCTCGCGGCGAGCGGCACCTGCGGCGGTGCGATCGGGCCGCGCATGCCCCGGCCGTGGCGATCACGACGGCGGGGCCCGGGGGCGGCGGCACGGGGCGTTACGGGCTTCTCCATCACTGCTGAAGGGTAGTCCCCGCCACGCGCGTGTGCCCGGCACCGCGCGGCGCCACGGACGGCTTCCGGCCGACCCGCACGGCATGTCGTTACATGACCATTCCAGCCAAGGTTGGGCTTGAATCCGTATCTCGCCGAGACCGGCGACGTCACGGCAATTGAGGATTTTGTGATGACTCTTGACCGCTTGCGGGCTCGTGCGACACCCCGCCCGACGGTGTCCGGGCAGGTCAGCCGGGTGTGCCCACAGGGGTGTGTGGGGCGTTTCACAACGCGACACGGTGGAGTGACCTGATGGAGAGTCGTCGCGGCCCGCTCAAGAGTGCGGTACCGTCCAACATCGTGAGCCCTGTACGTCGCTGTTCGCGCACCGCCTGCGGCCGTCCCGCCGTCGCGACGCTGACGTACGTCTACGCCGACTCGACCGCGGTCCTCGGCCCGCTCGCCACCTACGCCGAACCCCACTGCTACGACCTGTGCGCCGAGCACTCCGAGCGCCTCACCGCCCCGCGCGGCTGGGAGGTCGTCCGGCTCCTCGACGGCTCGGCCCCGGCCCGCCCCAGCGGCGACGACCTGGAAGCCCTTGCCAACGCCGTGCGCGAGGCGGCCCGCCCTCAGGAGCGGGCGGCCGGGGCCGGTGGCGGAGGGCGTGCGGCCGACCCGATGGAGGTCGCGCGACGGGGTCATCTGCGGGTCCTGCGGTCCCCCGACAACTGAGCGCCCCGTTCGGTCGCTGTCTCGCGCACACCCATTGACGCGAGCTTGGCGCGGACATGACCATTCCGTTTGAGGATGCGAGAAATCGCTTTCACATGACGGAAACCGGGGAGGCGCCCGTTGTACGTCCAGGAACTGGAACCCGTCGCCGGCTCACTGGGCGTGTCCGCCCTCGTGGCCGCCCTGCCCCTCGTGATCGTCCTGGTCCTGCTCGGCGGCGTCCGCCTCAAGGCGCACCTGGCAGGCCTCACCGGTCTCCTCGCCGCCGTGCTGGTCGCCTGGCTCGCGTACCGCATGCCCCTCGGCCAGACCCTCTCCAGCGCCGCCCAGGGCGCCGTCTTCGGCCTCTTCCCCATCCTGTGGATCGTCGTCAACGCCCTGTGGGTGTACCGGATGACCGTCCGCACCCGGCACTTCGACATCCTGCGCCGGTCCTTCGGGCGGCTGTCCGACGACCCGCGCATCCAGGCGCTCGTCATCGCGTTCTGCTTCGGGGCGCTGCTGGAGGCACTCGCCGGCTTCGGGGCGCCCGTCGCGATCAGCGCGGTCATGCTGGTCGCCCTCGGCTTCGAACCGGTGCGCGCCGCCGTCGTCGCCCTGGTCGCCAACACCGCGCCCGTGGCCTTCGGCGCGATGGGCACACCGGTCGTCACCCTCGCCCAGGTCACCGGACTGCCGCTGGACTCCGTGGCGTCCGTGGTGGGCCGTCAGACGCCGCTGCTGGCCCTCGTGGTGCCCCTGGTGCTGGTCTGGCTCGTGGACGGCCGGCGCGGGCTGCGCGAGACCTGGGTGCCCGCCCTGGCGTGCGGAGTCGCCTTCGCCGTCGCCCAGTTCGCCGCCTCCAACTACGTCTCCGCCCAACTCGCCGACATCGGCGCCGCCCTGGCCGGCGCCGGCGCCCTGGTCGCCGTACCGCACGCGCGCGTGCCCGCCGCCGAGGCCGTACGCGCCTCCGTGCTGACCGGCGCCCGCAGCGAGGAACTCGACCAGGAGGACCCGCCCCGCGAAGTCCTGCGCGCCTACGCCCCCTACGCGCTGATCGTCGTGATCTTCTCCCTCGCGCAGATACCGGCCGTCAAGGACCGGCTGGCGAAGACCACCCAGACCTACGACTGGCCCTTCCTGAACGTGGCGGGGCCGGACGGCGACCCGGTCAGCGGCAACGTCTTCACCTGGCCGATCGTCTCGACCGGCGGCACGCTGGTGCTCCTCGCCGGCATCTGCACGGCCGCCGTCATCGGGGTGCACGCGCGCGTGGCGGTCAAGGAGTGGCTCACGACCGTCCACGAGCTGCGCTTCGCGATCCTGACGGTGACCTCCGTACTGGCGCTCGCCTACGTCATGAACCTCTCCGGCCAGGCGGCGACGATCGGCCACTTCGTCGCGGCGGCCGGAGCCGGACTGGCGTTCCTCTCACCCGTCCTCGGCTGGTTCGGAGTCGCCGTGACCGGATCCGACACCTCGGCCAACGCCCTCTTCGGCGCCCTTCAGGTGACCGCCGCCCGCGAGTCGGGACTCTCTCCCGACCTGCTGGCCGCCGCCAACAGCTCCGGCGGTGTCCTCGGCAAGATGATCTCCCCGCAGAACCTCACCATCGCCTGCGCGGCCGTCGGCCTCGCGGGCCGGGAGGGCGACCTGCTGCGCAAGGTACTGCCGTGGAGCCTGGGCCTGCTGCTGGTCATGTGCCTGATCGTCGTAGGCCAGAGCACACCGGTCCTGGGCTGGATGCTGCCCTGACGCCCGAGGCGACGTCCGGCCACCGCACAGCGCGCTGTCAGCGGGGCCGGGTAGTTTGGGCCGACCGACAGTACTTTTTCAGGGAAGGTTGGCCGTGGCTGCTGATCTGTCGCAGGTCGTGAAGGCGTACGACGTACGCGGGGTCGTCCCCGACCAGTGGGACGAGTCCCTGGCGGAGCTCTTCGGGGCGGCCTTCGTCCGGGTCACCGGTGCGAGTGCCATCGCGACCGGGCACGACATGCGGCCCTCCTCACCGGGCCTGTCGCGTGCCTTCGCGCGCGGGGCCGCCGCGCAGGGCGCCGACGTCACGGAGATCGGCCTGTGCTCGACGGACCAGCTGTACTACGCCTCGGGCGCGCTGGACCTGCCGGGCGCCATGTTCACCGCCTCCCACAACCCTGCCCAGTACAACGGCATCAAGCTGTGCCGCGCGGGCGCCGCCCCGGTCGGCCAGGACACCGGCCTCGCGGAGATCCGCGAACTCGTCGAGGGCTGGAGCGAGTCGGGAGCCCCGGAGCCGGCCGCGACGACGGGAACGATCACCGGCCGCGACACGTTGTCGGACTACGCGGCGCACCTGCTCTCGCTGGTCGACCTGGCCTCCGTCCGCCCCCTGAAGGCCGTCGTCGACGCGGGCAACGGCATGGGCGGCCACACGGTCCCCGAAGTCTTCGCCGGCCTGCCGGTGACGCTGGTCCCGATGTACTTCGAACTCGACGGCACCTTCCCCAACCACGAGGCCAACCCCCTCGACCCGGCCAACCTCGTCGACCTGCGGAAGCGCGTCCGCGAGGAGGGCGCCGACCTGGGCCTCGCCTTCGACGGCGACGCCGACCGCTGCTTCGTCGTCGACGAGCGCGGCGAGCCGGTCTCCCCGTCCGCGATCACCGCGCTGGTCGCCTCCCGCGAGCTCGCCAGGCACGGCGGCAAGGGCGTGATCATCCACAACCTGATCACGTCCTGGTCGGTACCCGAGGTCGTCAAGGAGAACGGCGGCGACCCGGTCCGCACCCGCGTCGGCCACTCCTTCATCAAGGCGGAGATGGCCCGGTCCGGCGCGATCTTCGGCGGCGAGCACTCCGCGCACTACTACTTCCGCGACTTCTGGAACGCCGACACGGGCATGCTGGCCGCCCTCCACGTCCTGGCGGCCCTGGGCGGCCAGGCAGGCCCCCTCTCCGCCCTCGTCGCCCAGTACGACCGCTACGCGGGCTCCGGCGAGATCAACTCCACGGTCACCGACCAGGCGGCCCGCCTCGCCGCGATCCGCTCCGCGTACGCGACCCGTGAGGGCGTCGAACTGGACGAACTCGACGGCCTCACGGTCTCCGCCGCCGACTGGTGGTTCAACGTCCGCCCCTCCAACACGGAGCCGCTGCTGCGCCTGAACGCGGAGGCGAGGGACCCGGAGACGATGGCCCGGGTCAGGGACGAGGTACTGGGGATCATCAGGGGCTGAGGCCCCACCCCCACCGGCGGTAATCTGACCAGGCACAACCCCAAGCGCCCGCACCTCGAAGGAAACCCCATGCCTCTGGAATCCGGCCTCCTGGACATCCTCGCCTGCCCGGCCTGCCACGCCCCGCTCAAGGAGCAGGACACCGAACTGATCTGCACCGATCAGAGCTGCGCCCTGGCCTACCCCGTCCGCGACGGCATCCCCGTCCTCCTGGTCGACGAGGCCCGCCGCCCCGCGTAGGACACGCGGGCGGACACCCGCGTGAGCCCCGGTGCACATAGCTCCCGGCACAACGGGCACCGAGGTAGGACGACATCCCCATAACGGACCCCGGCGATCGGAGGCTGCCGCCCCATGCTCGACGAATCGCTGCTCGACTCCCCGGAGCGCCTCGCGGAGGCCGACCACCGCAACCTGCTCCGCGGCGCCGCGGAAGCCGGCGCGCGCGTCCGCACGGCCGCCCGCCACGCCGCCGAGGCAGGCGTCAACGACCTCAAGCCCGACGGCCGCCCCCGCGGCGTCCTCATCGCCGGCCCGGGCGCCGCCGCCACCCACGCGGCCGACCTCCTCGGCGCACTCGCCGGCGCCGGCAGCCCGGTCACGCGCCTGGCTCCCACCGGCGTCGCCCCCGCCGCGGGCGCCCTGCGCTGGGAACTGCCCGGCTGGGTCGGCTCCGTCGACCTCCTCCTGATCACCACCCCGGACGGGACCGAACCGGGCCTGTCCCTCCTCGCCGAGCAGGCCTACCGCCGCGGCTGCACCGTCGTCGCCGTAGCCCCCGGCAGGTCCCCGCTCGCCGACGCCGTACACGGCT
This sequence comes from Streptomyces sp. NPDC041940, assembly GCF_055589465.1. NCBI lineage: Bacteria > Bacillati > Actinomycetota > Actinomycetes > Kitasatosporales > Streptomycetaceae > Streptomyces > Streptomyces sp. NPDC041940. The sequence continues at coordinate 264,039 of NZ_JBVJBP010000013.1, forward strand.
CGCACGGCCTGTTCGTCCCCATGGCCACGGCCCCGTACGACCAGGACGAGCCCTTCGCCGCGTCCGCCCCCGGCGTCCTGTGGGCCCTGCTCACCCCGCTCCTCGCGCTCCTGGACCGCGCGGGCGTGCTCACCGCCCCGCCGGACGCCCTCGGCAAGGTCGCCGACCGCCTCGACCGCATCGCCGAACGCTGCGGCCCCGCCATCGCGACGTACAGCAACGCCGCCAAGACCCTGGCCGCCGAACTCGCCGACGCGCTCCCCATCGTCTGGACCGAGGGCGTCTCGGCCGGACCGGCGGGCCGCCGCTTCGCCGCCGCCCTCGCCGAACTGTCCGGCACCCCCGCGGTCGTCGCCGAACTCCCCGAGGCCCTCGCCGCGCACAGCGCCCTGCTCGCGGGCCCGCTGGCCGCCAGCGCCGACCCCGACGACTTCTTCCGCGACCGCGTCGAGGAGGCACCCGCCCTCCACGCGCGCGTGGTGCTGCTCCGCGACCGCCCCATCGGCGGCCTCACCGCCGCCCCCGGCGCCCGCGACCTGGCCCTCAGCCACGACACCCCGATCAGCGAACTGGAACCCGAGGCGGGCGACGAGCTGGAGACCCTCGCCGAACTGATCGCCATCACGGATTTCGCCGCCGTTTACCTGGCGCTCGCTTCGAGGGCCTGATCATGCCCGGGACACCCTGACGCCCACGCGGCAGCCGCCCGGGAGCAGCAGGCGTACGTACGCACTCACAGGACACGCGGAGAGATCCCCATGGACCGCCTCGACAACACCATCCGCCCCTACGCCTGGGGTTCCCCGACCGCCATCCCGCACCTGCTCGGCGTCGAACCGACCGGCGAGCCGCAGGCGGAGATGTGGATGGGAGCCCACCCGGGCGCACCCTCGCGCACCGACCGGGGCACGCTCGTCGAGGTCGTCGACGCCGCCCCCGAGAAGGAACTCGGACCGGCCGCCGTCGCCAAATTCGGCCCCCGCCTGCCCTTCCTCCTCAAGATCCTCGCCGCCGGTGCCCCGCTCTCCCTCCAGGTCCACCCCGACCTGGCGCAGGCGAAGGAGGGCTACGCGGACGAGGAGCGACGTGGCATCCCCGTGGACGCCCCGCACCGCAACTACAAGGACGCCAACCACAAGCCCGAACTGATCTGCGCGCTCACCGAGTTCGACGGCCTGTGCGGCTTCCGCGCCCCGCTCGAGGCCGCCGGCCTGCTCGACGACCTCGGCGTCGACTCCCTCAAGCCGTACGTCGACCTGCTGCACGCCCACCCCGAGGACGCGGCCCTGCGCGAGGTCCTCACGGCGATCCTCACCGCCGACCCCGACGAGATGTCCCGCACGGTCGAGGAAGCGGCCGCCGCCTGTGACCGCCTCGGCGGCGCCTACGCCCCCTACGCCGACATCGCCCACCACTACCCGGGCGACCCCGGTGTCATCGCCGCGATGCTGCTCAACCACGTCCGGCTCCAGCCCGGCGAGGCCCTCTACCTCGGCGCCGGCGTCCCGCACGCCTACCTCCAGGGCCTCGGCGTGGAGATCATGGCCAACTCCGACAACGTCCTGCGCTGCGGCCTCACCCCCAAGCACGTCGACGTCCCCGAACTCCTGCGCATCGTCCACTTCCGCGCCGGCGACCCCGGCGTCCTGCGCCCCGAGGCCTCCCCGGACGGCGAGGAGGTCTACGAGACCCCGATCGACGAGTTCCGCCTCTCCCGCTACGTCCTGCCCGAGGCCGGCACCGCCCACGACCTCACCCGCCCGACCCCGCAGATCCTGCTCTGCACGGCAGGCACCGTCCGGGCGGGCGAGCACGACCTGACCCCGGGCCTCTCCGTCTTCGTCCCGGCCGGCGAAAAGACCGAAGTGTCCGGAACCGGCGCGCTCTTCCGGGCCACGGTCATCGCCTGACCTCGCTCCGACGGTGACCTGGCGCACCGCTGCCGGAGCGGGCTGCAACAATGGCCCACCGTCAAGCACGGGCAAAGCCAAGGGCGACGCACCAAGGCGAGCGCCCGGGCCCTGGAACGGCGTACGAAGGGACAACGCGAACATATGAGCGCGTCAGGCGGCACCAAGGCGATCGTGGCGGCACTGGCCGCGAACCTCGCGATCGCGGTAGCGAAGTTCGTGGCGTTCCTCTTCAGCGGCTCGTCCTCGATGCTCGCCGAGTCCGTGCACTCGCTCGCCGACTCCGGCAACCAGGCACTCCTCCTCCTCGGCGGCAAGAAGGCGAAGCGCGAGGCCACCCCGCAACACCCGTTCGGCTACGGCCGCGAGCGCTACATCTACGCCTTCCTGGTCTCGATCGTCCTCTTCTCGGTCGGCGGCATGTTCGCCCTCTACGAGGGCTACGAGAAGATCAAGCACCCGCACGAGCTGACGCACTGGTACTGGCCGGTCGGCGTCCTGGTCTTCGCGATCATCGCCGAGTCCTTCTCCTTCCGCACCGCCATCAAGGAGTCCAACGTCCTGCGCGGGCGCCGCTCCTGGACGGAGTTCGTCCGCCACGCCAAGGCCCCCGAGCTCCCGGTCGTCCTCCTGGAAGACCTCGGCGCCCTCGTCGGCCTGGTCCTCGCGCTCGGCGGCGTCGGCCTCGCCCTGCTCACCGGTGACAGCGTCTGGGACGGCATCGGCACCCTCTGCATCGGCATCCTGCTCATCCTGATCGCCCTGGTCCTCGCCGCCGAGACCAAGTCCCTGCTGCTCGGCGAGTCCGCCGGAGTCGAGGAGACGCAGAAGATCGAGACGGCTCTCGTCGACGGCGACACCGTCACCGGCATCATCCACATGCGCACGCTCCACCTCGGCCCCGAGGAACTGCTCGTCGCCGCCAAGATCACCGTCCAGCACGACGACACGGCCACCGAGATCGCCGCCGCGATCAACGCCGCCGAGTCCCGCATCCGCGAGGCCGTCCCGATCGCCCGCGTGATCTACCTCGAGCCGGACATCTACAGCGAGACCGAAGCCGCCAAGGGCCCCGACCCCGAGGCGACGCCCGGGGGACCGACGCCGAGCGACGCCGGACACTGACGTCCCGCACCACTGCCCGAACGCGGGGGGGGGGGGGGGGGGGGGGGGGGGGGGGGGGGGGGGGGGGGGGGGGTCGCGCCTTCCCCCACCGTCTGACAAAAGAAAGGGAAAAGAAAAAGAGAAACAGAAAAAAACGAGGAGGCCGAAGCCC
>NZ_JBVJBP010000014.1:0-57147 GCF_055589465.1 Streptomyces sp. NPDC041940
CTCAAGGTCACGTACAAGGTCGAGGCCACGCGTGTCGAGCAGCGGACCGACTTCGACAAGCTGATCGTCGACGTCGAGACCAAGCAGGCCATGCGTCCGCGTGACGCGATGGCGTCGGCCGGCAAGACCCTGGTCGAGCTGTTCGGTCTGGCTCGTGAGCTGAACATCGACGCCGAGGGCATCGACATGGGTCCGTCCCCGACGGATGCCGCGCTCGCGGCCGATCTGGCGCTGCCGATCGAGGAGCTGGAGCTCACCGTTCGGTCGTACAACTGCCTCAAGCGTGAGGGCATCCACTCCGTGGGTGAGCTCGTCGCGCGTTCCGAGGCGGACCTGCTCGACATCCGCAACTTCGGTGCGAAGTCGATCGACGAGGTCAAGGCCAAGCTCGCGGGTATGGGGCTTGCGCTGAAGGACTCGCCTCCCGGGTTCGACCCGACCGCCGCGGCCGACGCGTTCGGTGCGGACGACGACGCGGACGCCGGGTTCGTGGAGACCGAGCAGTACTAAGAGCTCGGGCCTTGCGGTCCGTACTCGGGTGCGGGTGCGCTGTGCTTGATCGCGCAGTTCCCCGCGCCCCTTCCGGACAACAGCCCCTTCGGGGCTTGTCGTCCGGATCTCTGACAGACGACCGTCTGCTCAGATACTGACCCCGGTACCTGATACGGCCGGGGCAGACACCTAGGAGAGACACCATGCCGAAGCCCACCAAGGGTGCCCGTATGGGCGGCAGCGCCGCGCACGAGAAGCTCCTCCTCGCGAACCTCGCGAAGGCGCTGTTCGAGCACGGTCGCATCACCACCACCGAGGCGAAGGCCCGCAAGCTGCGGCCGTACGCCGAGCGTCTGGTCACCAAGGCGAAGAAGGGCGACCTTCACAACCGCCGTCAGGTGCTCCAGGTCATCACGGACAAGAGCATCGTGCACACGCTCTTCACCGAGATCGGCCCGCGCTACGAGAACCGTCCGGGTGGCTACACCCGTATCACCAAGATCGGTAACCGCCGTGGCGACAACGCGCCCATGGCTGTCATCGAGCTGGTCGAGGCGCTGACGGTGGCGCAGGAGGCGACCGGCGAGGCCGAGGCCGCGACCAAGCGTGCCGCGAAGGACACCGAGGCTGCTGAGGCTCAGGTCGACACGACCAAGGCTGAGGACACCGAGGAGTCCAAGGACGCGTAAGCGTCCTGCCGCCCCTGAGGGTGCGTCGGCGGGCCCGTTCCTTTTCAGGAGCGGGCCCGCCTTTGTGTTGCTGAGAGGATCTGTGCGTGAGTGATGAAGCAGCTGCCGGGTTCGTCCGTGTCCGGCTTGATCTGTCGTACGACGGGAGCGAGTTCTCCGGGTGGGCCAAGCAGGCCGGGGGGCGGCGGACCGTGCAGGGGGAGATCGAGGACGCGCTGCGGACCGTGACGCGGTCCCGGGAGACGTACGAGCTGACCGTGGCGGGGCGTACCGATGCCGGGGTGCATGCCCGGGGGCAGGTCGCGCATGTCGATCTGCCGCTGGAGGTCTGGGCCGAGCACCATCAGAAGCTGCTGAAGCGGCTCGCCGGGCGGCTGCCCCGGGACGTGCGGGTCTGGGCCCTCAGGGAGGCGCCCAGTGGCTTCAACGCGCGGTTCTCGGCCGTGTGGCGGCGGTACGCGTACCGGGTGACCGACAATCCGGGCGGGGTTGATCCGTTGCTGCGCAGCCATGTGCTGTGGCACGACTGGCCGCTGGACGTCGACGCCATGAACGAGGCCGCGGGGCGGCTGCTCGGGGAGCACGACTTCGCCGCCTACTGCAAGAAGCGGGAGGGCGCGACGACCATCCGTACGCTCCAGGAGCTGAGTCTCGCCAGGGGCGAGGACGGGATCATCACCGCGACCGTGCGGGCCGACGCCTTCTGCCACAACATGGTGCGCTCGCTCATCGGGGCGCTGCTCTTCGTGGGCGACGGGCACCGGCCCCCGGACTGGCCGGGGAAGGTGCTGGCGGCCGGCGTGAGGGACTCGGCCGTGCACGTCGTACGGCCGCACGGGCTGACGCTGGAGGAGGTCGGCTACCCGGCCGACGAACTGCTGGCCGCGCGCAGCAAGGAGGCGCGGAACAAGCGGTCGCTGCCGTCGGCCGGGTGCTGCTGACAGGCCTCCGCCGTCCTCACCGGTGGGCGGAGTTCCAGGTCGTGACCAGCCCTGAGAGAGCCGTGACGGCGGCGTCGGTGTCGTCGGTGTAGTCGTCGCGCGCGTCGGGGGAGAGCTCCACGTGGAGGAACCTGGCGTGGAGGCGCTCAGCGGCCCTGCCCTGGACGTTCGTGGTGCCTTCCAGGGGGCAGCGGGCCGACCAGCCCCGGCAGACCCGCAGCCCGTCGGCTTCCATGCCGTCGGCCAGGGCGGCGGCCTCGGTGAGGGTGCTCCGCGCGGCTCCGGTGGAGAGGACGGCCTCAAAAGGCCGCCGTGACTCCTTGGCGAAGCCGTGCAGTTGCACACCGGGGACGTCGCGCTTCTGGAGTTCCACGACGATGGCGTGAAAGACGCTGTCCTCCCGGTGGGCGACGTCGGCGGCGTCGCCCCGGCCCGCCTCGCGGTGCGCGCCGGCCAGGACCAGCGAGCCGCCGGGGTTGTCCTCCAGAAGCCGCACGCCCAGGCGTTCGGTGTCCCGGTCGGAGACCGGGTGCGGCACCTGGGCGTTCCAGCGGACTTCGGAGTCGGCGGTCAGGTAGAGGCGCCCCCAGCGTTCGGCCGGGCCCGGGCGGGCGGCGGCGATCTCGTCGTACCTGCGGCCGGACTCGGTGTCGGTGAGGCGGGTGAGCTTGAGGCCGAGGGAGGCGAGCAGTCGTTCGGCCTTCGCGGTGTCGCCGTCCAGGAGGTGGCCGACGCTCTCGGCGACGCGCTCGCGCCGGGTGGCGTCCGGTGGGGTGTACGCGGCGTCGGGCTCCAGGCCCGCCGTGTACGTGAGGATCCGGCTGCGGAGGTCCACCAGCTCCCGGGTGTGCGGAACGGAATCGTCCGTTGATCGGTCTGTTGCAGACTGGCAGCCGAACAAGGCGAGGACGAGACCGATTTGGACCAGAATACGAGTCAAATGTGACTGTCTTGTGATGGTAACGTCCGTGGTGCTTGTGTGGTTCATGTGAATATGATGCGGTGACATTTCGTAATCCTCTCCGGGTCGTTCGGGCAGCAACCGCTCTCGTGGCCACCGTTGCCGTGACGGCCGCGTGCACCTCCGCGGCCTCCTCACCGCAGGTGAAGCCGGGCGGCCGCTCGTTCACCGTCGCCGCCGCCGGTGACGTGCTGATCCACCCCGAGCTGGTCGACCAGGCGGCCAAGGACGCCAAGAGGACCGGCAAGGGGGAGGCCGGGCTGGACTTCGGGCCGCTGCTCAACCGGGTGCGGCCGGTCATCAGCGAGGCCGACCTGGCCATCTGTCACATGGAGACGCCCGTCGGAAAGCCGCGGGGGCCCTTCGAGGGGTACCCGGAGTTCCTCGTCCCGCCGCAGATCCTCACGACGCTCAAGGACGTGGGCTACGACACCTGCTCGACGGCCTCCAATCACACCTACGACCACGGCCTGGGGGCCGTGCGGCGCACCTTGCAGGCCATGGACAAGGCCGGCCTCGGACACACCGGCTCCGCCGGCACTCCCGAAGAGGCGGAACGCGTCAACATCCGGGACGTCAACGGCGTCAAGGTCGCCCACCTCTCGTACTCGTGGATGTCGTTCCTCAACCCGACGCCGGACAAGGAGAAGTGGGCGTTCAACCAGCTCGACACGGACGCGATCAAGGACGCCGAGGCCCGGGCCCGCGAGAAGGGTGCCGAGGTGGTCATTCTCTCGGTGCACTGGGGGCTTGAGCACTACAACGAACCGAGCGTTCCGCAGCTGCAGCTGGCGGAGCGGCTCACCACGGAGACCGGGATCGACCTGGTGATCGGGCACCACGCCCATGTGGTGCAGCCGATCCAGAAGGTGAACGGCACCTGGGTCGCCTACGGCCTGGGCAACCAGGTCGCCCGTCACTCCTCGCCCAGCGGGCTCACGGAGGAGGGCGCGATCGGCTGGTTCGAGTTCCGCGAGACGACCGACGGCTGGGACGTCTCAGCCCGCTACGCCACGACGCTGGTGGACATCCCGCCCGAGGTGGAGGCCGGCGAGAAGCCGCCCGCCGGCGCGGTCGAGGACCACCGGGTGGTGGACGTGCGGCGGGCACTCGAGACGCCGGGCGAACTCTCCGAGGAGCGGCTGGCCCGCTACCGGCTGGCCGCCGACCGTACGCGCGGCTTCCTGTACAACCGCGGGGCGCCGGGCGGCGACGGCCTGAAGGAGCTCACGCTGGAGCGTGACTAGCGCCACAGCGCACGGGAGGGCGAGCGGCACAACCCGAACCCTTCACAGAAGTCTCATACATGACGGCCCGTTACCCCTCCCTCCCGCGGGAGGGAGGTTCCGCGCGGCCGTCCTCACCCAGAGAGCCCGGAGGAAAGCACCGGTGACACCCACCCGCGCCGTGCGCCCCATGAAGGGAGGACGGCGGCGCAGCCGGAGACGCGCGGACATGCCGCTGCTGGGCGGCATCCGTCCCCCGATCGCGCTGCTGTGCGTACTGGTGCTCGCCCTCGCGGGCCTCACCGCCCAGGTGCTCGGCCCCGCCGGCGAGCCGGCCGTACCGCAGGCGGTGCTCTCCTCGCAGCAGCACTTCGCGGAGGACGGCGCCATCGCCCTGCGTGCCTCGATCGACGAGCGGGTCACCGACCTGAACCGCACCGCGGCCGCGCTGAACGCGGGGTCGCCGGTGAAGCCCGAGCGCGTCCTGTCCGACCTGGGGAAGACCTACCAGAAGTGGACCGGCACGGCGGTGCTGGAACTGCGGAGCGGCAAAGTGCTGGCCGCCAGGGGTGAAACGATTCCCCTCGCCTGGCTGGACAAGGACGTCCTCACCGGGGACACGGCTCTCAAGCCCCGCATGGTGCGGCTGGAGACCGGTGACGTACGCCTGATGACCATGGCCGTCCTCGGTTCCGAGGACCGGCCCCAGCAGCTCCTGCTCGCCTCCAACAGCCTGTCCGTGCCCGCCATCAACCTGGGCCAGTTCCGCTCCATGGCGGTCGTGGCCACCGGCGGGGAGATCCTCGCCACGGCCGGTTTCGAGCAGTCCGAGGCGCTCAACTCCGACCAGGAGCGCAAGGAGCTGGCCTTCCTCCAGAAGCAGATGAGCGGGCTGTCCGCCCGGGCGGCACGGGAGACCGAGCAGGACCCGGTCAGCGCCAGGGAACCGGGCTCCCGCGGCTACCCCGGGGTCAGCGGGAACCTGGTCGGCGGGAGCTACAACGGCCGTATCGCCACCGTCGGTTACGCCTCCCTCTCCTCCGCCGACCCGGAGGAGAAGAAGAGCGTCGGCGCGGGCCTGGGGCTCACCGTCGTCGCCCTGCTGCCCGTGGTTCAGCAGCAGGGCGCCGGTGCGGACCGGGAGCTGTACGGACTGCTGGCGGCCGGAGCCCTGGTCGTGCTCGGACTGCTCGCCGCGGCCGTGCTGTGGGCGACCGTGCAGCGGCCGCTGCTGCGGCTGTTCCTGGAGTCCCGCCGACTGGCCCGGGGCGACCTGACCCGGCCGGTGGACGTGCCCCGCGGGGGTGAGGCCGCGCGCATCGGCTCCGCCCTGGAGACACTGCGCGCGCAGCTGGGCGGCCCGACCGGTGACCCCGGCCGGCGCCAGCGCGTCAAGGGGCGGTTCGGGGTACGCGGGCCGCTCGTGCTGACCGCCGTACTGCTGTTGCTGTGGTGTGTGCCCGTGGGCCTCCTGCTGAACCGCACCGACGACTCCGTCAGCATCCCGGCCAGCATGGTCTCGGACCAGCGTGACCGTACCGACCTGGTCGCCGACCGGGTGCGCCGGGCGCTCAACGAGGCGCAGGCGGACCTGGTCTCCACGTCCCGGCTGATCGACCCGGACGACGCCGGCGCCGGCCGCGCGCTGCTCGAGGAAACCCTGCGCGAGCACACCCGCTACCAGGCGCTGTACCTCCTCGACGAGGACGCCGAGGTCGTCGCCCGCGCGGGTGAGGAGCCGCGCGCCGGTCTCGCCGACGGGGACGACACGCCCCTGGTCCGGGTGGCCGGCAAGGGCGGGAAGAAGCCGGTCGTCCAGGCCGCGGCCCCGCTGCCGGGCCGCAAGGGGATGACCCTGGTCGGCGAGGTCCGCGTCGAGTTCCTCAACTCGCTGCTGAAGCGGCCCGGGCTCGGCGAGGTCCGCGTGGTGGACTCCAAGGCGCGGACCATCGCCGCCAGCGACGGCTTCCTGGCCTTCGAGGACCTGCCGCGCGACGCGCTCGCCGACCTCGTCCTGGCCGGCAGCGTCCACGTCGGCGCCGGTCCCGTCGAGAACGGCCTGCTGATCCGCGAAGGACGCGGGACCACGGTCGCCGCGGCCGCCCCGTTCTCCGGCGGCGGCGTGGCGGCCGACATCGGCTGGACCGTGGTCAGCTGGCAGAACGCCAAGGACTTCCAGATCACCCCGTACCAGCGCGAGGACCGCAGCGTCCTGGCCGGACTGCTCGGTCTGGCCCTGATCGTCGTCTGCCTCGGCTGGGTGTACCTGGTCGTGGCCAGGCCGATGCGGGCACTGGCGGCCGGCGCGGAGAAGCTGGCCGACGGCGACCTCAAGTCCGTGCTGTACCCCCGCTACCAGGACGAGGTGGGCGCGGTCGTACGCAGCCTCGAACTGCTGCGCCAGCAACTCCAGGCCCGTAAGCAGACCCAGGCACGCCGGCTCGCGGAGCCGGAGGCCGGTGTTCGGGGAAGGTGACCCAGCCGTGCTCTATCTGTACTTCGTCCTGCTCACCGGCAGTGTGCTGCTGCTGGTGGCGGGCATCGTGGAACAGCGCCGGCACTACGCCAGCCTGCACAGCATCCCGTCGCGCGTGCTGGTGAACGGCATCCGCGGCAAGTCCTCCATCACCCGGCTGTGCGCCGGGGCGCTGCGCGGCGGCGACCTGGTCACCGTGGCGAAGACCACCGGTACGGCCGCCCGGTTCATCCACCCGGACGCCACCGAGGAGCCGGTCTACCGCAAGTTCGGCATCGCCAACGTCGTGGAGCAGATCGGCATCGTGCGCCGGGCCGCCACCTACCGGCCCGACGCCCTCGTCATCGAGTGCATGGCGGTCATGCCGGCCCTGCAGGAGGTGAACCAGAGCAAGCTGATCCGCTCCACGATCGGCGTGCTGTGCAACGTCCGCGAGGACCACCTCGCCGAGATGGGCCCCACCCTCGACGACGTGGCGCGGTCGCTGTGCCGCTCCATGCCGGAGGACGGCATCTGCGTCACCGCAGAGAAGGAACGCTTCCACATCCTCCAGGAGGAGGCCGACGCCCGTAACTGCGAGCTGGTCTACGCCGACCCGGAGACCGTCACCGACGAGGAACTGCGCGGCTTCAGCTGGTTCACCTTCAAGGAGAACGTCGCGATCGCCCTCGTCGTGGCCGACCTGCTCGGCGTGGAACGCCAGGTCGCCCTGCAGGGCATGTACGACGCACCGCCGGACCCGGGCGTGCTGTCCGTCGAGCGCTACGCGGCGCCCGAGGGCAAGCGGCTCGCCTTCGCCAACGTCTTCGCGGCCAACGACCCCGAGTCGACGCTGATGAACATCAACCAGCTGCTCGACCTCGGAGCCATCCACCGGCCGCTGAACGTCGTGATCAACTGCCGGCCCGACCGCGTGGAGCGCAACGGGCAGATGGGCGAGATCATCCCCGACCTCCAGCCGGACCATGTCTTCGTCATCGGGCACCCGGCCAAGAGCGCGATCGACGCCATCCCCGCCGAGTGGCGCGAGCGCGCGGTCGACCTCGGGGGCGAACGGCGGTCGGCCGAGGAGTTCATGCCGGCGCTGCTGGAGCGCCTGTCCGCCGACTCCTCCCTGGTCGCGATCGGCAACATCCACGGACAGGGCGAGGAACTGCTGGAGTACCTGGCCGAACTCCCGGCGGACGAGTCCGCCTCCGCCGAAGCCGACGCCGACGCCGCGCGGACCTCGGCCACGGCCGTGCCGCCCCAGCCGGCGCGCCTGGACCCCTACGCCTCGTACCCCGTGGCCTACGAGGAGCGCTACCAGGCCTCCCAGACCCAGGAGATCCCGGTGGTCCGCATCCCCGCCCAGCCGTCGGAGCCGTACGCCGCCGGGTACCCCGACCCGGCCCCCTACCAGCAGGGGCCGTACGCCGCTCCGGCCCAGCAGACATGGCAGTACGCCGACGAGCCCTACGGGTACGTCCCGGCCGACGACGGGGGACAGCCTCCCCGTTCCTGACGTCCACGGGCGGGGCGAGCGCCTCGCGCAGGACCGCCGATCGCCCCGTACCGAACCCGCACCCGTGCCCGGAGACTCCCTTGACCACCGCCGCCCTGACCCCCGAGATGGCCGCCCTCGGCATCGCCATCGGCCTGTTCTTCTCGTTGCTGTGCTACCTGACCACCAACCTGTCGCCCGGTGGCATGATCACGCCGGGCTGGCTCGCCCTGACCCTCATCGAGGACCTCCAGCGGGCGGCCATGGTGGTCGGTGTCACCGCCCTCACCTACGCGGGCACCAAGGTCATGCAGCGGCTGGTGATCCTCTACGGCAAGCGGCTGTTCGCCGCGGTGGTCCTGCTGGGCGTGCTGCTCCAGGCCACCGTGATGATCGTGCTCTCGATCGAGTTCCCGCTGCTGTACGGCAACCAGACCCTCGGCTTCATCGTGCCCGGCCTGATCGCCTACCAGATGGTTCGCCAGCCCAAGGGGGCGACGCTGCTGGCGACCGGCACCGTCTCGCTCATGGCCTACATCGTCGTCGCCGCCGGACTGCTGCTCGGCATCATGCCCACCGTCTGAGAACCGGCGTCCCGGCGACCGAGAACCCAGGAGAGAACACATGGCAGGAAAGAAGAAATCGCGGCCGGTCCTCTCCGGCCTCGTGGTGCTGGCGCTCGTCGCGACCTCCGGCTACCTCACCATGGAGCTCCGCAAGCAGGAGGACAAGGGCGTCCCGGAGATCACGAACGTCGGCGTGCTGGACGGCTCGGACCGGGCCGGCGGCGGCGCGACGAAGACCCGCGACAAGGGCGGGGAGAGCTGGTCCCGGCTGGAGAACCCCGCCCGCTCCGTGCTGCGCGGCTCCGACGGCCAGGTCAGGGCGGTGTTCACCGACGGGGCGCGCACCGCGACCCTGACCGGACCGGCCCGCACCTTCGCGGAGCCCTCGTCGACGAGCTCCAAGGCATCCACGACGGATTGGGTCCGCCTCATGCCCGAGCCCTGGAAGAAGGGCGCGGACCAGCAGAAGTGGTTCAAGGACTGGTACGCCAAGTACCGGTCCAGCAAGGAGGACGACCTCCTGGCCATCGCCTTCCAGTACGTCGCGGGCGCCAAACAGAAGAAGGACGCGCAGGGCACCGTCTACGCCGGTGACGCCAACTTCGGGCCCCTCAACCCGGGCGGGGCGGAGGGCGGCGACCTGCGCCTGGAGCAGTCCGACTTCTACGACTACCTCGGCGTCCCGTACCCCTTCCGGGACGGCGTGATCGGACAGCCGGAGACCGCGCGCGCCCGGTCGACCGACTGCTCGGGATACATGCGGATGGTGTTCGGCTACCGCGCCCGCTACCCGCTCATGTCCTCGGACGCCTCGGGCGACGGCCTGCCGCGCACCGCCAACGGCATGGCCCGCTCCAAGCAGGGTGCCGACATCCTGCCGCTCACCGGCGTCTCGCCCAAGGACCGGCCCACCGGCATAGACCAGCTCCAGCCCGGAGACCTCGTCTTCTTCAAGCTCGACACCCGGACCCAGCAGCGCCTGGACCACGTCGGCATGGTGCTCGGCTACGACACCGAGGGCCACCTGCTCTTCGTCTCCAGCCGCGAGGAGGTCAACGGTCCGACCATCGGCGACGTCGGCGGAGTCTCCCGGCTGGACGGCAACGGCTACTACGCCAAGACACTGCGCAGCGCGAAGAGGCTGTGACGGGGCCCACGGCGGCGGGCGGTCACTCGTTGGCCGCCGCCGACGCCTGGGCCTCGCCGCGGCGGCGGATCTGGTTGAACGTGAACTGGGCCAGGTCGTTGCCGGTCTTGAAGACCGCGGTGTCCTTGGGCGTCACGTCCTTGCCGTTCGTGAAGCCGGCGTTGGTGAAGTAGGCGTACCGGCCGTAGGAGTTGCCGGTCGTGCGGCAGACCCCGGACTCGCAGAAGCCCTTCACACCGCCGCCGGAGAGCGACTTGACGAAGCTCTTCTTGCTGCTCTGGGCCTTGGCCTTGACGGCCTGCGCCTCGGTGTCGAAGACCGCCACGCCGACCGTCACGGCGATGCCGTCCTTGGTGTAGGTGACTCGTATCAGGCGTGTGCAGTCGTTCGCGGTGAGGACCTTGGGGAGCGAGCCGCCGGCCGCCGAGGCGCAGTTCTTCGTCTCGGCGGTGGGGCCCTTCTTGTAGACCGTCTCGCCCATGGTCAGCTGGGTGCCCGGGAAGAGGGTGTCCGGGCCGAGCGGGGCCTTGTCCTTCTTCGCGCTGGCGACGAAGTCCTTCGGGTCCAGCGGGGGCGGGGCGCTGGTCGGGGCGAACGACGGGCCGGAGGGCGACCCGCTCGGGATGTCCGCCGACGGCAGGGAGGCCGGGTTGTTCGCCTGGTTGTCGCCGTTGGCCGAGACCACCGCCACGGCGACGGCGGCACCGATCGCGACGGTGGCGACCGCGCCACCGCCGACCAGCAGCAGCCGCCGTCGTTTGTTACGTGACTCGGACGCCTCGGCGAGCGCGGCCCAGTCCGGAGACTGGCCTCCGCCCCCGCTGTTCCAGGGCTGCTGCGACTGCGGTTTCCAGGGATCCCACTGGGACTGGGGTCCCCCCTGCCCATAGCTCATGGGGCGCATCTTAGACGGGACATGGGGTGTGCTGGTCCGCCTGGATCGGCCTCGTAGCCCCTAGCGTTCCTCCCATGCGGACGGGCAAAGGCGACATCTCCGGGTGGTTGGGGCGACTCGCGAGCGGGGGCCTGTGGGCGGGGTGCGCGGGGGTGCGGGTGCTGGTGGCCGTGGTGCTGCTGGTGAGCCTGCTGTCGTGGCCGACGGCCGGACCGGCGTCCGGACTGCCGTCCGGGCTGTCGGCCGGGCTCGCGGTGCTGCGGGGGTGCCGTCGTCCGCGCGGTGGCGGTTCCGTGCTGCGGTGGGGCGCCGCGGTGGTCGTCGATGTGCTGCTGTCGTCGGTGATTCCGTATGTGCGGCCGGTCCGGGGCAGGACTCTGAGGAGGGCTGTCACGCTGTGTGCGGGCCTGTGCGTCTGTGTGTTCGACCGTCGACGGTGAGCCCGCGTTTTGACCCTTGTGGTGAGCCCCGGTACTCTGCTTGTTCGTTGTGTATTGGCTTGCTCATTCTCACGGGACGGGCCCTTACACCGGTCCGCCGGGCCGATGACCAGCGACCAGCACGCGGTTTGCGTCACCGCAGTGCGGTCAGGGCTGTCGTGATCGTTTCGGTGACCTGTTCAGGACCATTCACTCGAAGCGAAGGCTACGAACCGTGCGTACGTACAGCCCCAAGCCCGGCGATGTGACGCGCCAGTGGCACGTCATCGACGCCCAGGACGTTGTCCTGGGTCGTCTCGCCACCACCGCAGCGACCCTCCTCCGGGGCAAGCACAAGCCGATCTACGCCCCCCACGTCGACGCTGGTGACTTCGTCATCATCATCAACGCGGACAAGGTGCACCTGTCCGGCAACAAGCGGATCCAGAAGATGGCGTACCGCCACTCCGGTTACCCGGGTGGTCTGCGCTCCGTCCGTTACGACGAGCTGCTGGACAAGAACCCCGAGAAGGCCGTCGAGAAGGCCGTCAAGGGCATGCTCCCCAAGAACTCCCTGGGCCGTCAGATGCTCTCGAAGCTGAAGGTCTACAAGGGTGACCAGCACCCGCACGGCGCGCAGCAGCCGCAGCCGTACGAGATCACCCAGGTCGCGCAGTAAGTCCGGCCACACCCCCTAAGACTGAACAGAATCTGAGGAGCATCGT
Organism: Streptomyces sp. NPDC041940; assembly: GCF_055589465.1. Taxonomy (NCBI): domain Bacteria; kingdom Bacillati; phylum Actinomycetota; class Actinomycetes; order Kitasatosporales; family Streptomycetaceae; genus Streptomyces; species Streptomyces sp. NPDC041940. Next base: position 12,021 of record NZ_JBVJBP010000014.1, read on the forward strand.
GGCCGAGACCACTGCCGAGCAGCCGCTCGAAGAAGTTGACATCGACAGCTACACCACCGAGTCCGAGGTTCCGGTGGAGGGTGAGTACACCTCCGAGTCCCTCGCCTCGCGTTTCGGTGAGCCCCAGCCGGCCGCCGGCCTGGGCCGTCGCAAGAACGCCATCGCCCGTGTCCGGATCGTTCCGGGCACCGGCAAGTGGAAGATCAACGGTCGCACCCTCGAGGACTACTTCCCGAACAAGGTGCACCAGCAGGAAGTCAACGAGCCCTTCAAGGTGCTCGAGCTCGACGACCGCTACGACGTCGTCGCCCGCATCTCCGGCGGCGGTGTCTCCGGTCAGGCCGGTGCGCTCCGTCTCGGTGTCGCCCGTGCGCTGAACGAGGCGGACGTCGACAACAACCGCGGCCCGCTGAAGAAGGCCGGCTTCCTCAAGCGCGACGACCGTGCGGTCGAGCGCAAGAAGGCCGGTCTCAAGAAGGCCCGCAAGGCCCCGCAGTACAGCAAGCGCTAATCGCGTCGCCTGTCCTGGCGACTGGCTTTCGCAACGATCGCCCCGGCGGCCCGCATGGTGCCGCCGGGGCGGTTCGTTTACACAACCCCTACCGGCCCCGGACACTCTCAGGGATGTACTAGGGAAGTACGTGGGGATGTGAGCCGCACTCTCACAGCAATTCGGAGGACACCACAGTGGGACGACTCTTCGGCACTGACGGCGTGCGCGGTGTCGCCAACGCGGATCTGACGGCGGAGATGGCCCTGGGCCTCTCCGTGGCCGCGGCGCACGTACTGGCCGAGGCGGGCACCTTCGAGGGACACCGCCCGACCGCGGTCGTCGGGCGTGACCCGCGCGCGTCCGGGGAGTTCCTGGAAGCCGCCGTGGTCGCGGGCCTCGCCAGCGCCGGTGTGGACGTCCTGCGGGTCGGCGTGCTGCCGACCCCGGCGGTGGCGTTCCTGACCGGAGAGCTCGGCGCCGACCTCGGTGTGATGCTCTCCGCGAGCCACAACGCCATGCCCGACAACGGCATCAAGTTCTTCGCCCGCGGCGGGCACAAGCTCGCCGACGAGCTGGAGGACCGGATCGAGTCCGTCTACGAGGAGCACCGCACCGGCGCTCCGTGGCAGCGGCCGACCGGGGCCGGGGTGGGCCGCGTCCGGGAGTACGACGAAGGCTTCGACCGGTACGTCGAGCATCTGCTGGGTGCCCTGCCGAACCGGCTCGACGGGCTGAAGGTCGTCCTCGACGAGGCGCACGGCGCCGCCGCCCGGGTCTCGCCGGAGGCGTTCCAGCGGGCCGGTGCCGAGGTCGTCACGATCGGGGCCGAGCCCGACGGGCTCAACATCAACGACGGGTGCGGTTCCACGCACCTCGACAAGATCAAGGCCGCCGTCGTCGAGCACGGGGCCGCCCTGGGCATCGCGCACGACGGCGACGCCGACCGGTGCCTCGCCGTGGACCACACCGGCGCGGAGGTGGACGGCGACCAGATCCTGGCCGTGCTCGCGCTGGCGATGCGGGAACGCTCCGCTCTGCGGGCCGAGACGGTGGTCGCCACGGTGATGTCCAACCTCGGGTTCAAGCTGGCCATGGAACGTGAGGGCATCCGGCTGGTGCAGACCGCTGTCGGTGACCGGTATGTGCTGGAGGAGATGAAGGAGCACGGGTTCGCCCTCGGGGGCGAGCAGTCCGGGCACGTGATCATCCTCGACCACGCGACGACGGGTGACGGGACGCTGACGGGGCTGCTGCTGGCGGCTCGGGTGGCCGGGAGCGGGCGCTCGCTGCGGGAGCTGGCGGCTGTCATGGAGCGGCTGCCGCAGGTGCTCATCAATGTGCCGGATGTCGACCGGACTCGGGTGGGGACGTCCGCGGAGTTGTCGGCGGCGGTCGCCGATGCGGAGGCGGAGCTCGGGGCTACCGGGCGGGTGCTGCTTCGGCCGTCCGGGACCGAGCCGTTGGTCCGGGTGATGGTGGAGGCGGCTGATATCGAGCAGGCTCGGGCTGTTGCGGGGCGGCTTGCTGACGCCGTGAAGTCCGCGTTGGGGTAGTTGGCCTTTGCGGTTCGGGGTGGGGGCTGCGGGTGTTTGCGGTCTGACCGTTCGTTGTGGCTTGTCGCGCAGTTCCCCGCGCCCCTGAGGACGTCGCCCTAGAGGGCGTCTGCCTGCTTGCGTTGTTTTGACCAGAGCCACTTCTGGGCCAGCAAGGTGAGGGTGCCTGCCAACAGGATCCCCGCGAGGTTCAGCAGGAGTTGTTCTGTGGAGCGCAGGGTCTGGTTGGTGTCTCCGTAGATGAGGGCCACGGCCGCGTTCGCGGCGGCCGGGACCGTGGTGACCGAGATGGCCACGCCCACCAGGGCGCCGGACTTCGCTGACGTCAGGGAGAGGGTGCCCGCGATGCCGGCCAGGACCGCCACGACGAAGGAGAACCAGTCGGGGGCGTAGATGAAGTCGGTGTTGGGGCGGTCCGCCTCCAGTTGGGCCTCGGTGAAGAGGCCCACGGCGTTCATGAAGAGGCTGAAGAGGACCGTCACCGCCATCGCCACCGCGAAGCCCACCAGCAGGGCGATCAGGGAGCGCAGGGCCAGGCGTGATCGGCGGCGGACGATCGCGGTGCAGAGGCCGGCGAGGGGGCCGAACTCCGGGCCCACCGCCATGGCGCCCACGATCAGGATCGCGTTGTCCAGGACCACGCCGCAGGCCGCGATCATCGTGGCCAGCGTGATGAAGGCCAGGTAGGTGACGGAGAGCGTCGACTCCTCGTGTGTCGCGTCGCTCAGGTGCTCCCACAGGACCGCGTCCGCGCCCTCGCCCGGCGCGTCGGCCTCGGCCTTCTCGGCCCGCTCGGACAGCGACAGGTCGATGTTCTCGACGGCGATGGAGCCGCTGGTGTCGATGCCCAGCTCCCGCAGGCCGGCGAGCAGTTCGTCGCCCGCCTCGCGGGCCACGTCGCACATGACGACGTCCCCGGCGGGGTTGCGTGCGGTGTCCGGCAGTACGACGAGGTGGGTGGTGCCGACCGTCTTCTCGATCAGCAGCACCACATCGTCGGTCTTCTCGGACGGCGTGATCAGGCGCAGATGGAGCATGGCGACCATCTAACCGGCCTTTTCCCCGTGCGTCACAGCTTGCGCAGACTGAGCCGCTGCACCTTGTGGTCGGGGCCCTTGCGCACGACGAGGGTGGCCCGGCCGCGGGTGGGGGCGATGTTCTCGACCAGGTTGGGCCGGTTGATCGTGCGCCACATCGTCTGCGCGTAGTCGAGGGCTTCCTCCTCCGAGACCTGGGTGTACTTGCGGAAGTACGAGGACGGGTTCTGGAAGGCGGTCGCCCGCAGCTTGCGGAAGCGGTTGAGGTACCAGCGCTCGACGTCCTCGACGCGGGCGTCGACGTACACGCTGAAGTCGAAGTAGTCGGCGAGGCCGACCCGGGTGCGGCCGTCCTTGCCCGGCAGGGCGGGCTGGAGGACGTTCAGGCCCTCGACGATCAGGATGTCGGGGCGGCGGACCGTGAGCTTCTGGTCCGGGACGATGTCGTAGATGAGGTGGGAGTAGACCGGGGCGGTGACCTCGTCCTTGCCGGCCTTGATGTCGGCGACGAAGCGGGTCAGGGCGCGGCGGTCGTAGGACTCCGGGAAGCCCTTCCGCGACATCAGGCCGCGGGCCTGGAGCTCCTTGGTGGGCAGCAGGAAGCCGTCGGTGGTGACCAGCTCGACGCGCGGGTGTTCCGGCCAGCGTGAGAGCAGGGCCTGGAGGAGGCGGGCGACCGTGGACTTGCCGACCGCGACCGAGCCGGCGACTCCTATGACGAACGGGGTGCCGGACTGGGAGCCCTGTTCGCCCAGGAACGTGTTCAGGGCGCCTCTGAGGCCGTCGGTGGCGCCGACGTAGAGGTTGAGGAGTCTGGACAGCGGGAGGTAGATGTCCCGCACCTCGTCGAGGTCGATGACATCGCCGAGACCGCGCAGCTTCTCGACCTCCTCGGCCGTCAGTGGGAGCGGCGTCTTGTCACGCAGCGCGCTCCACTCGGCTCGGGTGAGGTCGACGTAGGGAGTCGCCTCCGGCCGCTGCCGGTGGGCGCTCCGGGGCATCGAGGAGACCGGAGAGATCACAGTCCATTGTTACGGGCGTACGAACGGACGGTGAGGTGGGATCCGTCACGCGAGGCATTCGCCGCCTTTCGCCCTCGTATGCGGGGAGAAAAACTGACACAGGTGGAATGTCAGTGGTATGCGTCACAGTTGTGGGAGGAGTGGGCCCGGTCCGGGGTCCGCGAACGCCTGGGGGTACCCATGACGTATGCGATAGAGGCGGAAGGCCTGGTCAAACGGTTCAAGGAGACCGAGGCGCTGGCCGGCGTCGACCTGGCGGCCCGCAAGGGCACGGTGCTCGGACTGCTGGGGCCCAACGGTGCAGGGAAGACGACCGCGGTGCGGATCTTCGCGACACTGCTGCGCCCGGACGGAGGCAGGGCCCGGGTGGCCGGCCACGACGTGATCCGGGAGGCCGGGGTCGTACGCTCCCTCGTCGGCCTGACCGGGCAGTACGCGGCGGTGGACGAGAACCTGACCGGCACGGAGAACCTGCTGCTCATCGGCCGGCTGCTGGGTCTGCCGCGGCGCGAGGCGAAGGCGCGGGCGGGTGAGCTGCTGGAGCGGTTCCAGCTGACGCACGCGGCCGGGCGGGCCACGAAGACCTTCTCGGGCGGCATGCGCCGGCGCCTGGACCTCGCGGCCAGTCTGGTGGGGCGGCCCAGCATCCTCTTCCTGGACGAGCCGACCACGGGTCTCGATCCGCACAGCCGCGGTGAGCTGTGGGATCTGCTGCGCGGCCTGGTCGCGGACGGGGCGACGGCCCTGCTGACCACGCAGTATCTGAACGAGGCCGATGTGCTCGCCGACGACATCGTGGTGATCGACAAGGGCCGGGTGATCGCCGAGGGCACGCCGGACCGGCTGAAGGCGCAGGTCGGCGGGCAGGTGCTGGAGCTGCGGCCGATCGTTGGGAAGGACCTCGCGCGGGCGCACGCGCTGGTGGCCGGGGCCGCCGGGCCGGAGGCCCGGATCGAGGGCGAGATGGTCACCGCCCCGGTGAAGGACCCCGAGCTGATGCCGGCCGTGGTGCGTGCGCTGGACCGGGAGGGGATCGCGGTGGGGGAGCTGGCCCTGCGCCGCTCCTCGCTCGACGAGGTCTTCCTCGCCCTGACCGGACACCGGGCCGAGCCGGGCGGGCCCGAGGGGAACGGCGGGTCCGCCGTCCATGACGACGAAGAGACCGCCCGAGACGACGACGGGCTGGAGAAGGCGGTGAGCCGGTCATGACCGCGACCACGCTGACCGCGCCGGTCACCGCGTCGGGCCGGGTGCCGCCGCTCGCGGGGATGCGGCAGACCTTCACGATGGCCTGGCGGAGTCTGGTTGCCGTCAAGCACAACCCGCTCGAACTGGTCGACTACAGCATTACGCCGATCATGTTCGTGTTCCTCTTCACCTATGTGCTGGGCGGGCAGATGGCCGGATCGCCCGAGGCGTATCTGAAGTACGCGCTGCCCGGGATCATCGTGCAGAACACCCTGTTCATGACGATGTACACGGCGATGGCGCTCAACACCGACCTCACCAAGGGTGTCTTCGACCGGCTGCGCAGTCTGCCGATCGCGCGGTCCGCTCCGCTGATCGGCCGGATCACCGCGGACCTCGCCAAGCACCTCTGGGCGCTGCTGCTGATGATCGGCCTCGGTCTGGCGCTCGGCTTCCGCGTCACCGGCGGATTCGGCGGGTTCCTGCTCGGCGCGCTCCTGGTGACGGTGTTCGCCGCGGCCGTGTCCTGGACCGCGGTGCTGATCGGGATGCTGGCGGGCGACGCGGAGAAGGTGCAGGCGTTCGCCTTCACCCTCATCTTCCCGATCACCTTCACCAGCAGCGCGTTCGTCGTCGTGGACACCATGCCCGGCTGGCTGCAGGCGTGGAGCGACGTCAATCCGGTCACGCATCTGTCCGACGCGTTCCGGGGGCTGCTGCTGGGCGGGGCGGTGGCGGAGCCGGTGCTGTGGTCGTTGGTGTGGGCCGCGGGGATCGCGGTCGTGTTCTATCCGTTGGCCATGCGGGCCTATCGGGCGAAGGTCTGAGGACAGACGCCCGTTCGCCGTCCGGCGTCCGGCGTCCCAAGCGTTCGTACGACGGTGGGAATTTCCGATATCGGGCACGCAACGGCCTGTTCGGCACGGGAATCGACCCTAAGCTGCCGCCCATGTGTGGAATCGTGGGATACGTGGGGCCGCAGTCCGCGCTCGAGGTTGTGATGGCCGGGCTGAAGCGACTGGAGTACCGGGGGTACGACTCGGCGGGTGTCGCCGTGCTGGCCGACGGCGGGCTGGCGGCGGCGAAGAAGGCCGGGAAGCTGCTCAATCTGGAGAAGGAGCTGGACGGCAGGCCGCTGCCGACCGGTGCGACGGGGATCGGGCACACCCGGTGGGCCACGCACGGCGGGCCGACGGACTCCAACGCCCACCCGCACCTCGACAACGCGGGCCGGGTCGCTGTCGTGCACAACGGCATCATCGAGAACTTCGCCCTGCTGCGGGCCGAGTTGGAGGAGCGGGGCCACGCGCTGGGCTCCGAGACGGACACCGAGGTCGTCGCGCATCTGATCGCCGAGGAGTTCTCGTCGTGCGCGGATCTCGCCGAGGCGATGCGGCTGGTCTGCCGGCGGCTGGAGGGCGCCTTCACGCTGGTCGCGGTGCATGCCGACGAGCCGGAGGTGGTGGTGGGCGCGCGGCGGAACTCGCCGCTGGTGGTGGGCGTCGGAGAGGGCGAGGCCTTTCTCGCCTCGGACGTCGCCGCGTTCATCGCCCATACGCGGTCGGCGATCGAGCTGGGACAGGACCAGGTGGTGGAGCTGCGCCGGGACGGCGTGACGGTGACCGGCTTCGACGGACGGCCTGCCGACGTCCGCTCGTACCACGTCGACTGGGACGCGTCGGCCGCGGAGAAGGGGGGCTATGACTACTTCATGCTCAAGGAGATCGCCGAGCAGCCCAAGGCGGTCGCCGACACGCTGCTGGGCCGGATCGACGGCTCAGGCTCGCTGACCCTGGACGAGGTGCGGATCCCCCAGGGGGTGCTGCGGGAGATCGACAAGGTCGTCATCGTCGCGTGCGGTACGGCCTTCCACGCCGGGATGATCGCCAAGTACGCCATCGAGCACTGGACGCGCATCCCGTGCGAGGTGGAGCTGGCCAGCGAGTTCCGGTACCGGGATCCGATCCTGGACGCGCAGACCCTGGTCATCGCCATCTCGCAGTCCGGCGAGACCATGGACACCCTCATGGCGCTGCGCCACGCCCGCGAGCAGGGCGCCAAGGTCCTGGCCATCTGCAACACCAACGGCTCGACGATCCCGCGCGAGTCCGACGCGGTGCTGTACACGCACGCCGGGCCGGAGGTCGCGGTCGCGTCCACCAAGGCGTTCCTGACGCAGTTGGTGGCCTGCTATCTGGTCGCCCTGTATCTGGGGCAGGTGCGGGGGACCAAGTGGGGCGACGAGATCCGGGCCGTGATCCGCGACCTGTCCTCGATCGCCGGTGCCGTGGAGCAGGTCCTCGGGACGATGGAGCCGGTGCGGGAGCTGGCCCGTTCGCTCGCCGCCAAGAACACGGTGCTGTTCCTGGGGCGGCATGTCGGGTATCCGGTGGCGCTCGAGGGCGCGCTGAAGCTCAAGGAACTGGCGTACATGCACGCCGAGGGGTTCGCGGCGGGGGAGTTGAAGCACGGTCCGATCGCCCTGATCGAGAAGGACATGCCGGTGGTCGTCGTGGTGCCGTCGCCGCGAGGGCGGTCCGTGCTGTACGACAAGATCGTGTCCAACATCCAGGAGATCCGGGCGCGAGGGGCTCGGACGATCGTCGTCGCGGAGGAGGGGGACGAGGCGGTGGTGCCGTACGCCGATCACCTCATCCGGATTCCCGTCACACCGACTCTGCTGCAGCCGCTCGTCGCGACGGTGCCGCTTCAGGTGTTCGCGTGCGAGCTGGCGACGGCTCGCGGCAACGACGTGGACCAGCCCCGGAACCTGGCGAAGTCGGTGACGGTGGAGTAGCCGCCCCTCAGGGCGTCGACGACGGTGGTGTGGTCGTAGAAGGGTCGTAGAGTGCCCGGATGAGCATCATCGGGGTCGGTATCGACGTGGCTGAGATCGACCGGTTCGCGGCGTCGCTGGAGCGGACGCCCGCGATGGCTGAGCGGCTGTTCGTGGAGGCGGAGTTGTTGCTGCCCAGTGGGGAGCGGCGTGGGGTTGCCTCGCTCGCTGCGCGATTTGCCGCCAAGGAGGCGTTGGCCAAGGCGCTCGGGGCTCCGGCCGGGCTGCTCTGGACCGACGCCGAGGTGTATGTGGAGGACAGTGGGCGGCCCCGGCTGCGGGTGAGCGGAACCGTGGCCGCGCGGGCGGACGCGCTCGGTGTGCGGTCCTGGCATGTGTCGCTCAGTCACGACGCCGGGGTGGCCTCGGCGGTGGTGATCGCGGAGGGGTGAGCGACCCCGGAGCCCCGGAGCCTTCGTCCGGTGAGTGACCCGGGGGCTCCGAGGCGGTCGTGGGTCGTCGTCAGCAGATCGACTGGCTGCTGTTCACGCGGGTGATGTTGCGGAACGTCGTGTTCTCGCCGCAGGGGCTTTCCCTGATGGCCGAGTTGGTGACCGTCAGGTTCTGGACGGTGATGTCCTTGTTGTTGGGGAACTCCGAGCGGGCGGCCAGGCGCAGTTCGCCGCCGCCCGTGATCGTGCCGCTCCGGGCCGCCAGAGTGACGTTGTAGCAGTTCTCGATCAGGACCGAGTTGTTGCCGGTGCCGGAGAGCGTCACCTTGTCGATCGTCGCCCCGCCGCTCTCGGAGACGCAGAACACGCCGCGTCCGCCGCCCCGGGCGATGACCTCGCCGACGCGGATGTTGGTGGGGTAGCCGCTGCCGACCCGGCCGTTGCGGTTGGCCATGCGGAAGGCGGCGTAGCCGGTGCCGGTGCCGGCGTTCTCCGCGTCGACCTTGGTGACATCGGCGTTGATCGTCTGGTTGAGCAGCAGGCCGGACTCGCCCACGTCGCGGGCGGTGACCGTGCCGATGGTGAGGCCGTCGACGCCGTAGGTCTCGACGGCGTGGCTGGACGCGCCGGAGACGTAGACGTTGTCGATGCGGACGTTGCGCGTCCACTGGCTGGTGTCGCCGCGGTTGTCGATGCGGACGCCCAGGCCGCGGGAGAGGCGCATGTCGATCTGGCCGAGCACCACGTTCTGGACGTTGCGCAGGAAGATGCCGTAGAGCGGGGTGCCGGTGAGCTTGAGGTTCCGCACCTCGATGTCGCGGGTGCCGCGGGAGTAGACCGGCGCCTGGTCGCCCGAGCCGCTGCCGGTGACGTTGATCGTGCCGCAGACGTCGAGGACGGTGTAGCTGGGGAGCGAGACGCGGGAACCCGCCGGGATCGAGCCCGAGCCGCGGACCACGACCCGCTCCTTCGAAGTCCGGCCCGAGGTGAGGCTGTTGACGGCGGCCTGGACGGCTGCGCGCATGTCGGTGCCGGTGTAGACCGTGCTGCCGCCGCGCCGGGCGGTCCAGCCGGTGCCGTTCTGCACGGCCTCCGCCTGGAAGGAGCCGTCTCCGCAGGCCGCCGCTCGCATGGGGGCGGCGGCTGGGGCGGCGGCTGGGGTGGTGGCGGCCGTGGCGGGAGCGGTCAGGGTGCCGGCGGCGGTGAGGAGGGCGGTGGCACCGGCGGCGGCGAGGAAGGCGGATCTGCGTCCCATGAGGGCCTCGGTTTCGTCGGACGTGGGGGGTGTGCAAGCGCTTTCTGTGCCTGCGGCCGGTGAGTCTGGCAAAGGGTCGGCAAAGCGTCAATGGGTGGGGCAGAGCGCCGAGTTGGGCGGGTCGCGGCACGGTTCCGGGGCGCGGACCCGCCCTGGCTCGCGGTCGCGGGAGGCACCCGACGGTTCGCCGTCGCGCGAGTTGCGCGGGAGTGGCCGGGCGGTCGTACGGGAAACTCGACCGCATGCGGAGTGCGTACAGCGTGGAGACGGTCAGGACCGCCGAACGGGAGCTGATGGCGCGGCTGCCGGAGGGGGCGCTGATGCAACGCGCCGCCGCCGGACTCGCCGCGGCCTGCACCGACCTGCTCGGACGGGTGTACGGCAGCCGGGTCGTGCTGCTGGTCGGCAGCGGCGACAACGGCGGTGACGCGCTGTACGCCGGGGCCCGGCTGGCCCGGCGCGGGGCCGCAGTCACCGCCGTGCTGCTCGCGCCGGAGCGGGCGCACGCTGCGGGGCTCGCGGCGTTGCGGCGGGCCGGCGGGCGGGTCGTGGAAGCCGGTGGCGGTGACGTCGAGGAGTTGATCGAGCGGGCGGACCTCGTCCTCGACGGCATCGTCGGGATCGGCGGGAAGGGCGGGCTGCGGCCGGACGCCGTGCCGCTGGCCGCGGCCGCCGGACGGGCGCGGGGCGCCGTGGTCGCCGTCGATCTGCCGAGCGGGGTGGACGTCGACACCGGGCAGGTGCGCGGTGCCGCGGTCCGGGCCGATCTCACGGTGACGTTCGGGACGCACAAGCCGGGCCTGCTGATCGACCCGGCGCGGGAGTACGCCGGGTCGGTGCGGCTCGTCGGCATCGGCCTCGAACTGCCGGTGGAGCCGGAGCTGGAGTCGTTGCAGCACGCGGACGTGGCGCGGCTGCTGCCGGTGCCCCGGGCCGAGAGCGACAAGTACCGGCGGGGTGTCGTCGGGATCGCCGCCGGGTCCGCGCGCTACCCGGGCGCCGCCGTACTCGCCGTCTCGGGGGCGTTGCGGGGCGGGGCCGGGGCCGTGCGCTACGTCGGGCCGGCCGGGGACGCCGTCATCGCGCGGTTTCCCGAGACGCTCGTGTCGGACCGGGGGCCGAAGCATGCCGGGCGGGTGCAGGCGTGGGTCGTCGGGCCGGGGGCCGGGGACGACGCGGCGACGGTGGGGGAGGTGCTGGCGGCGGACGTGCCGGTGCTGATCGACGCGGACGGGTTGCGGCTGGCCGACGCGGAGGCCGTGCGGGGCCGGAGGGCGCCGACGCTGATGACGCCGCATGCCGGGGAGGCGGCGGCGCTGCTCGGCGTGGAGCGCGGGGAGGTCGAAGGGGCCCGGCTGGCGGCGGTGCGGGAACTGGCGGGGCGGTACGGGGCGACCGTGCTGCTGAAGGGGTCCACGACCCTGGTCGCCGACTCGGGGGGCGGTGCGGTGCGGGTGAATCCGACGGGGACGTCCTGGCTGGCCACGGCGGGGAGCGGGGATGTGCTGTCCGGGCTGGCGGGGTCGTTGCTGGCGGCGGGGCTGTGCGCGGTGGACGCCGGGAGTGTGGGGGCGTATGTGCACGGGCTCGCCGGGAGGCTGGCGGCGGACGGGGCGCCGGTGGGAGCGCATGATGTGGCGGACGCGGTTCCGGTGGCGTGGCGGAATGTTCTCGGCTGAGGGAGTGGTCTGTGCGCGGCTGGGTGGCGGATGCGGCCTGGACGGCCGCGTCCTCGGGTGCCGGAGCGGCTGACATTGCGGGGCCGCTGCCCCGGCAGTGTCGGGCCGCTCTGAGACACTGTTCGCGATGAGCGAGAGAACAGCCCCCCGGACCGCGCCCCTGCGGGCCCGCGCCGAGATCGATCTGGCCGCCCTGCGGGCCAATGTGCGGGCCCTGCGCGCCCACGCGCCGGGCGCGGCCCTGATGGCCGTGGTGAAGTCCGAGGCATACGGCCACGGGGCTGTGCCGTGCGCCCGCGCCGCCGTCGCCGCGGGGGCGGACTGGCTGGGCACCGCCACGCCCGAGGAGGCCCTCGCCCTGCGCGCCGCCGGGCTGCCGGGCCGCGTCATGTGCTGGCTGTGGACGCCCGGCGGGCCCTGGCGCGAGGCGATCGAGGCCGACCTCGACGTGTCCGTCAGCGCGATGTGGGCCCTGGACGAGGTCACCGCGGCGGCCCGGCTCGCCGGACGGCCCGCGCGGGTGCAGCTCAAGGCCGACACCGGGCTCGGGCGCAACGGCTGCCAGCCCGGTGACGACTGGGCTCGGCTGGTCGACGGGGCACTGCGCGCCGAGGCCGAGGGACTCCTGCGCGTCACGGGGCTCTGGTCGCACTTCGCCTGTGCCGACGAGCCCGGCCATCCCTCCATCGCCGCCCAGCTCACCCTCTTCCGGGAGATGGTCGCGTACGCCGAGGAGCGGGGCGCCCGGCCCGAGGTCCGGCACATCGCCAACTCGCCGGCCACGCTCACCCTCCCCGAGAGCCACTTCGACCTGGTCCGCACCGGCGTCGCCACCTACGGCATCTCGCCCAGCCCCGAGCTCGGCACTTCGGCCGACTTCGGGCTGCGCCCGGTGATGACGCTGTCCGCCTCGCTCGCCCTGGTCAAGCACGTACCGGGCGGACACGGCGTGAGCTACGGCCACCGGTACGTGACCCCCGGCGAGACCACCCTCGGCCTGGTCCCGCTGGGCTACGCGGACGGCATCCCGCGCCATGCCTCCTCGGCCGGACCGGTCCTGGTCGAGGGCAAGTGGCGCACGATCGCCGGACGGGTCGCCATGGACCAGTTCGTGGTGGACCTGGGCGGCGACGAGCCCCCGGCGGGCGCCGAGGCGGTGCTCTTCGGGCCCGGGGACCGCGGTGAGCCCACCGCCGAGGACTGGGCTCAGGCGGCCGGAACCATCGCCTACGAGATCGTGACGCGGATCGGAACGCGCGTTCCTCGCGTCTATGTGAATGAGGAACAGGACGGGTAACTCGCACAGGGAGCCGTCACGCGAGAAACAACAGGCACCCTGACAACAGTGGCACCAACGGCACCACCCGGCCGTCCCATGACAACGAACCTGATCAGCACCCCGGCGAAGAGGAGCGGTACGTGAGCGAGAGCAGTGCGGAGGCCGTAGCGAACGCAGCCTCCGCGGCCGTCGCGGCCTCCGCCGCGGGGGCCGCGGGAGGCTGGCGGCGGGCGACCGGCATCGCCGGCGTCGCGATAGGCGTGGTGGCCGCGGGCGCGGCCGCCGGTGTCGCCCTGGAGCGGATGACGGTCGGCCGGGGCATGCGCCAGAAGGCCCGGCTCGCCCTGGACTCGGCGGGACCCTACGGCTCGCTGCGCGGCATGCCGGGCAAGGCGTCCGCCGACGACGGTACGGAGCTGTACTACGAGGTCGACGACATCGACCCGGAGGCCGCCCCCGCCGCCATCGGCCCGCGCCGCCGGCGGCTCTTCGGCCGCAAGGCACCCGCTCCCGTCACGGTCGTCTTCAGCCACGGCTACTGCCTCAGCCAGGACTCCTGGCACTTCCAGCGGGCCGCGCTGCGCGGCGTCGTACGGACCGTGCACTGGGACCAGCGCAGCCACGGCCGGTCCGCGCGGGGCGTGGCGCAGGCGCGGGACGACGAGCCGGTCACCATCGAGCAGCTGGGCCGCGACCTCAAGGCCGTCATCGACGCGGCCGCCCCCGAGGGCCCGATCGTGCTGGTCGGCCACTCGATGGGCGGCATGACGGTGATGGCGCTGGCCGACCAGTACCCCGAGCTGATCAGCGAGCGGGTCGTCGGGGTCGCCTTCGTGGGGACGTCGTCGGGGCGGCTCGGCGAGGTCAACTACGGGCTCCCGGTCGCCGGCGTCAACGCGGTGCGGCGGGTGCTGCCCGGCGTGCTGAAGGCGCTGGGGCAGCGGGCCGACCTGGTGGAGAAGGGGCGCCGGGCCACCGCCGACCTCTTCGCCGGGATCATCAAGCGGTACTCCTTCGCGTCCCGGGACGTCGATCCGGCCGTCGCCCGGTTCGCCGAGCGGATGATCGAGAGCACGCCGATCGACGTGGTCGCCGAGTACTACCCGGCGTTCAACGACCACGACAAGACCGAGGCGCTCGAATGCTTCGCCGACATGCCGGTCCTCGTCCTGGCCGGGGTGCAGGACCTGGTCACACCCAGTGAGCACAGCGAGGCCATCGCCGATCTGCTGCCGGACGCCGAGCTGGTGCTGGTGCCGGACGCGGGGCATCTGGTGATGCTGGAGCACCCGGAGGTGGTCACCGACCGCCTCGCCGACCTGCTCACCCGCACGGGTGCCGTGCCCGCAGGGGCTACCGTGAAGGGCTATGGAAGCACCAGCACCGCACAGCCCGGCTGAGCCCGGATCCGTCCAGATCACCGTCACGTCCCCCGAGCAGATGCGGGAGCTGGGCCGCCGGCTCGCGAAACTGCTGCGCGCGGGTGACCTGGTGATGCTCAGCGGAGAACTCGGGGCGGGCAAGACCACACTCACCCGTGGGCTGGGGGAGGGGCTCGGCGTACGCGGGGCCGTCACCTCGCCGACCTTCGTGATCGCCCGGGTGCATCCCTCGCTGGGCGACGGGCCGCCCCTGGTCCATGTCGACGCCTACCGGCTCTCCGGCGGGCTCGACGAGATGGAGGACCTCGACCTCGATGTCTCGCTGCCCGAGTCCGTGATGGTCGTGGAGTGGGGCGAGGGCAAGGTCGAGGAGCTGACCGAGGACCGGCTCCAGGTCGTCATCCACCGCGCGGTGGGCGACACGACCGACGAGCTCCGGCAGATGACGATCACCGGTGTGGGCGAACGCTGGGCGTCGGCGGACCTGAGCGTGCTCGCCGCGTGAGGCCGTGAGCCGTGTACGTCGTGTCGTGAGCCGCGTAGGCCGTGGTGTGCGGTCTTTTGATGAACGTTCCGACAAGACGTCGGCAAGATGTTGCGTTCGGCGTCTTGTGCGTGGTCACATGGTATCCAGTCCGTGGTTAGGTGAACCTAACTTCGTTGCCCCGGCCCTTCGGGAGGCGTCCATGTCGGCTACAGAGAGCAAGGGGCAGCCGCAGCCGTTCGCGGTCGCCGGGGTGTCCATGCGTGACCTGCTGGCGGCCGGCGAGGCGGCGGCCCTGGTCTCCACGCCCCCGCGCGCTCCCGAGCCGGAGTTTTCGGAGCGGGCCCCGGAACACCGCGAAGCGGCTTAGCCGCCAGGTCCTGTCGCCCGCGCCCTGGAGCAACGCGTCACCAGCAGAGGGGCAGGCCTGTACGCGCTCCCGGAAGGCAGCGACCACAGGGGATTCGACGGACCCGGCACCGCCGGTGAACCCGTACGCGTGTACGGCCACGATGCGCCTTGCCGCACAGCCAGGCCGTGGGCCGGCCTGACGGTCTGCAAGGGAGAGGTCGCTCCGGCGCGCGGCCCACGCGGTGGCGTGGAGGGCGCGGATGTCGCCAGGGGCTCGCGGGGCGCTGACACGCGGCGCACGACCTGCTGTCCCAGGGGGGCGCTCAGCTGGAATCGGGGGCGGAGCTGCCGGAAACCTCGTGCCCGGCGCGGCGGCGGTATTCGGCGTTGATGCGCTGAGCTTCCTCGAGCTGGTCCTCGAGGATGACGATGCGGCAGGCGGCGTCGATCGGGGTGCCTCGGTCGACGAGCTCTCGGGCGCGCGCCGCGATCCGCAGTTGGTAGCGGGAGTACCGGCGGTGTCCGCCCTCCGAGCGGAGCGGAGTGATCAGCCGGGCCTCACCGATGGCTCGGAGGAAAGCCGGGGTGGTGCCGAGCATCTCGGCGGCCCGCCCCATCGTGTACGCGGGGTAGTCGTCGTCATCCAGACGACCACTGAGTGGGGTATCTGCTGTCATGTCACCTCGATGTGCAACGCGTCGAGGGGCCCTGGTGCCGTACGGCACCAGGGCCCCGAAGGAAATTCAACACCATCGGTCGACCCTCATGCGGTGCCGACCTTCTCTTTCCGCTACCGGCCCCGCAGAAGGGGGGTGCGGGGATCGCGGTGCGTGACCGGGGACCACCTTCCAATCCGGGGTCTTGCGGTACCCGGGCCGAGTGCCTCTCGGGCCGGGCGATCCTGATGGCGTCTGCTCCTCCGTCCTTCCTCCGAACCAGCCACTGGGCGGACTGGTACTGCGGAACTGCTCAGGTACTGCACCCGCCAGTTCGTGTCTGCCGGGTTTCGCTTGACCTCGTCTACGAGAAAAATGCTAACCGGGTCAGCGCTCAATGTCTACTCTGGCAAGAGTAGATTTCAGCTCTCTGGGGGTGCAGATAGCCTGCGGTCGGCCTGATGGGGGGGGAGCTCGGGCCCCGCGACGGGTGGAACGGACGGTGAGACGGCGATGAGGGCCCTGCCGACGCGCGTCGGCAGGGCCCTCATCGGGATCTCGGTGGCGGTTTCCCGCCCGTGCTCATCCCTCCAGGGGCGGGGTGCCGAGCAGTGCCGACGCCGTCTGGAGGGGAGTGGGGACCCGCGCGGCCGCGGTTGTGACGTGGTCGTGGCAGGTGAAGCCGAGACGGGTCATGGCCCGGATGACCTCGCCGCTGGTGAAGTCGCGGCGGTCCTGCCGGGTGAGGACCTCGCCGACCTGCTTGACGGGGTAGCGGCGGCGGCCGATGGCCACGGACTCAGCCGTGACCAGCTCGGGCGTGACGCCCTTCATCGAGGTCAGCACTCCACTCTTGGTCAGGTCGAACGGGTACCGGGCGATGACACAGCGCATGATGCCCCACGGGGAGAAGGAGAACGGGCTGATCGGGCCGAGGCGGATCAGTGGGAGAGGGCCGGGACGACATCCCGTAGACGGATCCGGTCCGTGTACGTGGCACTGCCGCGGTGAACGGCGAGTTCGGCCCGGGTGACCGAGCCCGTGCACTGGTCGTCCCCGTCGCACAGGAGGAGGTACTCGACCCGGGCACCGGTCATGACGGACAGCGCGACCTCTACGGTCATGTCGTCCCGGACCCGGGGGCCGGACGAGGCCATGTCGTCGGCCAGGGCCAAGGGGGAATGTTCCGCCTCGTGTCGCCGTGCCTGTACCGGTGTCATGGCTGCCTCCTCGGAGATGGGTGGGCTCTTGACCGACGCGCTCTAGGCCGTCGGGTCGAAGGCGTCGGGCCGCTGCGGCCTGCGCCGCCCCGCTCGCCCGGTGGCGCGTCCCTGGGTGGGACGGTCGTGGCGGCCTCGGGACGAGGGAGCCGCGGAAGACGCGGAGCGGCGGGGGCGCGGCGCGGCAGGCGGGGTGATGACGACGGGGACACCGGAAGGGGCCTGGGCGCCTGTGATGCGGCTCAGTTCCGCCTCACCCGAACGTACCGCGGTGATCCGGGGGGTGATCGCGGCCGAAGCCATCAGCCGGCTGATGCCGCGGCGCTGGCCGGGGGTCACGAGGGTGACGACGCTGCCGGACTCGCCGGCACGGGCGGTACGGCCGCCGCGGTGCAGATAGTCCTTGTGGTCGCTCGGCGGATCCACGTTGACGACCAGGTCGAGGTGGTCGACGTGGATGCCGCGGGCCGCGACGTTGGTCGCCACCAGTACCGTCACATGGCCGGTCTTGAACCGGGCGAGGGTCCGGGTGCGCTGGGGCTGGGACTTGCCGCCGTGCAGAGCCGCGGCGCGGACGCCGCTGTTGAGCAGATGCTCGGTCAGCCGGTCCACGGCGTGCTTGGTGTCCAGGAACATGATCACCCGGCCGTCCCGCGCCGCGATCTCGGTGGTCGTCCGGTGCTTGTCCGCCTCGTGCACGTGGAGCACGTGGTGCTCCATCGTGGTGACGGCGCCCGCCGACGGATCGACGGAGTGGACGACAGGGTCCGTCAGGTAGCGGCGGACGAGCCGGTCCACGTTGCGGTCCAGGGTGGCCGAGAAGAGCATCCGCTGCCCTTCGGGACGCACCTGGTCGAGCAGGGCGGTGACCTGGGGCATGAAGCCCATGTCGGCCATCTGGTCGGCCTCGTCGAGGACGGTGATGTCGACGTCGTCCAGTCGGCAGTCACCACGGTCGATGAGGTCCTTGAGCCGCCCGGGCGTCGCGACGACGACCTCCGCCCCGGTCCGCAGCGCACCCGCTTGCCGTCCGATCGACATGCCGCCGACCACGGTGGCCAGCCGCAGCCGCACGGAGCGGGCGTACGGGGTGAGCGCGTCGGTCACCTGCTGGGCCAGCTCGCGGGTGGGGACGAGGACCAGGGCGAGCGGCTGCCGGGACGCCGCGCGTCGGCCCGCTGTGCGGGCCAGCACCGCGAGGCCGAAGGCGAGGGTCTTGCCCGACCCGGTACGGCCGCGGCCGAGCACGTCACGTCCGGCGAGGGAGTTCGGCAGGGTCGCCCCCTGGATGGGGAACGGCACGGTCACGCCCTCGTGGCCGAGCGCGGCCAGCAACGGCGCCGGCAGGGCGAGGTCGGCGAACGACTCGACGGCGGGCAGCGCGGGCGTGATCGTCTTCGGCAGTGCGAACTCGCCCTGGCGTGCGGCCGGTCGACGCTCGTAGCCGTTGGAACGCCGCGACGCTCCCGAGCGCTGGGCGGCAGTACTCCGGGAGCGGTCGTAGGTGCGGGTTGTGCGGGTCGTGCGGTCAGTGCGTGCGCGGTTCAAGCGGAACCTTCCTCGATGTGGGCACGTAGGCACGTAGCAAGGAATTTTCCGCAGCAGAATGAAAGGCGCAGAGAATCGCCAGAAACGAGCCGGAGATGACGGGCGCCGAGTGGGCGCCCTGAAATGCGGCGAGCTGGGGCCCGCACCCCAAGGTGCGGGCCCCAGCTGCGAAGTATGCGTTGCCGCCGGTGTCAGGCGGTAACGATGTTCTCGGCCGTCGGGCCCTTCTGGCCCTGCGCGATGTCGAACGACACCTTCTGGCCTTCCTGGAGCTCGCGGAAGCCCTGGGCGGCGATGTTCGAGTAGTGGGCGAAGACGTCGGCGCCGCCGCCGTCCTGCTCGATGAAGCCGAAGCCCTTTTCCGCGTTGAACCACTTCACGGTGCCAGTAGCCATGTCATTTCTCCTTCGGAGACGATGTTCGGAATTCGCCCTGTGCGAATTCCGCGTCGCCGTGCTGATTAACCGTCGGAAAATGAACCTTCTGGCAACCACACCTGCAACTGAGATCGACATTAGCACGGCGTGATGGGCCCTGTGCGGTCGTTAATTCCGATCCGGTCTGCGATCGAGGAATACTCGCAGCGGACCGCAGCTATTTCTTACGTCACGGATACAGATATTGGTTTCGTGCGGGTGCAGTGTCCCTGCCGGCCACTTCCGGCCGCAGCGCCATGACCTCCGTCGATGAGCCATGCATCCCTCCCCTCGTCATGGCCGGAGGGCGTGACGGCGAGCGCGCCGAGACCCCGCTGTCGCGATGTAGATCACATCGCGCTAGCGGACCACGACGACCCTGCGGCCGATCGTCGCGAACGTCCACATCGCGTCGCCGTTCACCCGGGACTCGCGGATGCCGCCCGTGCGGACCTTCGGGTCGGGGGTGGCGGTCGAGCCGGGCACGGCCGCGCTGAAGCCGATGACGACGCCGTCCACGCTGGTGAAGCGCACGACGTGCTCGACGGGGATGCCGTCGGAGCCGGTGATCGCGTTCGAACGGGATGTCACCGAGTAGCTGCCCGGGACCGGATCCACCGCGCTCGGGTCGACCTCGAACGTGCGCGTGACCACCTCGTCCGTGCCGACCAGCCACACCCGGTCGCCGCCCAGCGAGTACACCACCCGGGCGCCCTGGCCCGAGCCGCCGGGCAGCGCGGCGGGGTCCTTCTTGGTCTGCGGCGTCTTCGAGACGCCGGCCGTCGGCGAGGCGCCCGCCTGCGGCCTGCCCAGACCGGCCGGGACGGTCGCCGACGCCTGGTAGGCCAGATAGCCGACCGTCGCGAGGGCCGCGGCGGTGAGCCCGGCCACGATTCCCGAGCTGCTGACTGCCACCGGCGGCCACCTCCGCGTCCTACGTCCCTGCCGTGACGGTAGGTGACGCTAGCAGCAGGTGACGGCCCGGCAGGTGCGGCTCCGCCGGGCCGGTTGACCGTGTCGAACGTCCTGCGTGCCGCGCGATGCCAGGCACGCACGCTCGCCGCGCTGTCGGGGGCTCCACCGCGCCCCGGGGCCCGCTCGACGGGCGGACGGCAAGGCGTCCGACACCGGCCCCGTAGAGCCGTAGGCTGTTTGCGTGCTCTTGCTCGCTCTGGATACCGCCACACCCGCCGTCACCGTCGCGCTGCACGACGGCCGCGACGTCATCGCCTCGTCGAGTCAGGTGGACGCGCGGCGGCACGGGGAACTGTTGCTGCCGGCGATCGACCGCGTGCTCGCCGAGGCCGCTCTGAAGCTGGACGCCGTCACGGGGATCGTCGCCGGCATCGGTCCGGGCCCGTACACCGGGCTGCGCGTCGGGCTGATGACCGCCGAGACCTTCGGGCTGGCGCTCGGCGTCCCCGTGCACGGCGTGTGCACGCTGGACGGCCTCGCCTTCGCCGCCGACCTGGAGGGCCCGTTCGTCGTGGCGACCGACGCCCGCCGCAAGGAGGTGTACTGGGCGCGCTACGCCGACTCCCGCACCCGCCTCACCGACCCGGCCGTCGACCGGCCCGCCGACATCGCCGAGCAGGTCCAGGGCCTGCCCGCGGTCGGCGCGGGCGCGCTGCTCTACCCGGACACCTTCCCCAAGGCGCACGAGCCCGAGCACGTGTCCGCCGCCGCCCTCGCCCGGCTGGCCGCCGAGAAGCTGGCGGCGGGCGAGGAGTTCCCCGCGCCCCGGCCGCTGTATCTGCGCCGCCCGGACGCCCAGGTCCCCAAGAACTACAAGGTGGTCACCCCCAAGTGACCGAACCCGTGATGTGTGCGCTGCGTGAGATGCGCTGGTGGGACATCGACCCCGTGCTCGCACTGGAACGGGACCTGTTTCCCGAGGACGCCTGGTCGCGCGGCATGTTCTGGTCCGAACTGGCCCACGCCCGCGGGCCGGAGGCGACCCGGCGGTACGTGGTCGCCGAGGACGGTGGCCGGATCACCGGGTACGCCGGACTCGTCGCCACCGGTGAGCAGGGTGACGTCCAGACCATCGCCGTCGCCCGGGACCTGTGGGGCACCGGCCTCGGCGGGGTGCTGCTGGCCGAGCTGCTGCGCGCGGCGACCGCCTTCGAGTGCGCCGAGGTGATGCTGGAGTGCCGCGTCGACAACCTCCGCGCGCAGAAGCTCTACGAGCGCTTCGGCTTCGAGCCCATCGGCTTCCGGCGCGGCTACTACCAGCCCGGGAACGTGGACGCCCTGGTGATGCGCCTCACCGACCCTTCAACTTCCGTACAAGGAACCGAGATCAATGGCTGACGAACCGCTCGTCCTCGGCATCGAGACCTCCTGCGACGAGACCGGCGTCGGCATCGTCCGCGGCACCACCCTGCTGGCCGACGCCATCGCCTCCAGCGTCGACGAGCACGCCCGCTTCGGCGGCGTCGTCCCGGAGGTCGCGAGCCGCGCCCACCTGGAGGCGATGGTCCCCACCATCGACCGCGCGCTGAAGGAGGCGGGCGTCAGCGCCCGCGACCTCGACGGCATCGCCGTCACGGCCGGTCCCGGCCTCGCCGGTGCCCTGCTGGTCGGCGTCTCGGCCGCCAAGGCCTACGCGTACGCGCTCGGCAAGCCGCTGTACGGCGTCAACCACCTCGCCTCGCACATCTGCGTGGACCAGCTGGAGCACGGCCCGCTGCCCGAGCCGACCATGGCGCTGCTGGTCTCCGGCGGCCACTCCTCGCTGCTGCTGTCCTCGGACATCACCTCCGACGTCCGCCCGATGGGCGCGACCATCGACGACGCGGCCGGCGAGGCCTTCGACAAGATCGCGCGGGTGCTGAACCTGGGCTTCCCGGGCGGCCCGGTCATCGACCGCTACGCGCGCGAGGGCGACCCGAACGCCATCGCGTTCCCGCGCGGCCTGACCGGCCCCCGCGATCCGGCCTACGACTTCTCCTTCTCGGGGCTGAAGACGGCCGTGGCCCGCTGGATCGAGGCCAAGCGGGCCGTGGGGGAGGAGGTCCCGGTGCGGGACGTGTCGGCCTCCTTCCAGGAGGCGGTCGTGGACGTGCTCACCCGCAAGGCCGTCCGGGCCTGCAAGGACGAGGGCGTCGACCACCTGATGATCGGCGGCGGTGTCGCCGCCAACTCCCGGCTGCGCGCCCTGGCCCAGGAGCGCTGCGAGGCCGCCGGGATCCGGCTGCGGGTGCCGCGGCCCAAGCTGTGCACGGACAACGGGGCGATGGTCGCCGCGCTCGGCGCCGAGATGGTCGCCCGGAACCGGGCCGCGTCGAGCTGGGACCTGCCGGCCGACTCCTCGCTGCCGGTGACGGAGCCTCATGTGCCGGGCAGTCACCATGACCACGGCCACCACGATCACGGCCACCACCACGGCCACGACCATGTGCACGAGGTCAGCAAGGAGAACCTCTACCCGTGACGGTCGCCCTGATGTGGGAGGCACGGGCCGTGCCCGGGCGCGGTGAGGAGCTGCTGGCCTGGGCACGCGCCCAGGAGCTGCCCCGCGAGCCGCTGCGCCGGGAGACCCTGCGCGCTCCCCAGGACCGGGTCCTCGTCCTCACCTGGTGGGACGCCCCGTACGACGCCGAGCTGCCGGAACTGCCCGAGCCGGACGGGGAGCTGGTGACCCGGGCGGTGCA
Organism: Streptomyces sp. NPDC041940; assembly: GCF_055589465.1. Taxonomy (NCBI): domain Bacteria; kingdom Bacillati; phylum Actinomycetota; class Actinomycetes; order Kitasatosporales; family Streptomycetaceae; genus Streptomyces; species Streptomyces sp. NPDC041940. The sequence goes on from NZ_JBVJBP010000014.1 coordinate 34,468, forward strand.
CCGGTGGCGGTTCGAGTCGGTGGGCCTGGACTGAGCGGGCGGGTCACTCCAGGCCGCCGACCTCCGTCTCGCAGCGCAGCCGCCGGTCGGTGCCGAGCACCCGGACCGGGCCCGTCAGGGTGAGACGCGCGGTGTGACGTACGTCCGCGCTCGATGCCGCCAGCCGCAGTTCCAGGGCGCCCGGCTCGACCACCCGCCGGCCCGCCCGGTCGGTGAAGGACGACAGGTCCGCGTGGAAGCGGAACGTCACCCGGGCCGCCTCGCCCGGTGCCGCCGTCACCCGCTGATAGCCGATCAGCCGCATGTCGGGGCGGGTCACGGACGCCACCGGGTCGTGCAGATACAGCTGCACCACCTCCGCGCCCTCGCGCTCGCCCGTGTTGCGGACCGTAACGGACAGGTCGTACGTCCCGTCCGTGCCGAGCTCCGCCTCACCTCCGGTGAACTCCTCCCAGGCGAACGCCGTGTACGAGCGGCCGTGGCCGAAGGCGTACAGCGGGGTCGGGTCCAGGTTGCTGACCTCGCCCGCGAGGCCGAGCGGCGGCTGGAGATACGTCCAGGGCTGGCCGCCGGGGACCTGCGGGACGCTCACCGGGAGCCGGCCCGACGGGTTCACGCGGCCCGACAGCACGCCCGCGACCGCCGGGCCGCCCTCCTCCCCCGGGAAGAAGGCCTGGACGACGGCTCCCAGGCGCTCGTGCCAGCGGCCGAGGGCGTACGGCCGGCCGGTCAGCAGGACCAGGACCACGGGCACGCCGGTGGCGATCAGCGCGTCCAGCAACTCGCCCTGGGCGCCCGGCAGGCCGAGGTCCGTCGCGTCACAGCCCTCGCCCGAGGTGCCCCGGCCGAACAGGCCCGCCCGGTCGCCGAGGACCGCCACGCACACGTCCGCCTCCGCGGTGCGGGCGATGGCCTCCTCGAAGCCCGCCGTGTCCGGGCCGGTGACGTCGCATCCTTGCGCGAACGTCACCTTGGCGTCGGGGAGTTCGGTGCGCAGGGCGTCGAGGACGGTCGGGATCTCGATGCCGGTCGGCACCTCGGGGTGGTGGGTGAGGACATGGGACGGGAAGGAGTAGCAGCCCAGCATGGCCAGGGCGTCGGCCGCCCGGGGACCGACCACCGCGATCCGGGTGTCGGGGGCCAGTGGGAGCAGGCCGTCGGGGTTGTCGAGCAGGACCACCGACTCCTCGGCCAGCCGGCGGGCCAGGATCCGGTTGCCCGTCGAGTCCAGGTTCACCGTGGCGGCCGGCTCCGGGTTCCAGTCCTCGTCCAGCAGGCCCAGTTCGCACTTCTGGAGCAGGACGCGGCGGGCCGCGCGGTCCACGAGTTCCTCGGGCACCTGGCCCGACCGGACGGCGGCCGGCAGCGGATCGCCGTAGCACTTGAGGGTGGGCAGTTCGACGTCGATGCCGGCGGTGAGGGCCGCGTGGGCCGCCTCGGCCGGGGTGCCGGCGACGCGGTGCAGGGTCTGGAGGAAGCCGATGCCGAAGTAGTCGGCGACGACCGTGCCGGTGAAGCCCCACTCCTCGCGCAGGAGTCCGGTCAGCAGCTCGGGGTCCGCCGAGGCCGGGACGCCGTCCCGCTCGGTGTAGGCGGCCATCACCGAGCGCGCCCCGCCCTCGCGCAGCGCCATCTCGAAGGGCGGGAGCGTGACGTCCGCGAACTCGCGGACACCGGCCCGTACCGGTGCCAGATTGCGGGCGCCCGCCGAGGAGGCGTACCCGGCGAAGTGCTTGAGCGTGGCGACGACCCCGGCCGACTCCAGGCCCCGCACATAGGCCGAGCCGACCGTGCCGACCAGGTACGGATCCTCGCCGATGGTCTCCTCCACCCGGCCCCAGCGCGGATCGCGTACGACGTCCAGCACCGGCGCGAGGCCCTGGTGGACGCCGGCCGAGCGCAGGTCGTCGCCGATCCGGCGGGCCATCTCCTCGACCAGCGGGGGATCCCAGGTCGCGCCCCAGGCCAGCGGGACCGGATAGGCCGTGGCCTGCCAGGCGGTGAAGCCGGCCAGGCACTCCTCGTGCGCGATCGCCGGGATGCCGAAGCGGCCGGCCTCGGTGATACGTCGCTGGGCGCGGGCCAGGGCCCGGGCGCCGAGCGCCGGGTCCACGGGGGCGGTGCCGAAGGAGCGGGTGAGCTGGCCCAGGCCGCGCGTGATCAGCTCGTCCCAGGCCTCGTCGGAGTAGTCGACGGTCATGTCGTGCTGGTGCGGAGCGACTCCGTCGCCGTCCGTCGAGGCGCCCACCCACACGCCGTACAGCTGGGCGGTCTTCTCCTCCAGGGTCATCCGGGAGAGCAGGTCGTCGACGCGGGCGGCTGCGGGCAGCGCGGGGTCACGCCAGGGCGCGGTGGTCATGAAGCTCCTGTCGGGTGGACGGACGGCCCTCTCACGAACGGTGCTGACGAGCGTTTCTCGCGAACGTATCTACGAATGTTTCGTAGTACGCTCCGAATGTTCCGGGAACCTATGGCGCCGCGAGGACTTCGTCAAGGGGGCCCGCAGGGTTACGATCGCCGCCATGACTTCCCCGGAGCCCGCTGGAAGCAGGCCGCAAACCCGGACGCAGGGGCGCACCCCGCAGACCGCGACGCTCGCCGAGATCGCCCGCGAGGCCGGTGTGTCGGCGCCGACTGTTTCGAAGGTCCTGAACGGCCGTGCCGACGTCGCCCCGGCCACCCGGGCCCGCGTCGAGGACCTGCTGCGCGCCCACGGCTACCGGCGCCGCCGCGCCGAGGCGACCCGCTCGCCCCTGATCGACCTGGTCTTCCACGAGCTGGAGAGCGCCTGGGCGATGGAGGTCATCCGAGGTGTGGAGAACGTGGCCCGGGACGCCGGGCTGAGCGTGGTGCTGTCGGAGAGCGCCGGGCGCCTCACCCCCGGGCGGACCTGGGCCGACCAGGTCGCCGCGCGCCGCCCGCACGGCGTCGTCCTCGTGCTGTCCGGGCTCGACGCGTCACAGCGGGCGCTGCTGACCAGCCGCTCCATCCCGTTCGTGGTGATGGACCCGGCCGGCGACCCGGGCGCCGATGTCCCGTCGATCGGCGCGACCAACTGGCAGGGCGGTCTCGCGGCCACCCGGCACCTGGTCGAGCTGGGACACCGCAGGATCGGCGCGATCACCGGGCCCTCGCAGATGATGTGCAGCCGCGCCCGGGTCGACGGTTACCGGGCCGCCCTGGAGACGGCCGGGCTGCCGGTGGACCCCGAACTGATCGCAGACGGCGACTTCCACCACGAGGCCGGCTACCGGCGGGGCCTGGAGCTGCTGCGCCGCCCGGACCGGCCGACCGCCGTCTTCGCCGGGAACGACCTCCAGGCGCTCGGGCTGTACGAGGCGGCGCGCGAACTGGGGCTGCGCATCCCCGAGGACCTGAGCGTGGTCGGGTTCGACGACCTGCCGGTGGCACCCCTGGTCGGGCCGCCGCTGACGACCGTACGGCAGCCGCTGACGGAGATGGCCGAGGCGGCGGCCAAGCTGGTCCTGGACCTCGGCCGCGAGCAGGGCACCCCGGCGGCGACCCGGGTCGAGCTGGCGACGAGCCTGGTGGTGCGCAGCAGTACGGCGGCGCCGCTGGCCGGAAGTTGACGTGTTGACGGGTGGGGTCGGTGTCTTCAGGCCTCATTCGAAGTGAATCGGTTGCGTCATCGAAAGTTTCGGATGCGGGCCATGAGATGCGCCGAGATCGGTTCGGTCATCTCCCTGCCGGCCGGCCTGAGGGCCGTCCGGCCCATCAAGTCTGAGAATTTCCGAAGAAAAGGCGCGGCGAGGGCCCTACCCGTAATAATTCGGACCTACGTTCCTGCCGTGACGGGACACGAGGCGAACGGGGACGAGAGCAGAGGCGCGGGCCGGCGGTCGATCGCGCTGCGTACCGCCGGCCTCACCCTGACGGCCCTGCTGGTGCTGGCCGCCGCGGCGGCGGGCTGGGCCTACTGGCAGCTCGACAGCAACATCAAGAGCGTCGACATCGACAACGCCCTGGGCGACAACCGCCCGCCGAGACCGGTGACCGTACCGTCGCCCTCGGCGTCCGCCCTGCCCAGCGGGGCGCTCAACATCCTGGTCCTGGGCTCGGACTCGCGCAGCGGCGAGGAGAACCAGAGGATCGGCGGCGGCGACCCTGCGGGGGCCCGTTCCGACACGGCGATGGTCGTCCATCTCGACGCCGGGCGGACCAGCGCGACGGTGGTGAGCATCCCGCGCGACACCCTGGTCACCCGCCCGTCCTGCCCGCGCTCGTCCGGCGGTTCGACGGCGGTGGCCTACCGGTCCATGTTCAACAGCGCGTACGCAGTGGGCGGTCCGGTCTGCGCCGTGAAGACGGCCGAGTCGCTCACCGGCGTCCGCATGGACCACTACATCGAGATCGACTTCTCCGGCTTCGAGAAGCTCGTGGACGCGCTCGGCGGCGTCACCGTCACCACGAAGGAAGACATCGACGACGACCACAGCCATCTGCGTCTGAAGGCGGGTACCCACCACCTCGACGGCACCCGCGCCCTCGCCCTGGCCCGCACCCGGCACGGCATCGGCGACGGCAGCGACCTCGGCCGCATCGGCCTCCAGCAGACACTGGTGAAGGCACTGCTGGAACAGATCGCCGCACAGAACCTGCTCACCGACCCGGCGAAGCTGTACCGGGTCGCGGACGCGGTGACCGCCGGCCTCACCACCGACACCGGCCTGGACTCCCTGACCGACCTGACCCGGCTCGGACAGAGCCTGCGGGGGCTGTCGGCGAGCGAGGTGCGGACGGTGACGATGCCGGTGGTGCGGGCGCCGTCGGACCCCAACCGGGTGGTGGCCGAGGAGCCCGAGGCGGAGAAGCTGTGGGAGTCGCTGCGCTGACCTGCGGGAACGTGACTCAGGGGTGGGCCGGAAAAGAATCTCGAAGAAAACGCGGCGACCGTGTCGATCCCGGGCGCTCCCGATCGACGCAGAGGTGAGAGCGGGAGAAGCCCCGCTCCGGAGCCCCCCGAGGAGTCACCATGCCGCGCTTTCTCACCCTGATCCGCATCGACGAGAAGAACGCCCCCGCCGAGGGCCCGAGCCCCGAGCTCATGGAGCGGATGGGCGCGCTCCTGGAGGAGATCACCAAGGCCGGGGTCATGCTCGACACGGCCGGGCTCACCCCGACCTCGGACGGCAGCCGGGTGACCTGGGAGGGCGGGCAGCTCTCCGTCACCGACGGGCCGTTCACCGAGTCCAAGGAGGTCATCGGGGGCTATTCGATCAGCCAGTGCAAGGACAAGGCCGAGGCGATCGAGTGGACCAAGCGGTTCCTGGCCACGCACGAGGACTACTGGACGATCACGGCCGAGGTCCGGCAGATCACCGAGGACTGACGGGTCCTCCTTGGCCGGGTGCCGCCGAGGGTGTCTGATGGTGGGCTGTGACAGCGCAGCCCACCCCGGACCCGAGCGGCACCGGCACGGCCATCGAAACGGTCTTCCGCATCGAGTCGCCCCGCGTCATCGCCGGCGTCACCCGGATCGTCCGGGACGTCGGCATCGCCGAGGAACTCGCGCAGGACGCGCTGGTCGCCGCGCTGGAGCAGTGGCCGCGGGACGGCGTGCCCGACAACCCGGGCGCCTGGCTCATGGCCACCGCCCGCAACCGCGCCGTCGACCTGGTCCGGCGCCGGGAGAACTACGCCCGCAAGCTGGCGGAGATCGGCCGCGACCTGTCGGCCGTGTCTCCCCCGGAGGAGCCCGCGGTCCTGCATGACCCCGACGACATCGACGACGACCTGCTGCGCCTGGTCTTCACCGCCTGCCACCCGGTGCTGTCCACCGAGGCCCGCACCGCCCTCACCCTGCGCCTCCTCGGCGGCCTCACCACGGCCGAGATCGCCCGGGCGGTCCTGGTCCCGGAACCGACCGTCGCGCAGCGCATCGTGCGCGCGAAACGCACCCTGGCGACACGGAACATCGCCTTCGAGGTGCCCTACGGCCCCGACCGCGAGGCCCGTCTCGGCTCCGTCCTCGACGTCATCTACCTCATCTTCAACGAGGGCTACGCCGCCACGGCCGGCGACGACTGGCTCCGCCCGTCCCTGTGCGAGGACGCCCTGCGGCTGGCCCGGGTGCTCTCGTCCCTCATGCCGAAGGAACCTGAGGTCCACGGCCTGACCGCGCTCCTGGAGTTCCAGGCGTCCCGCACGGCGGCCCGGACCGGCCCCTCCGGCGAACCCGTCCTCCTGAAGGACCAGAACCGCGCCCGCTGGAACCGCATGCTCATCGCCCGCGGCGTCGCCGCGCTGGGCAGAGCCGAGGCCGCCTCCTCCGGCGCTCCGGGCCCCTATCTGCTGCAGGCCGCCATCGCCGCCTGCCACGCGCACGCTTACACGTACGAGGAGACCGACTGGCCGCGCATCGCCGTGCTGTACGGCCTGCTGGCCGCCCGCTCGCCCTCCCCGGTCGTGGAGCTGAACCGCGCGGTGGCCGTCTCCATGGCCGAAGGCCCGTCCGAGGCACTGCCGATCGTCGAGGCCCTGACCGACGACCCCGCCCTGCGCGACTACCACCTGCTCCCCAGCGTCCGGGCCGACCTGCTCTCCCGACTGGGCCGTACGGCGGAGGCCCGGGCCGAGTTCGAACGGGCGGCGTCCCTGACCCGGAACGAGAGGGAGCGGGAGCTGCTGCTGCGCAGGGCGGCGGAACAGCCCTGACCGTCAGACGGGGTGCCCGATGAGCATCGCCGGTGCCCCCGCCACCCGGGTCAGGAACACCGTGGCCGCGTGCGGCCCCTGCGGCTTGACCTTCTTGCGGAGTTCCTCCGGCTCGACGGCCGAGCCCCGCTTCTTGACGGTGAGAACGCCGACCTGACGCTCCCTCAGCAGTGCCTTCAGCTTCTTGACGTTGAAGGGGAGATGGTCGGTGATCTCGTAGGCGGTGGCGTACGGGGTCGGACGCAGGACGTCGGCCGTGACGTACGCGATGGTCGCGTCGAGCAGGCCGCCGTCGACCCGGTCGGCCACCTCGGAGACCAGATGGGCCCGGATGACGGCGCCGTCCGGCTCGTACAGGTAGCGGCCGGGCGGGCGGACCTCCGGGTCGGGCAGGCCGCGCGAGAGCAGGGTGCGAGGGCCCGGCAGCAGGGTGGCCCGTACCGCCCCCGGCTCGGTGCCGAACCACAGCACCGCCTCCTTCACGTCCCCGCCGTCGGAGATCCACTCGGCCTCGGCGTCCTCGGGCACCGCCTCGTGCGGGATGCCGGGGGCGATCTTCAGCGCGGCGGCCCGGGGGGCCCGGCGGGCGGCCGACACCGCCCAGGACAGGGGCGGTGAGTAGGCCTCGGGGTCGAAGATCCGGCCCCGGCCGCCCCGCCGGGCCGGGTCGACGAAGACGGCGTCGTACCCCGCCGTGTCCACCTCGGTGACATCGGCCTCCCGCACCTCGATCAGTCCGGCGAGACCCAGCGCGTCGGCGTTCGCCCGCGCCGCCGCGGCCGTCATCGGGTCCCGGTCCACGGCCAGCACCCGGATCCCGGCGCGGGCCAGCGCGATCGCGTCCCCGCCGATGCCGGAGCACAGGTCGGCGACGGAGGTGACCCCCAGGTCCCTCATCCGCTCGGCGCGATACGCCGCCACACTCGCCCGGGTCGACTGCTCCACCCCGTTCGGCGTGAAGAACATCCGCCCCGCGTCCTCGGCCCCGAACTTCACCGCCGCCCGCTGCCGCAGCCGCGCCTGCCCCAGCGCCGCCGACACCAGCTCGGCGGGATGCTCCCGGCGCAGCCGTGTCGCCACGGCCAGCTCCCGCGCCGGGTCGGTGTCCCGCACCTCGTCGAGGAGGTCGCGGCCTTCGGGGGTGAGGAGGAGGGCGAGATCGTTCACCGGATCATTGTGGGCCAGTCGGAGGACGGTGGGGCCGTCGGCCGCAGTGTCGGGGCGGGTTCGCACCGGCCGGCTGCGAGGATCCGGCACCATGCGAGCAGTCGTACAAAATGACAAAAGGCGGGCAACGGGCGGCGCGCGCATCGGCCTCGTCGTGCTCGCCCTCGCCGCCATCGCCTCGGGCTGCGCGCAGGCGGACGGCGGCCAGGTCGCCCCGGCCGGCGGTCAGCAGCCCCTCGAGGCGCCGCCGGCCCGCGCGCTCGACTCCTACGCCACCAAGCTGCGCGCCGCGCACGCTGCCCGTATCGCCGCGGCGCACCGCTGGGGGCTGCGGAGGGTCCCGCTGGTCGCCCCTCCGGCTCCCGGGAAGAAGCCCAGGATCAGGACCCGCAAGGGCTTCGAGGTGGACGGCCACCGGGAGCTGGAGCTGCCGCCCGTCTTCACCACGATCCCCACCCGGGACAAGGTCGTCTTCCTCACCATCGACGACGGCGCCGAGAAGGACCCGGCGTTCCTGCGGATGATGAGCGACCTGGACGTCCCGTACACCGCCTTCCTCAGCGGCTACCTGGTGAAGGACGACGACCGCTACTTCCGGCAGATGCAGGCCAGGGGTGTCGTCCTGAACAACCACACCCTCTGGCACCGCAACATGCGGGGTCTGCCCTACCGCGCGCAGCGGCGCGAGATCTGCGGCATGCAGCGTTTCATCGAGAGGCGCTACGGCACCCGCCCCACCCTCTTCCGCCCGCCCTTCGGCAGCTACGACCGGGCGACCCTGCGCGCCGCCAAGGCCTGCGGCATCGAGTACACCCCTCTCTGGAACGCGGAGGTCTTCGCCGGCCACTGGGAGTACCGCGAGGCGGACCGGAGGCTGCGCCCGGGCGACATCGTCCTCAGCCACTTCCGGGGCCGCGAGCAGTGGAAGGGCGCGATGCCCGACATGGTCCGCCGCTTCCTGAACAAGGTCACGGTCGAGGGGTACGCGGTGGGGCGGCTGGAGGACTACCTGTGAGGCGGCTGCCGACGGCCGCGGCGCTGTGCGCGGGCGTGATCCTGCTGGCCGGCTGCGCCGGGGCGGCGGGGGAGCGGGCGGGAGCGGACGGCCGGGGCCAGGACCCGACCCGCGCGTCCGGCACCCTCGCGCGTCCGGCGCGCCTGCCGCCCGTCGTGGACCGGGTCCGCACCCGGGACCCGGTCGTCTTCCTGACCTACGACGACGGCGCCGAACGCGACCCCCGCTTCGCCGGCCTCGTCCGCGAACGGCGGCTCCCGGTCACCCTGTTCCTCACGGACAGCGTCGCGGGCCCCGGATACGGGCACCTGGCCCGGCTGCGCGCGGTCGGCGCGTCCCTCCAGAACCACACCCTCGACCACCCGGCCCTGCGCGGCCTGCCCTACACCGGCCAGCGCGCCGAGATCTGCGGCCAGCAGCACAAACTCCGCTCCCGCTTCGGCATCCGCCCCCACCTCTTCCGCCCGCCCTACGGCACGTACGACCGGGCGACCCTGCGCGCCGCCGCCGACTGCGGCAGCACGGCGGTCGTCCTCTGGCGGGCGTCCCTGTCCGCCGACGGCGAACTGACGTACGCCCACGGCGAGCCACGCCTCCGCCCCGGCGACATCATCTCCGTGCCGTCGGCCCCGACGGAGTCCCTGTCGCCGGCGGAACGGACCGTGCGCCTGCTGGGGGAGATCGAGGGGCGGGGGCTGCGGGTGGGGCGGCTGGAGGACTACCTCCGACACGAACTCCCCGGCCGACGCGCCGCGGGCAATTAGCAGTCCGCTTGACCGAGTGCTAATCGCGGTCATAGTCTCGGCTCTGGCACTCCCCACTGGAGAGTGCCAACACAGCGACGGGCAGGTCCGGCACCCGCGACGACGGATCGACCTGGTCGCCACCTCAGACAGTTAACCCCGTGAGATCTCCGAAGGGGGAGGTCGGATCGTGACGACCACCAGCTCCAAGGTTGCCATCAAGCCGCTCGAGGACCGCATTGTGGTCCAGCCGCTCGACGCCGAGCAGACCACCGCCTCTGGCCTGGTCATCCCGGACACCGCCAAGGAGAAGCCCCAGGAGGGCGTCGTCCTGGCCGTGGGCCCGGGCCGCTTCGAGGACGGTAACCGTCTTCCGCTCGACGTCTCCGTCGGCGATGTCGTGCTCTACAGCAAGTACGGCGGCACCGAGGTGAAGTACAACGGCGAGGAGTACCTCGTCCTCTCGGCTCGCGACGTGCTCGCGATCGTCGAGAAGTAATTCACCCCGCTTTACCAGCATTGCAGTGAACTGCGCCCCTGGCCCCCGCGATCTTATGAAGCCGGGCGTCGGGGGCGCGGTTCGTTTCACCCACATTTTCCGAGAGGGCTGAACCGCTCCCATGGCGAAGATCCTGAAGTTCGACGAGGACGCCCGTCGCGCCCTCGAGCGCGGCGTCAACAAGCTTGCCGACACGGTCAAGGTGACGATCGGCCCCAAGGGCCGCAACGTCGTCATCGACAAGAAGTTCGGCGCTCCCACCATCACCAACGACGGTGTGACCATCGCCCGTGAGGTAGAGGTCGAGGACCCGTACGAGAACCTCGGTGCCCAGCTGGTCAAGGAGGTGGCGACCAAGACCAACGACATCGCGGGTGACGGTACGACCACCGCGACCGTGCTCGCCCAGGCGCTCGTGCGCGAGGGCCTGAAGAACGTCGCCGCCGGTGCCTCCCCGGCCGCCCTGAAGAAGGGCATCGACGCCGCGGTCAAGGCCGTGTCCGAGGAGCTCCTCGCGACCGCGCGCCCGATCGACGAGAAGTCCGACATCGCCGCCGTCGCCGGTCTGTCCGCCCAGGACCAGCAGGTCGGCGAGCTCATCGCCGAGGCCATGGACAAGGTCGGCAAGGACGGTGTCATCACCGTCGAGGAGTCCAACACCTTCGGTCTGGAGCTGGACTTCACCGAGGGCATGGCCTTCGACAAGGGCTACCTGTCGCCGTACTTCGTGACGGACCAGGAGCGCATGGAAGCCGTCCTGGACGACCCGTACGTCCTCATCACGCAGGGCAAGATCTCCGCCATCGCGGACCTGCTGCCGCTGCTGGAGAAGGTCATCCAGGCCAACGCCTCCAAGCCGCTGCTGATCATCGCCGAGGACGTCGACGGCGAGGCGCTGTCCACCCTCGTCGTGAACAAGATCCGCGGCACCTTCAACGCCGTCGCCGTGAAGGCCCCCGGCTTCGGCGACCGCCGCAAGGCGATGCTGCAGGACCTCGCGGTCCTCACCGGCGCCACGGTCGTCTCCGAGGAGGTCGGCCTCAAGCTCGACCAGGTCGGCCTGGACGTCCTCGGCTCCGCCCGCCGCATCACCGTCACCAAGGACGACACCACGGTCGTCGACGGTGCCGGCAACAAGGACGACGTGCAGGGCCGCGTCGCCCAGATCAAGGCCGAGATCGAGTCCACGGACTCCGACTGGGACCGCGAGAAGCTCCAGGAGCGCCTCGCGAAGCTGGCCGGCGGCGTGTGCGTCATCCGCGTGGGTGCCGCCACCGAGGTCGAGCTCAAGGAGCGCAAGCACCGTCTGGAGGACGCCATCTCCGCGACCCGCGCCGCGGTCGAGGAGGGCATCGTCTCCGGTGGCGGCTCCGCGCTCGTCCACGCCGTGAAGGTCCTCGAGGGCAACCTCGGCAAGACCGGCGACGAGGCCACCGGTGTCGCCGTCGTCCGCAAGGCCGCCGTCGAGCCGCTGCGCTGGATCGCCGAGAACGCCGGCCTGGAGGGCTACGTCATCACCTCCAAGGTCGCCGAGCTCGACAAGGGCCAGGGCTTCAACGCCGCCACCGGCGAGTACGGCGACCTGGTCAAGGCCGGCGTCATCGACCCGGTCAAGGTCACCCGCTCCGCCCTGGAGAACGCCGCCTCCATCGCCTCCCTCCTCCTCACGACCGAGACCCTGGTCGTCGAGAAGAAGGAAGAGGAGGAGCCGGCCGCCGCGGGCCACGGCCACGGCCACTCCCACTGAGGCACCGGCCTCGTAGCAGAAGCCCCCGTTCCGCCCAGGCGGACGGGGGCTTCTCCCGTAGGGCCTGCGTAGGTCCTGCCGGTCACCTGTTTCTTGCGAGGATGCCCCGGCGTTCACGTCGGGGAGGAATCGCATCCGGGTGTTGCGGCGCGGAGCGTCGCCGTGCCCCGTTCAGGGTCGGGCAGCACTCGTGCCACTGCCCGATGGTTTCAAGGTGATGCGAACGTGTGTGCCTGTGGTCACTGGTCGGGGTGGCGGCTACGGGATCGAGGTACGTGCGTGCGGTGGTCGTACGTATGGTCCTTTGCGGGGCTCGGGATGTCAGGTCGCCCGGGCCGGGGACCGTGAGGGGGCGGGATGGCGCGCGTGGGGCTGGCTGTGGAGGCCGGGCATGCCCGCTACACGTACCGGCTGCGTGCGTCGTCCACTGCTCGTACGGCGCTGGTGGCGGAGTGGGATCGGTGCCGGTGGCTGTGGAATGAGTGTGTGGCCAAGTCCAGGGCCGTGTACCTGCACAGCAAAGCGAGTGGGGAGAAGCGGACGTGTGGCCCGGCGCAGTTGGACAGGATGTTGACCGCAGCCCGCAAGATGATCCCGTGGTTGCGTGAGGGTTCGTCGGTGGTCCAGCAGCAGGTCATCCGCGACTTCGGCCGCTCCCGCGCCAAGGCCCACAAGGACATCCGGGAGCGCCTGCCCCTGGCACGCCGGGCCGGGATGCCCACGCACAAGAAGAAGCGCGAAGCACTGGCGACCCTGAACTACACCAAGCGCGGGTTCCGGTTGAAGGACGGCCGGTTGCACCTGGCCGGGGGCATCGTCCTGAGGGTGGTGTGGGCGAGGGAGCTGCCTGCTGAGCCGTCCTCGGTGCGTGTGTACCAGGACAGTCTGGGGCACTGGTACGGCTCGTTCGTCGTGCCCGCCGAAGTGGTGCCGCTGCCTCTGACCGGTCGGGTGCTCGGTGTCGACTGGGGGGTGAAGGAGACCGCGACCACCACCTCCGACGCGTATGACCTGGCGCACGCCGGGTACGGCAGGAAGGCCCGGGTGAAGCTGACCCGGTACGACCGGATGATGGCCCGCCGCAGGCCGAAGAAGGGGCAGCCGGCTTCGAGGGGCTATCGCGAGGCGAAGCGGCTGCGGGCGAAGGCCTACAAGAAGGTGGCCGGGCAGCGTGCGGACACCGCCCGGAAGTGGGCGAAGAAGGTGGTGCGCGACCATGACGCGGTCGCTGTGGAGGATTTCCGTCCGAGGTTCCTGGCCAAGTCCACGATGGCCCGTAAGGCTGCGGACGCCGCCATCGGCGCCACCAAGAGGGCGCTGGTCGAGATGGGCCGCAAGCACGGGCGGGACATTCGCCTGGTCCACCCCGCGCACACCACGATGGACTGCGCCAACTGCGATGCGAGAGCCAAGCACGCACTGCCGCTGTCGGAACGTACCTACACCTGCACCGCATGCGGGCTCGTGTCCCCACGGGACAAGAACTCCGCACGCGTGATGCTTCACCGGGCTGGTCTCAACCCGGCTGGTGCCGATGGCGCAAGACCTCTTGGAGCGCAGCTCCAGGAGGCAGCCTGAGCCAGGAATCCCCTCCCTCCAGGGAGGGGAGGATTCAAAGCTCCAGCGGATCGAGCGCCCCGAGCTGCTGCATCAGCCCCAGCCGGTCGTACTCCCACCAGCCCTCGGCGATCTTCCCGTCCGGCGTGCACCGGTACACGGTCGTCCCGGTCATGGTGACGTCCTTCCCGGTCGGCGGAATCCCGAGGAAGTCGCCCTTGTGGTGCCCCTGCCAGGCCCACCGGGTGCACACCCGGTCGCCCTGGGCGATCTGGTCCGCGATCGTGAACGAGAAGTCGAACCCGCCCCGCCACACCTCCACCTCGCGCCGCAGCGCGTCCAGCCCGATGACGTCCTGCACATTGGCGGGATCGTGGTCGTGGTAGTCCTCGATGAACACGTCGTTGAACGGGGGCGCCGCCCCCTGCCCGGGCGCCTGCTCGAAGAACCTGCGCGCGGTGGCCGCGTAGAGCTGCTCGTCCCGCACCACGTCCAGGTCCGTGAACGTCGGCGTCTCGTCGCAGAGCGCCACCATCTCCCGGAAGATCCGCCCGGTCTCCGGGAGCCCGGAGTTCCGCATCGCCTCCTCGTACGACGGGAACTCCACGATCTCGACGACGTGCGACGCGTCGGCCCGGTCCTTCGCGACCACACTGTGCGACGCCGTCCGCTTCCCTCTGGTCTGCTCGACCCACTGATCCATCAGCTGGTTCATCTCGTCGAGCCGACTGGTCCTGCACTCGATGAGCTGTACGAAGGTCATGGCCTCGCCTCCGGCCCCCCTGGTCCGGTGGAACAGCTCCAATTGTCCCAACGGGAGCTGCCCGGCGCCTCCTGACCAGGGCTCCTACTGCGGCCCGTACTTCCGCCCCGTCCTGGACGAAACCGCCCCGAGCATCCCTCTGGGCACCAGCTTCGCCGCACCCATCAGCGCCTTGTACCGCGGGTCCGGGATCGACAGCGTCCTGCCCCGGGCCAGATCGTGCAGCGCCGCCGCCACCAGCTTGTCCGCGTCGAGCCACATCCAGCTCGGGATGTTGTCGGTGCCCATGCCGGCCCGGTCGTGGAACTCCGTGCGCACGAAGCCGGGGCAGAGCGCCATCAGCCGTACGCCGCTGCCGGCCAGGTCGCGCGCCGCGCCCTGCGTGAACTGCACGACCCAGGCCTTGGACGCGCCGTAGGTGCCCCGCGGCACGAACGCGGCGACCGACGCGACATTGACGACACCGCCCCGGCCGCGCGCCCGCATGCCCTCGGTCGCCGCCGACGTCAGCCGCAGCACCGCCTCGCAGTGCACCTTGAGCATCCGCAGCTCATCGGCCATGGAGACATCGAGATAGCGGCCCTTGTTGCCGAATCCGGCGTTGTTGACCAAGAGGTCGACGGGGTTCCTGCGGTCGCCCAGCCGGTCGGCCACCGCCTCGATGCCCTTGTCCTGCGCCAGGTCGGCCGTCAGCACCTCCGCCTCGATGCCGTGCCCGTCGTGCAGCTCGGTCGCCTGTTCCCTGAGCCGCTTGGTGTCGCGGGCCACCAGCACCAGGTTGTGCCCGTCGGACGCCAGTCGCCGCGCGAACGCGGCCCCGATGCCTGCCGTCGATCCCGTAATCAGAGCCGTTGTCATGGCAGAAGGTTAGTGACCCGGACTGGGTGCGTCCGCTTCCGTACGGGGCCTTCGGCGGTGAAGGGTCGGTGGAGACAATCGCGGTGAGCCGCCGTCAGGACCCGTACTTCTCCTTGTACTCCCGCGCCTGGCGCAGCACCTCAGGGTGCAGGGCCTCGCCCGCCGCCAGCAGCCGCGGCAGCAGCGTCCGCTCGGTGGTCACCGCCCGGAACTGCAGGGCCACCGTCACGTCGTGGTCCGGCCGGTGCACGATCTCGACGGAGTCGCCCGCGCGAATCGCGCCGGGCTCGATCACCCGCAGATACGCCCCCGGCGCGCCCCGCCGGGTGAACCGCTTCACCCAGCCCTTCTCCTCCAGATGGCCCTGGAACGTGCGGCACGGGATCCGTCCGGAGGTGATCTCCAGGACCACCTCGGGCCCGATGCGCCAGCGCTCGCCGATCAGCGCGCCGGACACGTCCAGCCCCCGGGTCGTGAGGTTCTCGCCGAACGCCCCGTCGGCCAGCGTCCGGCCCAGCTCGCGCTCCCACTCGTCCAGGTCCTCGCGCGCCATGGCGTACACCGCCTGGTCGTCGCCGCCGTGGTGCTCCAGCTTGCACACCGCGTCCCCGGCCAGCCCGCTCCCGCCGATGCCCTTGGGCCCGGGCGCCGACACCCGCACGGCCCCGTCCACCGGCTGCTTGTCGATCCCGGTCACGCCCTCCGGGTTGTCCGTGTACGGCACAGCCTTGGCACGGCCCAGATTCACAGACAGAAGCTTCATGCCTCGCACGGTATGGGACCGGCCCTCAAAGCGTCGACGCATTATTCGCATCGGCATCAAAGGGTCGCTTATTCTCGAAGGGTGATCGAAGCTCGTCATCTCCGCGTACTGCGCGCCGTCGCCGCCACCGGTTCCTTCTCCGCCGCGGGGCGTGAACTGGGCTGCACACAACCCGCCGTCAGCCAGCAGATGAAGGCCCTGGAAACCTCCGTCGGCACCCCCCTGCTCATCCGCACCGGACGCGAGATGCGCCTGACCCAGGCCGGTGAGGCGCTGGTGCGGCACGCCGCCGGGATCCTCGCCGGGCTCACGGCCGCGGAGGAGGAGATCGCCGCCATCGCCGGGCTGCGCGCGGGACGGGTCCGGCTCGTCTCCTTCCCCAGCGGCAGCTCCACCCTCGTACCGACGGCCCTCGCCGCACTGCGCGCGGCACACCCGGGTACCCGCGTCTCCCTGGAGGAGGCCGAACCGCCCGCCTCGGTCGGCCTGCTGCGCGAGGGCGACTGCGACGTGGCGCTCGCCTTCCGCTACGAGGGCGCGGCGGGCGCGGAGGAGTGGGACGACCTCGTCGTACGACCGCTGCTGTCGGACCGGCTCGTCGCCCTGGTGCCGGAGCGGCACCGGCTCGCGGGCGCGGGGTCCGTCGCCATCGGCGAGCTGGCACGGGAGTCGTGGATCGCGGGCTGCCCGCGCTGTCGCGGCCAGTTGGTCGAGGTGTGCGCGGCGGCCGGCTTCACGCCCCGCATCGACTTCGCCACCGACGACTATCCGGCGGTGGTCGGCCTGGTCGGCGCCGGACTGGGCGTGGCCGTGCTGCCGCAGCTGGCCGTCGAGGCGGTACGGCCCCGGGGGGTGAGCACCGTGACGCTGGAACCGGCGGTGCGGCGGGAGATCGTCGCGCTCACGCTGCCCGACCTCGCACAGGTCCCGGCGGTGTCGGCGACGCTCGACCAGCTGGCGCGGGCGGCCGTCCGGTAGCAGGGACCGGCGGCACGCGTGCGCGTGCCCTTCGCAGAAACGTTATTTCAGTGATGCGAGGCGGTGTGCCCGCCAGGTGCCGACGCCGACACCAGCCGGTTGCGCGCCCGCCCCATGAGCTCTTCGCGCTCGTCCTCGGTCAGCCCGCCCCACACGCCGTACGGCTCGCGCACCGCCAGTGCGTGAGCGGCGCACTCGGCGCGTACCGGGCACCTCATGCAGACCTCTTTGGCCGAGTTCTCGCGAGCACTCCGAGCCGCACCGCGCTCGCCCTCCGGATGGAAGAAGAGCGAGCTGTCCACCCCGCGACAGGCAGCCAGCAGCTGCCAGTCCCACAGGTCCGCGTTCGGTCCGGGAAGGCGGGAGAAATCTGCCATTACGTGACCCCTTGTAGCCGTTTTGGGCGGATCCGGTGTCTACGACCGTACAACTACGATCTAAGGAGATGAAAATATGACTCATTGCGAATCTAGCTCCAGACACTGGCAAAGCGGAAGAAATGGGTCTGAATGGGGCATAGGTTGTGATGAAAGTTCGTGGGTCTGCTGCGCATGTCTGCACCGTGTCCGCCCCCTCACGTAGAGTGCCGAAGATGGAAGCCGACCCCGTAACTCTTTCGAGTGACCGTCGTTGAGAGTGCGAGGCGGTTGAAGGAACAAGCGCTCGGACAGGCGTCCGAGACGGTCGACCGCACAGGTGACGATTCCGTACCAGCCTGGAGGCTCAAGGTGACGTGCATCAGCTGCGGAGGGCGGTCATGACTTCCGTCCTCGTCTGCGACGACTCCCCGCTTGCCCGAGAGGCGCTCCGTCGCGCGGTCGCGACCGTGCCCGGCGTAGAGCGCGTGACGACGGCGGCCAACGGCGAGGAAGTCCTCCGCCGCTGGGGGGCCGACCGCTCGGACCTGATTCTGATGGACGTGCGCATGCCCGGTCTGGGCGGCGTCGAGACGGTCCGGCGGCTGCTGTCCGCCGACCCCGGTGCGCGCATCATCATGCTCACCGTCGCCGAGGACCTGGACGGCGTGGCCCTCGCGGTCGCCGCCGGTGCCCGCGGCTATCTGCACAAGGACGCCTCCCGCGCCGAACTGCGCGCGACGGTGACGCAGGCCCTGGCCGACCCGACCTGGCGGCTTGCCCCGCGCCGGCTGCGCTCGGCCGAGATGGGCGCCGCGCCCACGCTCACGGCGCGTGAGATCCAGGTCCTCGAAGGCATGAGCCACGGCCGCTCGAACGCGGAGATCGGCCGCGAGCTGTTCCTCTCCGAGGACACCGTCAAGACCCACGCCCGGCGCCTGTTCAAGAAGCTCGGCGCCTCGGACCGGGCCCACGCCGTGGCGCTCGGCTTCCGGTGGGGCCTGGTGCGCTAGGGCGTGTTTCGAAAGTAGCGTCGTCTGCCCGAAGGGCAGGGCCGGGGGCGTCTGGTGCGTGCGATCGCAAGGCGGAGGGAGGAGAGCGCAGCGGGCTGCGCCGACGACCGACAACGCGGCGAGCGTGCGTGCCAGGCGTTCCCGGCCAGACGGGACTTTCGAAACACGCCCTAGGACCTGTCCTTCGGATCGGGCCGGCTTCGGCGCGAGGCTCCCGGCGCGGGCCGGGGAGCGGGGGCATGCGGATGCCCCCGCGCGAGCCGTACGCACGCGCGCGAGAGTTCGGCGGGGCGCCTGCGAGGCCTCCCGGCCCCGGGACGATCCGAACGGCAGGTCCTGAGGGCGGCCGCGCGTGTGGCGGTGGTCGCAGTGGGGGCACGAAGAGCCAGGTGGGCGGGGTCGGACCGGGTGTCCGCCGGGTGCCCGCTGCTTGTTTCGCCGCGGATGCCGCATCCTTGAGGGTGTGGAGTTCCTCGGGGACGAGTCGGTCGAGCGGAAGGGGAGGGCGCAGGGGATGAGTGCCGGCGCACCTGCTCATAACGCTTCGGTGCACAACAACGGGCGCGGTGCCGCGGACCCAACGGCCGCAAGGCACCATGGACCGATGCGCGAAGACGAGGCGGTCAATGCCCAAGGGGCGATCGGCGCGCTCGTCCACCGCGCGGTCGACGGGGACGAGCAGGCCACGCACGATCTGCTCGCCCATGTCCATCCCTTGGCGCTGCGCTACTGCCGCACCCGGCTGTCCCGTCTGCCGGGCGACGCCCGGCATTTCGTGGAGGACCTCGCCCAGGAGGTGTGCGTGGCGGTGCTCCTCGCGCTGCCCCGCTACCGGGACACCGGGCGTCCCTTCGAGGCGTTCGTCTTCGCCATCGCCGCCCACAAGGTCGCCGACCTGCAGCGCGCGGCGATGCGCCACCCCGGCTCGACGGCCATCCCCTCCGACGAGATGCCCGAGCGCCCCGACGACTCCCTGGGACCGGAGGAGCGCGCACTGCTGAGCAGTGACGCGGCATGGGCCAAGAAGCTCCTGGCCAACCTGCCCGAGAATCAGCGGGAGCTGTTGCTGCTGCGCATCGCGGTGGGGCTCACGGCCGAGGAGACGGGCCAGATGTTGGGAATGTCACCCGGCGCCGTCCGGGTGGCGCAGCACCGGGCGCTGAGCCGGCTGCGGGCGCTCGCCGAGCAGTAGCCCCTCAGCAGCCCTTGATTGAACAGGCGGTGCGCGGCTTCCGTACGAACATACGAAGCCCTGAGCCGACCGGAACCGTGGAATGAGACAGCCGCGCTTCCCGTTAGCATGGACATCCGCACCGATCAAGGCCATTTGGGGAAGGTGTCATGACTGCAAACGTCGACGGAGTGCCCGGAAAATTCGCGACACTCGGGCTGACCTACGACGACGTGCTGCTGCTGCCGGGCGCATCCGAGGTGCTGCCGGGCGCGGTCGACACCTCGTCCCGCATCTCGCGCAACGTCCGGGTCAACATCCCGCTGCTCTCCGCGGCGATGGACAAGGTGACCGAGTCCCGTCTGGCGATCTCGATGGCCCGCCTCGGCGGCGTCGGCGTGCTGCACCGCAACCTGTCGGTCGAGGACCAGGTCAACCAGGTCGACCTGGTCAAGCGGTCCGAGTCCGGCATGGTCACCGATCCCATCACGGTGCACCCCGACGCGACGCTCGCCGAGGCGGACGCCCTGTGCGCCAAGTTCCGCATCAGCGGCGTCCCGGTCACCGACCCGGCCGGCAAGCTGCTCGGCATCGTCACCAACCGCGACATGGCCTTCGAGACCGACCGCAGCCGCCAGGTGCGTGACGTCATGACGCCGATGCCGCTGGTCACCGGCAAGGTCGGCATCTCCGGCGTCGACGCCATGGAGCTGCTGCGCCGCCACAAGATCGAGAAGCTGCCGCTCGTCGACGACCGGGGCATCCTCAAGGGCCTGATCACGGTCAAGGACTTCGTCAAGGCCGAGAAGTACCCGAACGCCGCCAAGGACGCCGAGGGCCGGCTGCTGGTCGGTGCCGCGGTGGGCGCCAGCCCCGAGGCCCTGGAGCGCGCCCAGGCGCTCGCCGAGGCCGGGGTGGACTTCCTGGTCGTCGACACCTCGCACGGCCACAACAGCAACGCCCTCAGCTGGATGTCGAAGATCAAGTCGAGCGTGTCCGTCGACGTGATCGGCGGCAACGTCGCCACGCGCGACGGTGCGCAGGCCCTGATCGACGCCGGTGTCGACGGCATCAAGGTGGGTGTGGGCCCCGGCTCGATCTGCACCACGCGTGTGGTCGCCGGTATCGGCGTCCCGCAGGTCACCGCCATCTACGAGGCCTCCCTCGCCGCCCGCCCCGCGGGCATCCCGCTGATCGGCGACGGCGGTCTGCAGTACTCCGGCGACATCGGCAAGGCGCTCGCCGCCGGTGCCGACACGGTCATGCTGGGCAGCCTGCTCGCGGGCTGCGAGGAGTCGCCCGGCGAGCTGCTCTTCATCAACGGCAAGCAGTTCAAGTCCTACCGCGGCATGGGCTCGCTCGGCGCCATGCAGTCCCGCGGCCAGGGGCGGTCCTTCTCGAAGGACCGCTACTTCCAGGCCGAGGTGGCCTCCGACGACAAGCTCGTGCCCGAGGGCGTCGAGGGCCAGGTGCCCTACCGCGGCCCCCTGGCCAACGTGCTGCACCAACTCGTCGGCGGTCTGCGCCAGACCATGGGCTACGTGGGCGCGGCCACCATCGAGGAGATGGAGTCCAAGGGCCGCTTCGTCCGCATCACCTCGGCGGGTCTGAAGGAGAGCCACCCGCACGACATCCAGATGACGGTCGAGGCGCCGAACTACAGCCGTCAGTAGGCATCGGGCTCGATGGGGCGGCCCCGGAAGCATCCGGGGCCGCCCTCGTCATGCCCGTCGGCGATACTGGAAGACGCTGCAACGCATCAGGGAAAGGCCACAAACGTGACTGAGATCGAGATCGGGCGCGGCAAGCGCGGCCGCCGGGCGTACGCCTTCGACGACATCGCCGTCGTCCCCAGCCGCCGTACGCGGGACCCGAAGGAGGTCTCGATCGCCTGGCAGATCGACGCCTACCGCTTCGAGCTGCCGTTCCTGGCCGCCCCCATGGACTCGGTCGTCTCCCCGGCCACCGCCATCCGGATCGGCGAGCTCGGCGGCCTCGGCGTGCTGAACCTCGAGGGCCTGTGGACGCGCCACGAGGACCCGCAGCCGCTGCTCGACGAGATCGCCGAGCTGCCCGCCGAGGCGGCGACCCGGCGCCTCCAGGAGATCTACGCCGCGCCGATCAAGGAGGAGCTGATCGGCGCCCGCATCAAGGAGGTGCGCGACTCGGGCGTGGTCACGGCCGCCGCGCTCTCCCCGCAGCGCACGGCCCAGTTCTCCAAGGCCGTCGTCGACGCGGGCGTGGACATCTTCGTCATCCGCGGTACGACGGTCTCCGCGGAGCACGTCTCCGGCGCGTCCGAGCCGCTGAACCTCAAGCAGTTCATCTACGAGCTGGACGTCCCGGTGATCGTCGGCGGCTGCGCCACGTACACCGCGGCCCTGCACCTGATGCGCACCGGCGCGGCCGGGGTGCTGGTCGGCTTCGGCGGCGGCGCCGCGCACACCACGCGCAACGTGCTCGGGATCCAGGTCCCCATGGCGACGGCCGTCGCCGACGTGGCCGCCGCCCGCCGGGACTACATGGACGAGTCCGGCGGCCGGTACGTGCACGTGATCGCGGACGGCGGTGTCGGCTGGTCCGGCGACCTGCCCAAGGCGATCGCCTGCGGTGCCGACGCGGTCATGATGGGCTCCCCGCTCGCCCGCGCGACCGACGGTCCGGGCAAGGGCCACCACTGGGGCATGGAGGCCGTGAACGAGGAGCTGCCGCGCGGCAAGAAGGTCGACCTCGGCACGGTCGGGACCATCGAGGAGATCCTCACCGGCCCGTCCCACACCCCCGACGGCTCGATGAACCTCTTCGGCGCCCTCCGCCGCGCCATGGCCACCACCGGCTACAGCGAGCTGAAGGAGTTCCAGCGCGTCGAGGTGACGGTGGCGGACTCGCAGCACCGGCGGTAGTCGGCGGGCCGCGGGCCGCAGTAGAGGGAAGGGCCTGGTCACTCAAGTGAGTGACCAGGCCCTTTCGCGTACCCAACTGGCTCTGGCAGGGCGCGTGTTGCCGTTGGGGGCGCACGGTTGCCTTTGGGCCGTTCGGCCCGGTGTAGGGCGGTTTCGAGGCGCTAGTGTCCTTGATCGGCGCCCAGGTTCTTCTGGGCTCCCCCTTCCAAGGACACGGTTCCGGACCCCGGCCCCTCGGGGCCCGGCCCGATTCCGACGTGCTGCCTACCGGGTCAATGGGCAGTGTCGTGGAAGGGGGCGCCCATGGGTCGCCACCGCAAGCCCACCCGCTGGGACCGACTCCGTCTTCGGATGGTGCAGTGCCGGAGGAGGTGGATCTTGCGGATTTTCGGATGGTGAGCGGCCGCCCCCAAGAAGCCTAGGGGCGGACACTCCGTGATCCATCCTGGAGCCTGCCGCAGTGACCGCTGCG
>NZ_JBVJBP010000014.1:57242-148941 GCF_055589465.1 Streptomyces sp. NPDC041940
CTGTGGTGGGCTCCACCTCGTTTTGGATGGTGAGCGGCCGCCCCCAGAGAACGTAGGGGCGGACACTCCGTGATCCATCCTGGAGCCTGCCGCAGTGACCGCTGTGGTGGGCTCCACCTCGTTTTGGATGGTGAGCGGCCGCCCCCAGAGAACGTAGGGGCGGACACTCCGTGATCCATCCTGGAGCCTGCCGCAGTACCCCCTGCGGTGGGCTCCACCTGTGTCCGTAAGGTACCCGCGCCGCACGCCGCATGCCACCAGCCCTCAGGGTTCACGCACCCCACGCGCCCCCTTTCACAACCGATGCGCCGCCCCCGCAGGCGTCGCCCCCCGCGTGTCCAGGAGCAGCTGAGCCTTCACCGACAGGCCCTGGAGGTCGTACGTGCGGTGCTGCTGGAGGAGGATGGTCAGGTCCGCGTCGGCGGCCGCTTCGTAGAGGGCGTCGGCCCGGGGGACGGGGCGGTCCAGCACGCTCCAGGCGGGGATGTACGGGTCGTGGTAGCTGACCGACGCGCCCAGGTCCATCAGGCGCAGGGCGATCTCCTGGGCGGGTGTGCCCTCCAGGTCGGCCAGGTCGGGCTTGTAGGTGACGCCTAGGAGCAGCACGCGTGCGCCGCGCGCCGATTTGCCGTGCTCGTTGAGGAGCTGGGCGCCGCGCTTGACGACGTAGCGGGGCATGCGGCTGTTGACCTTCTGGGCCAGTTCCACCATGCGCAGGCTGCGGCCGCCGTGGGCGGTCAGGTCCTGCGGGAGGGTGTGGCCGCCGACGCCCGGGCCGGGGCGGAAGGCCTGGAAGCCGAACGGCTTGGTCTCCGCGCAGCGGATCACGTCCCACAGGTCGACGCCCAGGTCGTGGCAGAGCGCGGCCATCTCGTTGACGAGGGCGATGTTGACGTGCCGGTAATTGGTCTCCAGCAGCTGCACGGTCTCCGCCTCGCGCAGTCCACGCGCGCGTACCACCTTGTCCGTGAGCCGTCCGTAGAAGGCGGCGGCCGACTCGGTGCAGGCCGGGGTGAGGCCGCCGATGACCTTCGGGGTGCCGGCCGGGGTGAGGTCGCGGTGGCCGGGGTCGACGCGGCTGGGGGAGTGGGCGAGATGGAAGTCGCGGCCCGCCCGCAGGCCCGAGCCCTCTTCGAGGAGCGGGCGCAGGAATTCCTCCGTCGCCCCGGGGTACACAGGTGACTCCAGGATCACGGTGGTGTGCGGGCGCAGATGGGCGGCCAGGGTGCGGGCGGCCGTCTCCACCTGGCTCAGGTCGAGCCGGCCGTCCGTGCCCGGCGGGGTCGGTGCGCAGATGACCGCGGTGCGCACCCTGCCGAGCTCGGCGGCGTTCGTGGTCGGCCGGAAGCCCTTCGAGAGCATCCGGCGCAGTTCGGCGGCGCTGAGGGAACCGGTCTCGGGTCCGGTCCGGTAGCCGATGGTGGGGACGCCGGCGGCGACGGCGGCCTGAGCCAGGGGCAGGCCGTAAGGGCCGAGTCCGATGACGGCGAGATCTGCGGGCACGGCGTGGCCGTCCTTCCCGTAGCCGAAGTGGGACAGGTGCGCAAGCCCTGTGGACAGGACGGGCGAGTGCAATGTCAGACTAGGAGTAAATATGACCGATATGTGGGATTGCCTGGCCGAGTTTCGGTGAGTGTTCCGTGCGGGTTGTCCACAGGCTGAGGGCTCGTGGTGCTGAAGCCGGGCAACCCGGTCAGAATTTGGGCATGGGGGATACGGACGGGGCCTCACCCGACGGGTGCGGCCGGCGCGACCGATGAGCGGGAGGCAGCGTGAGGACAGCGACACTCGGGCCGGCGCAGCGAGCCGAGTCACTTGCATCCATGGCCGAGCGAGAGCTGGACGTGCTGGTCGTGGGCGCGGGCGTGGTCGGAGCGGGCACCGCCCTCGACGCCGTGACCCGGGGTCTCGCCACGGGCCTGGTCGAGGCCCGCGACTGGGCCTCGGGTACCTCCAGCCGGTCCAGCAAACTGATCCACGGTGGCCTGCGCTATCTGGAGATGCTCGACTTCGCGCTCGTCAGGGAGGCGCTGAAGGAGCGCGGCCTGCTGCTGGAACGGCTCGCCCCGCACCTGGTGAAGCCCGTGCCGTTCCTGTACCCGCTGCAGCACAAGGGCTGGGAGCGCCTCTACGCCGGGTCGGGCGTCGCGATGTACGACGCCATGTCCATGGCGCGCGGCCATGGCCGGGGCCTGCCGATGCACCGCCACCTGACCCGCTCTCACGCCCTGCGTGTGGCGCCCTGCTTGAAGAGGGACGCGCTGGTCGGGGCGCTCCAGTACTACGACGCCCAGATGGACGACGCCCGCTATGTGACCAACCTGGTGCGCACGGCGGTGGCGTACGGCGCCAAGGCCGCCAACCGCGCGAGGGTGACGGGCTTCCTGCGCGAGGGCGAGCGGGTCGTCGGCGCGCGGGTGCAGGACCTTGAAGGGGGCGGGGAGTACGAGATCCGCGCCAAGCAGGTCGTCAACGCGACCGGCGTGTGGACGGACGACACCCAGGCCATGGTCGGGGAGCGCGGACAGTTCCACGTCCGGGCCTCCAAGGGCATCCACCTGGTCGTGCCGCGCGACCGGATCCACTCCACGACCGGGCTGATCCTGCGCACGGAGAAGTCCGTGCTGTTCGTCATCCCCTGGGGCCGGCACTGGATCGTCGGGACCACGGACACCGACTGGGACCTCGACAAGGCCCACCCGGCCGCGTCCAGCGCGGACATCGACTACCTGCTGGAACATGTGAACTCGGTGCTCGCGGTGCCCCTCACCAGGGACGACGTCCAGGGCGTGTACGCGGGCCTGCGGCCCCTGCTCGCGGGCGAGTCGGACGCCACCAGCAAGCTGTCGCGCGAGCACACCGTGGCGCACCCGGTGCCCGGACTCGTCGTCGTGGCGGGCGGCAAGTACACGACATACCGGGTCATGGCCAAGGACGCGGTGGACGCTGCGGTGCACGGGCTCGACATGCGCGTCGCCGAGTGCGTCACCGAGGACGTGCCGCTGCTGGGCGCCGAGGGCTACCGGGCGCTGTGGAACGCGCGGGCCCGGATCGCCGCCCGGACCGGACTGCACGTGGTGCGGGTGGAACACCTGCTGAACCGCTACGGGGCGATGACCGAGGAGCTTCTGGAGCTCATCGCCGAGGACCCGTCGCTGGGCGAGCCCCTGGCGGCGGCCGACGACTATCTGCGCGCCGAGATCGTGTACGCGGCCTCGCACGAGGGGGCGCGGCACCTGGACGACGTGCTGACCCGGCGGACGCGCATCTCGATCGAGACCTTCGACCGGGGCAGCCGCAGCGCACGCGACGCCGCCGGGCTGATGGCGCCCGTGCTCGGCTGGGACAAGGACCAGGTCGAGCGCGAGGTCGAGCACTACCAGAAGCGGGTGGAGGCCGAGCGGGAGTCGCAGCGGCAGCCCGACGACCTCACGGCGGACGCGGCGCGGCTGGGGGCGCCGGACATCGTGCCCCGGTAGGCACCCGCCGCTTCGGGGCCCTCTCCCGACGTCACTCGAACGAGTGTCGCGAGCGGGGATCTCCGTTCGGGGCCCGGTCGTTCTACGAGGTGCGGGGGCAGAACTCGGCCGCGAGCACCGCGGGTTCGAGGTCGGGATCGGCGATCGCGTCCGTGTTCACGCGGAGGGTGAGGACACGCCGGCCGTCGAGGGTGGCTGCGGTGCGCACGTAGCTGCCGGATATGTGCCCGTTGTGCCCCCACACCGTGGTGCCGCACGGAAGTTTCTCGGGGAACAGCCCCATGCCGTACGCGCCGTGTGCGGCACGGGTGTCGAGCATCTCGCGCAGCCAGTGCGGGGGCAGCAGCCGCCCGCCGAGCAGGGCCGCGTAGAAGCGGTCCAGATCGGCGAGCGTGGTCACCAGCTCGCCCGCGGCTCCGGCCACCCGCGGGTCGAGAGCGGTGACGTCGGTTCCGTCGGCGGCGTAGGCGCGGCCGTGCGGGGAGGGCAGCGAGGAGCGGGAGCCGGGGAAGGAGGTGCCCGTCAGGCGCAGGGGGGTGATGATGCGGCGCTCGGCCTCGGCGGCGTACGAGTCGCCGGTGACCTGCTCGACGACCAGGCCGAGCAGGACGTAGTTGGTGTTCGAGTAGGAGAAGCGGCCGCGCGCGGCCGGAGGGTGGGTGAGTGCGATGCGTACGGCCTGACGGGGAGTGACGGGTGCCGATCCGCCGGTGGCCGCGGTGAAGTCGTACAGGCCGCTGGTGTGGGTGAGCAGGGAGCGCAGGGTCAGCGCGCGGCCGTCGTTGCCCGCTCCCCGCACCAGGCCGGGCAGGTGCCGCTCCACCGTGTCGGACAGCGACAGCCGGTGCTCGGCGGCCAGTTGCAGCACGACCGTGGCGATGAACGTCTTCGTGAGGCTGCCGGCGCGGAAACGGTCCGACCGGGCGATTCCGGGACCCGCCTGGGCATAGCGGGTGGTGCGCCCTTCCCGGGCCAGCAGCGCCGCGGCGGGAGCCTTGCCCCGGGTCACCAGCAGCGGCAGTACCGCGTCCGTGGGCGGGGCCGAGAGGGCCGAGGAGTCGGCCGGGGGCAGACCGAGGAGGGCGACGGACACCGGCAGGGCCAGCAACGTCCTAAGCGGCGGCATGCGAGCTCCTCCCTCGTCAGGGCCCATCATGCAAGGCGGCGAGGGGTGCGGCACACCCGGGTTCCGGGGGGACGGGCCCGGCGCCCCGTGCCCAGGGGCCCCCTGGGCACGGGGCACTTGTCGGGTGAGAGACAATGGAGGCTCTGTCAGGGCGGGTTGTATGAGGGGACGCATGTCGGAGGCGGAGCGGGCGGCGGGCACATCTCGTCAGGACACTCGTCAGGACAACAGGGAGCGTCTCCTGGCCGGGCGGTACCGGCTGGGCGAGGTGCTCGGCCGCGGCGGCATGGGCACCGTGTGGCGTGCCGAGGACGAGACGCTGGGGCGGACGGTCGCCGTCAAGGAACTCCGGTTCCCGACGAACATCGACCAGGAGGAGAAGCGGCGGCTGATCACGCGGACGTTGCGCGAGGCCAAGGCGATCGCGCGGATCCGCAACAACAGCGCCGTGACCGTGTTCGACGTGGTCCAGGAGGACGACCGGCCCTGGATCGTGATGGAGCTCGTCGAGGGCAAGTCGCTCGCCGAGGCCATCCGGGAGGACGGCCTCCTCGAGCCGAAGCGGGCCGCTGAGGTCGGGCTCGCCGTCCTCGACGTGCTGCGGTCCGCGCACCGCGAGGGCATCCTGCACCGCGACGTGAAGCCGTCGAACGTGCTGATCTCCGAGGACGGCCGGGTCGTGCTCACCGACTTCGGTATCGCGCAGGTCGAGGGCGACCCGTCCATCACCTCGACCGGCATGCTCGTCGGCGCGCCCTCCTACATCTCCCCGGAGCGGGCGCGCGGGCACAAGCCGGGCCCGGCCGCCGACCTGTGGTCGCTCGGCGGGCTGCTGTACGCGTCGGTGGAGGGAGCGCCGCCGTACGACAAGGGGTCGGCCATAGCGACCCTCACGGCGGTGATGACCGAGCCGCTGGAGGAGCCGAAGAACGCGGGCCCGCTGACGGACGTCATCCACGGGCTGCTCACCAAGGACCCCGCCAAGCGGCTCGACGACGCGGGCGCCCGGGCGATGCTGAACTCCGTCATCCACGCGCCGGAGAAGACCGAGCCGGAGCCGATGGACGCGACGAAGGTCGTGCCGCTGCCCGCGCAGCCGGACAAGGCGTCGCGCAAGGGCAGCCCGTCGGGTGCCGGGAGCAAGCGGGGCGAGGAGGCCGGGGAGCGACTGCGCGGGGCGCTGCGCTCCGTGCGCAAGGCCGCGTCCGGACCGGCCGCGGCGTCGGCGGCGCCCCGTACCGGGACCGAGGACGCCAAGGCCGCCACCGCACCGAAGGACGAGGCGGCCGCCGGGGGCGCGGGTGCGTCCGCGTCGCAGTCGGGTCCGAAGCAGGCCTCGGGGGCGGCGGCCTCCGGGTCCGGTGAGCGGGGCGCGCAGGACGCGAAGGCGACCTCCGAGGGACGGAGTTCGGGGTGGCCCGTCATGCCGCCGCCGGATCTGCCGCCCCGGCAGGTGCCCCGGGCGCCGCTCACCGACGTGGTGTCACGGCGGACCCTGATGATCATCGCCGTGGTCGTGGTGCTCGCCGTGCTCGGCACGGTGCTCACCATCGCGTTCAGTGGGGACGACAAGGGCTCGAACGGAGCGGGCGAGAGCGGCGGCAAGACCGTCGCCACCGCGTCGGGCAGCGCCGACACCAAGGGCGACGAGAAGGGCGGCACGAACACCGACGACACCGCGACGCAGCCGTCGCCGTCGGGGCCCTCCTCGAACACCGAACCGAGCGGCGGGACGAGCGGATCCGCCGGCGACGGTGACAGCGGGTCCGCAGGGAAGGGCACCGCGGCGAAGTCGACTCACCAGGGGAACCAGGGGTACTCGATAGGCCTGCCCAAGGGGTGGAAGTTCCAGTCCACGGGCTCCGCCGGCGACCGGTTCACCGGGCCCGACGGGCAGAAGCTGCTCATCGCCTGGACGTCCACGCCCAAGGGCGACCCGGTGGCGGACTGGAAGAGCCAGGAGCGCTACATGCAGCGCGCGGAGTACAAGAAGATCCGAATAGAGAAGGTGGACTACCGCGGCTGGAACACGGCCGACTGGGAGTTCACCTACCGGGAGAGCGGCACCGAGTACCGCACCATCGACCGAGGGTTCGTCGTCGACGACTCCCAGGGCTACGCGCTGATGTACACGGCGAAGGCGGCCGACTGGGACGGCGACTCACGCAAGGACACCTGGGCGACGCTGACCAAGACCTTCGAACCCAAGTCCTGAGCATGAGGGTCCTGGGGTTTGGGGAGGCAGATCTGGCATCCCCACATTGCGGGTTGCCTGGGGCACGTATCGTAAATATTTGCGGTCCGTGCGCAGCCGGAACGGACCGTGGGGCGAACGGATGTGACCGACCGGGCTGACGGGGGAGGCAACGTGGACGACTATGCGGGCCGGGTACTCGCCGACCGCTACCGCCTGCCGCTGCCGCCGTCCGACGAGTACGAACTCACCGAGACCCGGGCCTTCGACACCTACAGCGGACAGGAAGTCCTGGTCAGGCAGGTGCCGTTGCCGGAGGTGGTCGAGGCGGAGGTCCTCGACGCGGAGGGACTGCCCGACGGCTTCACCGCGCGTGACGGCGGCGCGCGGCGGTCCGGCACGCGTCCGGGCCCCCGGCGGCCCACGGACCCGGTGGTGCGGCGCGCGGTCGACGCCGCGCAGGCCGCAGCGGCCATTCCCGACCATCCGCGGCTCGACCAGGTCTTCGACGTGTTCGCCGAGGGCGGTTCGCTGTGGATCGTCAGCGAGCTGGTGTCCGCGCGTCCGCTGGCGGCGCTGCTCGCCGAGAAGCCGCTGACGCCGTACCGGGCCGCCGAGGTCGCCTCCGACGTCCTCATGGCGCTGCGGGTGCTGCACGCCCACGGCTGGGTGCACCGGAACGTCACCGCGCGGACGGTGCTCGTCTGCGACGACGGCCGGGTGATGCTGACCGGCCTCGCGGTGGGCGCGGCCGAGGAGGCGCTGTGCGGGTACGACCCGGTTCCGGCCTCCGAGGAGCTTGAGCGGGGACCGGGTCACGAGGACGGCGGTGGTGACGTCCGAGGCCCGGGAGGCGGCACCCCGGCCGGCCTCGGTGGCGCGGCCGACCCTGAGGCCGCGCGGCGAGCCGCCATAGAGGCGCGGGAGTCCAGGGGACTGCCCGCGGCCGGAAGCGACACGGCGGGCCGGGGCACGGCCGTGCCGGCCCGCAGGAGTGTGGACGACAGCGGTGACCCACGGGTCGCGCGAGCCGGGGCGATCGCGGCCTACCGGGCGGGTGCCCGGGCCGCCGCACGCGTCCAGGAGGCGCAGGAGGGCGGGCGGGCCGCACTGCCCGGTGCCCGGTCCGCCCCGGACGGCGGGCCCGCGCCCCACAGCAACGGCTCGGCGCAGTCGCCGTACATCCCCGGGCAGGGCACGGCACCCGGTGCGGCCCCGCCGGGCCGGATAGCCGACCCCTACGGCGTGGGCGGAGCCCCCCGGACGGCCGGCTGGCACGGCGCCACGCCCCGGGGCGGAACCGGCGGCGCGACCTTGCCGCAAGGGCAGGGCCAAGAGCAGGCGGCTCTCCCGCCGGCCCCGGACCCCTCCGCCCAGGGCTCGCCCGCCCGGTGGGACGAGCTGGTCGCCGACACCCCCGCACCCCGGCGCGGCCCGGCCACCGCCCTGGCCGCCGAGCGGGCGCGGCAGGCGCGGATGGCCGTGGTGGGTCCCGTGACGGAGCGCTGGGCGCCCGAGCAGGCCGGACCCGTCCACGAGAACTGGCAGTTGGCCGCCCCGATCGGTCCCGCGACCGACCTGTGGGCGCTCGGCGCGCTGCTCTTCAGGGCCGTACAGGGGCATGCGCCCTACCCGGAGGAGTCGACGGCCGAGCTGGTGCAGATGGTGTGCGCCGAACCGCCCGCCTACGCCGAGGAGTGCGGGCCGCTGCGGCCGGTCGTGGAGTCGCTGCTGCGTCAGGACCCCACCGAGCGCCTCGACTTCGAGGAACTGCGCGGCTGGCTGCGCTCGCTCGTGCGTTCGGCGCCCGAGCCGGAGGCCGGGGTGCATGTCGTCGCGGCGCCGCCCGCCGACGCGAGCCGGCTGCCCGTCGTACGCCGCCGGGGCGAGCTCGTGCGCCGGCGCAAGGCCGGACTGCCCGCGCACCACGGGCGGCACAAACGGGCCAAACACGAGTCCCGGTCGGCGAACCGACTCGGCCGCACCCTGCTCCTGCTGGTGCTGCTCGTGATGGCCGCCGCGATCGCCTACGCCATGCTCTTCATGCCCAAGTCGAAGACCGACGGCGCGGAAGGCACGGGCGGCACGGACCGCACCGGTTCCGCCGGTGAGGTCAGCCAGGCGCCCGAGCCCGACGCCAGCAGCGAGCCCCGGCCCGACCAGACGTCGCCCGAGCCGGAGAAGAGCCCGTCGACGTCGGCCGGTTCCGCCGAGACACAGACCGCGGGCCCCGGTGCCGCAGACGGCTTCACCCTGCGCAAGGACGCGGCGGGGTTCCAGGTCGCCGTCGCCAAGGGCTGGGGACACACCCCGCGCAACGGCAGCGGCCAGGTCGTCTACGCGAAGGGCGACTTCGAGCTCATCGTCGTACCGGGCCGGGACAGCGCCGCGGAGTTCGGCCGTGACCCGATGGCCTACCAGCGGGAGAGGGAGCGCGAGTTGCAGCCGTACCGCGACTCCAGCTGGGCCACCTCCACCGGGCTGAAGACGATCGAGGTGGGCGGGCGGACCATGGCCGAGGGGCAGTTCACCTGGACCGGCGGCGACGGCGGCGAGCTGTATGTGCGCAACCTCGCGATGCTGGTCGACGGGCGGTACCACGTGGTCCAGGTGCGCGGGCCGGAGGCCGAGCGGGACGAGGTGACGCGGCTGTACGAGCAGGCGGCGGCGACCTACAAGGCGACGGGCTGAGCGCCCGGCGCGCCGCCTGTACGCGGTAGTTCAACCTCTGGTTGCCTCGCGTCCCGACAGGCGACAACCGTCACAGTGCGGTCACCGTGGTACCCCGCTTGTTCCCTGGGGAGGGGCGGGTCCTTACGCTGACCCTGTCAAGACCATTGCGGGGCAACGTGAATCAGATGCAGGGCCAGCTCGTCGCGGGCCGCTACCGGCTCGCCGACTCCATCGGCAGCGGCGGCATGGGCCGGGTGTGGCGCGCCCATGACGAGGTGCTGCACCGGTCCGTCGCCATCAAGGAGTTGACGGCAGCCCTCTACGTCTCCGAGAGCGAACAGGCCATCCTCCTGGCGCGCACCCGGGCGGAGGCGCGGGCCGCCGCGCGGATCAACCACTCGGCGGTCGTCACGGTGCACGACGTGCTGGAGCACGACGGCCGCCCGTGGATCGTGATGGAGCTGGTCGAGGGCCGCTCGCTGGCCGACGCGGTCAAGGAGGAGGGGCGCGTCGAGCCGCGCGAGGCGGCACGCATCGGCCTCTGGGTGCTGCGGGCCCTGCGCGCCGCGCACACCGCCGGCGTCCTGCACCGCGACGTCAAGCCGGGCAACGTCCTCCTCGGCCGCGACGGACGCGTCCTGCTCACCGACTTCGGCATCGCCCAGATCGAGGGCGACACCACCATCACACGGACCGGGGAGGTCGTCGGCTCCGTCGACTACCTGGCGCCCGAGCGGGTGCGCGGCCAGGACCCGGGCCCGTCCTCCGACCTGTGGGCGCTCGCCGCGACGCTCTACACGGCGGTGGAGGGCCGGTCGCCGTTCCGCCGCACCACCCCGCTGACCACCATGCAGGCGGTCGTCGAGGAAGAGGCCGCCCAGCTGGAGCACGCCGGTCCGCTCGCGCCCGTCATCAACGCCCTGCTGCGCAAGGATCCGGCCACCCGGCCCGACGCGTCCCAGGCCGAGCAGATGTTCGCCGAGGCGGCGGAGGGGCGGCGGCCGAGCGGGGCACAGGCGTACGTCCCGACGCAGTACGGGGGGACGCCGTACCGGGACGTCCACAGCGGCACGGGCACGGCGGGCACGGGCACCACCGGCACGGGCACGGGCCCGTCCGGCACCGGCTCCGGGTCGCACACCCGGACCCCGCTTCCGCCACTGGCCGGCACCCCTGCCACCGGCACCCCTGCCACCGGCACCCCCGCCACCGGCACCCCGGCCCCCTGGGAGCCGGCGTCCGGAACCCCCGTCGCCGGCCACCCGACGACCGGTCCCACCACCATCGGTCCGACGGCGACTGGCCCGCAGGGCTCCGGGCCGCGGCAGACCGGTTCGGGCCGGCGCCGCCGCCGGCTGCGTACGCTCGCCCTCGTCGTCGCGCTCGCGGCCATCATCGGCGGGGGCACCGCCGTGGTGCTCCAGCAGTGGGACGACGGCCGGCAGACGCCGGGCGATGCCTCCGGATCGGCGAGTCCCACGATCACGCAGCAGCCCGGGGGAGTTCCCGACAGCTGGGTCCGCCACGACGACCCCGCGGGTTTCAGC
The DNA here is from genome assembly GCF_055589465.1 of Streptomyces sp. NPDC041940. Taxonomy (NCBI): domain Bacteria; kingdom Bacillati; phylum Actinomycetota; class Actinomycetes; order Kitasatosporales; family Streptomycetaceae; genus Streptomyces; species Streptomyces sp. NPDC041940. The sequence continues at coordinate 68,262 of NZ_JBVJBP010000014.1, forward strand.
CTCTCCCTGCCCAAGGGCTGGAAGCGCAAGCCCTTCGGCCCGCAGGGCGAGCTCAAGCAGATCGACTACACGCCCGACGGCGGACGGCACTTCGTCCGCATCGCCATCGACACCTCCCCGGACTTCGCCGACCCGTACGCGCACCAGCTCGACCTGGAGCAGCAGATCAAGGATCTGGTCGATTACAGACGGATCACGCTGGAGCGCAACATCTACCGTGACCGGGACGGCGCCCTGTGGGAGTACACCTGGACCGCGCGGGCGAAGGACACCCCGTTCCCCGGCCCGCGCCGCGCCATCGAGGAGACCTACGTCGCCCGCGACGGCACCGAGTACGCGCTCTACATGTCGTCGCCGGTGAAGGACTGGGCGAAGGCGCGCAAGCAGTTCACCTCGCTGCTCCAGGGCTGGCAGGAGAAGACCTCCTGACGCGAGGGCCTCCTGACGTGGAGCCCCTCTGACGCGGGCCGTCTGTTTCGGCCACCCGCGGCCGCGGCCCCGGAGCCATTCCGTCCGGTGGGGCATGATTGCCGCATGGGGACCGAGGGGCACAACGCGCGTGTCATCGCGGGCCGCTACCGGTTCGAGGAGAGACTCGGGCGCGGTGGCATGGGCGTGGTGTGGCGGGCGACCGACCAGCTGCTCGGCCGGGGCGTGGCCGTCAAGGAACTCCCCTACGACGAGACGCTCTCCGCCGCGGAGGCGCGCCGGCAGCGGGACCGTACGCTGCGCGAGGCCCGGGCCGTGGCCCAGCTGAGCCATCCGCACATCATCGTCGTCCATGACGTCGTCGAGGACGACGAACGCCCGTACATCGTCATGGAGCTGATCGAGGGCGGCTCGCTCGCCGACCGGCTCGCCCACCAGGGCCCGGTCGACGCCTCCGAAGCGGCCCGCATCGGCATTGCCCTGCTCGGCGCGCTGAGCGCCGCGCACGCGGCCGGTGTGCTGCACCGCGACCTCAAGCCGGACAACGTGCTGCTGGAGACCGGTACCGACCGCGTCCTCCTGACCGACTTCGGCATCGCCCAGGTCGCCGGAACCCCCACCCTCACCGAGAACAACTCCTTCGTCGGCTCGCCCGAGTACACCGCGCCCGAGCGGATGTCCGGGGCCAGGACCGGGCCCGAGTCCGACCTGTGGTCGCTGGGCGCGCTGCTGTGCGCGGCCCTCAGCGGCGAGTCGCCGTTCCGACGCGACTCGTTGGGCGGCATCCTGCACGCGGTCGTCGCCGCCGAGATCCGGCCACCCGCGCAGGCCGGGCCGCTCCTGCCCGTCGTACAGGGCCTGCTCGAACGCGACCCGGACCGGCGGCTGGACGCGGACCGGGCGGAGCGGATGCTGCGGGCCTTTCGCGACACGGGCCGGACGCCGGAGGCGCCGCCGCCCGGCTACGTGCCGACGGTCCGGGACGCCCCGCGCGGCCGGTCGCGCGGAACACCGCAGGACACCGCGGGCCGGCAGCCGTTCGCACCGCCGGCGGGCATGCCCGCACCGGGCCGGCTCGCCGAGCAGCTGATGCGGCAGCCCACCCGGAGGGTGCTCGTGGCCGCGCTGCTGGTCGCCGCGATGGCCGGGGCGGGGGTGTCCGCGGCGGCGCTGCTCATGGACGAGGGCGGCGAGCCGGGAGGCGGCCCGACGCCGACGAGTTCGGCTCCCGGGACGCCCACGCCCCGGCCCTCCTCCCCGAGCGCCCCCGCCCCCACGACCCCTCCTGTCAGCTCCTCTACCGGTACAAACGGGAGATAAGCCCCAGTCGGGGTCACGGGTCTGTGACCGGTTCGCGGCCTTGGTTGCTACGTAAGCGCTTGGCGCGTTTTGTTCTGCAACCGCCCAACCCGCCGGCACCGGTACCGGGCAACCCCTACGCGACGCCCACCCGGGTCGCGACGCCCCGGTCGGAGGCCGCGGCACCGGCAGTGACGGAAACGGCCGAGGATCCCGGTGCAGGGCGCCTCATCGCCGGGCGATACCGGCTGATCGCCAAGCTCGGGCACGGCGGCATGGGCACGGTGTGTCGGGCCCAGGACGAGACGGTGGACCGGGAGGTCGCCGTCAAGGAGCCCCGCGTCCCGGATCGCGTCCGGCTCGGCCGCCGGGCGTGGACCGGCCTCGGCGCGGCGGTCGTCGCGGCGGCGGTGACGGCGTACCCGCTCATCGCGGACCCGTTCGCCGGGCCCTTGCCCGACGGCTGGCAGACCAAGCGGGAGAAGGGCCTCGCCGCGTCGCCGGCGGTTCCCGGCGGCTACCAGCGGACCGTGCCCGACCGGGAGCGGGACCAGGGGCACTGGGTGACGTACACCGACCTGGACATGCCGGAGAACCTACAGGACTGCCGGCGGCGACATGTACAAGCTCACCGTCAGCTGCCCGGGCGAGGGCGACTTCACCGAGCGCGGCCGTGAGGTGGCGAGCACGGCGATCGCGAACCTGGACATCGACTCGACCTGAACCCGCCGCTCCAACACCCCAGGAAACGACCCGCGTCGACAATCGCCCGCCCCGCACGGTACTGATGGGGCATGAGTAACGACGGGGGCGGGACGGGCGCCCAGGGCCGGCTGATCGGTGGGCGCTACCGGCTGATCGAGCGCATCGGCTCCGGCGGGACGGGCGCCGTCTGGCGGGCCCGGGACGAACTCGTACAGCGCGAAGTCGCCGTCAGGCAGCCCCGGTTGCCCGGCGGCCCTCAGGACGAGAGCCACCGGCGGGCGGCCCACCGGCTCCACCGGGAGGCCCGGGCCGCCGCCCGCGTCGACCATCCCGCCGCCGTCACCATCCACGACGTGGTCGTCGAGGCGGAGCGGCCGGACGAGGGCCCGCGTCCTTCGGGCCCCGACGAGCTGGACGCGGCCGAGGCGCTCGACGGACTCCCCTGGATCGTCATGGAGTCGGTCCAGGGCGAGTCCCTGGACGAGACGCTCCGGCGCGGCCCCGTCGAGGTGCGCGAAGCGGCCCGGATCGGCCTCGCCGTTCTCGGTGCCCTGCGCGCCGCGCACTCCGTCGGCATCGTGCACCGGGACGTGAAGCCCGCCAACGTCCTGCTCGGTCCCGGTCGGCGCGTCGTCCTCACGGACTTCGGCATGGCCCATGTCCAGGGCGAGGAGGCCGGCACGGGCAGCGGGGAGTTCGCCGGCTCGCCGGAGTTCGTCGCCCCCGAGCGCATGTCCGGCCGCACCGCCGGGCCCGCCTCCGACCTGTGGTCCCTGGGCGTCCTGCTGTACGCCGCCGTGGAGGGCTCGTCGCCGTTCCGCCGGACCACGCCGGAGGCCACCCTCGCCGCGATCCGCGCCGCCGAGCCGCCCGAACCGGAGCGGGCGGGACCGCTCGGGCCGCTGATCGTCCGGCTGCTGGCGCACGACCCCGACCGGCGGCCGGACGCCGAAGAGGTCGCGAAGGAACTGGAAGCGGTGGCGGGACCGGCAGCGGCCGGGGAACCTCAGGAGGCCGAGCCCATACGGGAGTTCACGCAGGACGTCGGCACAGCAGGGCCCGAGGAGGGCGCCGAACCGCCGGAGGCCGGCCCCGCGGAGACGCACGACGCACCACCGAAGCGCCAGAGCCTCCTCCGCCCCGCCCCCCTCGCCCTCCTCAGCGCACTGCTCGCCGGCGGCATGGGAGCCGCGACCCACGTCGACGGCGCCGGCAGCGCGGAGAGCGCCGAACAGACCGCCGACACGACGGACACCTGGACCCCGCACCACGAGCCGGACCTCGCGGCCGTCCTCCATCTCCCGCGCCACTACCGCGAACTCGACCGGACCGGCAGCGCGACCGGCCGGCCCCGCACCGTGCTCTACGGCGACGAACGGGGCGGCACCGTCCAGGTCCGCCTCCTCCTCTGGGACCGGGCCCCGGGCTCCCCGATGGACCAGGCCCGCAAGGTACCCGTCGTGCCAGGGGACACCCACTACACCCGCACCGGCGTCCAGGGCCACGAGGCCGTCCTCGCCGACACCGCCTACCACGCGGACGAGGGCCCCAGGCGGGTCACGCGCGTGCTGATCCGCACCGGCGACGACCGCATGTACGAACTGCGCGTCGACATGCCCAGGGGCACGCCGGAGGAGGAGGAAGGCACCGCGGTGTTCCAGGGCGCCCGGGACCGGCTCGGGCTCGGCACGGGATCGTAAAAGGCTGAATTACACCGACTGTCACCGCACAACGCCCTGATCAGGGTGTTTGTTGCCAGCAGCCACTGGCGTCGTGTGTGTACTCGGTGAAGCCGTATTACCGACGGGTACCCAAAGCCTCCGCCGGGGCATACCCTGCGGCTCATGACGGACGCGCACGCCCCGGAGAAGACCGGCACGGCACAGACCGGCACGAACCCCCTCGCCCCCGCCCCGGAGGGCGCCCGCACCGCCGCCGACGTGGTCACCCCAGAGCTGGTCGCCCAGCTCACCAAGGGCGTGGCCGGTTCCGGTCGCACCGCCAACCACACGCCGTTCACCGGGGAGAAGCTGGCCGACCTCCCCGAGTCGACGCCCGAGGACGTGGCGAAGGCCTTCGAACTGGCCCGCACCGCCCAGGCCGTGTGGGAACAGACGCCCGTACGGCAGCGCGCCGCCGTCCTGCTCCGCTTCCACGACCTGGTGCTGGAGCGCCAGGCCGAGGTGCTCGACCTGATCCAGCTGGAGACCGGCAAGGCCCGGCTGCACGCCCACGAAGAGGTCCAGGCCGTCGCGGTCGCCGCCCGGCACTACGGCCGCAAGGCCCCCGCCTACCTCCGGCCCAAGCGGCACGCCGGCGCCATGCCGACCCTCACCAAGGTCACCGAACTGCGCCACCCGCGCGGTGTGATCGGCCAGATCGCCCCCTGGAACTACCCGCTGGAACTGTCGGTCGGCGACGCGATCCCGGCCTTCGTCGCGGGCAACGCGGTCGTCATGAAGCCGGACACCGAGACCTGCCTCACCGCCCTGTGGGCCCGTGACCTGCTCATCGAGGCCGGCCTGCCCGCCGACGTCTTCCAGGTCGTCCTCGGCGACGGCTCGGTCGTCGGCCCCGAGGTCGTCCGGCACGCCGACTACGTCTCCTTCACCGGCTCCACCCGCACCGGCCGCGAGGTCGCCCAGGGCGCCGCCGCCCGGCTGGTCGGCGTCTCCCTCGAACTCGGCGGCAAGAACGCCATGCTGGTGCTGGAGGACGCCGACATCGAGAAGGCCGCCGCCGGCGCCGTCCGCGCCTGCTTCTCCTCCGCCGGCCAGCTCTGCATCTCCATCGAGCGGCTGTACGTCCACGAGTCGATCGCCGACACCTTCCTGGACCGCTTCGCCGCCCGTACGAAGGCGATGCGCCTCGGCACCTCGCTCGCGTACGGCGCCGACATGGGCTCCCTGGTCGGCGAACGCCAGCTGGAGACCGTCACGCGGCACGTCGAGGAGGCGGTCGCCAAGGGCGCGAAGGTCCTCGCCGGCGGGACGGCCCGCCCGGACATCGGCCCGTACTTCTTCGAGCCCACGATCCTCGACGGCGTCGAAAAGGAGATGTCCGTCTGCGCCGAGGAGACCTTCGGCCCGGTCGTCTCGATCTACCGCTTCAAGGACGAGGACGAGGTCATCGAGCGCGCCAACGCCACGGCCTACGGCCTGAACTCCTCGGTCTGGACGAAGAACGGCCGGCGCGGCCAGGAGGTCGCCGCCCGGCTGCGCACCGGCACGGTCAACATCAACGACGGCTACGCCCCCGCGTACGGCAGCGTCCAGTCGCCCATGGGCGGCATGAAGGACTCGGGCCTCGGCCGCCGCCACGGCTCCGAGGGCATCCTCAAGTACACCGAGGCCCAGACGGTCGCCCACCAGAGGGTTCTCCCGATGGCCCCCTCCCTCGGCATGGACGACGAGAAGTACGCCCAGTTCATGAGCAGGAGCCTCCGCCTGATGAAGGCATTCCGGTTCCGGTGATGTCTTAGGGGCGCGAGGAACCGCGCGATCAACCACTGACGGCCCGCACGCGAAACTCAACGAGGAGAACACGTGCCTCAGGACGCTCACGACTACGACGTCATCGTCGTAGGATCCGGCTTCGGCGGCTCCGTGACCGCCCTGCGCCTCACCGAAAAGGGCTACAAGGTCGGCGTCCTGGAAGCAGGCCGCCGCTTCACCCGCGAAACCCTCCCCAAGAACTCCTGGGACCTCAAGAACTACCTCTGGGCGCCGAAACTCGGCATGTACGGCATCCAGCGCATCCACCTGCTGGGCAACGTCATGGTCCTGGCGGGCGCGGGCGTCGGCGGCGGCTCCCTCAACTACGCCAACACCCTCTACGTCCCGCCGAAGCCGTTCTTCGAGGACCCGCAGTGGCGGGACATCACGGACTGGCAGGACGAGCTGAAGCCGTACTACGACCAGGCCCGCCGCATGCTGGGCGTACGGCTCAACCCGACCATGACCCCGTCCGACGTCCACCTCAAGGCAGCCGCGGAGAAGATGGGCTGCGGCGACTCCTTCCACCTTGCCCCGGTCGGCGTCTTCTTCGGCGACGGCGAGGACGCCGACGGCACGGCGAAGGCGAAACCGGGCCAGGAGGTGCCCGACCCGTACTTCGGCGGCGCGGGCCCGGCCCGCAGGGCCTGCGCGGAGTGCGGCGAGTGCATGACCGGCTGCCGCCACGGCGCGAAGAACACTCTCAACGAGAACTATCTGCACCTGGCCGAGAAGGCCGGCGCCGTCGTCCACCCCCTGACGACGGTCGTCTCGGTCACCGACGACTCGCGCGGCGGGTACGCCGTCGCCACGCTCCCCACCGACGACCGCCGCACGGCGAAGGGCCGCACCTACACGGCCCGCCGGGTCGTCCTCGCCGCCGGCACCTACGGCACGCAGACCCTGCTGCACCGCATGAAGGCGGGCGGCCAACTGCCGTACATATCGGACAAGCTGGGCGAGCTGACCCGCACCAATTCCGAGGCCCTGGTCGGCGCCCAGACCGACGACCGGCGCTACCGCAAGGCCCACGGCGCGCGGAAGGCCGACTTCACCCGGGGCGTGGCCATCACGTCCTCGATCCACCCGGACGAGAACACCCACATCGAGCCGGTCCGCTACGGCAAGGGCTCCAACTCGATGGGCGGCCTGTCCATCCTCCAGGTTCCCTACGCCGGCCACGGCTCGGGCACCTCGCGGGTCCTGGGCTTCCTCGCCCACGCGGCGAAACACCCCTTGCTGGTGCTGCGTTCCCTGTCCAACCGGCGCTGGTCGGAGCGGACCATCATCGGCCTGGTGATGCAGTCGCTGGACAACTCCCTGACGACGTATCTGAAACCGTCGGGCGCCGGCCGCGGCCTGCTCACCGCACGCCAGGGTCACGGCGCCCCCAACCCCAAGCAGATCAAGGCCGCCACGGACAGCGCCTCGGCCCTGGCCGCCGAGATCAACGGCTTCGCGGGCTCCAACGTCGGCGAACTGATGGGCACCCCGCTCACCGCCCACTTCCTGGGCGGCTGCCCCATCGGCGCCTCCCGCGAGACCGGCGTGATCGACCCGTACCACCGCCTCTACGGTCACTCCGGCATCTCGGTGGTCGACGGCGCCGCGGTCTCCGCCAACCTGGGCGTCAACCCGTCCCTCACCATCACCGCCCAGGCCGAGCGGGCGATGTCGTACTGGCCCAACAAGGGCGAGCCCGACCTCAGGCCGCGGCAGGGCGGGGCCTACGAACGTCTCCAGCCGGTCGAGCCCAAGCACCCGGCGGTCCCGGCGGACGCGTTCGGCGCACTGCGGCTGCCGTTCCTGGGCATGCCGGCGGTGCCGCCCAAGAACTGAAGCCGCTGGGCAACAGAAGTGGGGGGGGGGGGGGGGGGCACCCCCCCCCCCCCCCCCCCCCCCTCTTCCCCCCCCCCCCCCTTCCCTCACTCCCCTCTCCACCACGTCCAACCCCCCCCCCCCCCCCCCCCCCACCCCCCACACCCCCCCCCCCCCCCCCCCCCCCCCCCCCCCCCCCCCCCCCACTTCCGTCTTGCGTAAAGCTCTGGCGTGTTACGCCTCGACACCGGCCTTGCGGCGACGCACCACGAAGATCGCACCGGCACCGGCGACGACCGCGGCACCGCCGACGAGGCTGATCATCGGCAGGGCGGAGCTGGAGCCCGTCTCGGCGAGGCTGCCGGTGACCTCCGGCGTGGTGCCGCTCGGCTTCTTGTCGGTGACGGGCGCCTTGCCGCCTTCCTGCGGCTTGGTGCCACCGGTGTCCGTACCGGCGGAGACGATCTGGAACTTGTACGAGATCTCACCGACGCCTGTGCACTCGGCGTCGTGGTCGCCGTAGATCGTCGCGCCGAGCGAGAAGCCGGCGCCGACCGGGGCGGACTTGCTGACGTTGAGGCGCAGCGGGATGTTGACCTGGTAGTCGGGCCTCAGCTCGTCGGTGTAACCGACATAGCCGACCGCGAGGCCGCCCTGGTTGAGGTCGACCCAGATCTTGTCCTGGGGGTCCCAGGCCTGGAGCTGGACCTGCTTGCTGGAGAACAGGTCCTGGCCGTACTTGTCGGCGGAGGCGCCGGCGTAGAAGTCGAGGTCGTTCAGCGTGGAGTCGGAGTTGTTGAGCACGTTCAGCGAGAACTTGTGCCAGCCGCTGCCCGCCGAGATCTTGCCGGGCAGACCGCTGATGCTGACGTCGAGCTTGGTGTCCTCGCAGACCGAGGGCTCGGGGGCCGGGGACTCGGACTCCTCGGGCTCGGAGGTGGTCGGCGCGGGCGAGGACGGGCTCGTGGAGGTGCTCGGCGAGGTGGACGTCTGAGGAGCGGACTCGCTCACGGACGTGCTCGGGGCCGGCGTCGTCTCGGCGGGCTCGGACTCGGTCGCCGACGGCGAGGGGCTGTTGCTCTCGGGCGCCGACTCGCTCACGGAGGTGCTCGGCGTGGGCGTCGGTTCGTCGGTCGCGTACGCGGCCGGTGCCGCGAGCAGTGCCACCGGGGCTATGACCGCCGTAGCGGCCGCTGCTGCCATGGCGCGGCGAAGCTTCATGAAGACCTCGGGGAGTCCGGCGTACCGCAGGGTGCGGCACGAACGTTGCGGGAGGCCTCCGCGTGTGGGGCGCGGGAGTGCCCGTGGTTCTGCAGGTTTGATCCGTGAAACCTGTGAATGGTTGCGCTGGCATTCACAAAATTCTTATGTGGCCTGAGTCACATCCATGACCTTCTTGTGAAGGCGCTTGCCGAACGCCTAGAACTGTCGCTCGTGTCTGACAAACCGTCCGACGATCATCCGTCGGCCTCCGAGATCCCCGACGACGTCTGGGAACAGTTCATCCGCGACTCCGAACGGGACATCCGCGGCTCCGCCCCGAAGGAGCCGTCCGCGCGGGCGCGCATGGTGACCGAGCGGTTGCGCCGGCAGGAGGAGCGGGGTGAATCGCCCCCGGGCTGGCGTACCGGCCCCGTGTCGCCGGAGACGAACCGCCGGGCGGGTCGCCGCCGCACCCTGTGGACCGTTCTCGGTGTGGCGGTCGCCGTAGCCGTGACCGTGGTGGCCCTGAAGCCGTCGCTGCTGCCCGGTGACCCTTTCGGCACGGGTGAGCCCGGGGCGGCCGGGGCCTCACCTCTGCCCGCCGAGACGGCGGCGCCCACCGCCGCACCCGGGGCGTCGGACCCCGAAACCCCCACCCTGGACGAGCCCTTCGCCGGTTCCCCGGCGCTGCGCTGGGCCGACGGTGAGGCCGGCATCGTCCTGCCCGAGGCCAAGGCCGTCGGCCCGGTCTCGAAGGACCGTGTGGAACAGGCCCTGAAGCTGACGAAGAAGCTGCTGGTCGCCGCCAACCTCGACCCGGCGACGGTACGCGGCGAGCGTCCCGGGGCGGCGCTCAATGTGCTCGATCCCAAGCAGCCGGGGCTCCTCGACGATCTGAACACCGCCCTGCGCTCCCCGAGCGACAAGCACGACCCGTTGACGATGTTCAGCCGTTTCGACCCCGACGAGATACGGCCGGCCGGTGACGTGATCAAGACGCGCGGGCGCATGACGTTCGAGAAGGGCTCGCACGCGGGGGTCGCCGTGCGCGCCGACTACACCTTCGTCTACCCCGTCACGCGCGCCGACGGTTCGACCGAGGTCGCCCGCACGATCGTGCGCAGGGTCCTCGACGTCGAACTCGCCGACCCCGTTCGCTACCGGGCCACCGAGGGCCGGCTGATCGTCCGGGAGTACGACGAGGAGGTCGGCAACACCGCCTGCGACATCCACGACGGCTATCTGCACCCGCAGTTCCGGACGAGCCGGGACGAGGGGGCCGACCCGACCGGTCCGACGACGGATCCGTACGACCGCAGCAGGAGCATCGACGACGGTGGCCCCTGCGGAACGGTGACCCGCACCTGAGCAGGCGCGGCAAGCATGAGCGAAGGGCCCCGCGGGATGGAGCCGCGGGGCCCTTCCTCTCGTCAGCACCGACGTCAGGGCAGCGCCGGTGCCTGGAAGCGGCGCCGGGGGGTTGCGCCGCTGGTCTCGACTTCTGGCAGTCTCCGCCGGGCGGCCCCGGGCGTCCCCGGAGCCGTCCGTTCTCTTGGGTGACCGGGCTGCTGTCCCCTGCCGTCCGGTCACTTCCCTGGAGCGAGGTCCCACGACGCACGGCACGACCCGTACGTCTCATCGCTCCAGTGAGCCACGCGTGGTTCTTTCGGGCCCGCCCCTGGCTGGCACGGACAACGAGACCAACGAGGGGGCCCGGGGCCGGTCACGCGCCGTACGGGTGAGAGGCGTGCGTACGTCTGTCCCGGGAACGCGGATTCCTCCGGCGGATTCAGATCTTGCGGATTCAGATCTTGCCCCGGCACAGCTCCAGCAGGGTCATCGCGAGGGCCGTGCCCGGCTTGCCCAGCGCGTCCCTGTAGTGGCCGAGCACCTCCATCTCGCGGGAGAGGTTCACCCGCCGGCCTCCGGAGGTGATCCGCGCCTCCTGGATGACGGCCGAGACGGCCACCCGTTCCTGGATCAGGCCGATGATCCGGTCGTCGAGCGCGTCGATCCGCTCACGCGCGCCGGTGATCACCTCGGCGGCCTCGGGGCTACGGGCGCCGGTCACGTCGGTGGCGGTCGTGGGAACGGTCATGGGAAAGGCTCCTCGTCGTCTGGGGGTGCCCCGGAGCGGCAAGGCCCGGACGACGACAGACGCCCCGGGCCTTGTCGGCCCGGGGCGCCTGGGAAGTCGCTTGTCAGTTGCTCAAGCAGCACGACCATGGCAGCCGGCGGGCCGGATGCCATAGGTAAAGCGGAAGGTCTGGTGCGTGAGCATGGCGCCCAGTATGCCCCGGGGCGGCGCGGCGTCCAAGCGGGCGTCCGAACGGTTCGCATGGTGAGACACGGGTGCCGGAGCCCGGACCGTCCGTGAGTGGGACGCTCCCCACGAGCACCTCGGTAGAATCGGGTGGCACAAGACCCCCGCCCCACCGCCGGAAGGCACCCCGTGTCATCAGCGACTCCCGCTGCGAACGCCCCCGACACCGTTCTGGTCGTCGACTTCGGCGCGCAGTACGCCCAGCTCATCGCCCGTCGTGTCCGCGAGGCGCGGGTCTACAGCGAGATCGTGCCGAGCACCATGCCGGTCCAGGAGATCCTCGCCAAGAACCCCGCGGCGATCATCCTCTCCGGCGGTCCCTCGTCGGTCTACGAGGAGGGCGCCCCGAGCCTCGACCGCGCGATCTTCGAGGCCGGCGTCCCCGTCTTCGGCATGTGCTACGGCTTCCAGCTGATGGCGCGCACCCTCGGCGGCACCGTCGACAACACCGGAGCCCGCGAGTACGGCCGCACCGGCCTGCACGTCTCCAAGTCGTCCTCCACCCTCTTCGAGGGCACCCCCGACGAGCAGGCCGTCTGGATGTCGCACGGCGACGCCTGCTCCGCCGCCCCCGAGGGCTTCTCCGTCACGGCCTCCACGGACGTCGTCCCGGTCGCCGCGTTCGAGAACGACGAGAAGAAGCTCTACGGCGTCCAGTACCACCCCGAGGTGATGCACTCCACGCACGGGCAGCAGGTGCTGGAGCACTTCCTGTACCGGGGCGCGGGCCTCACGCCGAACTGGACGACCGGCAACGTGATCGAGGAGCAGGTCGCCGCGATCCGCGAGCAGGTCGGTGACCGGCGCGCCATCTGCGGCCTGTCCGGCGGTGTGGACTCCGCCGTCGCCGCCGCCCTTGTCCAGAAGGCCATCGGCTCCCAGCTGACCTGCGTGTACGTCGACCACGGCCTGATGCGCAAGGGCGAGACCGAGCAGGTCGAGAAGGACTTCGTCGCCGCGACCGGCGTCCAGCTCAAGGTCGTGGACGCCGAGGAGCGGTTCCTCAAGGCGCTCGCCGGGGTCTCCGACCCCGAGGAGAAGCGGAAGATCATCGGCCGTGAGTTCATCCGGGTCTTCGAGCAGGCCCAGGCCGAGATCATCGCCGACCAGGGCCCGGCGGTGGAGTTCCTCGTCCAGGGCACCCTCTACCCGGACGTGGTCGAGTCCGGCGGCGGCACCGGCACCGCCAACATCAAGTCCCACCACAACGTGGGCGGCCTCCCCGAGGACCTCGAGTTCAAGCTGATCGAGCCGCTGCGCCAGCTGTTCAAGGACGAGGTCCGGATGGTCGGCCAGGAACTCGGCCTGCCGGACGAGATCGTCCAGCGCCAGCCGTTCCCCGGCCCGGGCCTCGGCATCCGCATCGTCGGCGCGGTCAGCAAGGAGCGCCTGGACCTGCTGCGCGAGGCCGACGCCATCGCCCGCGAGGAACTGACGGCGGCCGGCCTCGACCGGGACATCTGGCAGTGCCCGGTGGTCCTGCTCGCGGACGTCCGCAGCGTCGGCGTCCAGGGCGACGGCCGTACGTACGGCCACCCGATCGTCCTGCGCCCCGTCTCCTCCGAGGACGCCATGACGGCCGACTGGTCGCGTCTGCCGTACGACGTGCTGGCGAAGATCTCGACCCGGATCACCAACGAGGTGCGCGACGTCAACCGGGTCGTCCTCGACGTGACCTCGAAGCCGCCGGGGACCATCGAGTGGGAGTGACCCCCGGGCCTATGTGCGCTTGATCGTGCGCAGGGCCTCGCCGGGCGTCCAGACCTGGACGACGAGATACGTCTCGTCCTCCACGTAGGTCCGCACGACCTCCGTCAGCTCGGTGCGGAAGAGGTGGAACGGCTCCGGCGGTTCCACCTCTTCGACGTACCCGGCCTTGGTCCGGGCGTCGTCGACCTCGACCGCCCGGCCGCTGATCCGGACGTCGCCACCGCCCATCCGCGTGCCCTCCCCGGTGTTCGCCTGGAGCGCGAAGCGCGGGTCGCGGCGCAGGTCGAGCGCCTTGAGCGAGTCCGGCATCATGCCGAGCCACAGCTCGCCGTTCAGGAACCGCACCTCCAGGCCGCTGGTGCGGGGCGAACCGTCCTTGCGGAGAGTGGCGAGGACATGGTGGGTGTAGGCGCCGAAGCGCTTCTCGATCGTGTCGGCCAGGTCCGGTTCGGCGGTGGCGAAAGCCGCCCAGTTCGCTGTCATACGGAGAGTGTGGCGCCGAAATCCGACATCTTCTGTCGGCTATTCGTGGGGTAGGGGAGACCGGGGGCACAAGGGTGCGCACAGGGTGGTCACAGGGGCGCTCGCCGCATCTTTACGAATCGGTTCTGTTCTTCCCTGCCTCACCGACGGTAACTTCCGCCTCGTACGAAGAATCAGCGCTGGAGGACCTATGCACGGGCCCACCCCGCCCCTGCCGCTGCCCACCGACCGGCTGCGGTTCGCGATGCCGCCCATGCACGAGTCGGTCGAGGACGAACGCCGGCACCGCAAGGAACGGCTCGCGGGCGCCCTCAGGATCTTCGGGCGGCTCGGCTTCGAGGACGGCGTCTCCGGTCACATCACCGCCCGCGACCCGGAGTTCACCGACTGCTTCTGGGTCAACCCGTTCGGGCTGCCCTTCCGGCACGTCACCGTGAGCGACCTGGTCCTCGCCAACCAGGACGGCCAGGTCGTCGAGGGCCGCTACCACGTCAACCAGGCCGCGTTCACCGTGCACGCCCAGGTGCACGCCGCCCGCCCCGACGTGGTCGCCGTCGCCCACTGCCACTCGGTGCACGGCCGGGCGCTCGCGGCCCTGGGCGGGCTGCTGGAGCCGATCACCCAGGAGAGCTGCGCCTTCTACGAGGACCACACCCTCTACGACGCCTACACCGGTGTCTCCGTCGACGCCGAGGAGGGACGGCGCATCGCGGACGCGCTCGGCTCCCGCAAGGCACTCGTGCTGCGCAACCACGGCCTGCTGACCGTCGGCGACTCGGTGGACGCGGCGGCCTGGTGGTTCGTGTCGATGGAGCGGTCCTGCCAGGTGCAGCTGACGGCGCAGGCGGCCGGGCGGCCGGTCCGGATCGACCACCGGATGGCGGTGGCGACGCGGGAGCAGCTGGGCGGCGACCTGGTGGCGTGGATCAACTACCAGCCGATGTGGCAGGACGTCAGCCGGAGCGAGCCGGATCTGCTGAGCTAGGTGGCTGTGGCTGTGGCTGTGCGGATGATCTAGGCCATAGGGGAATTCTCCCGGTCAGGTCAACACGGCACGCCGAAGTTCACCCGTGTTGACCAGACCGAGCGGACGCGAACCGGCTGGTGTAGGGCACAATTCGCTGTCGTCGCAGGGGAGTTGTACAGCGGTGTTTCCGGGGTCCGGAAGGCCGACGGTGGTTGGGTCGCGGGAAGGCGGGCGTCGGGCGTGGCGGTGCGCGAGGGACAGGGCGGCGCGGACGCGGGTGGGTACGCGGACGCGGGGGCGTATGCGGGCCGGTACGCGAGCGGACACGGCAGTGCTTATGGGAGTGCTCACGCAAGTGCCCATGGTGGTGCCCACGGCAGTGCTCATGAAGGCGGGTGCGCCTGTGGGGACTGCCCGCACGGGGCGCGTGAGGGGCACCGGCGGGCCGTCGCCGCGTTTCTGCGCAGGCGCGACGAGTTCGCGGCCGGGCAGGGGCTGCCCGCCGCGGTGGCCCACTCCGCCTCGGCTTCCCGGCAATGGGTCTCGGAGGAACTGGCGCAGTCCGCGGAGTCCGTCGCCGAGCGCGGCCGGGCCGAGGGCCGGGCCTGGCTGACGGGCCTGTGGCGCCGCACGGCGGCTGTGGTGTGGGCGGCCGTCGTGCTGTTGCTGCTCGGGCAGTGCCTCACCGCGGTCGGTGCGGGCTGGACGGCGGCGCGTACGGCCGGGCTGGCCGCGGCGCTGGCGGTGGCCGGTGCCGTGACCGCGGCGTCGTGGTTCCACCGGTCGAAGGGGGGTGCGCTGGCGCCCGTGATCGGCGACGACAACCGGCTGTCCACCTCCCGCACGGTCGCCGCGGCGTGGGTGCTGTTCGTGGCCTACGCGGTGCTCGTCCTGGCGGGGCGGCTGGCGGCCGCCTCCCGGCACCGCGAGCGGGACGCGCTGATCTCCGGGCTGGAACTCGCCCGCGGCGCCGGGGTCGTGACCGTGCTCGCCGTGGTGTGCGGGATCGCCGTGCTCGTGCGGCGGGTGGTCGGGCTGCGGGTGCTGGGGCAACGGCTGCAGAAGACGCGCGCCGACCGGCCGCGCGCCGCCGACCTGCTGACCGACGACGCGGGCCGGGGCACCTTCGCCGACATCCAGTACGTCGTCATCAGCGGTGTCGCCCTGGTCTTCGCGGCGGTGCGGCTGGCCAGGCGCCCGGACCAGTTGCCGGACCTGCCGTGGGGTCTGGCGGTCGTGGTCCTGGTGTCGGCGGCGACCTATCTGGCCGGCAAGTACGCGGAGGGCGGCCGGCCGGTCATCCTCTCCGTGGTCCGGGCCCGGGAGGCGGGCGACCTCGACGGGCCGATCCGCACGGGCGACGACATCGAGATCCGGGGCGCCGGATTCGTGCCGCCGGGTGCGCAGGGCGCCGACCGGCTGGCCCGGATGGTCGTCCGGGTGGGTGCCGTGCACGTCCACGTCCCGCTGGTACCGGTACCCGGCGGCTTCAGCAACCCGGCGGACACCCTGCTGACGGTGCCGGTGCCGGCGGATGTGGAACCGGGGCGGGTGGACGTACAGGTGGTCACGGCGGCGGGGGTGGAGACGAATCGGTACGCGGTTGACGTGACGGAGTGACGGTCGCCTGCGGCGGTCGGGCCAAAACGTGAGCGCGGTCTGTTCGTCGTACGTATGGTCTGTTGAGGGGGTCTCGGCACCGGCGGCGAGAGGCGGCTTGCAGCGATGACTCACAGTATGCGAACGGACACGAACGCCCCCCACTTCCGAGGCGACGGAGGCTGGCGGGACACCCTCGGCCGCTATGCCCTCATCCCTCTGCGCATCTTCCTCGGCGTCACCTTCATCTACGCCGGCCTGGACAAACTCACCGACAGCGCCTTCATGAAGGACTCCGGCGCCGGGTCGATCGGCGACATGATGCGTGCCGTCCGCGACTCCTCCGCCATTCCCGCCCTGGTCGACCTCTCCCTGAAGAGCCCGGTCGGCTTCGGCTACGCCATCGCCTTCGGAGAACTGGCCGTCGGCATCGGCACCCTGCTCGGTGTGCTCGCCCGTCTCGCCGCACTCGGCGGCGCGCTGATCTCCCTCAGCCTGTGGCTGACCGTGAGCTGGGCCTCCGATCCGTACTACTACGGCAACGACCTCCCCTACCTCATGGCCTGGACCCCCCTCGTCCTGGCGGGCGCGCCCCTGCTGTCCGTGGACGCCGCCCTGCGGTCGCGACGACGGCAGAGGCGGGAGTACCGGTAGCCGGAATGCCGGTGGCCGGGGGGCCGGGGCACGGGTGACCGGTGCCCCGGCGGGCACTAGTCGGTGGCGGTCCGGTCCGTCGTGCGGTGTCGGCGCAGCCGGCCCGTCAGGAACGCCACCGCACCGGCCAGGAACAGTCCGCCCGTGACGAGGGGGATCGCCACGAACCACGGGATCTCCCAGGCGCCGCCCGCGTCACCGGCGTAGAGGACGCCCGTCAGGACGAGGACGACACCGGCGACCAGCTGCCCGGGCCGGGGCTCATGACGCAGCACGGGTCACCTCCGCCTGTCCCATGCCGACCTGGAGGTCCAGGTCGATGGTGCCGGACCTCTCGACGCCCTTGGCGGGGGAGAGGGTGATCCGCTTCTGCTGGCCCGGTCTCACGTCCACGTCCTTCGTGTCGTCGCCCGGCAGCTGGAGGTCGCCGAGCCCCACGTCGACGCTCAGCCGCACGGTCACGTCCTCGGGCACGAGCACCTTCACCCGGCCGATGCCCACATCGGCGCTTGTCGTCACGGTCTGTCTCCCGGCCACGTCCAGCCCGGTCAGGTCGAGGGTGCCGACGCCGATGCCCAGTTCGTACTGCTGCCGTACGTCCGCCACCGTGGCGGGCCGCCAGGTCGTGCGGGCCCACTGGGTGCCGATGTCCTTGGGCAGTGCCGCCGAGGCGGCGAGCAGTCCGGCCGTGATGATCGCCAGGAGGATCGAGCCCGCCCCGGTCCGTCCCAGGAAGGCGCTGACGGCTATGCCCAGGCCCAGGACGGCGAGCGCGCAGGACAGACCCGTCTGCAGGCTGGTGCCCAGCGGGTGATCGTCCCAGGTCAGGTCGGTGCCCAGGGCGCCGGCGAGCAGGGCCAGCAGGAAGACCCAGCCGCCGATCCAGCGGGGGCCGCGTGCCGCGGGTGGCCGGCCGCGCGGGACGGATATGTCCTGGCGGCCGCCGGCCCGGGTGCCGAGCCCGATGTTGACGGCTGCCGCGACATCCGGGTCGCGTGCGTCGCGGGGGCCCCACAGATAGCCCGTGCCGCCGATGTGGGTGCCGTCCTTGACGATGGGGTCGCGCCACCAGGAGGGAGCGGTGATGAAGACCGGCGGCGCCTGGGGTTCGGGCGGGGCGTCGGCGGCGGCCTGGGCGGCCAGCGGGTCGGGGCTGGGGGCGCCGCGCTGGCGTGACCAGTATCCGGAGCCGGCCAGGAGTATGGAGAGGACGAAGGCGAAGGTCAGCACTCCGCCGTTGTTCAGCAGGGTCAGGAACACTCCGCAGCCGACCAGCGCGAACAGCACGGCCGTCAGGGCCTGGCCGTCGACGCGGCCGGTCAGCAGCTTGCGCACCTCGTTCTCGTCCTCGTCGTCGTAAGGGACGAGGAGCCAGACGAAGCCGTAGAAGAGCAGACCGATGCCGCCGGTGACGGAGAGCACCGCGAGCGTGATCCGGAAGATCACCGGGTCCAGGTCGCACTGCCGCCCGAGCCCGGCGCAGACGCCGGCCAGGGTCTTGTGGCGGCGGTCGCGACGGAACGCGCGCGGAGGGTCGGGCGGGCCGGGCGGGCCGGGCGGGCCAGGTGGGCCAGGTGGGCCGGTCGGGCCGGGCGGGGTGGCTTCTGCGGCCGGGCCGGCCGCGTCGGGGGCTCCTCCCTGTTCTCCCGCGCCCGCACGCCCTTGCGCGGAGGAGCCGGCGGGCGCGGCATCCCGCGGCCCGGCGCCCGGTGCGGGGCCCGGGCCGGAGCCGGGTCCCGGACCCGTCGCGGCGTGCTCGTGATCGGTCATGGGTCCATGGTGACGGGCGCGGCGCCGCCGCGGCAGTCGGAACGACCCTGGCCGGACCCTGATATCGGCCCTGAGGAGCGGCTCGGGAAGCGTTCGACAGGCCGGGGTCCGGAGATCAGGGGAGTCTCCGGGGTCGACCCTGATGCTCCGGCCTCACGGCCGTGTGACCATCAATGGCATGTCGGAAGCCGCAGCAGCGCCACTCGCCGAACCGCGGCCGCCGCGCAAGCTCTACCGCAGCAGTGACGGACGCTGGCTCGGTGGCGTGGCGCGAGGTCTCGCCGGGCACCTCGGGCTGCCCGTCGTCTGGGTGCGGCTCGTGTTCGTCGGCCTGTTCATGGCCGACGGTCTCGGTGCGCTGCTGTACGCCGCGTTCTGGTTCTTCGTCCCGCTCGGCGTCGGCGGAGTCGACGCGCAGAAGCCGCCGGCCGCCTCGGAGACCGCGCCCGACGGCCGCCGCAGACTCGTCGCCCGCAAACCCGACAAGGGCCAGATAGTGGCCCTGCTGCTCATGGTCGCCGTGGCGCTGGTGTTCGTCGGCAATGTGAACCTCAGCGGCGGGGCCCGGGCCTATCTCTGGCCGGCGGTGCTCGTCGGCGCGGGTGTCGCCCTGGTCTGGCGGCAGGCGGACAACGCCCGCCGGGCCCGCTGGGTCGAGGTCGGCCGCCGTCGGCGCACGGTCACGCTGCTGCGCGCGGGGGGCGGGGTGCTGCTGGTGACGGCCGGCGTCTCCGGCATCTTCGTCATGCAGGGCTCCGCCGCCCACCTCGGCTCCGTCCTGCAGGCGGCCCTCGCGGTCCTCGTCGGGATCACGCTCCTCGCCGGGCCGTATCTGGTGCGCATGACGCAGGACCTCTCCGAGGAGCGCCTGATGCGCATCCGTGCCCAGGAGCGCGCGGAGGTCGCCGCCCATGTGCACGACTCGGTGCTGCACACCCTCACCCTGATCCAGCGCAACGCGGAGAACGCGAACGAGGTGCGCCGCCTCGCCCGCGCCCAGGAGCGCGACCTGCGCACCTGGCTCTACAAGCCCGAGGGCACCGGCAAGGACGAGGCAGACGAACCCACCACGCTCGCCGACGCCGTGCGGCGCAACGCGGCCGAGGTGGAGGACAAGCACGGAGTGCCCATAGAGGTCGTCGTGGTGGGGGACTGCCCGCTCGACGAGGGGACCGGCGCACAGATGCAGGCCGCACGGGAAGCAATGGTGAACGCCGCCAAGTACGGTGGCGAGGGCGGAGCCGTACAGGTCTACGCCGAGGTCGAGGGGAAGACGGTCTTCGTGTCCGTCCGGGATCGCGGCCCCGGCTTCGACCTCGACTCGATACCCGCCGACCGCATGGGTGTCAGAGAATCGATCATCGGCCGCATGGAGCGCCACGGCGGCACGGCGCGACTGCGCGCGGTGCCGGACGGCGGCACGGAGGTCGAGCTGGAGATGGAGAGGGCGGAGAAGACGTCATGAGCGACCCGACCGAGGCGAACGGTACGGCGGGACCGGCGGAGGCGGCCGGGCCCGCGGAGTCGGGCGGCGGCACCGGCGGGCGCCGTGTGCGCGTGGTCCTCGTCGACGACCATCGCATGTTCCGTACGGGGGTCCAGGCCGAGATCGGGCAGACCGAGCAGACCGGTGTCGAGGTCGTCGGCGAGGCCGCGGACGTCGACCAGGCGGTCACGGTCATCACCGCGACCCGGCCGGAGGTGGTCCTCCTCGACGTGCATCTCCCGGGCGGCGGCGGGGTGGAAGTGCTGCGCCGCTGTGCCCCGTTGATGGCCGACGCCGAGCAGCCGGTCCGTTTCCTCGCGCTGTCCGTGTCGGACGCGGCGGAGGACGTGATCGGCGTGATCCGCGGCGGGGCCCGCGGGTACGTCACCAAGACGATCACCGGCACGGACCTCGTCGACTCCGTCTTCCGCGTCCAGGAGGGCGACGCGGTGTTCTCCCCGCGGCTGGCCGGGTTCGTCCTCGACGCCTTCGCCTCCACCGACGCGCCTCCGGTCGACGAGGACCTGGACCGGCTGACCCAGCGCGAGCGCGAGGTGCTGCGGCTCATCGCCCGGGGATACGCGTACAAGGAGATAGCCAAGCAGCTGTTCATCTCCGTGAAGACGGTCGAGTCGCATGTCTCGGCGGTCCTGCGCAAGCTGCAGCTCTCCAACCGGCACGAGCTGACGCGGTGGGCCACGGCTCGACGGCTGGTGTGACCCGGGGCCCCGGCCCGGCGGCCCGTCAGACCACCCGCGTCGCCCCCGCGTACGGCATCTCGTCGAGCGGGGCGACCCGTACCGGGGCCGAGGAGTTCGGGGCGTGGATCATCTGCCCGTTGCCCACGTAGATGCCGACGTGACTGATGCCGGCGTAGTAGAAGACCAGGTCGCCGGGGAGGAGTTCGGAGCGGGAGACGCGGCGGCCGGCGGCGATCTGGGAGTACGTCGTGCGGGGCAGCGCGACGCCCGCGGAGCGGTACGCGGCCTGGACGAGGCCCGAGCAATCGAAGGCGTTCGGGCCGGTCGCGCCCCAGACGTAGGGGCTGCCGAGCTTCTGGTAGGCGTAGGAGACGGCGGCGGCCGCGCGGGCGTTGGGCGCCTGCGAGGCGGCGGAACCGGGGGCCGCCAGGGTGTCCCGGAGGCCCGCCGAGGAGCGTGAGGCGCGGTTCGTACCCGGCCCTTCGCCCAGGCCGGCACGTTCCTGCGGGGTGAGCCGGGACAGCAGCCGCCGTGCGGAGCCCAGCTTGCCGGTGATCGTCTTCTTGTGCCGCTTCAGCTCCGTCTGCCGCGACTTGAGGGACGTCAGCTCGATGTGGGCGGCCCCGCGCAGCTGCTCGATCTCCCGGAGCTGCTTGCGGACGCCCGCCACGGCGGACTTCTGCCGGTTCCCGGCCCGCTCCACGAACTCGGCGTTCTCGAGGTACCGGTCGGGGTCGTCGGACAGGGCGAGCCGGAGGGCGGGGTCGATGCCGCCGTCCCGGTACTGCGCGGCGGCGACCGAGCCCAGGGCGTCGCGGGCTGAGTTGAGCCGTTCCTCCTTGCGGGCGGCCTGGTCCTGGAGGTTCCTGAGCCGTTCTCCGGCGGCGTCGGCCTTCTCCTTCGCGCCGTTGTACCTCTCGGTGGCGACCTCCGCCTCCTGGTACAGCTTGTCCACCTCGGCCTTGACCTGGCCGGGGGTGAGCTGCGGTTCGGCGTGTCCGGTTCCGTCGAAGCCCGTCGCGGTCGCCGCGCCGGCGAGCGCGATCGTGGCGGCCGTCCGGGCCGTGTTGCCGCTCGCGGTGCGCTGTCGGGGCTTGCGGTGCGCTGCCACCTTGGGAGCCACGTCCTTTCCTGCGACCGCCCAGGTGCGTGCGACGGCCGCCGTGGGGAGCGGACGGGCGGCCTGCGCGTCCGGCGGCGGCCCGCACAGGGGAAGCGGGCCGCCGCCGGACCTTCTGGCGGTGGTGCCCGACTGCCGCCCCTGGCCCGGGCGGCGGTGGGGAGCCGGTCACCTGGAGCAGGACGCTAAACCTCGCCATGGCGGGCCCGCGGCCGGTGCGCGGAACTGTCCCGAGAGGACCGACGGTGACCGTATGCGACCGTGATCCCGCCGTGGCGCCGTCGTCTTAACTCAGCGTGATGACCGAAGCGTCGATTTCATGGGCGAGTGTCGGTGATCGGGTGCTATGGGGCGCATATATGCAGCGGTGGGCCGGTGTCGGGCGGATCGGACCCCCTGATTAGGCTCCGGCCTCATGGACGTTCTCATCCACCTCTTCGTCGGCCTCCACATCATCGGCATCGCCTCGCTCCTGGGCGGCTTTCTCACCCAGATGAAGGCGATGGGCGAGGGCACCGCCCGCTACACCCCGGCGATGCTGCACGGCGCGCTGACGATGCTGGTCACCGGTGTGATCCTGGTCGGTCTCAACCAGGCCGACGACCAGTCCGTGAACGACATCAAGATCGGCGTGAAGCTGGCCCTGCTGATCGTGATCCTCGGCCTGGTCTACGTGAAACGGGACGACGAGAAGGTGGACAAGGGCCTGTTCGGCCTGGTCGGGCTGCTGACCACGGCGAACGTCTTCATCGCCGTGCTCTGGACCTGACACGGCGGCCGCGCCGGGTACCGGACCCGCCACCGGACCGGGCCGAGGCGGCCGTCCAGAGGGCGGCCACGAGCCACGCGGCCACCGCGATCCACAACAGCGCCTCCCCGAAGCCGTCGAGCCAGGAGACGTCCAGGGCGACGGCGACGGCCAGTGCCGCCGTCGCCGTCTTGGCCCAGGTGAACACGGTCGCCCAGCGGCGGACGTCATGGCGGGGCCGGGGCCACAGGAACTCGGCGGCGAGCAGCACGGCGCAGCAGACCAGCGCGAGCACGAGCAGCGCGACGGTCACCGTGTGCAGGACGTCCCGGTCGTCTTCGTTCCACAGGTACAGACGCGCGCTGTCGGCGCTGAGCAACCGCGCCCCGGCGAGCGCCGAGAGAGCGAGCGCCCCGCCCGCGAGCCAGTGATCGCCGGCCCCCTCGGCCACCTGCCGCACATCGAAACGGACCAGGGCGAGGACGTACAGCACCAGACCCAGCCAGAACAGCACCAGAGCCGCGTGCGCGAGCCACGCCTCCGACTCCGCCGCGGCCAGCGTGGCGCCGAGCACGGCGAGCCCCTGGGTGGCCATGCAGCGCGCGAACACCGTCCCGGGTCCGCGCCGCTCCCCGCCCTGCGGGACGAGGACGAGCGGCACCGGCCAGAGCAGTACGGCGAGCACCAGCAGAGTCACGGCCGGCGCCTGCGAGCCGGCCGCCGAGAAGGCGGTGCCCAGGACGGCCGTCGCCGCCACGGTGGTGAGGGCAGTCGTCGTCACGCTCTCGAGAACGCCCGGCCTGCGCGTGTACGCCCGCCACCTGGTCCCGGCCCGCAGCAGCCGCCGGGTGAAGTCCGCGGCGAACAGCAGCCAGGCCGCGCAGGCCAGGCCGAGGGCGATGCGGGAGAGGACCTCGTGCCCCGCCAGATCCAGACCGACCGACAGGGTGCCGGTCGCCAGTACGGCGGCACTGGCCGCCGGAGCACGCTGCGCCCACCAGGCGACGGAGGGGGAGGGGCCGGGCATGGGGCCGATGCTAGGAGGCCCCGCGCGCGTTACGGGCAGGGCACGCGCGCGGGGTCCCAAAAACCTGCGAGACCCGTCAGGCCGGCCGCACCACGCTGTGGATCGACGACTCGCCGTCGTAGTAGATCGACTCCTCGCGCACGTACGTGCCGGGCTTCGGAGCGTGGATCATCATGCCGTTGCCGATGTAGATACCGACGTGGGTGACATCGTCGTAGAAGAAGACCAGGTCACCGGGCCGGGCGTCGGCCAGGGGGACCGTGGTGCCGGCGTTGACCTGGTCGTACGTCGTGCGCGGCAGGGTCACCCCGGCGGCCTTCCAGGCGGCCTGGGTGATGCCGGAGCAGTCGTAGGAGCCGGGGCCCGTGGCGCCCCAGACGTACGGCTTGCCGATCTGGGCGCGGGCGAAGGCGAGCGCCTTGTCGGCCTTGGTGGCGTACGAGGAGTCGGGCGCGGTGGACGACGAGGACGAACCGGCCGAGGACGAGCCGCTGCCCTGCTGCTGGGCGGCTTCCCGCTCCTGTTCCCGCTCCTTCTGCTGCTCGGCCTGCTGCCGGGCCAGCTCGGCGGCCTTGCGGGCGGCCTCCTGCTGCTTCTCCTTCTCGATCGCCGCGAGCCGCGCCTTCTCCTCGGCGGTCAGCTTCGACAGCAGCTCGCGCGCGTCGGCTAGCTTCCTCTGTACGGTCGCCTTGGCCGTCTTCAGGTCGCCCTGTGACTCGGTGAGCGTCTCGAGGCTCTCGGTGGCCTCCTGACGCTTCTCCATCGTCTCTGACTGCTGGGTGACGTAGTCGTCGACCGCCACCTTCTGACGGCCGGTCATCCGGTCCATCAGCTGGGTCTGGTCGAAGTAGTCCTGCGGGGTGTCCGCGAGCAGGAACGTGGCGGTGTCCGGGGCGGAGGCGCCGGTGCGGTACTGGGCGGCGGCGAAGGTGCCCAGCTCCTCCCGTGCCTCGTTGAGCTTCTCGGTGCGCTGGGCGACGTCGTCGAGGAGGGTGTCTACGCGCTTGCGCTGCTTGGCGGTCTTCTCCTTGGCCCCGTTGTACTTCTCGGTCGCGGACCCCGCCTGGCGGTAGAGGTCGTCTACCTTCTTCTCGACTTCCTCCAGGCTGGGCTTGTCGTCGGCCTCGGGGGCGGCGTTGGCCGACTGGGACAGCAGGGCCACGGAGGTGAGGGCCGCCGTTGCGAGGGCGGGGGTCCGTATTCCTGCCACGCGCGAACCCGTAGGACGCGACTTGCGGTGCGACGCCAAGGGAGGCGACTCCTTCCATGCTCCGCCTACCGGGTTAGCTGTCGGGTTCGGGCGGGTGCTTCGGAAGGGTTGCCCTACGGCCTGCTCCGGAAAGGGAGTCGGGCCGATTCACCCCGGGGGTCTCGGTGGGTCCCCGGCTCTGGCTGCCGCTGCGGCACGCCGGACTCGGCGGAGGCCACGCGGCCCGGCGACGTTCGCCGGTGGGGGTCGTGTGACCTCCTCGCACGGTAGCCAACTCGTGTGGCCCTTGTGAAGGTTGATGGGTGATATGCCCGATACATTTCCGTGACCTTGCTCATGAACATCGCCGAGAGTGATCAATCGAGGGGGATTGGTCACCGTTCGGGAGTAATTGTGAAGGCTGTAGCGGCCTGTGTTCGAGCGCTCCTGGAGGGTGACAGGGGGGTCGTTTCGGCGATGTTCTCAGGGCGGCGGCGGGCTGTCAGTGCGGCGCCCTAGACTCGGAGAGCGATGAGCAGCCTCTTTGACGACAGCTTCCTGGCGGACCTCCAGGCCCAGCGGGGCCCCGCGGACGAGCCCCCGCCGCCGCCCGAGGACGATCACGGACCGGAGCACGTTCCGGACGATCTGTTCGGCGGGAAGTTCGACGTGCCGCCGGACCGCGACGCCTACTACCGGGACGGCGCCGCCCGCCCGCCGGTGGACGCCGCCGCGCTCCTGGAGGGGCTGAACGACAACCAGCGCGCCGCCGTGACGCACTCCGGCTCCCCGCTGCTCATCGTGGCCGGCGCCGGCTCCGGCAAGACCCGCGTGCTCACGCACCGCATCGCCCACCTGCTCGCCGAGCGGCACGTCCACCCGGGCCAGATCCTCGCCATCACCTTCACCAACAAGGCCGCAGGCGAGATGAAGGAGCGCGTGGAGCAGCTCGTCGGCCCGCGCGCGAACGCCATGTGGGTGATGACGTTCCACAGCGCCTGCGTGCGCATCCTGCGCCGGGAGAGCAAGCGGCTCGGCTTCACGTCGAGCTTCTCGATCTACGACGCCGCCGACTCCAAGCGCTTGATGGCCCTGGTCTGCCGCGACCTGGACCTCGACCCCAAGCGCTTCCCGCCGAAGTCCTTCAGCGCCAAGATCAGCAACCTGAAGAACGAGCTGATCGACGAGGAGGACTTCGCCGCCCAGGCCGCCGACGGCTTCGAGAAGACCCTCGCCCAGGCCTACGCGATGTACCAGTCGCGGCTGCGCGAGGCGAACGCCCTCGACTTCGACGACCTGATCATGACGACGGTCAATCTGCTGCGCGCCTTCCCGGACGTCGCCGAGCACTACCACCGCCGCTTCCGCCACGTCCTCGTGGACGAGTACCAGGACACCAACCACGCCCAGTACGCCCTCGTCCGGGAGCTCGTGGGCACCTCCGAGCACCCCGTCGACGTACCGCCCAGCGCGGACGACCTGCCGCCCGCCGAGCTGTGCGTGGTGGGTGACGCCGACCAGTCGATCTACGCCTTCCGCGGCGCGACGATCCGCAACATCCTCCAGTTCGAGGAGGACTACCCGGACGCGACGACGATCCTGCTGGAGCAGAACTACCGCTCCACGCAGACGATCCTGAGCGCGGCCAACGCGGTCATCGAGCGCAACGAGTCCCGCCGCCCCAAGAACCTGTGGACCAACGCGGGCACGGGCGCGCAGATCACCGGCTACGTCGCCGACACCGAGCACGACGAGGCGCAGTTCGTCGCCGACGAGATAGACCGTCTCACCGACGCGGGCGAGGCGAAGGCGGGCGACGTCGCCGTCTTCTACCGCACCAACGCCCAGTCCCGTGTCTTCGAAGAGATCTTCATCCGCGTCGGCCTGCCCTACAAGGTCGTCGGCGGCGTCCGCTTCTACGAGCGCAAGGAGGTCCGGGACGTCCTGGCCTACCTGCGCGTGCTGGCCAACCCGGAGGACTCGGTGCCGCTGCGCCGGATCCTCAACGTGCCCAAGCGGGGCATCGGCGACCGCGCCGAGGCGATGATCGACGCCCTCTCCCAGCGGGAGAAGATCAGCTTCCCGCAGGCACTGAAGCGCGTCGACGAGGCGTACGGCATGGCCGCGCGCTCCACCAACGCCGTCAAGCGGTTCAACACGCTGATGGAGGACCTCCGTACGGTCGTCGAGTCCGGCGCCGGCCCCGCCACCGTGCTGGAGGCGATCCTGGAGCGCACCGGGTACCTCGCCGAGCTGCAGGCCTCCACCGACCCGCAGGACGAGACCCGGATCGAGAACCTCCAGGAACTCGCCGCCGTCGCCATGGAGTTCGAGCAGGAGCGCGGCGAGGACGCGGCGACACCAGGGGCTGCCGCCCCGGGGGGCACCCTGGCCGACTTCCTCGAGCGGGTCGCGCTGGTCGCCGACTCCGACCAGATCCCCGACGAGGAGGACGGCGACGGCGTCATCACGCTGATGACCCTGCACACCGCCAAGGGCCTGGAGTTCCCGGTCGTCTTCCTGACCGGCATGGAGGACGGCGTCTTCCCGCACATGCGCGCCCTCGGCCAGACCAAGGAGCTGGAGGAGGAGCGGCGCCTGGCGTACGTGGGCATCACGCGCGCGCGGGAACGGCTGTATCTGACGCGCTCCACCCTGCGCAGCGCCTGGGGGCAGCCGTCGTACAACCCGCCCTCCCGGTTCCTGGAGGAGATCCCGCCGACCCACCTGGAGTGGAAGCGGACCGGTGCGACCGCGCCCGCGTCCTCCGAGCCGGTCTCCGCCGTGGCGGCCTCGCTGTCGTCGTCCCGTTCGCGTTCGTCGGTGTCGGGCGCCTCCGGTTTCGCCACACGCCGCTCCGCCGAGAAGCCGGTCGTGTCACTGGCGGTCGGGGACCGGGTCACGCACGACCAGTTCGGGCTCGGGACCGTCGTGGCGGTCAAGGGCACGGGCGGGAACGCCGAGGCGACGATCGACTTCGGGGACAAGCCGAAGCGGCTGCTGCTGCGGTACGCGCCGGTGGAGAAGCTGTAGCCCGGTGAGGCGGTAGTCCTGTGAGGTGAGCCTCCGCCGGCCGGACCGGCGGGGGCTGCCGGGACGTTACGTCGGGTCGACGCCGTGGCTGCGCAGCCACGGGAGCGGGTCGATCGGCGAGCCGCCGGCCGGACGCACCTCGAAGTGCAGATGAGGGCCGGTCGAGTTGCCGGAGTTGCCCGAACGCGCGATTGCGTCGCCGGCCTTCACGGACGTACCGGAGGGGACCGTGTAGGTGGAGAGGTGGCAGTACCACGTCTCCGTGCCGTCCTTCGCGGTCAGGATCAGCATGTTGCCGTACGCGCTGTTCCACTGCGTGCGGACGGTGCCGTCGGTCGCGGCCATCACGGTCGTGCCGTACGAGACGGGGAAGTCGATGCCGGTGTGCAGGGACATCCAGTTGATGCCGGACGAGCCGTACTGGGCGCTGAGTCCGTGGCGGGCGACCGGCATGGCGAACTTCGGACGCAGCCGCTCCTTGCGGGCCGCCTCCTCCGCCGCCCGCTTCTTCTCGGCCACCTGCTGAGCCTTGAGGTCGATACGTTCCTGCGTACGACTGGCCCGGTCGGCGAAGTCGTCCGCGCCGGCGGAGAGACTCTGCAGCTGTGTGTCCAGCTTGTTGTTGGCGGCGGCCGGCTTCACCGGCTGCGCGTCCGCCGCGGTGGTCTGCGCCTCCGCGGCACTGTCCTCGGTGAGGCTGCCGACGGACGCGGCGGCGATCCCCGCGACGCCCATCACACACGCCGAGGGCACCGCGATGGTCATCAGCGCCGAGCGCTTGGGGGGTGTACGGCGGCGGGACCGGGACCCGGCGCGCGAGGCCGCCCGTGCGGCGGTGCGCGGGCCGACCTCTTCCTGGCCGTCCAGGAGCGGGGCGACGGTGGGCAGTTCGCCGGTGGCGGCCGGCTCACCGCCGTCCGCGGCGGGGTCGTCGTAGGAGGCCCCGGTGGCCTCGTCGTAGCCGAGCTGCTCGAACGTCGCCGTCTCTTGCTGGTGGAAGGCGTCCGCGTGCTGCTCGTACCCGTCGGGGGGCGGCGCGGCGGAGCCGTCGGAGTTCCACTGCGTGGCGTCGTAGGTGCCGGTGTCGAAGGCCTGCGTGCCCCATTCCCACTGCTGGGTCTGGTCGGCGGGATTGCCGGACTGGTCGGGCTGGAGCCAGGCGCCGGTGTCCCACTGGCCGCTGGCGTCCGGGGACGCGGCCTGCGGCGGGATGACCGACAGCGGCTGCTGCTGGGCCGGCCAGGAGGTCGTGTCGTAGACGCCGGTGTCGTAGGCGGCGTGGTGCTGGGCCGCGTACGCGTCGTAGTGCGGGTTCTCGTGCGTGCCCGTGGGCCAGTGACCGGTGTCGTACGTGCCCGTGTCGGGGCCGCTGCCCGGGAGGTTGCCGAAGAGGGGGTCGCTGGCGAAGCTCGCGGTGGTGTGCCCGGTGGCGTCGAATCCGGTGGCGGCGTAGTCGCCGTACGTGGTGAAGTCGCCGTACGGGGCTTCCTGGGTGCCGTACGACGCGTAGTGCGCCGAGGCGGCCTCGGAAGCCGGAGCCGGGGGCATGGTCCCCGACGGGTGACGGTCGTTCACCAACTTCTCTTTCGCCTCGACAACAGGGGCTGCCAGAGCAGTGCGGCGACTGTACCCGGCGGTACGCGGGCACGACAATCTTCGGCAGGTTTCGCGCGCGCATGAAACGGGCATTCGGCCGTGTTTTGGCGGACGGCGGGCGCGGGTTTGGCTTTGTGTTCGAAGTTTGTTCGACATTTCGATGCGAGGCGCGCATCGGTCGGGTCCGGTTTCAGGCCACCGTGAGGCCGCCGGTGTGATCGACGGACGGTTCACCCGGGTGGGCCGTGTCGAGGACCTGCCGTATTCCGTTGGCGACTGCGGGGTGCACGGGCAGCGCGAGATGGCCGATACCGGTCACCCGCACGTTCTGCACCGTCAGATCGGGATGGTCGATACAGGCCGTCTCCAGCGGGTCCATCACGGTGTCCAGGTCGCTCCAGTAGCTGACGAAGTGCGTACGGCAGTCAGGGGCGGGCCGAGTGAGCTCCTCGAGCACCGGTGAGCCGGGGCGCATCTGGCGCACGATGGGGTGCGCGTCCGCCAAGGGCGCGACCCGGGTGCCGGAGTGCGGCGTGCCGAGGGTGACGAGGGTCCGGACGCGGGCGTCACCGCCGAGCCGCTGCACGTAGTAACGCGCTATCAGGCCGCCGAGGCTGTGCCCGACGACATCGACCTGCCGGGCCCCGGTGCGCTCGCAGATCTCCTCGATGCGCTCGCCCAGCAGCTCGGCCGCGGCGCGTATGTCGCAGGTCAGCGGCGAGTAGTTGAGGGATTCGATCTGCTGCCTGCCGTGCTGGGCGAGGCTGCGGCGCAGCAGGACGAAGACCGAGCGGTTGTCGATGAAGCCGTGCAGCAGGACGACCGGGGGCTTGGCCTCCGTGGGCAGTTGGGCGGCACCGTCCGCCGGGGGCAGTGCCGGGGCGGGGGCCCGTCGCTCCTGGGTGATGCCGGAGGGGTAGAGGAGGAGGTGCCCGGCCAGGATCGCGATCTCGAGGGCGGTGGCCTTCAGAAGTGCCACGGAGAGTCCCGTCAGCCGGCTCGGCAGCAGGCGCTGGCAGAACGGAAGAAAGGGCAGAGCAGCCCTGGTGACCTTCATGGCCGACCTCCTGTCGGCACGCGGAAGGACGGCTCCGCCCCCCGTGTGCCCTCATGGAAAGCTGCTGCGAAGACGGCCGGCGATGACCATGTGAGCGGCCTGAGCCGCGTGTGCCGTGGGGCCTGAGTGAGGCGTGTGGCGTGTGTGGCGCCAGTGGTCCCCTGGGTGCGGTACGTGCCGTCCGTGCGGTTCTTGCCCTGCGTGTCTTCGCCGAAGTGCCGTACCGCCGCTGTGCGTGGTGGGTGGGGCGGCGGTACGGCGACTTCGTCGCGGCTCCCCTTGCGCTTGTCCCACCGTGTGATTTCCCCCTCGGTCCGCAGCGCGAAACTGCCGGTTGCGGGATCCTGGAGATAACGTTCGTTCACTTGCCCGGACGATGCGGGGCGGGGTGTCCGTGCGGTGCGGCGTGTACGGCGTGCCCGATGTGTGCGGTACTTGTCGGTACGGATGGATGTATTCGCTTCATGGAGGCAGTGATGGGTGTGGCAGCCGGTCCGATCCGCGTAGTGGTGGCCAAGCCGGGGCTCGACGGCCACGATCGCGGGGCCAAGGTGATCGCGCGGGCCCTGCGTGACGCCGGTATGGAGGTCATCTACACGGGGCTCCACCAGACTCCCGAGCAGATCGTCGACACGGCGATCCAGGAGGACGCCGACGCGATCGGGCTGTCCATCCTCTCCGGTGCGCACAACACGCTCTTCGCGGCGGTGATCGAACTGCTCAAGGAGCGGGACGCGGCGGACATCCTGGTCTTCGGCGGCGGGATCATCCCCGAGGCGGACATCCCGCTGCTGAAGGAGAAGGGCGTCGCGGAGATCTTCACGCCCGGCGCGACGACGACGTCGATCGTGGAGTGGGTCCGGACGAACGTGCGTCAGCCGGCCGGGGCGTAGGCCTCCGGCGGTTCGGCGGGGACGACTTCGGCCGGCCGGAGCCGGAGCCGGATCCGGTGCCGGTGCCGGTGTCGTGGCTGGTGGGCCTGGTGTCGGCCGGGGCCGGTTCCTTGCGCAGTCGTCGGGTGCGTTCCTACCTACGACGCGCCCAGTTCCTCCGTCATCGCCGCGCGCAGCCGCAGGGTCGTGACCAGGCGCTGGAAGGCCTCCGCCCAGTAGCCGCCGGCTCCGGGTGACGCGTTCTCCGGTTCGTCCGGTACGGCCAGCAGAGCGTCGAGACGGCCGGCTTCGGACGGGTCGAGGCAACGCTCGGCCAGGCCCATGACCCCGCTGAAACTCCATGGATAACTCCCTGCGTCCCGAGCGATGTTGAGCGCGTCCACCACCGCCCGGCCGAGCGGCCCGGACCACGGCACCGCGCACACCCCGAGCAGCTGAAAGGCCTCGGACAAGCCGTGCGTCGCTATGAAGCCGGCCACCCACTCGGCCCGTTCGGCGGCACCCAGCGTGCCGAGCAGCTTGGCGCGTTCGGCCAGGGACACCGCGCCCGGGCCGCCCGCCTCCGGTGCCGAGGACTCGCCGAGCAGCGCACGCGACCACTCCGCGTCCCGCTGGCGCACCGCCGCCCGGCACCACGCCGCGTGCAGTTCGCCCTGCCAGTCGTCCGCCACCGGCAGTGCCACGATCTCCCGGGGTGATCGCCCGCCCAGCCGACGCGACCAGGTCCCGAGCGGTGCCGCCTCCACCAACTGGCCGAACCACCAGGACCGTTCTCCCCGTCCCGCCGGGGCCTTCGCCACGACGCCGTCGCGCTCCATCGCCGGGTCGCACTCGTGGGGTGCTTCGACGGCGATCGTCGGCGCGGTCGGTGCACTCGGTGCGGCCTGGGCAGTCTGAGCCGCCGGTGCGGCCTGTGGGGTCTGTGTGTGGTCGATGGCCACACATGCCTCCGCCCTGACCGCCATCCGCGCGGCGAGCGCCGAACCGGGCAGCGCCGACAGCAGCTCCGCCGCCGTCGCCCGGACGTTGCGGCTGCGGTCGGCCAGGGCCTGTTCCAGGAACGGCTCGTCGTGCGGGCCCAGGCCCGCGCGCAGGGAGTCGAGGAACATCAGCCGGTCCTCGGCCCGTTCCGTCGTCCAGGTCGCGGCGAGCAGTTCGCGTGCGGCGGCCGGTTCGCGGGAGCGCAGGGCGGAGAGGAGGGCGACCCGTTCGGCGAACAGGCCCTCCTGCCACAACCGCTGGATCCGGTCGTCGTCGACCTGTGGCAGGGCCGCTCCACCGCCCGGTGCCGAGCGCAGGGCGAACCGCCAGTCCTGGTTCAGCCGCGCCAGCCACAGGGCACGGGGCCCCGCGAACTCCAGCACCGCCGGACGCAGGTCGGTACGCCCCCGGGCCGCGTCCAGCAGCGCGGGAAGCGCGGGTGGAGGCGGCGCGAAACCACGGGCGTTGGCCGCCGCGAGCCACTGGGGCAGCAGCTCCATCAGGTCGGGCGCGGCGCCCCGGCGGCCACCGCCGGACGGGCCGGGGCGGTCGGCCAGCAGCAGGGCGAGTCTGCGGGCCGCCGCGGGCGGCAGCGGCGGACGAGGGTCGTCCGGGGCCGCCTGCGGGCGCTCCGCCGCCCGCGCGGGACGCAGACCGGCCCGACGCCGCACGGTCTGCGTCGCCGCCGCGTCCAGCAGGGCCACCGGTGCCTCCGGGCCCGGCCCGGAGCCCGGCGGGGTGCGCCGGTCCGTGCCCAGCAGCGCCGTGGTGACGAGCCCCTCCCAGTCGCCCGTGACGGGCGCGTCCACAGCGGCGGAGGTCCTGGTCATGAGCGTCCTTTCCGCGGGGCGCCCGTGAGTGGTTGAAGTCTCACCCTCATCGGTTGTCCCGTGATGCCTGAAAGATGCGTTGATTTGGCTGATTCATGGGAAGGGTGGGGCGGATCGGAACGGCCGGCCCGCCGTCGGTTCAGCACAGGGCCACCGCGTCGCCCGTCCCCTCGGGCCAGGCCGTCAGCGGGGTGAAGCCCTGGTGGCCGCACTCGCCGAAGACCCTGACCGGGGCGCCGCCCGACAGGGCGACCAGCCGCCACAGGCCGGGCCGGGAACGCGCGGCGGGTGTGAGCGGCAGCGCCGCGTCCTCGTCGGCGTCCGCCAACTGCCAGGAGCCGCCGTCCGGAGTGGGGACGACCCGGTCCAGCGTCACCGGGACGGACTCCAGCCAGGGATCGTCGCGCAGGGCGTCGCCGTAACGGGCCGCCGCCTGCGACGTCGTGATCCCCGGCGGACGTATGTCCGAGGGCGTGGGCGGTGCGAACCGCTCGCCCAGGGCCACCCGCGACTGCCCCGCGCCCGGGTAGACGGACATCTCGGCATCCAGGGTCAGGCCCACCGGCAGCGCCAGCTCCGGGGCGCGGCCGGCGGCGCCGTAGGAGAGGAGCAGCACGGTGCGGTGCGAGCCGGCGCCGTGCAGCCAGATCCTGCGGGTCGTCAGGCGTGGGTCCGTCGTGTCGTACTGGGCGAGCACCAGCCAGCGGTCCCGCACCGGCGGGCCGTCCGCGGAGGCCGGCAGGCCGATCCGGGAATGGACCGTGGCGGCGAGGTCGTCCGGCAGCCGCTCGCGGCGCAGCCAGCCCTGGCCGAGGAGATGCAGCAGCGCGCACTCCTCCAGCAGCCGCACCGGCCAGCCCGGACCGGTGGACGGAATCGTCCCCAGCTCCCGGACCCGCGCGGCAAGGCCCTGCGCCTGCGCGTCGACCATGCGGGCCGCCGTCTCCTCCCACAGGCCGTAACCGGACTGCTCCGCTGTCGCCAGGCCGCCGCGCAGCAGGTCCGCCAGGCGCTGCTCCAGCTCCACCGCACCCGCCGTGACCCGCTCGGCCCGTCGCTCCGCCCGGCGCCGCGCCGCTTCCGGATCAGCGGACCCGGACGGCGCGGCCGGGCTCTCTTCCGCGCTCTTCTCCTCCGCGCGCTTGCGCCGTCCCGCTAGCCACTGCCCGGCCCACTCCGGTGCCTGCCCCGGTGGCACCGCTCCCTCGCCGCCCGCCCAGAGCAGCAGCAGCCCGAGAGCGTGCTTGCACGGGAACTTGCGGCTCGGGCAACTGCACTTGTACGCGGGCCCGGAGGCGTCCGCGATGTCGACGACCGTCTGATACGGCTTGCTCCCGCTGCCCTTGCACAGCCCCCACACCGTCCCCTCGTCGGAACTCCCCGCCTCGGACCACGGCCCCGCCGCGCCGAGTTTGCTTCCCGCTTTGCGTGAAGCGGTGTCAGGCGCCAGTGCCAGCACCTGGTCCGCCGTCCAGCGCACCCCCTGCTGAGTCATGTCATCGAAGGTAGATCCCACCACTGACAATCGGGTCCGCGAGCGGCTCCGACGGAGCATTTGCGCAGGTCAGAACGCATTGTCAGTGGTGTGGTGCAACGTGGTCACCAGATCCGAACCGGCCGAGCTGGAGGGGGACTCAGCCATGCCTGTGTCCGTTGAACCGACGTCGCAGACCGATGGTGCCGAGGCGCTGCGGCCGCACGCCGAGGACGCTTTCGCCGGCGAACTCGCCGCACTCGCCGCGCAGGACGACCGCCCGCGCCCGGCCCGCTGGAAGCTGTCGCCGTGGGCCGTCGCGACCTACCTGCTCGGCGGCACGCTGCCGGACGGCACGGTGATCTCACCGAAGTACGTGGGCCCGCGCCGCATCGTCGAGGTCGCGGTCACCACGCTCGCCACCGACCGCGCCCTGCTCCTGCTCGGCGTGCCCGGCACGGCGAAGACCTGGGTGTCCGAGCACCTGGCCGCGGCGGTCAGCGGCGACTCCACGCTGCTGGTGCAGGGCACCGCCGGAACACCGGAGGAGGCCATCCGGTACGGCTGGAACTACGCGCGGTTGCTCGCCCACGGCCCGAGCCGCGACGCCCTCGTGCCCAGCCCGGTCATGCGGGCGATGGCCGACGGCATGACCGCCCGCGTCGAGGAACTGACGCGTATTCCGGCCGATGTGCAGGACACGCTCATCACGATCCTGTCGGAGAAGACGCTGCCGATACCGGAACTGGGCCAGGAGGTGCAGGCGGTCCGCGGCTTCAATCTGATCGCCACGGCCAACGACCGCGACCGCGGGGTCAACGACCTGTCGAGCGCCCTGCGCCGCCGCTTCAACACGGTGGTGCTGCCGTTGCCGGAGAGCCCCGAGGCCGAGGTCGACATCGTCTCGCGCCGCGTCGACCAGATCGGCCGCTCCCTGGACCTCCCGGCCGCGCCGGACGGCCTCGACGAGATCCGCCGGGTCGTCACGGTCTTCCGGGAGCTGCGCGACGGGGTCACGGCCGACGGCCGGACGAAGCTGAAGTCGCCCAGCGGCACGCTGTCCACGGCCGAGGCGATCTCGGTGGTCACCAACGGACTCGCCCTGGCGGCCCACTTCGGTGACGGCGTGCTGCGGCCGAGCGACGTCGCCGCGGGGATTCTCGGCGCGGTGGTCCGCGACCCGGCGGCCGACCGCGTCATCTGGCAGGAGTACCTGGAGACGGTCGTCCGCGAGCGCGACGACTGGAAGGACTTCTACCGGGCCTGCCGTGAGGTGAGTGTGTGAGCGGTACGAGGAGGGGCCGTCAGAGGTGCGCGTGGAAGGGAGGGGGTCGGTGTGACAGGCGTGGAGAGGGCTGAGGGCCGGGGGGCCGGGGCCGGGCCGCTGCTGCTCGGGGTGCGGCATCACGGGCCGGGCTCGGCCCGGGCGGTGCGAGCCGCGCTGGAGGAGGCCCGGCCGCGGGTCGTGCTGATCGAGGGTCCGCCCGAGGCCGATGCCCTGATCCCGCTCGCCGCCGACGAGGAGATGCGGCCTCCGGTCGCCCTGCTCGCCCATGCCGTGGACGAACCCGGCCGCTCGTCGTTCTGGCCGCTGGCCGAGTTCTCCCCGGAGTGGGTCGCCATCCGCTGGGCCCTGGCACACGACGTCCCGGCCCGCTTCATCGACCTGCCGGCCACGCACACGCTGGCCTGGGGGAGGCAGGAGGACGCGGCGGGGACCGACAGCGACGGTGGCGGCGATGGCGACCGCGATGACGAAGGCGCAGGCGACGGCGGTTCGGCCCCCGGCTCCGCCGGCCTGCGG
The DNA here is from genome assembly GCF_055589465.1 of Streptomyces sp. NPDC041940. Classification (NCBI taxonomy): domain Bacteria; kingdom Bacillati; phylum Actinomycetota; class Actinomycetes; order Kitasatosporales; family Streptomycetaceae; genus Streptomyces; species Streptomyces sp. NPDC041940. The sequence continues at coordinate 104,655 of NZ_JBVJBP010000014.1, forward strand.
ATCGACCCGCTCGGCGTGCTCGCCGAGGCCGCCGGCTACGACGATCCGGAGCGGTGGTGGGAGGACGTCGTGGAGCACCGGGGCCTGGGGAAGGGCGACGCGCTCGCGCCGTTCACCGTGCTCGAGGAGGCCATGGGGGCGCTGCGCGAGACCTACGGCGTCGGGGGACACGACCGGGACCTGGTGCGGGAGGCCCATATGCGGCTCCAGGTGCGGGCCGCGCAGCGGGAGTTCGAGGACGGCGTGGCCGTCGTCTGCGGCGCCTGGCACGTGCCCGCCCTGCGGCAGAGGACGACCGTCGCCGCCGACAAGGCGCTGCTGAAGGGGCTGCCCAAGGTCAAGACGGACATGACCTGGGTGCCGTGGACCCACCGCAGGCTGTCCCGGACCAGCGGGTACGGGGCCGGCATCGAGTCGCCGGGCTGGTACGGGCATCTGTTCAGCGCCCCGGACCGGCCGGTCGAACGGTGGCTGACCAAGGTGGCAGGGCTGCTGCGCGCCGAGGACCGGATCGTCTCCTCCGCGCATGTCATCGAGGCGGTGCGGCTGGCCGAGACACTCGCCGCGATGCGCGGCCGTCCGCTGCCCGGCCTGAGCGAGACGACCGACGCGGTGCGGGCGGTGCTGTGCGAGGGCTCGGACGTGCCGTTGGCGCTGGTGCACGACCGGCTGGTCGTGGGGGACGTGCTGGGGGAGGTGCCGCCGACGGCGCCGGCGGTTCCCTTGCAGCGGGACCTCGCCCGGCTCCAGCGCAGGCTTCGGCTGAAGCCGGAGGCACTGGAGCGGGAGTTGGAGCTCGACCTGCGCAAGGAGACCGACGCCGGCCGCAGCAGACTGCTGCACCGGCTGCGGTTGCTCGGAGTCGCCTGGGGCGAACCGGCGGCCTCGCGGGGCAGCACGGGCACGTTCCGGGAGACCTGGCGGCTGCGCTGGGAGCCCGAGCTGTCGGTGCGGGTCGCCGAGGCCGGAGTGTGGGGGACGACCGTACTGTCCGCCGCGACCGCGAAGGCCGAGGCGGACGGGGTCGCCGCGCAGGGCCTCGCCGACGTCACCGCGCTCGCCGAACGCTGCCTGCTGGCCGAACTGCCCGACGCCCTGCCCACGGTGATGCGGATCCTCGCCGACCGGGCGGCCCTCGACACGGATGTCGGCCATCTCGCCCAGGCGCTGCCGGCCCTGGTCCGCTCCCTGCGCTACGGCGATGTGCGCGGCACGGACACCGGGGCCCTGGGGGAGGTCGCCGCGGGCCTGGCCGAGCGGGTCTTCGTCGGCCTGCCCCCGGCCTGCGCCGCGCTCGACGCGGACGGCGCCGAGGAGATGCGGCGTCATGTGGACGCCGTGCACGGGGCGGTGGGGCTCCTGGGCGACGCGCCCGCGACGGGACACGGCGATCTGAGAGGCCGCTGGCAGTCGGTGCTGCGCGTGCTGTGCGGGCGGGACACCGTGCCCGGGGTGATCCGGGGGCGGGCGGTGCGGCTCCTGCTCGACGACGGGGAGCTGGCGCAGGACGAGGCGGCGCTGCTCATGGGGCTCGTCCTGTCACCGGGCACGCCGCCCGCGGACGCGGCCGCGTGGATCGAGGGCTTCGTCGGAGGAGGCTCCGGCGGCGGGATGCTCCTGGTGCACGACGAGCGGCTGCTCGGGCTGGTCGACGCCTGGCTGACCGGGGTGCCGGCGGAGGCGTTCACGGACGTGCTGCCCCTGCTGCGGCGGACGTTCTCGGCGTACGAGCCCGGGGTGCGCCGGACGCTGGGCGAGCTCGTCCGACGCGGGCCCGGGGCCGGGGGCGGTTCGGCGGCGGCCGGCTCCGGCATACCCGGTTTCGCGGCCGAGCTGGATGCGGCGCGCGCGGATGCCGTGCTGCCGGTCGTGCGGCTGCTGCTCGGGCTGGACGACGTGGACGAGGAAACCGGTATCGACCTGGCAGGGGTGACGGGATGACGACCGACGCACTGAGGGAGCAGGCTCCGAGGACGGAAGCGGCGGACACCGTCGGCAACGGGCCCCGGGCGGAAGGCCGGCCGACGACGACCGTGCCGGTGATCCCGCTGTGGGAACGGCTTCGCGGGGGAGGACGCGGATGACGACCGAGGTGACGGACCCGGCGCAGGAGCGGTTGCGGCGGTGGCGGCTGGTGCTCGGGGGCAACGCGGCGGACGGCACCGGATGCGCGCTGTCGGGGCAGGACGCGGCGATGGACGGGGCGCTCACCGCGCTCTACGGAAAGGGGGAGAAGCCACAGGGGGGCCGGGACCGTTCGGCGGGGCTGGGAGCGTCGGCGCCGTCCGTGGCGCGCTGGCTCGGGGACATCCGGACGTACTTCCCGTCCTCCGTCGTGCAGGTCATGCAGCGCGACGCCATCGACCGGCTCGGACTCGCCACACTGCTGCTGGAGCCGGAGATGCTGGAGGCGGTGGAGGCCGACGTGCATCTCGTCGGCACGCTGCTCTCGCTCAACAAGGCCATGCCGGAGACGACGAAGGAGACGGCACGGGCCGTCGTGCGCAAGGTCGTCGAGGACCTGGAGAAGCGGCTCGCCACCCGGACCCGGGCCACCCTCACCGGTGCCCTCGACCGCAGCGCTCGCATCAGCCGGCCCCGTCACCACGACATCGACTGGAACCGCACGATCGCGGCCAACCTCAAGCACTACCTGCCCGAGTACCGAACGATCGTGCCGGAGCGGCTCATCGGGTTCGGGCGGGCGTCCCAGTCCACGAAGAAGGAGGTCATCCTCTGTATCGACCAGTCGGGATCCATGGCGGCATCGGTGGTGTACGCGTCGGTGTTCGGAGCGGTGCTCGCCTCGATGCGGACGATCTCCACGCGACTCGTCGTCTTCGACACGGCGGTCGTCGACCTGACGGACCAGCTGGACGACCCGGTCGACGTGCTCTTCGGCACGCAACTGGGGGGTGGTACGGACATCAACCGGGCCCTCGCGTACTGCCAGTCGCAGATCACCCGGCCCGCGGAGACGGTGGTCGTGCTGATCAGCGATCTCTACGAGGGGGGCATCCGGAACGAGATGCTCAAGCGGGTCTCGGCGATGAAGGCATCGGGGGTGCAGTTCGTGACCCTGCTGGCGCTCTCGGACGAGGGGGCGCCGGCCTACGACCGGGAGCACGCGGCCGCGCTCGCCGCGCTGGGGGCACCGGCGTTCGCCTGCACGCCCGATCTGTTCCCGGAGGTGATGGCGGCGGCGATCGAGAAGCGGCCGCTGCCGATACCGGACGCGGTGTGACGATTTGTCGACGCATCGTCGTCCGATTCGGTCCGGCAAAACGGATATGACGGGCCATCAGTCAAGAGGGGCTTGCGCGACCTCCGCACTCCCGTGCGAGGATCGGCGCCTGCTCGGCAGGGCGCCGCGCCGCGCCGGGCAGTGTCGCGTTGTGCCGACTCGTTGCCCGTGACGCGTGATGCGTTCCGCACTTGTTCCGTCGCACGGGAGGAAGCTCCCCCTCTTGTCCTCGTCAGCAGCTCTGTCCGGTGCCGCTGTGCGCATGCTGCGCACGGTGGCCGGGCGGCGTGCGCTCCAAGTGGCGCTGCTGGTGGGCGGTGTGCTCGTCATCGGGCTCCTGTGCGGCGAGCGGGCGTATGCGGCGGACGGTGTGCGGGCGTCGGCGGACAGCACGGCCGGGCGGTCGGCGAGTGGGCAAAGGGGCGAACGCTTCCTGTCCGGAGCCGGTGGTACTCAGCTCGTCCGGGCCGTGGGTGCGCGGGCCGGACGAGTGGCCGATGACGCGCGGGAGTCGGTCGGCGGGGAGCTGGCGAAGGCGCCGGCGAAGCTGCCGGCACCGCCGAAGGCTCCCTCGCCGCCGGATCGGCCGGATCGGCCGGACCTGTCGGATGGGCCGGCCCTGCCCGTACCGCCGAAGGCACCGGCTGCGCCTGCCCTGCCCGCCCTGCCCGACCTGCCGACCCTGCCTGACGCGTCGGCGATGCCCGGGCTGCCCGGGCTGCCGGGCCCGTCCGCTCCGCCTGATGGTGACGTAGCGGCTCCGGGAGTGCCCGTTGTGCCCGGGGTTCCCGGCTACCCGGCGTTCCCGAGTCACCCCCTGCCCGCGCCCGGCACGGTCGGGCCGCAGCCGGGCGGGGCGACGGTGCCGTCGGTCGGTACACCTGCCTCCCCGGCCCGAACCGGAGCTGCGGACCCCGTGGCGCACGGCGTGCATGGCGACCAGTACCGATCCCAGCACCCCGACCTCGCAGACCCCGACCTCGCAGACCACGGTCACGAGGGCCACGACCGCGCGCACCACATCAGACGCGTGGCCCATCCGGGACCGTCCGCCGGCGTCGGAGGCGCCGCCCCGGTCGGCCACGTGCCCGGAGATCGTCCGGACGGCACGCTCGGCAACCGTTCCACGGCCGACAACGGCACACCACGTCACGGCGACACCCACGCCGTCACGCCCAGCAGCCGGGCTCCGCTGAGCCTCGTGCGCGGTGCCGCTGCCCGCACCTGCGCGGCCGGCACCCGGGACAGCCACCGGGACATTCCCGTCCTCCCCGGCTAGCAGCCGCCCCCAGGACTCCGCGAGCCCTCACGCCCGGACGGTCGAAAGCCGTCGACGGTCCGAGGCCGAAACCTCGTGGATGAGGTCGGCCGGCCCCCATTGGGGTGGGGACCAACCGACCCGCGCCCCCGAGAGCAGGACCCTGAACCGGGTTTCTGTGCTCATTCGGAGGTGTTCGGCGGGCCTCACCGGGCTTACCCCAGCCCGGTGAGGCCCCTCACTCCAGGCACGCTGTGCCAGAGAGCGCGGCATCATGTGACAGGTATCACCGCTCAGGTGTGACCCTCGATTTAGGGGCCTCCTGCAAGCAGCGATAACCTGCGAGACGGACATGCCGCGCGCTCGGACACCGTGTGCGCCTCCCTTGTGACAGACAGCGGACGTCACGTTGCCCTCGCGGCACGCCCACGCAGACAACGAACCGCGAGATCACTGATAGGGACGGAAGCGCGTGGACCTGTTCGAGTACCAGGCGAGGGACCTCTTCGCCAAGCACGATGTACCGGTGCTGGCCGGTGAAGTCATCGACACGCCTGAGGCGGCCCGCGCAGCCACCGAGCGCCTCGGTGGCAAGTCCGTCGTCAAGGCCCAGGTGAAGGTCGGCGGCCGTGGCAAGGCCGGCGGCGTGAAGCTGGCTGCGACCACCGACGAGGCGGTCGAGCACGCGACCAACATCCTCGGCATGGACATCAAGGGCCACACGGTCCACAAGGTGATGATCGCCGAGACGGCCCCGGAGATCCTGGAGGAGTACTACGTCTCCTTCCTCCTGGACCGTGCCAACCGCACCTTCCTCTCCATCGCGTCCGTCGAGGGCGGCATGGAGATCGAGGAGGTGGCGGAGACCCGCCCCGAGGCCGTCGCCAAGACGCCGATCGACGCCAACGTGGGTGTGACCCCCGAGGTCGCCCGCCAGATCGTCGAGGCCGCGAACTTCCCGGCCGAGGTCGCCGACAAGGTCGCGAACATCCTGGTCACCCTGTGGAAGACCTTCGTCGAGGAGGACGCCCTCCTGGTCGAGGTCAACCCGCTGGCCAAGGTCGCCTCCGGTGACGTCATCGCCCTGGACGGCAAGGTCTCCCTCGACGAGAACGCCGAGTTCCGTCAGCCGGAGCACGAGGCCCTCCAGGACAAGGACGCGGCCAACCCGCTCGAGGCCGCCGCCAAGGAGAAGAACCTCAACTACGTCAAGCTCGACGGTGAGGTCGGCATCATCGGCAACGGCGCGGGTCTCGTCATGAGCACCCTGGACGTCGTCGCGTACGCCGGTGAGGCCCACGGCGGCGTCAAGCCCGCCAACTTCCTCGACATCGGTGGTGGCGCCTCCGCCGCCGTCATGGCGAACGGCCTGGAGATCATCCTCGGCGACCCGGACGTCAAGTCCGTCTTCGTCAACGTCTTCGGTGGCATCACCGCCTGCGACGAGGTCGCCAACGGCATCGTCCAGGCGCTGCAGCTGCTCAAGGACAAGGGCGAGGACGTCACCAAGCCCCTGGTCGTCCGTCTGGACGGCAACAACGCGGAGCTGGGGCGCAAGATCCTCTCCGACGCCAACCACCCGCTGGTGCAGCGCGTGGACACCATGGACGGAGCGGCCGACAAGGCCGCCGAGCTCGCGGCTGCGAAGTAAGGGACGAGGGACTAAACAGCCATGGCTATCTTCCTCAACAAGGACAGCAAGGTCATCGTCCAGGGCATGACCGGTGCCACGGGCATGAAGCACACCAAGCTCATGCTGGCCGACGGCACGAACATCGTGGGTGGCGTGAACCCCCGCAAGGCGGGCACGTCCGTCGACATCGACGGCAACGACATCCCGGTCTTCGGCTCGGTCGCCGAGGCGATCGAGAAGACGGGCGCCAACGTGTCCGTCCTCTTCGTGCCGCCGGCCTTCGCCAAGGCCGCCGTCGTCGAGGCCATCGACGCCGAGATCCCGCTCGCGGTCGTCATCACCGAGGGCATCGCCGTCCACGACTCGGCCGCGTTCTACGCCTACGCCGTGTCCCAGGGCAACAAGACCCGCATCATCGGCCCGAACTGCCCCGGTCTCATCACCCCGGGCCAGTCGAACGCCGGCATCATCCCGGGCGACATCACGAAGCCGGGCCGCATCGGCCTGGTCTCGAAGTCCGGCACGCTGACGTACCAGATGATGTACGAGCTGCGTGACATCGGCTTCTCGTCCGCCGTCGGCATCGGTGGCGACCCGGTCATCGGCACCACGCACATCGACGCGCTCGCCGCGTTCGAGGCCGACCCCGACACCGACCTGATCGTGATGATCGGTGAGATCGGCGGCGACGCCGAGGAGCGGGCCGCGGCCTTCATCAAGGAGAACGTGAAGAAGCCGGTCGTCGGCTACGTCGCGGGCTTCACCGCGCCCGAGGGCAAGACCATGGGCCACGCCGGCGCCATCGTCTCCGGCTCCTCCGGCACGGCCGCCGCCAAGAAGGAGGCCCTCGAGGCCGCCGGTGTCAAGGTCGGCAAGACCCCGACCGAGACGGCGAAGCTGGCCCGCGCCATCCTCGCCGGCTGAGCAGCGCCTCACGGCTCACAGGTGGGCCCGCTCCCCGCACGGGGGGCGGGCCCACCGCCGTTTCGCCAAGTTTCGCCAAGGCTGTTCACCGCGGCTGCGGCAGCAGCCGGTCCGGCCCCTTCTGCTGCTCCTTGCGCAGCTTGGACCGCAGGTCCCGCTCCGACTCCGAGAGCGGTCCGGGCGCGACCGGCGGCGGCACGCCCTGGACGGTCTCGCCCGGCGGTACCGGCGGCTCGTAGCGCGTCGGGGCCGTGCGCACGGTGAGCACCGTGGTCCCGATCAGCAGGGCCGTGAAGGCGATGGCGGCCCGGGTCCACAGGCGGGCCCGGCGTTCCCCGGCCTGCCGCACCACCAGCGGCTTGGCGGCCCGCAGCCGCTCGGTGGAGGCGAGTTCGACCAGCCGCCAGTGCAGGACCTCCGGGTCCGCCAGCTCCGGCAGCCGCTCGGCGACCGCCTCGCGCGCGTGCATCAGCCGGTTCACGGTGGCGCGGGTGCTCGCCTCCGTCTCCGCCGCCGTCTCCGGCAGGCCGAGACCGACACCGTCGTAGAGCAGCAAGGTCCGGCGGTACGACGGCGGCAGCCTCAGCAGGGTGTCCATCAGCGCGCGGTCGAACGCGTCGGACGGTGGCGGCTCGGGGTGCCGGTAGCGGGGCCGGAGCCGGTGCCACGGGGAGAGCGCGCACTCGTACGCCACCGCGCGCACCCAGCCCGCCGGGTCCCGGTCGCGGGCCACCTCGGGCCAGCGCTGCCAGGCGGTCTGAAAGGCCCGCTCGACGGACTCCCGGGCCAGCTCACGGCGCCCGGTCAGCAGATAGGTCTGCCGGACCAGCGCGGGGGCGCAGAAGGCGTACAGCGCGTCGAAGGCCTGTTCAGGGTCGAGAGCGGAGGTCGCGTCGTCCGGCCGGTGCGGGGTCTTCGTACGGCCGGGGGCCCGGTTGCGGTCGGCGAGGGTGACGCGGGCGGTGGTGCGGCCGCGGTCGGGGGCGGGGGCGCGGCCTCGCTCGGCGAGACGGGTGCGGTCCCGGTCCCTGGCCGGCGGGCGGCTCCTGGCGCTCCTGCCCGGGGCGGAGGTTCTGCCTCGGTCGCTCGTGGCGACGCTCGTATGAGGCTCCGTCACCTCCCGCTCCCCGCCCAGTGAGTGCAGCAGCCGCGCGTACTTCTCCCCCTTCCGGCCGCGCGGCGTCGCGCGGCCGGTCTCCCATCCGCGCACCGTCTCGCTGGTGACGCCCACCCGGGAGGCCAGCTGAGCCCGCGTCAGCGAGGCGGTCTCGCGCAGGCGTCGGCGTTCCTTGGGTGGAGGCAGCGGGAGGGCAGGGCTCTGTGTCACAGGGCGCCCCTCGGTACGGAAAAGTACATAAACGTATATTGAGCGACACAACGGTGGTTCGCCTGTTACGACGGGAAAGCGCGTGTCGTTGGGAGCATGACGGGCGTGATCAAGATGACCGCAACCGCTCGCCGCCGTCTGCCGGCGTTCCTGCTCACCCGGGTGCGGGACCGTTCGCCCGGACTGGGCGACGCCCTTGTGAGTGGTGCGGTGGCGGCGGGCCTGGGGCTCGCGTGGTGCGCCGTACTGGTGATGATGCTGTGGATCACCTCGCCGTACCCCGACAGCGGGCCCGGCGGCGTGCTGCACGTCACGGCGGCGCTGTGGCTGCTGGCCCACGGAGCCGAGCTGGTCCGTGTCGACACGCTCTCCGGAGTGCCCGCCCCCGTGGGCATCTCGCCGCTGCTCCTGCTCGCGCTGCCCGTGTGGCTGCTGCTCCGGGCGGCACGCGACGCCACGGACGGCGGGGCGGGGGACGGGGACGACGTCGGCGGCTTCAAGGCCCTCGCGACCGTCGAGGACATCGAGGACATCGGGGGTCGCGAGGAGGTCGAGGACATCCAGGGCGCGGGACCGCCGCTGGTCGCCGCCCGTACGGCGTGGACGGGCGTCGTCCTGGGCTACTTGGCCGTCGCCCTGCCCGCCGCGCTGTTCGCCGGCGGCGGTGTGCTGCGGCCGTCGTGGCTGTGGACGGCGGTGTACGTGCCGCTGGTCGCCGCCGTGGTGGCGGGGGTGGGCGTGTGGTCGGCGTACGGCCGTCCGGGCGGTCCGCTGCGGCTGCTGCTGCGGGTACTGCCGGTGGGCCTGCGGCCGCTGGTCCACGCCCCGGACGGGCGCCCTGGTGTCGCCGCCCGGGCCGCGGCGGCCGGAGTGGCGGTACTGCTCGGGGGCGGCGCGCTGCTGGTGGCGGTGTCGCTGGTGGTGCACGGCACGGAGGCCCAGGGGTCGTTGCTCCGGCTGACCGAGGGGTGGTCGGGGCGGTTCGCGGTCCTGCTGCTGTGTGCGGCCCTGGTGCCGAACGCGGCGGTGTGGGGTGCCTCGTACGCCCTCGGCCCCGGCTTCGTCCTCGGCGCCGGCCATGTCGTGGGGCCGTTGTCCTCCGCGCCGCCGCCGTTCCTGCCGACGTTTCCGCTGCTGGCGGCGGTGCCGGAGGCGGGGCAGGGGGTGTGGGTGCACTGGGTGGCCGGGGTCGTGCCGGTGGTCGCCGGGGTGGTGCTGGGCCGGACCGTGGTGAAGGGTGCGGCTCCCGGCGGGCGGGGCGTCGGCTGGTCGCCGTGGCGCGGTGCCCGCGCCGCCGCTCTGGCGGCGCTGCTGTGCGCGGCCGTGCTCGCGGGGCTCGCCGCGCTTGCCGGCGGGCCGCTCGGGGTCTCCGTACTGGCCCGTTTCGGGCCGGTGTGGTGGCAGGTGGGCGCGGCGACCCTGGCGTGGCTGACGCTGGTCGCGGTCCCGACGGCGGTGGGGGTGGGGATCTGGCGCTGCCGGTCACCCCGCGAGGAGGAGCCGGTGATCGGCAGACAGCGTGAGGAGACGGCCGAGGGCACCGACAGGGCCGGGAGAACACGCCGCCGGGGCGGTTGGTTCGCGCGCGGCAGATCCCCCCGGACCGCAGGGGCCGCCACACGCACCGCAGGCGCCGACGGCAAGGGATCCGCCCGGGAGGCCGGGGGAGTCGGAACTGCCCGGGGCACCAAGGGACCCGGAACCGCTGAGCAATCCGGCGCCGCCTGGGGTGCTGGACTGGCGGGGGATGCCGGAGCCGTCTGGGGCGCCGAGGGAGCCGGACCCGCCAGGGATGCCGGAGCCGCCCGGGGTGCCGAGAGGGCCGGAGTTGCCGGGGAAGCCGGAGCCGTCTGGGGTACCAGCAATGCCAGGAGCGCCGGTATCGCCGGGGGAGCCGGAGCCGCCCGGGCTGCCGAGAACGCCAAGGGCACCCCAGGCACCCCAGGTCATCCAGGTCCTCCAGGCACCGGACGTGACGCCTCGGCTCGGGACGCGGCCGGGACACCACGGACCCCGGACCTGCCCTACGCCCCCTTCGAGTACGACGACGTCCCGTACGGCCTGCGGGACGAGGATGACGACGTCGGTTACGAGCCCTACGACTTCCGCGGGTCCGACCGCACCTGACGGGGGCGGGAGCGCCTCAGTCCTTCGTCCCCAGCAGCCCCCGCAGCTGCTCCGGCAGCAGCTTCGCGCAGGACTGCTCGGCCTTGTTGGTGAGGGCGTCGTTCGTGCACGTGTAGTAGTCGCGGTAGACCAGCTGCGCCGTGAAGGACGCGGCGACCAGGGCGATCGCCAGGGACGCCGTGACCAGGCCGCTGACCGCTGCGGTCGTCTGGGGGCGGCCCGGCTGTTCGGCGGGGGCCGGGGAGTCCGGGTCGGACCTGCGGGGCTTGGCGCGCAGCGCGCTGATGCCCCAGTAGAGGGCGAGCGCGCCGAGCAGCAGCGCCACGTACGGCCAGCTGAACAGGGCGAAGAAGAAGGCCCACATGCCCGACAGCAGGGCATAGCGCGCACGGCGCTGGGAGGGATCCGTCGGGTCCCAGCGCAGGTTCGGGCCGCCGCTCTGAGGTCCTTGGCCCTCGGGGCCGCCGCGGGGGCGATCGCCGAAGCCGTCGGGGGAACGGCCGGGCTGCCGGTCGCTCCACTGACTGCCCCACGGCGCACGGTCGCCCTCACCGCCGTCCCGGGAGTCGTCGCCCGACGGGCGGCGCGGCTGCCAGGGCCGGTCCGGGGTGCCCTCGGGCGGCGGGGCGAAGGGGTTGTCCTCCTGCGAGCCGCGCTCTCGCCCGTCTTGGCCGGAGCCGTCCGACGGCGCGTCGGGCGGCGAGCCGGGGCGCTCCCGCAGCAGCACGGCGCCGCGCTCCCCTCCCTGTGCCGACGGCGGGGGGAACGTGAGGAGTCGCAGGCTGCGGTCCGGCATCAAGTGAGCGTCTTCCCGTTGGTGAGTGGGGCGGTGTGGAGGAGAGCGGGGATCTGGACTGGACGAACAGAGGTCGGTGCGGCGTCGGGACCGGCTCCGTCACCCTCCTGAACGCACCACGCCCGGACGGCGTTCCCGAACCGGCTCCGCCCAGACGCTACCTTCCGGCCACGCCCCCGTCCCGTGGGGGCCGTCCGGAGTGCCGGTATCGTTGCTGACGGCCGACCGGTTCGTAGGCTTCCCCGTATCCGGGAGCCCGAAGCATTCGTATGAATGTACAAACGCCACGGTCCGGCCGCCTGGACAGACGCTTCCCCGAGAAAGGCCCCCACCGTGGCCGCCAAGCCCGTGGCCCCGCGCGCCAAGCGCCTCGTCGTGCTGGTCTCCGGATCCGGCACCAATCTGCAGGCGCTCCTCGACGAGATCGCCGCCACCGGCGCGCAGGCCTACGGAGCCGAGATCGTGGCCGTCGGCGCCGACCGCGAGGGCATCGAGGGGCTGGCGCGCGCCGAGCGTGCCGGGCTGCCGACCTTCGTCCGCAAGGTCAAGGACCACGGGAGCCGCGAGGAGTGGGACACCGCCCTCGCCGAGGCCGTCGCCGCCTTCGAGCCCGACCTCGTCGTCTCCGCCGGCTTCATGAAGATCGTCGGCAAGGAGTTCCTCGCGCGGTTCGGCGGGCGGTTCGTCAACACGCACCCCGCCCTGCTGCCCAGTTTCCCGGGAGCCCACGGTGTGCGGGACGCGCTCGCGTACGGCGCCAAGGTCACCGGCTGCACCGTCCACTTCGTCGACGACGGCGTCGACACCGGGCCGATCATCGCGCAGGGCGTGGTGGAGATCCGGGACGAGGACGACGAGAGCGCTCTGCACGAGCGCATCAAGGACGTCGAGCGAAGGCTGCTCGTCGAGGTCGTGGGGCGGCTCGCCCGCAACGGCCATCGCATTGAGGGACGAAAGGTAGTTATCCAGTGACCGCCGAGAGCAACAAGCGGCCCCTTCGCCGGGCGCTCGTCAGCGTCTACGACAAGACCGGGCTCGAGGACCTCGCGCGCGGGCTCCACGAGGCCGGTGTCGAACTCGTCTCCACCGGCTCCACGGCCGCGAAGATCGCCGCTGCCGGCGTCCCCGTCACCAAGGTCGAGGAGCTGACCGGCTTCCCCGAGTGCCTGGACGGCCGCGTCAAGACGCTGCACCCGCGCGTGCACGCGGGCATCCTCGCCGACCTGCGCCTCGAGGACCACCAGCGGCAGCTCGCCGAGCTGGGCGTCGAGCCGTTCGACCTGGTCGTCGTCAACCTCTACCCGTTCCGCGAGACCGTCGCCTCGGGTGCCTCGCCCGACGAGTGCGTCGAGCAGATCGACATCGGCGGTCCCTCGATGGTCCGCGCCGCCGCCAAGAACCACCCCTCCGTCGCGGTCGTCACCAGCCCGGCCCGCTACGCCGACGTGCTGAAGGCCGTGCGGAGCGGCGGCTTCGACCTCACGACCCGCAAGCGGCTCGCCGCCGAGGCCTTCCAGCACACGGCCTCCTACGACGTCGCCGTCGCCTCCTGGTTCGCCTCCTCCTACGCGCCCGTCGACGAGTCGCGGTTCCCCGACTTCCTGGGCGCCACCTGGGAGCGCGAGCACACCCTGCGCTACGGCGAGAACCCGCACCAGCCCGCCGCGCTCTACGTCTCCCCGGAGGGCGGCGGCCTCGCCCAGGCCGAGCAGCTGCACGGCAAGGAGATGTCGTACAACAACTACACGGACACGGACGCCGCCCGCCGTGCCGCGTACGACCACGCCGAGCCGTGCGTCGCGATCATCAAGCACGCCAACCCCTGCGGGATCGCGGTCGGCGCGGATGTCGCCGAGGCGCACCGCAAGGCGCACGCCTGTGACCCGCTGTCGGCGTTCGGCGGCGTGATCGCGGTCAACCGCCCGGTCAGCAAGGAGATGGCGGAGCAGGTCGCCGAGATCTTCACCGAGGTCATCGTCGCGCCCGGCTACGAGGACGGGGCCCTGGAGGCCCTCACCAAGAAGAAGAACATCCGTGTGCTGCGCTGCGCCGACGGCCCCGCCGCCCCCGTCGAGGTCAAGCCCATCGACGGCGGCGCGCTGCTCCAGGTGACGGACCGCCTTCAGGCCGACGGTGACGACCCGGCCGACTGGACGCTGGCGACCGGTGAGGCCCTGAGCGCCGACGAGCTGGCCGAGCTGGCCTTCGCCTGGAAGGCCTGCCGTGCGGTGAAGTCCAACGCGATCCTGCTCGCCAAGGACGGCGCCTCCGTCGGTGTCGGCATGGGGCAGGTCAACCGCGTGGACTCCGCGAAGCTGGCCGTCGAGCGGGCAGGGACCGAGCGCGCGGAGGGTTCCTACGCCGCCTCCGACGCGTTCTTCCCCTTCCCGGACGGCCTGGAGATCCTCACCGAGGCCGGCGTGAAGGCCGTGGTCCAGCCCGGCGGTTCCGTCCGTGACGAACAGGTCGTCGAGGCCGCGCGCAAGGCGGGCGTCACGATGTACTTCACCGGGACGCGGCACTTCTTCCACTGACGGTGGCGACGGAGCGGGTCGGCGGCACCACCGACGACCCGCCTCGGAGGACTCAGCCGTCCACTTCGTACTGCCCGGTCTCCAGGAAGTACCGCAGCTCCTCCGGCGTGCCCTCGATCGCCTTCTCGGCGGCGGCGCGAAGTGCCGGGCTGATCTTCGGATCGGCCAGGATGCGGGCGATGGCGACGCGGTCGTCCTCGGCCTGGGCGAGGCGGTAGCCGGTCTCCAGGAAGGCGCGCAGGGCCTCCGGGGTGTTCGTGTCGAGGGCCTTGCCGGCTTCTCTCTTGACGCCTCGTCCGGAGTCCGGGTCGCCGATGATGCGGACGATGGCGACGCGGTCGTCCTCGGCCTGGGCGAGGCGGTAGCCGGTCTTGAGGAAGGCGCGCATGTCCTCCACGGTGCCGTCGAGGGCCTTGTTGGCCTCCCTCTTGACGCCCCGTCCGCTGTCCTCGTCGGCCATGATGCGCAGGATCGCTATCCGGAGCTCCTCCTCCGACAGCTCGTCCACCGGTGTGCCGTCCGCCGGCACCGTGGCCGTCACGGCGGCTGCCGCCGGTGCCGGGCCGGCGGCCACGGCCGGGGCGGCGAGCAGGAGGACGGGCGTCAGGGCGGCAGCGACCGCCAAGGCACCGCGGGTGCGTCTCATGTGTGAACCTGCTTTCGAATAAGGGGAGTTCGGAGCGGCCATCCTCACATCCCACGGTGCACGGAGCAGCGTGTTTTCGGAGCGGTACCTGAGAATCCCCAGGGTCACCTCTTCCCGGGCGGGCTGTACTCCTTGAGGTAGTGCGCGACGCGGTCGGCGTAGCTGCGAGTGTCCGGGGGAACGCCGCCCGCGTCGTTCACCGTCTTGTACGACGTCCGGTACCCGGCGGCGACCAGCACCCGCCTCTCGCCGCGCAGCCCGGGCTCCAGGCGCGGGGCGATCCAGCACAGGTAGCGGCCCATCGCCGGGATGGACTCGGCGGGCGGGAACGGGGGTTGGGGGACGGCCTCGCCGGGAGTGCCGTCCTCGTTCATCCACCAGCGCAGGACGCGCGGGGTCCAGCGGGCGATGCCGTACTCGTCGTTGGCGGGATCGGAGAGGTCCGGGTCGAAGTCGCTCTCCACCTTCAGCATGGCGGCGATCAGGACCGGGGTGACGTCCTTCTGGTCGCAGTCGTGCGCCGTCTCCACGATCAGCAGCCGGTAGGCGGGCGGGATGCCCCGGTCGGTGCGCAGGTCTAAGGCGCCGTACGTGGCGGCCGAGACGTTCGCGGTGGCGCCGGAGCCGCTGCCGCCGGGGGCGCCGTCGGCCCAGACGCCGATGCCGTAGGCCAGGGCGGCGAGGACGCCGGCGGCCACGGCCGCCGCGACGGACGTACGGCGCACACGGTGCCGGGCCGGGCCCAGCCGGGGCAGCCGGAAGGGACGCGGAGCCGCCCCGGCGGCAGCCGCCCGGACGCGGCGCAGCAGTGCCTGGCCGGTGACGCGGTCCTGGTACGAGCGGGTCAGACACGCGCGCACGATCTCCCGCCAGTCGTCGGCCAGTCCGGGCGACAGGCGCAGTTCGTCGGTGCCCCGGGCGTAGGCCGCCGCCGCGTCGCGGCGGGCCGTCGGCGTGGCCCCCGGCAGCGGGAAGCTGTCGGTGAGGACGAGGTGGGCGAGGACGCCGAAGGCCCACACGTCGGCGGACGGGCGGATGCGGCGGCCCCGTTCGCCGATCTCGGTCCACAGGAGCTCGGGCGGTGTGTAGTCGGGGGTCGAGAAGGCCGGGGTGTAGGCGTGGGTGCCCTCCAGCTCGGCCGCCATGTTGAAGTCGGCCAGCCGGACCGAACCGTCCTCCATCAGCAGCACGTTGGCCGGCTTCAGGTCGCCGTGCACCCAGCCCGCGTCGTGCAACTGGGCCAGCCCCTCGCAGATCTGCGCGAGCAGCGCGGGACCCGCCTCGGGCCGGGGCGTCGCCGAGAGCAGGGCGGACAGAGAGCCCTTGGCCTGCTCCAGGACGAGGACGGTGGCACCGTCCAGCTCCGGGCGGCCCGGGTCGTCGACGGTCAGCGTCTCGTACATCCGCACCAGGCGCGGGTGTTTCAGCCGCCGGTACAGCGCGACCTCCCGCTCGATCAGCTCGCGCAGGTGGGTGAGCCGGCGGGGTGTGGCCGTACCGGTGGGCAGGAACTTCAGGGCGGCGGTCCGGGGCAGCTCCGCGCTCTCACCGACGCGCCGGGCGGCGTACACACTGCCGAAGGCGCCGGTCGCGATCGGCTCGCGCACCTCCCAGACGCCGACCCGGTACCCCTTCGGCACGGGCACGGCGTAGGGCTCGTTCACCGCGTCACCCGGCCCGACGGGGCGGCCAGGACGACCAGGTCGTCCTCCCGGACCAGGTCGAAGCGGAGCGCGAGGGAGACCAGGGACTCCTTCTTGCCGTTGAGCCGCGGGCCCGTGTCCGCGCTCTCCGGGCCCGGTTTGAGGCGCAGCTTCACGGCGAGGTAGTCGATGTTCCACTGCACGGCCGTGCGGGACGCGGCAGGCCAGGCGGGGCGCAGGCGCTCGGCGACCTGGTCGACGGTGGGCAGCGGGGCGTGCGGGGTGCCGCGCAGGCGCGGTTCGCACAGGGCCGCCAGGACCGCGAAGTAGCGCTTGGTGCGGTCGACCGAGAAGGCCGGAGCGGTCGTGGCGCCGTCGAGGCCGCCCGTGCCGCTGAGGTAGTCGTGGCGCGGCGCCCACACCTCCAGCGCCAGCAGGTCGCCCGCGGCGGGCAGCACGATCCGCGAGAACTCGAAGGGGATCGGCGCGTCCAGCCGCCCGGGCGCCACCTTGACGTGTTCGCCCGCGCCCTCCGGGTTCTCCACCACGTAGGTCTGTTCGCGGCTGAGGTTGCTCAGGATCCAGAAGGCGCCCTGCGCGGTGATCTCACCGGCCCGGCGGGAGACCCCGTCGTGGGCGATGGGCAGGTCGTTGTCGTGCGCGGACCGGCCGAAGGTGAGGCGTTCGCCGGGCGCGAGTCTGCGTTGGGTGCGGTTTCGCTCGTCCTCCGTGGTCGGCGGAGGTACCACGATGATGCTGAACAAGGTGCTCTCCCCGTGCCTGCACAGCTACCACCGTCAGACTAGGGCGACGCACCAGGGCCGTGCCCCCCTCGTACGGGTGAGACACGGCCCTTGGATGTGATTGGCGTGAACTGGTCCGCTCGCCGGGGGCGGTTCAGTAACGGGGGCGGTTGAACCAGGCCTTGCCGTTGGCGTTGCCGACGAACACCGCGACCAGGACGGCCAGGATGGTGTGCACCAGGCCCATGATGACGAACGGGTAGATGCCCAGGACGGCCGTGATGATGGCGAACACCAGGATGGTGATCCGGGCGCCGTTGCCGCCGTTCTTGAACTTCGTGGCCAGGACGGCGGCGAACACCAGCCAGGCCACGCCGAACACCACGTAGCCCCAGATCAGGCCGGTCGACTGACCGACCAGGTCCTGGAAGGCGACGTTGTCCTGGAGGGACTCGTCGTCCTTCGCGGCGTTGATGGCGGCGGCGGCGAAGGCGAGGAGGGCCACGGCGACGACCTGCAGGCCGACGATCACCCACACCATCGCGCGGGCGGCGCTCACCGAACCGGGCATCGTGGTCGGCGCGGCGGGGCCGGCGCCGTAGGGGGAGACCGGAGGGGCCTGCGGGTAGCCGTAGCCGGGGGCCTGGCCCTGCTGCTGCGGGTAGCCGTAGCCCGGCTGCTGCGGCTGCTGCGGCTGCTGTCCCTGGGGAGCGCCGTAGGGGTTGTTCGGGTCGCCGTAGCTCATGGCTGACTTTCCTCCGTTGACTTTCCGAGTGCGGGGACGACGCGGGTCATCCGCACGGAGGAGAAGTACTTCGTATTGCGACCGTCCCCCCGTTGAACTGCCCGCGGCACTTGTCATGTCATCGTTCTGCACCGGTGACGGGCTTGTCCAGCCGCATTCCCGATGTGTTGTGCAAGTGCAACATCACTGATCATGGGCGGATACGGGAGGAGCGGCCCCCGGTGCCCGGATTGTGGCCGGATTGGAACCGTGGGCGGGTCATCCGCGAGGATGGGGTCATGACCGCCCAGATTCTCGATGGCAAGGCCACCGCAGCCGCGATCAAGTCCGATCTGACCGCCCGCGTGGCGGCGCTGAAGGAGAAGGGCGTCACGCCCGGCCTCGGCACGATCCTGGTCGGGGACGACCCCGGCAGCCAGAAGTACGTCGCAGGCAAGCACCGTGACTGTGCGCAGGTCGGTATCGCCTCCATCCAGCGTGAGCTGCCGGCGACGGCCACGCAGGAGGAGATCGAGGCGGCCGTCCGCGAACTGAACGAGGACCCGGCCTGCACCGGGTACATCGTGCAACTGCCGCTCCCCAAGGGCATCGACGAGAACCGCATCCTGGAACTGATGGACCCGGACAAGGACGCGGACGGGCTCCACCCCATGAACCTCGGCCGCCTGGTCCTGAACGAGCCCGCCCCGCTGCCCTGCACCCCGAACGGCGTGCTGACCCTGCTGCGCCGCTACGGCGTGGAGATCAAGGGCGCGGAGGTCGTGGTGATCGGCCGGGGCGTGACCATCGGCCGGCCGATGCCGCTGCTGCTGACGCGGCGCAGCGAGAACGCGACGGTGACCCAGTGCCACACCGGTACGCGCGATCTGTCGGCGCACCTCAAGCGCGCGGACATCATCGTCGCCGCGGCCGGTTCCGCCCATCTCATCCGCGCCGAGGACGTCAAGCCGGGCGCGGCCGTCCTCGACGTCGGTGTCTCCCGCAGCGCCGAGGGCAAGATCGTGGGCGACGTCCACCCCGACGTCGCCGAGGTCGCCGGCTGGATCTCCCCGAACCCCGGCGGAGTCGGCCCGATGACCCGTGCCCAGCTGCTCGTCAACGTGGTCGAGGCGGCGGAGCGCAGTGTCGGCTGAGCGGAGCGCGCGCAGCGCGGCGGCAGGCAGCGGGAGCGTGGAAGGCGTGGAAGGCACCCGGGCCGGGGGCGCGCGGGCCGCGCGGAGCGGCCTGGGCGCGGAGAGCGCCCCGGCAGGCCGGAGCGCGGAGGGCGCCGAGGCGGCCGGTCGCGACGCGCGGACAGGGCGGGGTGCCGAGGCCGGACAGGCCGGCGCGAGCGCTTCGGTCGAGTCGGATGGGAAGGCCGGCGCGAGTGCTTCGGCCGAGCCGGACGGGCGGGTGCGCCGGAATGATTCGGGCGAGGCGGATGCGCGGATCGCTCCGAGCGCGTCGGCCGAGTCGGATGGGCAGGCCGGTTCGAGTGCTTCGGCCGAGTCGGACGGGCGCGTGCGCCGGAGCGCTTCGGATGAGGCGGATGCGCGGGTCGGTTCGAGTGCCCCGGCCGGGCGGGGCGAGTCGGGCGAATCGGACGAGTCGGAAGCGGGTGAAGACGACCTCACCGTCCGGGACCCGGTCAGCGCGCCCGACGCCGAGGGGCGGCCGCGGCGGGTCACCCGGCGGTTCCCGCTCTTCACCAAGGACACCGCGCGGCCCGAGGGCGGCGGCCGGGCCGTGTCCGGGGACGCGCCCGCGCCGGTACGGCAGTGGCCCGTTCTCCTCGTGCTGGGGCTGGTGGGGCTCGGGCTGCTGGTGGCCGCCTTGGACCAGTTCCGGCTCGGGACGCTGCTGATCGGCGTCGCCCTGCTGGGCAGTGGCGTGCTGCGCTGGCTGCTGCCGGACGTCGGCATGCTCGCCGTCCGCTCCCGCTTCACGGACATCGTCACGTGCGGCGTACTGGGCTTGACGATCGTCCTGCTGGCGCTGATGGCACAGCCGAAACCGTGGCTGCAGATCCCGTTCCTGAAGGACACGCTGCACTTCACGGTCACCAGCGAATGACCCGACGGCGGTCCGTCCTCTCCCCCGAGGAAGGACGGGCCGCCGCCACGGACCACCCTCCTGCACGGCGAACGGCCTGTTCAACGGCTGTCAGAGCGCTGTGGCACGGAAGTGACGGTTCCGGTACTTCCTCCGGCGGATTTCGCGCGAAGTGGTGCGGCGACGGGGTTGGCGTGGACAATCGGGACGGTCCGGGGTGTATCGCGCGCGGTCACCGTGCTTCTGTGCGCCCCCAGTCAGGGAACTGAGATCCTCGGTGTGCGCATCCCTGTGGGTATCCAGAACGGGGACTCGGCCGAGGCCGCCAACGCGCGGGGCGGACAGCGCGGGACATATCAGCACGACCGGCACGGCCGGGGGGAAGAGGGGGGAAGCAATGCCTCGTTGGAGGGCCTTGCCGGATGAGCTCGATCCACAGATCAGGGAGTTCACCAGCCAGCTCCGCAGGCTCGTGGACCGCAGTGGTCTGAGCATCGCGTCGGTGGCGGACCGCACGGGCTACAGCAAGACGTCGTGGGAGCGTTATCTGAACGGCCGGCTGCTCGCGCCCAAGGGCGCGATCGTGGCGCTGGCGGAGGTCACCGGGACCAACCCGCTGCACCTGACCACCATGTGGGAGCTGGCCGAGCGCGCCTGGAGCCGCTCGGAGATGCGGCACGACATGACGATGGAGGCCATCCGGATCTCCCAGGCGCGCGCCGCGCTCGGGGAGTTCGGAGGGCAGGACTTCGGCGCCCCCTCGGCCGGCTCCAAGAGCGGCGGTACGACGGCCTCCGGCGGCAAGTCCGCCTCGGGCAAGTCGGCGTCCGGGGGTGACGACAAGCCCGCCCGCAGGAGCGGCAGCGCCACGGTCACGCCGGGTATCGCGGGGCCGGCCGGAGTGTCCCCGACCGTGCCGCCGCAGCCGACGGCGCCCGAGGTCCAGGACTCCTCCACCAGCGGTGCTGTGCGGGAGGACGGCGGCCGGGGCGGTGCGGCCGGGGTCAACTCGTGGGGGATAGCCGGGTACCAGGGGCCGTCGCCGTCGGGCGGACGCTCCACCGGCACCGGCAGTGGAATCGGCACCGGCAGCGGTTCTCGTCCCGGTGCGGGGGGCGGCGCTCCCGCCGGGGCGCCCGACGGGCCCGCCCGTACGCCGGGTGCGGACGGCGGCTCGTACGACCGGTCGCCGCGGGATGCCTCCCGGGGCGGGGCGAAGGGCTCCGCCGGTGGCAAGCGGCGGACCGTGACGTTCCTCGCCGGTGTCGTGGGCGTGCTCGTGGTGATCGCCGGCGCGTTCTATCTCACCGGTGGCGGTGGCGACGACGAGGCCAAGGGCGGTGCCAAGTCGCCCACGCCGAGCGCCACCACGAACCCGGACCTGCCGCCCGGTGTGAAGTGCAGCGGCGACAGCTGCACGGGCAAGGACGCGGAGAGCATGGGGTGCAGTGGTGACCTGGTCACCACGGCGCAGACCGCGACCGTCGGCAACACCGTCGTGGAGGTCCGCTACAGCGAGACCTGCAAGGCGGCCTGGGGCCGGGTCACCCAGGCGGCACAGGGCGACGAGGTCCAGATCAGCGTGGGCAAGGCGAAGCAGACCGGAAGCATCACCGTGGCCGGTGACGCGATCGCGTACACGCCGATGGTGGCGGTGAAGAACGCCGCCGACGCCAAGGCCTGCGCGACCTTGGCATCGGGACAGCAGGGCTGCACGGAGTAGGCCGCCGGGCGACGTCGCGGACTGCGGGTGGGGGCCGGTGGGCGGCGTCGCGGACTGCGGGTGCGGGCCGGTGGGGGTTGTTCGCGCAGTTCCCCGCGCCCCTATCAGGGGTGCGTCTCGCGGGCGGCCTGTCCCGGACGGCGGCTGCGGGCCGGTGGGGGGTGTTCGTGCAGTTCACCGCGCCCCTGGAGGGCGCTGCCGACAGGGCCCTTCCAGGGCGGGCCGAACAATTTCGGAGGCGGAGGCATGGCCGGGGGAATCGGGGGCACGCGAAACGTACCCCCACGGGAGTCCGGCACGGTCGGTTCCCCCCGGCGGCCGCCCCAGTCCACCTCTCCCGGACGGGCGGCCGCCTTTTGCGTGGGCCGCGTGGGCTCCGGGAGGGTTGTGGGGTGGGCCACACCGACCCGGCCGTGCGAGATACCGGATGCGCGATAGCCTGACCGCTGGTGGATCTCTTGATACCAAGAGATCGATCAGATGTCCGGGGCAGGGACCGCCCCACCGCCAGCTGTCATACGGAGAACGCCATGACCCGCACTCCCGTGAACGTCACCGTCACCGGCGCGGCCGGCCAGATCGGTTACGCCCTGCTCTTCCGCATCGCCTCCGGTCAGCTGCTCGGCCCGGACGTGCCGGTCAAGCTGCGGCTCCTGGAGATCACCCCGGCGCTCAAGGCCGCCGAGGGCACCGCCATGGAGCTCGACGACTGCGCGTTCCCGCTCCTCCAGGGCATCGAGATCTCGGACGACCCGAACGTCGCCTTCGACGGCGCCAACGTCGCGCTGCTCGTCGGCGCCCGCCCCCGCACCAAGGGCATGGAGCGCGGTGACCTCCTGGAGGCCAACGGCGGCATCTTCAAGCCGCAGGGCCAGGCCATCAACGCCCACGCCGCGGACGACATCAAGGTCCTGGTCGTCGGCAACCCGGCCAACACCAACGCCCTGATCGCCCAGGCCGCCGCGCCGGACGTACCGGCCGAGCGCTTCACCGCGATGACCCGCCTCGACCACAACCGCGCGCTGACCCAGCTCGCGAAGAAGACGGGCTCGACGGTCGCCGACATCAAGCGTCTGACGATCTGGGGCAACCACTCCGCCACCCAGTACCCGGACATCTTCCACGCCACGGTCGCCGGCAAGAACGCCGCCGAGGTCGTGAACGACGAGAAGTGGCTGGCCGAGGACTTCATCCCGACCGTCGCCAAGCGCGGCGCCGCCATCATCGAGGCCCGTGGCGCCTCGTCGGCCGCCTCCGCCGCGAACGCCGCCATCGACCACGTCCACTCGTGGGTCAACGGCACCGCCGACGGCGACTGGGTCTCCATGGGCATCCCGTCGGACGGTTCGTACGGC
This sequence comes from Streptomyces sp. NPDC041940, assembly GCF_055589465.1. Taxonomy (NCBI): domain Bacteria; kingdom Bacillati; phylum Actinomycetota; class Actinomycetes; order Kitasatosporales; family Streptomycetaceae; genus Streptomyces; species Streptomyces sp. NPDC041940. The sequence continues at coordinate 127,384 of NZ_JBVJBP010000014.1, forward strand.
GTGCCGGAGGGCCTGATCTCCTCCTTCCCCGTCACCACCAAGGACGGCAAGTACGACATCGTCCAGGGCCTGGACATCAACGAGTTCTCCCGCGCCCGCATCGACGCCTCCGTCAAGGAGCTCGAGGAGGAGCGCGAGGCGGTCCGCGGTCTCGGCCTCATCTGACCCGAGCCGCACCCCACCTGCGCATACCCACCGATCCCCGGGCCGCCGCTGCGGCCCGGGGATCGGTGCGTCGGCTCTCCTGACATTCCGCTTCTGCGCCGCGCCGCGCTCCCCTATGCTGATGGCCCTTCAACTGGACTGTCACCTGTTTCCTGCGAGGATGCCCCGGCGTTCACGCCGGGGAGGAATCGCATCCGGGTGTTGCGGCGCGGGGCGTCGCCGTGCCCCGTTCAGGGTCGGGCAGCATTCGTTCCGCTGTCCGATGGTTTCAAGGTGATGCGAACAGGTGTGCCTGTTGTCGCTGGTCGGGGTGGTGGCTGGGGGATCGGCGTACGTGCGTGCGGTGGTCGTACGTATGGTCCCTTGCGGGGGTCGGGATGTGAGGCGTCCGGGCCGAGGACTGTAAGGGGGGCGGGATGGCGCAGGCGGGGGCGGCTGTGGAGGCCGGGCATGCTCGCTATACCTACCGGCTGCGTGTGTCGTCAGCCGTCCGTACGGCCCTGGCGGCCGAGTGGGATCGGTGCCGGTGGGTGTGGAACGAGTGTGTGGCCAAGTCCAGAGCCGTGTACCTGCACAGCAAGTGGAGTGGGGAGAAGCGGACGTGTGGCCCGGCGCAGCTGGACAGGATGCTGACCGCAGCCCGCAAGATGATCCCGTGGTTGCGTGAGGGCTCGTCAGTGGTCCAGCAGCAGGTCATCCGGGACTTCGGCCGCTCTCGCGCCAAGGCGCACAAGGACATCAAGGAGCGCCTGCCCTTGGCGCGCCGGGCCGGGATGCCCATGCACAGGAAGAAGCGCGAGGCGTTGCCAACCCTCAACTACACCAAACGCGGATTCCGGCTGAGGGACGGCCGGTTGTACCTGGCCGGTGGCATCGTCCTGACGGTGGTGTGGTCGCGGGACCTCCCGGCTGAGCCGTCCTCGGTGCGCGTGTACCAGGACAGTCTGGGGCACTGGTACGGCTCGTTCGTCGTGCCCGCCGAAGTGGTGCCGCTGCCTGAGACCGGTCGGGTGCTCGGTGTCGACTGGGGCGTGAAGGAAACCGCGACCACCACCTCCGACGCGTATGACCTGCCGCATGCCGAACACGGCAGGAAGGCCCGGGCGAAGCTGACCCGGTACGACCGGATGATGGCCCGCCGCAGGCCGAAGAAGGGACAGTCGGCATCGAAGGGTTACGGCGAGGCGAGGAAACTGCGGAGCACGATGGCTCGCAAGGCTGCGGACGCCGCCATCGGCGCCACCAAGGCCGCTCTGGTCGAGATGGGCCGCAAGCACGGGCGGGACATCCGCCTGGTCCACCCCGCGCACACCACGATGGACTGCGCGCAGTGCATGACGAGAGCCAAGCATGCACTGCCGCTGTCTGAACGTAGCTACACCTGTATCGCGTGCGGGTTCGTGTCCCCACGGGACAAGAACTCCGCACGCGTGATGCTTCACCGGGCTGGTCTCAACCCGGCTGGTGCTGATGGCGCAAGACCTCCTGGAGCGCTGCTCCAGGAGGCTGCCTGAGCCAGGAATCCCCTCCCTCCAGGGAGGGGAGGATTCAAAGAAGGTTCTTTCGCGCACAGGGGGAGTTGGCGTGAGCACCGCACACGTGCCGCAGCAACCGGAACAGACGAACCTGGGGATGCCTCCGGAGCCCCCGCCCACTCCGCCCCACGCGAGCGAGGCCACCCGGCTGCTCTGCGCGGGCACCTACCTGGATTCCGGTTACCGCGACCGCGTCATCGAGGAGCTGTACCTCAACGAGCAGCGGATCGCGGCGCCCTCGCTCGGATACGACGCGGCCCGCGTCCTCGCCCACGCGCTGCGCGCCCGGCGGCAGGAACTGCTGTGGTCGGCCGCCGTCATCGGGCTGTGGGTGGTGGGGGCGCCGCTCAGCGGCTGGCTGCTGGCCGGCTTCCTGTGGCCCAGCGTCCTGCTCGCGCTGGCGCCGTGGATCCGGGGCAGTGGGGACCAGCCGCCCCTGTACCGGCGGATCGCGGCCTTCCTGTTCCGCTGGTGGGGTCGCCTCGTCTTCGCGGCGCTGTCGGTCGTCATGGTTGTCGCCGCGTTCGGAGGCGGCTCGGACGACGACTCCTCGTACGGGTCCTCGTACGGCTCGTACGACCCCTACGGCTCCGGCGGCTCCGACACGCCGGACTTCACCGACCTCGTGCTCCCGAGCACCGACGGTGCCGACCTTGTCGAGGCGTGGCAGGCCTGGCTCGGGATCGGCGTGTTCGTGCTCATCGGCCTGTGCGTCGCCGCCCAGCGCAACCAGTTCGCCCGTGCGCTGGCCGCCGAGCTCTCCCGGGCCCGCTTTCCGGACGCTGCCGGTGACCCCGCGGAGAACGCCGAGGGCGAGCGGTTCAAGCGGCTGATGCGGCGGATCCGGCTGGAACAGCACGCGCCGCTGGTCATGTACAACGAGGCGCGTCCGTTCCGCGGAGCGGGAGCGGCGTACGACACCTGGGTGCTCGCCGTCGAACTCCGGCCCGACCAGGCCAAGCGGCAGCACCCCCTCAGCAACCGGGCGATCCTGAACCGGATCCTGCCCCTGCTCGAACAACTGCGTACGCCCTCCGAACACGCCGGGGCCGCGGTACGCGACCGGCTGCGCCGCCTGGAGATCGACGAGTGCGTCTTCCTGCCCGCCGAAGGCCTCCACCAGCGTGACCAGGCTCCCTACAGTCCGCAGGACTTCGAGCAGCACCGGGCGCGCGCGGTGGAGGAGGGCGCCGAGAAGCGGCGCCACTTCCTGCGCATCAGGGTCGGCGGCTGGGAGGAGGAACTGGTCGTCACGGTCTTCGTGCGCATCCACACCCAGGGCCGCATGCTCATGCTGGAGATCGCCCCGCATGTGCTGACCCCGGTACGCGCGGACTTCAAGGACGCCGACCGGACCTCCCACCGGTTCCGCAACAACAACGTGCTCGGCAAGGCGGCCGGGGCCGTCGTGCTGGTGCCCGGCTCCGCGGGCCGTGCCCTGGCCACACTCGGCCGGGGCCTGGTGTACGCCTGGCGGCTGCTGACCGGCGGTTACGCGGGGGCGCTGCCCGACGGGCCCGCCGCCTCCATCCGGGAGCTGGCCTCGGTGGCCGAGGGTTCCACGTTCCAGGAGATGGACGTCGCCCGCTACCTGCGCAGCGTCCAGGACCGCATCGCGAACGGCGTACGGCTGGCCCTGGCCGAAGCCGGCTACCAGACCGGCGAGTTCGTGCAGAAGATCGTGAACATCAGCAACGGCGCCGTGCACATCGGGCGCGCGGACAACTCCTCCTTCGCGTTCGGCGAGCACGGCAGCGCCACCACCACGAACAGCGGCCCCGCGCCGCAGAAGGGATCCGACTAGCGATGGCATCCGACGAACCGTCCGTCAGCATCAACCGGGCGGACAACTCCGCTTTCGCGTTCGGCCGGAACGGCAACGCCACCACCAACAACGTCTTCCAGGGATCGCGCGACGAGTCCGCCGAGGAACTGCTGCAAGCGGTACGCGAGGTGCGGGGCGACCTCCAGCGGATGCGGGAGAGCGAGCAGCGCGCGCAGCTGGACGAGGCCCTAGCGGAGACCGAGGACGAGATCAACCGCACCGGTTCGGCCGGTGCGGGCCGTCTGCAGCGGCTGCGGGAGGTACTCGGGGACGCCGAGACCGTCCTGTCGGCGTTCGCGTCGGCCGGAGCCCTGGCTGTTCTGCTGGGGATGTGACATTCGGGAGGAGAGGGACGCGATGAGCGGGGGACAGCGGTACTGGAACGAGGAGACCCAGCGATGGGTGGACGGCACCGAAGGGGCGGCCCCGGCCACCCCGCCACCCCCACCCCGCCCGGATGCCGCGCCGCCCGCGCCGCCCGGGCCGGGCACGCCGGGTGACGATCGGCCGGAGGACGCCACACCCCCGGATCCGCACCGGACGAGCCTCGACATACCGGGGCCGGACCATCCGGGTCCTGACCAGTCGGGACCTGGGCAGCAGGGCCCGCACCAGCCGGGTCCTGACCAGCCGGGCCCGCATCATCCGGGCCCGGACCAGCCGGGCCCCGGGCAGCAGGGCTTGCCGCGGCCGGTCGTCGGGCAGTCGGGCCCCGGGCAGCAGGGCTCGCACCAGCCGGGTCCTGACCAGCCGGGCCCTGACCAGCCGGGCCCCGGGCAGCAGGGCTTGCCGCGGCCGGTCGTCGGGCAGTTGGGCCCCGGGCAGCAGGGCCCGCACCAGCCGGGTCCTGACCAGCCGGGCCTCGGGCAGCAGGGCCCACCGCAGCCGGTCGTCGGGCAGTCGGGCCCCGGGCAGCAGGGCTTGCCGCGGCCGGTCGTCGGGCAGTTGGGCCCCGGGCAGCAGGGCTCGCACCAGCCGGGTCCTGACCAGCCGGGCCCGCATCATCCGGGCCCGCCGCAGTCGGTCGCCGGGCAGCCGGGCCCCGGGCAGCCGAGCCTCGACCAGCCGGGTCCCTACCAGCCGAGCCCCGACCAGCCGAGCCTCGACCAGCCGAGCCTCGACCAGCCGAGCCTCGACCAGCCGAGCCTCGACCAGCCGAGCCTCGACCAGCCGAGCCTCGACCAGCCGAGCCCCGTGCAGTCGGGCCCGCCGTGGTCGGTCGCCGGGGCCTGGTCCGTCCCCGAGCCGCCGCACCCCGGCTTCGGGCCACCCCAGGGCCCGACGGCACCCGTTCCGGTCGTCACCCGCGGACCCGGCCGCCGGCTCGTGTGGTCCGTGCTGGGCGGCGCCGCCGCGGTCGGTGTCGCCGCCGCCCTGGTGCTGACGCCATTGGCCGGAGGCGACGACGGCGCGGACGACCGCGGCGGCGACGGCAACGCGACGAGCGTGCCCTCCACGGCCGAGCCCTCGACGACCGAGCCCTCGACCTTGGCCACCGAGGGGTCCGGGCCGTCCGCCGAGACCGCCTCCCCCTCCTCCCCGTCCACCGAGCCCCCCGCCGGCTACGAGCTCTACGACGACGCCGAAGGCTTCGCCCTCGCCCGCCCCACGGGCTGGACGCGCTCCTCGGTGGCCTCCCAGCACGGCATGGACGTCGTCAGCTACCAGAGCTCCGACGGCGCACGGCGGATGCAGGTGTTCGAGGTGGCGGAAGCCACCCCCGACGAGTCCTTCGAGCTGTTTCTCTCCGACCGGACCCCGAAGGCCGACGGCTTCCGGCGGCTCACCCTGGAGAACCTGGACGACGGCGACTTCACCGGCACGCGGCTCGAATACCTCGCCGACTCCCTCAAGGGCGCCCCGGACGTCGGCACCTGGCACGTCGTGGACGAGCGCTTTCTGGCCGCGGACGGCAAGGTGTACGCGATCGCCGCCTACGGCCCCGACGCCGACGGCCGCGACGACGAGCGCGAGCTGGTGCGGACCGCGCTCGGCCACTTCTGCCCGCCCCTCACGACCTGCGGGAACACCGGCTCCGGCTGAGCCTTCGCCGCACCGTCCGTCCCATCCTTCCTGGGTGTTTCGCTCCTGTTTGACCCCATCCTCAGTGACACAGCGCACTTTCGGCCACGGATCGTGCATGCATCGGGAGGGTGAGGGCAGGCGCACTCGGTCTTTAGTGACACGTGTGTGACACAAGGGCGCTGATCAGGAACGGAAGGCGAAAGCGGTCATGGCGGAAAGCAACGTACTTCAGGCGCGCAGCACCATCCACGCGGGAGGGGAGTGGCGTGCCGCCGTCTCCGGTGCCACCCGCGAGATCCTCGACCCCGCGGACGCCCAGCCGTTCGCCGTGGTCGCGGAGGGCGACGAGAAAGACACCGACCTGGCGATCGCCGCCGCCCGGCGCGCCTTCGACGAGGGCGACTGGCCCCGCACGCCCGTCACCGAGCGCGCCGCGCTGCTGAGGCGCGTCGCCGACCTGCTGGTGCGCGACCGCGAGGAGCTGGGGCGGCTGGAGGCCCAGGACGCGGGCAAGACCGTCGAGGAGGGCCGCGTCGACATCGACTGTGTCGCCGACGCCTTCCGCTACTTCGCCGACCTGGTCGCGGGCGAGGCCCCCGGCCGGGTCGTGGACGCGGGCTCGCCCGAGATCCACAGCGTCGTCGTGCACGAGCCCATCGGCGTCTGCGCGATGATCACGCCCTGGAACTACCCGCTGCTGCAGGCCAGCTGGAAGATCGCCCCGGCGCTCGCGGCGGGCAACACCTTCGTCATCAAGCCGAGCGAGATCACGCCGATGACGACGATCGCGGTCATCGAGCTGCTGGTCGAGGCCGGGCTGCCCGCCGGCGTCGCCAACATCGTCACCGGGCCGGGTCATTCGGTCGGCGCGCGGCTCTCCGAGCACCCCGACGTCGACCTGGTCTCCTTCACCGGCGGTCTGATCAGCGGCACCAAGGTCGCCCAGGCCGCCGCGCCCGGCGTCAAGAAGGTCGCCCTCGAACTCGGCGGCAAGAACCCCAACGTGGTCTTCGCCGACGCCTGCGCCACCGAGGAGGGCTTCGACACCGCCGTCGACCAGGCCCTCAACGCCGCCTTCATCCACAGCGGCCAGGTCTGCTCGGCCGGCGCCCGCCTCATCATCGAGGAGTCGGTCCGGGACCGCTTCATCGCCGAACTGGCCCGGCGCGCCGAGAAGATCCGCCTCGGCCGCGGCACCGAGGACGGCGTCGAGTGCGGCCCGCTGGTCTCCGAGCAGCAGCGCGCCAAGGTCGAGATGTACGTCGAGTCCGCCCTCAAGGAGGGCGCGGTGCTGCGCTCCGGCGGCAAGCGCCCCGAGCCGTCCCCGCAGCGCCCCGAGAACGGCTACTTCTACGAGCCGACCGTCCTCGACCACTGCCACCGCGAGATGCGTGTCATCCGGGAGGAGGTCTTCGGACCGGTCCTCACCGTCGAGACCTTCCGCACCGAGGACGAGGCCGTCACCCTCGCCAACGACACCGAGTACGGCCTCGCCGGCGGTGTCTGGACCTCCGACGCGGGCCGCGCCCGGCGCGTGGCCGGCCGGCTGCGGCACGGCACGATCTGGATCAACGACTTCCACCCCTACCTGCCGCAGGCGGAGTGGGGCGGTTTCGGCAAGAGCGGAGTGGGCCGGGAGCTCGGCCCGGCCGGACTCGCCGAGTACCGAGAGACCAAGCACGTCTACCAGAACCTCGCTCCGAAGCCGGTGCGCTGGTTCGCGGGCTGACCCTCCCTCACCCTTCGGACCCGACCTCTTCGTCCCCGCTGGTTCATCCCCTCTGGAGCAAGTACGCCATGTCCCACACCAGTCACGAGTACGACTATGTCGTGATAGGCGGCGGAACCGCAGGTTCCGTCATTGCCTCCCGCCTGACCGAGAACCCCGACGTGACCGTCGCCGTCATCGAGGGCGGCCCCAGCGACGTCGGCCGCGACGACGTGCTGACCCTGCGCCGCTGGATGGGCCTGCTGGGCGGCGAGCTCGACTACGACTACCCGACCACCGAGCAGCCACGCGGAAACTCGCATATCCGGCACAGCCGCGCCCGCGTGCTCGGCGGCTGCTCCTCGCACAACACCCTGATCGCCTTCAAGCCGCTGCCGGCCGACTGGGACGAGTGGGAGGCCGCCGGCGCCAAGGGCTGGGGCGCGGTGCAGATGGAGGCGTACTTCGCGCGGCTGCTCAACAACGTCGTCCCGGTCGACGAGAAGGACCGGAACGCCATCGCCCGCGACTTCGTCGACGCGGCCCAGGCGGCGCTGAACGTGCCGCGCGTGGAGGGCTTCAACAAGAAGCCGTTCACCGAGGGCGTCGGCTTCTTCGACCTCGCCTACCACCCGGAGAACAACAAGCGTTCCTCGGCGTCGGTGGCGTATCTGCACCCGGTGATGGACGAGCGGCCCAACCTGACGATCCTGCTGGAGACCTGGGCGTACAAGCTGGAGCTGGACGGCAACCGCGCCGAGGGCGTGCACGTCCGCACCAAGGACGGCGAGGAGATCCTCGTCAAGGCACGCAACGAGGTCCTGCTCTGTGCCGGCGCGGTCGACTCGCCCCGGCTGCTGATGCACTCCGGCATCGGCCCGAAGGCGGACCTGGAGAAGCTCGGCATACCCGTGACGCACGACCTGCCGGGCATCGGCGAGAACCTGCTCGACCACCCCGAGTCGGTCATCGTGTGGGAGACGAACGGCCCCATCCCGGAGAACTCCGCGATGGACTCCGACGCGGGCCTGTTCGTGCGCCGGGACCCCGAACAGCCGCACCCCGACCTGATGTTCCACTTCTACCAGATCCCGTTCACGGACAACCCGGAGCGACTGGGCTACCAGCGGCCCGAGTTCGGCGTCTCGATGACCCCGAACATCCCGAAGCCCAAGAGCCGCGGCCGGCTCTACCTGACCAGCGCCGACCCCGAGGTCAAGCCGGCCCTGGACTTCCGCTACTTCACCGACGAGGACGACTACGACGGTCAGACCCTCGTCGACGGCATCAAGATCGCCCGTGAGATCGCGAAGACCGAGCCGCTGGCCGGCTGGCTCAAGCGCGAGGTGGCGCCCGGCCCGCACGTGACCGACGACGCGGAGATCAGCGAGTACGCCCGCAAGGTCGCGCACACCGTCTACCACCCCGCGGGCACCTGCAAGATGGGCGACGCCGACGACCGGCTCGCCGTCGTCGACCCCGAGCTGCGCGTCCGCGGCCTTGAGGGCATCCGCATCGCCGACGCCTCCGTGTTCCCCACCATGACCACCGTGAACCCGATGATCGGCGTGCTCATGGTCGGGGAGAAGGCCGCCGAGCTGATCGGTGGTGGTGACCGGTGACCGAGATCCCGACCCTCGAACCCCCCACGGAGGAGCAGCGCATGGACACCACCCCCGTCTTCTCGGTGGAGGGCCTGTGGAAGGTGTTCGGCCCCAAGGCCGAGCGCGTCCCCGCCGACCCCGAGCTCACCGCCCTCGACGCCGACGAGCTGCGCTCGCGCACCGGCTGCACGGCCGCCGTCCGCGACGTCAGCTTCGATGTCCGCAAGGGCGAGGTCTTCGTCGTCATGGGCCTGTCCGGCTCCGGCAAGTCCACGCTGGTGCGCTGTCTGACCCGGCTCATCGAGCCGACGGCAGGCACCATCGCCATCGACGGCGAGGACGTCCGCGCCATGGACCGCTCCCGGCTGCGCGAACTGCGCCGCCACCGAGCCGCCATGGTCTTCCAGCACTTCGGCCTGCTGCCGCACCGCACGGTCCTCGACAACGTCGCCTACGGCCTGGAGATCCAGGGCGTCGGCAAGGCCGAGCGGCGTGAGCGGGCCGCCGAGGTCGTCGCCAAGGTCGGCCTGGACGGCATGGAGCACCGCCGCCCCAGCCAGCTCTCCGGCGGCCAGCAGCAGCGCGTGGGCCTCGCCCGCGCACTCGCCGTCGACCCCGAGGTCCTCCTCTTCGACGAGCCGTTCAGCGCGCTCGACCCGCTCATCCGGCGGGAGATGCAGGAGGAAGTGGTCCGGCTGCACCGCGAGGAAGGCCGCACGATGGTCTTCATCACGCACGACCTCCAGGAGGCCCTCAAGCTGGGCGACCGCATCGCCCTGATGCGCGGCGGCCGGGTCGTCCAGCTCGGCACGCCCGAGGAGATCGTGGGCTCGCCCGCCGACGACTACGTCCGCGAGTTCGTCCGGGACGTCCCGCGCGAGCAGGTCCTCACCGTCCGCACGGCCATGCGCAACCCGTCGGCGGACATGGACGGCAGCGGCCCGGCCGTCCGGCCCGACGCGACGGTCTCCGAGGCGATCGAGGCGGTCGCCCGCGCCGGCGCTCCGGCCCGGGTCGTGGACGACGGCCGGTGCGTGGGCATGGTCGACTCCGACACGCTGCTCGGTGTCGTCGCCGGCACGGAGCAGCCAGCTCCGCCCGGGACGGAGAAGTCCAAGGAGGCGGTGTGATGGCGACCATCACCGCGAACCCGCCCCGGGTCGGCCTGCCCGGCCTCCTCAAGCACCGGGCCGTGCACAAGCTGCTGCTCCTCGCCCTGGCCGCCGCGATCCTCGTGCCGCTGGCCAACGCCCGCTGGGCGAGCGGCAGCTGGCCCACCGCACTGACCGTCGACTTCTCCGAGCCGCTCGCCAAGGCCAGCGACTGGATCATCGACAACCGCGACAGCCACCCGCTGTTCCTCTACTTCTTCGGCCACGTCAGCAACGTCGTCGTCATCGCCGTACGGGCCGTCTACCTCGGCCTCCTGGCCGTCGGCTGGGCGGGCGTCACGGCCCTGGGCGCGCTGGTCGCCTGGCGCGTCGCGGGCATCCGGCTCGCGCTCGGCACGGGCGTCGCGTTCCTCGCCTGCGGCCTGCTCGGCATGTGGGTGCCGACCATGCAGACGCTCGCCCTGATGGTCGTCGCGGTCCTCGCGTCGGTCCTGGTGGGCGCGCTGCTCGGGCTCGCCGCCGGACTGTCCGACCGGATGGACCGCGTGCTGCGCCCGGTCCTGGACACCATGCAGGTGCTCCCCGCCTTCGCCTATCTGCTGCCGGTCGTGCTGGTCTTCGGCATCGGCGTCCCGGCGGCCGTCCTGGCCACCGTCATCTACGCCGCCCCGCCCATGGCCCGGCTGACCTCGCTCGGTCTGCGCGGCGTCGACAAGGGCGTGCTGGAGGCCGTCGAGTCGCTCGGCTCCACCGCACGCCAGCGGCTGCTGACCGCCCGGCTCCCGCTGGCCCGCAAGGAACTCCTCCTCGGCCTCAACCAGACGATCATGATGGCGCTGTCCATGGCCGTCATCGCGGCCGTCATCGGCGCGGGCGGTCTCGGTGACCGCGTCTACCAGGCGCTCGCCTCCGTCGACGTCGGTGCCGCGCTCGCCGCCGGTATCCCGATCGTGCTGCTCGCCGTCGTCCTGGACCGCGTCACGGGCGCGGCGGGGGAGCGGCTCGGCGCCGAACCGGAGCCCCGGCGCGGACTCGGCTGGCTCTACGCCCTGGTCGCCTTCGCCGCCGTGGCGGTCGCCGGGCGTCTCGCGGGCCGGCTCGACTGGCCCGAGTCGTGGGTCGTCGGCATCGCCGAGCCCGTCAACCGCGCGGTCGACTGGATGATCGCGCACCTGTACTCGGGCGTCCCCGTCATCGGCGGCACCGCCGACTGGGCGGGCCACTTCACCACCTGGGTCCTCGACCCGGTGCGCGACGGCCTGCAGGGGCTGCCCTGGTGGTCGGTCCTGCTGGTCGTCGCCGCCCTGGCCTGGGTGATCGGCACCTGGCGCACCGCGCTCACCGCCGTCCTCGCCATGGCCGCGATCGGCGCGCTCGGCGTCTGGAAGCCGTCCCTCGACACCCTGTCGCAGGTCCTCGCCGCCGTCGCCGTCACCCTCGTCCTCGGCTTCGCCATCGGCATCGCGGCGGCCCGCAGCGACCGCCTGGAGCGGCTGCTGCGTCCCGTCCTCGACGTGTTCCAGACCATGCCGCAGTTCGTGTACCTCATCCCGGTCGTCGCCCTCTTCGGCGTCGGCCGCGCCCCGGCCGTCGCCGCCGCGATCGTGTACGCGCTGCCCGCCGTCGTCCGGATCACCACCCAGGGCCTGCGCCAGGTCGACCCCGCCGCGCTGGAGTCCTCCAGCTCGCTCGGCGCGACCAGCTGGCAGCAGCTGAGGCAGGTCCAGCTCCCGCTGGCCCGCCCGGCGCTGCTGCTCGCCGTCAACCAGGGCCTCGTCCTGGTCCTCGCCGTCGTCGTCATCGGCGGCCTGGTCGGCGGTGGCGCGCTCGGCTACGACGTGGTCTTCGGCCTCGCCCAGGGCGACCTGGCGACCGGTCTGGTGGCCGGCGCGGCGATCGTCTGCCTCGGCCTGATGCTCGACCGGGTGACCCAGCCCACCGAACGCCGCGCGAAGAAGGGAGCCTGACATGCGAGTCCGTACGACGGCGATAGCCGCCACCGTCAGCTCCCTGGCGCTGCTCACCGGCTGCGGCGCCGCCGACATGACCAAGCAGGCCTCGCCCTTCGCCAACGCGCAGGGCGCCAAGTCCGTGACCCTGTCCGTGCAGTCCTGGGTGGGCGCGCAGGCCAACGTGGCCGTCGCCCAGTACCTCCTGGAGAACGAGCTGGGCTACCGCGTCGACACCGTCCAGGTCGACGAGGTGCCCGCCTGGGACGCGCTCAGCCAGGGCCGTGTCGACGCGCTCCTGGAGGACTGGGGCCACCCCGAGCAGGAGCAGCGGTACGTCAAGGACAAGAAGACGATCGCGCCCGGCGGCGGACTCGGCGTCACCGGGCACATCGGCTGGTTCGTCCCGACGTACTTCGCCAAGAAGCACCCGGACATCACGAACTGGAAGAACCTCAACAAGTACGCCGACCAGTTCCGCACCCCGGAGAGCGGCAGCAAGGGCCAGCTGATGGACGGTTCGCCGTCCTATGTCACCAACGACAAGGCGCTGGTGAAGAACCTGAAGCTGGACTACCAGGTGGTGTTCGCCGGCTCCGAGGCGGCGCAGATCACCCAGATGAGGCAGTTCGCCAAGGAGAAGAAGCCCTTCCTCACCTACTGGTACTCCCCGCAGTGGCTGTTCGAGAAGGTCCCGATGACCGAGGTGAAGCTGCCGGAGTACAAGGAGGGCTGCGACGCCGACCTGGAGAAGGTCGCCTGCGCCTACCCGCACACGCCGCTGCAGAAGTACCTCAACGCGGACTTCGCCAAGAACGGCGGCAAGGCGGCGGCCTTCCTGAAGAAGTTCAAGTGGACGACCGAGGACCAGAACGAGGTCTCCCTGCTGATCGCCGACAAGAAGATGACCCCGGAGGAGGCGGCGAAGAAGTGGGTGGACAGCCACAAGTCCACCTGGAAGAAGTGGCTGTCCTGACCTGCTCTACGTCAACTGACCGGCGATCTCCCGCAAGGCCAGGGTGGCCTGCCGCTGGAGTCGCGGCCCGAAGGTGATCCGGGTGGCCCCTCGCGCGCCGAGTTCGGCGGGCGAGGGGCCTTCGCCCGGTACGGCCCCCACATTGACGGGCCCCTGGATCCCGGCCCGCAGCAGCGGCAGCACCGCCGTCGGGGCCCCGATCGGGTAGACGCAGTCGGCGCCCGCGGCGACGTACAACGCGGCTCGCTCGATGGCCCGTTCGGGATCCTGGACCCCGCGGGAGAAGGTGTCCACGCGCGCGTTCACGAAGAGCCGCTCACCGGCTGCCTCCCGCACCTCGGCCAGCCAGTCGGCGTGCGCACGCGGGTCCTTGAGCACCCCGTCCTCGGAGTCCTCCAGATTGCAGCCCACCGCCCCCGTCTCCAGCAGCCGCTCCACCAGCTCCTTCGGCGCGAGTCCGTAGCCGCCCTCGACATCCGCCGACACCGGCACGTCGACGGCCCGGACGATCCGGGCGACCGCGCCGAACATCTCGTCGACCGGAGTCTGCCCGTCCTCGTACCCGAGGGAAGCGGCGACTCCGGCGCTGGGCGTGGCGAGCGCGGGGAAGCCCGCCTCCACGAACACCCGCGCACTGGCCGCGTCCCAGGGGCCGGGCAGCACGAGGGGATCACCCGGCACCCGGTGGTGGTGCAGGGCGCGGAACTCATCGGCCTTGCTCATGGCGTGTGACCCCCCGGCGGGATCCGGCGGCTCACCATCACCCGGTCCCAGTTGTTGATGGCGACGACCAGCCCAGGCCGAGCTGCTGCTCACTCACCCCGGACTCGCGGGCGATCACGAGATGCATGTCGAGGCAGAACGCGCAGTGGTTGAGCTGCGAGGCACGGATCACGACGAGTTCGGCCCATCACTTGTACTGCCCGGGCTGGTAGTGCCCCGGCGCCATCCGGCAGGTCACGCCGAACCGGTTCCAGGCGTTGATCACCGTGATCGCGGCGATCAGCTGCGCCAGCTCCGCCTCCTCGAAGTGCCGGGCGGCCTGCTCGTACACCTCGTCCGGCACGAACCCGTCCGTCAGCACGGTCACGGCCTCCGTCAGCTCCAGCGCCGCGAGCTCCTTCTCGGTGTAGAAGTGCCGCGACTCCTCCCACGCGCCGAGCTGCACGATCCGCTCGACGCTCTCGCCCGCCGCGAGGGCGTCCTTGGTGTGCATGTCGAGGCAGAAGGCGCAGTGGTTGACCTGGGAGGCACGGATCTTCACAAGCTCGTACAGCGTGTGGTCCAGGCCCTGCCGGGCGGCGGTGTCGAGCCGGACCATCGCCTTGTAGACGTCGGGCGCGTGCTTGGCCCACTCCAGGCGGGCGGGCCGCTCGGGGGCGTACTCCACTGTCGTGGCGTTCTCGGTGTGCGTCGTCATGCCCTCGACCCTAGGAAGGAAGCAGCCCAGGAGTATGGTCCATTTCCATGGCGGAACCATGGGCCACTCTGGGCATCGACCTGCACGTGGAGCCGACCGGCCCGGGCCTGCGCCGGGGGCTGACCGACGCCCTGCGCGAGGCGGTGCGCTCCGGCCGGCTCGCCCCCGGCACCCGGCTGCCCTCCTCCCGCGCGCTCGCCGCCGACCTGGGCATCGCCCGCAACACGGTCGCCGACGCCTACGCCGACCTGGTCGCCGAGGGCTGGCTCACCGCCCGGCAGGGCTCGGGAACCCGGGTCGCCGAGAGGACGGTCGCCCCGCCGGCCGGTACGGCGCCCCACCCCCACCCCCGCGCGCACACCCGCCCGGCCTACGACCTGCGTCCCGGCAGCCCCGACCTCGCGTCCTTCCCGCGCGCGGAGTGGCTCAAGGCCGCCCGCCGCGCCCTCACCGCCGCCCCGTACGACGCGCTGGACTACGGCGACCCCCGGGGCCGCCCGGAGCTGCGGGCCGCGCTCGCCGGCTACCTCTCCCGGGCCCGGGGCGTACGGGCCGACCCCGAACGGATCGTGGTGTGCGCCGGGTTCGCGCACGGCCTGAAGCTGCTCGGCACCGTCCTGCGGGCGCGCGGGGCCCGGACCGTCGCGGTCGAGTCGTACGGGCTCGACGTGCACGGGAGGCTCCTCGCCGCGTCCGGCCTGGACACCACCCCGCTGCCCTTCGACCGACTGGGCACGGACCCGGGCGAGTTGTCCGGCGCCGACGCGATCCTCCTCACCCCCGCCCACCAGTTCCCCATGGGCGTGCCCCTGCACCGCGACCGCCGAGCGGCCGTCGTGGACTGGGCGCGCAGCACCGGCGGGCTGTTGCTGGAGGACGACTACGACGGCGAGTTCCGCTACGACCGTCAGCCCGTGGGGGCGCTCCAGGGCCTGGACCCCGACCGGGTGATCTATCTGGGCACCGCCAGCAAGTCCCTCGCCCCCGGGCTGCGGCTGGCCTGGGCGGTGCTGCCGCCGGGTCTCGCCGAGGAGGTCACGGCGGCGAAGGGCGGCGTCGACACCTGCGGGGTGCTGGACCAGCTGACCCTGGCCGAGTTCCTCGCCTCCGGGGCCTACGACCGCCATGTGCGCGCGACCCGCCTGCGCTACCGCCGCCGCCGTGACGCCCTGGTCGCCGCCGTCGCGGCCCGTGCTCCCGGGGCCCGGGTCACCGGCATCGCGGCCGGTCTGCACGTCCTGCTGCGGCTGCCGCCCGGCACCGAGCAGTCGGTGGTCCAGGCAGCCCACTGGCGGGGGCTCGCGCTCCACGGACTCGCCCGCTACACCCACCCCGGCGCGCGGGCGGCTCCGGTCGACGCCCTGGTCGTCGGATACGGGACCCCACCTGACCACGCCTGGTCGGGGGCGCTGGACGCGCTGTGTGCGGTACTGCCCGGATAATCGCGCGAATTCCCCTTCGGTAATGCGCTCTTGAGGATATGGTCACCTCATGAGTGAAAGCCCTTCCCTATCCCGCGTCGCCCTGAAGAAAATCACCCCGGACGTCTCCGCCGCAATGGGTTCCCTGCACTCCGCCGCCGTTTCCGCGGCGCAGGACGCCAAGGTCGAACCGGAACTGCTCGAACTGGTCAGGATCCGCGCCTCGCAGATCAACGGCTGCGCGTTCTGCCTCGACATGCACACCAAGGACGCCCGCTCCCAGGGCGAGACCGAACAGCGCCTGTACACCCTGAACGCCTGGCGGGAGACGCCTTTCTTCACCGAGCGGGAGCGCGCCGCACTGGCGCTGACCGAGGCCGTGACCCTCGTCCACGACGGTCGCGTCCCGGACGCCGTGTACGCCGAGGCGGCCGAGGTGTTCGACGAGAACCAGATCGCCGCGCTGATCTGGGCGGCCACCGTCATCAATGCCTACAACCGCATCGCGATAGCCACGCGTATGGTTCCGAAGAGCTGAAAAAGAACAGCGGAAATCACGCCGGGTCGAATTCCTTCGGCCCGGCGTCGTCATGTCCTCTGTTCTTCCGCGAATTCAGCTCGGCAGCGGCTCCATGAGGCCGTCCAGCCACCCCCGCCATTCCCCGGCCCGCTCCGCCGGAGGCACCCGCATCGGGCGTCCCGTCCAGTCCGTCACGGGCCGGATCCCGTGCAGCGCGTTCACCAGCCACACCTCACGGCCGTCCAGCTCGGCCACGGTCCGCTCACGGTGCGCGATCCGGATCCCGGACCGCAGCGCCCGCTCCTGGATCAGCCCGGCCGTCACACCCGGCAGGACCGGCAGCCCGGGCGGGGGCAGACACAGGGTGTCGTCCTCCCACCACAGCACGCTGGCGGTGGCCGACTCCAGCACCGTGCCCGAGGGCGCGATCAGCAGTGCCTCCTCAGCGCCCTCGCCGGCGGCCCGGCGGCGCACCCGGGCCAGGGTCTCCAGGTCCGGGCCCTTGCACCGGGGCACGGTCCGCGGGTCGGGCTGGCCCGCCGCCCACAGCCGGATCTCCGTGCCGAGCGGCGGGGCGGGACGCACCAGCAGCCGCAACTCCAGGGAGCCCGCCGCGAGTTCCACCCGAGGGAACCACTCACCCGTACGCGGCAGCGCGGCGGTCACGTCCTGCCAGAACGCGACGAGCCGGCGCGGCTCCGGACCGCCGCACTCGACGCAGGACCGCGAGAACCGCTCCCGGTGCCGGGCGTAGGCCCGCACCCGGCCCTCGCGCAGCAGCCACGAGTCCGCGACGAGCAGCCGCCCCCCGGCCTCCTGGTCCGGGGCGGGGGCCAGGCCACGGCCGGGCGTCCACGTCCACACGCCTTCCGCCACCGCCGGTCGTGTCACCACCCGCTCCTCCTCAGTACTTGCGGCCCGCGACGGCCGGCGCCCCGTTCCGTGGCCCGTACGGCGCGTGCTCCAGCCAGGATCCGCACCACGGGAGCACCGGCGCCAGGGCCGCCGCCGCCCGCTGTCTGACCCGGACGATACGGCGATGCGGCCGCAGATGGTCCAGGGCCGTACCGGCGGCGGCGCTGTTGAACAGGCCCGCCGCCCACCGCACCTCGGCGAAGTGTCCGACCGCCTCGACGGTCCCCGCGGCGATCGCCTCGGCGGCGGCCGCCGCGTCCGCGATCCCGCTGTTCATGCCGCGTGCCCCGAACGGCGGGAAGAGATGCGCCGCCTCCCCGGCCAGCAGCACGCGCCCGTGCGGATCGGTGAACGAGGCCGCCACCTTGCGCAGGAAGCGGTACGTCGACACCCACAGGATCCGCTCGCCGTAGCCGTCCCCGACGACTCCGGGCAGCCAGCGCCGTACGGCCTCCTCGGTGCCGTACTCCTCCTGCGCGTCGTCGTCCCGGCACTGCAGGTCGACCTGGAAGCCCCCGGTGAACGGCACCCGCATCACACTGCGCCCGCCGACGCCGGGATGCTCGTAGTGGAAGACCCGCTCCAGCGGCAGCTCCGCGCCCGGCACGTCGGCGACGTCCACCACGACGTGGAAGCCCTCGCCGTGCGTGCCCTCCATGGCGATGCCCAGCTCGCGCCGGACCGCCGAGCGGGCGCCGTCGGCGGCCACGGCGTACGCGCCCGTCCACACCCGCCCGTCCTCGCCCGTCAGCCGGACCTCCGACTCCGAGGTGCTCACGCCCGCCACGCGCGCGCCCCACACGAACTCCACCCCGGCGCCCTCGCAGGCCGCGCGCAGGAACCGTTCGGTGTCCGTCTGGCGCAGGCTGGTGAAGGGCGGCCGGCCGGACGGCGGCGGGAAGGTGCGGGCGTAGACCTCACGCCCCCGGTAGAGGGTGCGCCGGGTGTGCCAGGTCCGCCCGTACGAGGTGATCTCGGCGGCGAGACCGGGCAGCATCGCGTCCAGCAGGCCCAGGGTCTCCCGGTGCACGAACAGGGCCCGGCTGCCGGGCCGTTCCCGGTCCTCGGGGTCGGCCTCCAGCAGCGTGACCGGCAGGCCGTGCGACCGCAGTGCGAGGGCCGCCGACAGGCCCACCGGCCCGGCACCGGCCACCAGGACCGGGGTCATGTGCGAGCGCCCTCGGTGAGCATCCGGGCGATCTCCACCCGCTTCACCTTCCACGTCGCGGTCATCGGCAGTTCCTCGAACCGCCACTGCCGCGGCTCGGCCATCGCCGGCAGTCCCGCCGTCGCCTGCCGCCAGCGCTCCGGGTCCAGGGGGCGCTCGCCGCGCACGCACACCACCGGCACCGGCTCGCGGTCCGCGCCCGGCACGATGACGACCTCGCGCAGCTCCTCAAGACGGGACATCAGCGCGTCCTCGACCTCCAGGTTGCTGTGCACGGCGTCGATCCGGTCCACCTCACGGTCGATCAGGTACAGCCCGCCCAGACGGCTCCGGTAGCCCATGTCGCCCATCTCCCACCAGCCGTCGGTGAGCTGACGGTCGTAGCGCTCCGGCATGCCCAGGTAGGTGAGGATGCGGCCCCGGGTGCGGGCCTCGATCCGGCCGGGCGTGCCGGGCGCGACCCGTCTGCCCTCGGCGTCGGTGACACGGACCCGGGTGAAGCCGGGTATCCCGATCCCGACCCGGCGCCCGTCCACCCGGGCGGCACCGCGCCGGGTCACCACCTGGAACGCCACCGGGCCCGTCTCGCTCTGCCCGTACAGCTGGATCAGCCAGGGCGTACGGCGCCGGGACGCGCCCAGCAGCCGCCGTACGGTGCGCGGGTGGATCGCGTCGAACGTGGAGCCGTACGACCGGACCCGGGACAGCGGGGCCCCGGGCGCGTCGGCCAGTTCCTCCCACAGCACGAACGTGTTGGGATGTGTCTCCACGATCCCGGGCCGGTGCCGCACCAGCAGCGGGCCCACCGCGGCCGGGTCCGGGTCGGTGATCAGCACGAGCGGGCTGCCGAAGTGCAGCAGGACGCCGAGCAGATGGTAGAAGCGCGAGTGCACGAACGACATGTGCAGCGCCGCCGGTTCGCCCCGGGTGGGCCAGCCCATCGCCTGCTGCGGCACGAGCCGGTTCCACATGGTCTGCGGGCAGTGCACGGCCAGCTTCGGGACGCCGGTGGTGCCCGAGCTGTGGGTGATCAGGGCGGGTTCGCGGGGGTGCAGCCGGACCGGCGGGGGCGGCTCGGCGCCGGAGTACTTCGCCAGGGGCTCCGCCCCGGGCGCGTCGTCCACGGAGAGCGTCCGCCGCACGAGCCCGGACAGGGCGAGGTCCCTCAGACCGTCCAGGGTGGCGCTGTCGGTGATCAGCCAGGGGCGGCGCAGCCGGGCGAGGAGCTGCCCGGCGACCTGCGGGGCCAGCGTGGGCGACAGCAGCACCGGCACGGCACCGATCCTGGAGGCGGCGCAGGTCAGCAGCATGATGTCGACGTTGTCGGCCTTGTGCACGACGACCTGCTCCGAGGGCCGCACCCCGGCCTCCCACAGCCGGCCGGACAGTTCCTCGACCACGTCGGCCAGCACGGTGTAGCTCAGGTCGACCCCGAGGGAGGGGTTGACGTCCAGCGGCCGGTCCAGGGTGACGAAGACGGCCCCGTGCCGGTCGGCCGCACGCCGGAAGACCGGTCCCAGGTAGAAGCCGCGCTCGGCGAGCGAGGGCAAGGACAAGGGCTGGGCCTGCGACTGTCGCATGAGGCCGTTCCTTTCCGTGGTGTTCACCAGGCGCCCCGGCGCACCAGATGGCGGCGGAGCTTCCCGGTCGGGGTGCGCGGCAGCGACGAGACGAAGCTGACGCTGCGGGGGACCTTGAAGGCGGCGAGGCTCTCCCGCGCCAGGCCGGTCAGCTCGTCCGACAGACCGTCCCGCACGGACGCGACCGGCACCACGAAGGCCCGCAGCCGGCTCGCGCCCCGCCCGTCCGCGACCGCCGCGACGGCCACCTCCCGCACCGCCGGATGGCCACGCAGCACGGCCTCCACCTCCAGCGGGGAGACGGTGATGCCGCCCACCATCTCCATGTCGTCGGCGCGGCCCAGATGCCGGTAGGAGCCGTCCGGTTCGCGGCACGCCCGGTCGTGGGTGGCCAGCCAGCCGCCGACCAGGGTCCGCGCGGTCTCCTCCGGCCGGTTCAGATAGCCGGGCGTGACCGTCGGCCCGCGCACCCACATCTCGCCCTCCTCGCCGTCCGGCACCGGGTGCCCGTCCCGGTCCCGCAGCTCCACCTCGAAGCCGGGCACGGGACGGCCGACGGTGCCCGGGTGGTCGTGGGCGAAGCCGTTGGCGCAGAACGCGTGACCGGCCTCGGTTGAGCCGATCTGCTCCAGCACCGGCGCCCCGAGCAGCGCGGTCAGCTGCCGTGCGAGCCCGTCCGGCAGCCCCTCGCCGGCCGACACCGCGGCCCGCACCGAGGCGAAGCAGCCCTCGTGTCCGTGGCCCCGCTCGGCGACCAGCGCCGCGTAGGCGGACGGCACGGAGTAGAGCAGCGTCACCCGGTGCCGGGCGACCAGCTCGTCGATGCCGGCCGGGGTCGGACGCCGGTCCACCAGCACCGCGGCGGAACCGGAGAACAGCGGGAAGACGAAGGCGTTGCCGAAGCCGTACGCGAAGTACAGCTTCGACACCGACAGCGTGACGTCGTCCGCGGTGATCCGCAGCACCCGCCGGCCCACCAGGTCGTGGTACGTCCGCGGATCGCCGTGCGTGTGCACGACGCCCTTGGGGCGGCCCGTGGTGCCGGAGGTGTACTGGACGTAGAGCGGGGCGTGCGCGTCGACCTGGTGGGCGGGCGCGGGCTCGGCGGCGGGGGCGAGCGCCATCAGCTGATCCGCTCCGAGGCAGGACCGGCGGGCGAACCGCTCCTCCAGGCCCGGGCCCGTCACACACAGCAGGGCCCCGGTGTCCTCGGCCAGGAACACGTGGTCGGCCGCGGGGAGTTCGGGATTGACCAGGACCGCCACGGCGCCGAGCCGGGCGGTGGCGAGGAACGCCGTCACCCAGGCGAGGGAGTCGGGCAGCGCCAGCAGCACACGGTCCCCGGGGCGCACCCCGTGCTCCGCGAGCACGGTGGCCGCACGGGCCGCGAGGTCGTGCACCTCCCCGTGGGTCCAGGCCCGGTGCCCCTGGTGAAAGGCGGTCCGCCCGTTCCACCCGCGCCGCTCGGCGAGCTCCGCGAGCTGGGCCGCCATGTTCCCGGGCACCTCGGTCTCGGCCGGGTTCCCCTCGGCCTGAGGCGCGGGGGTCTCGGCCTGCGGCGTGGGCGTATCGGCCTGCGGCCTGATCGCCTGGGCCTGAGCACCGGTCATGTCGGCCTGGGGCGCGGTGGCTTCG